>NZ_JBMKGT010000008.1:0-315436 GCF_049238805.1 Enterobacter cloacae complex sp. CDL013 | reverse complement strand
GACCGGTAACAACGGTACCACGACCGGAGATGGAGAATACGTCTTCGATTGGCAGCAGGAATGGCTTGTCAATCGCACGCTCTGGTTCTGGGATGTAAGAATCCAGGAAGCCAGCCAGTTCGATGATTTTCGCTTCCCACTCTGCATCGCCTTCCAGCGCTTTCAGCGCGGAACCACGAACGATTGGAGTGTCGTCGCCTGGGAAATCGTACTGAGACAGCAGTTCACGAACTTCCATCTCTACCAGTTCCAGCAGCTCTTCGTCATCAACCATGTCGCACTTGTTCAGGAACACGATGATGTAAGGAACGCCTACCTGACGACCCAGCAGGATGTGCTCACGAGTCTGAGGCATAGGGCCATCAGTCGCAGCAACAACCAGGATCGCGCCGTCCATCTGCGCAGCACCGGTGATCATGTTTTTAACATAGTCGGCGTGGCCTGGGCAGTCTACGTGTGCGTAGTGGCGAGTCGGGGTGTCATACTCAACGTGAGAAGTGTTGATGGTGATACCACGAGCTTTTTCTTCTGGTGCGTTATCGATCTGGTCGAAAGCACGAGCAGCACCGCCGTAGGTTTTAGCCAGTACGGTAGTGATTGCAGCGGTCAGCGTTGTTTTACCATGGTCAACGTGGCCGATAGTACCGACGTTAACGTGCGGTTTTGTACGTTCAAACTTTTCTTTAGACATCGATTGTCCCTCTAAGACACGGATAAATCGGTGATATCACCACATCAACCAGGCGAAAATGCCTGAACTGTTGAATACATTTACATTGAAACAGAGAGAAAGGGAGGGAGAAGTGAAGTGGTGCTGATACCCAGAGTCGAACTGGGGACCTCACCCTTACCAAGGGTGCGCTCTACCAACTGAGCCATATCAGCACGTATTGGAGCGGGCAGCGGGAATCGAACCCGCATCATCAGCTTGGAAGGCTGAGGTAATAGCCATTATACGATGCCCGCATCCTGAAACTCGGCTACCCAGTTCTTTCTGTAACAAAAAAAGAGATTTCTCTCTTTTCTGTTCGAGCTGGTCAATTTTTCCAACCAGCTCCGGCGGCGTTGACGCTGCCAGAAAGTGGTGGTGGGGGAAGGATTCGAACCTTCGAAGTCTGTGACGGCAGATTTACAGTCTGCTCCCTTTGGCCGCTCGGGAACCCCACCGGACTTGATGGTGCCGACTACCGGAATCGAACTGGTGACCTACTGATTACAAGTCAGTTGCTCTACCTACTGAGCTAAGTCGGCATCAAGTAGCGCGCATTCTATGGAGACCTGCGCAGTCATGCAACTAAAAAATTGCATAAAACGTTCTTTCGCTCACATTTTATTCGAAACCAGGGCTAACCGCTGTAAATTCATCCGCTCACGGTTAAAAATTCAACATGAACGCCTGATTTCGGCACGCTATAGCCCCACGTGATACCTGCCCGGTTAAGCATCGCTTTCCCATATTTTTTCTTATTATTCCTCTCATCTGGTGTTAACCTCCTGCCCATTGTCCAAAATTAACTATGTGATGAGCCCGCACCCGCCGTTTCGTGATGGTTCACAGAAGCATGCTTATGAGCAAAAAAGAGCAAACGTTAATGACGCCCTATCTTCAGTTTAACCGTAGCCAGTGGGCAGCCCTGCGTGACTCCGTCCCTATGACACTGACGGAAGGTGAAATCGCACGGCTAAAAGGGATAAACGAAGATCTCTCCCTGGAAGAGGTGGCAGAAATCTATCTCCCCCTCTCTCGCTTGCTTAACTTCTATATCAGCTCCAATTTGCGTCGTCAGGCCGTCCTGGAACAGTTCCTCGGCACGAACGGTCAACGTATTCCTTATATCATCAGTATTGCGGGCAGCGTGGCAGTGGGTAAAAGTACCACCGCGCGCGTGCTTCAGGCGCTGCTGAGCCGCTGGCCGGAACACCGCAGCGTGGAGCTGATCACCACAGACGGCTTCCTGCATCCCAACGAGGTGTTGAAAGAACGCGGCCTGATGAAAAAGAAGGGCTTCCCGCTCTCTTATGATATGCACCGCCTGGTAAAGTTTGTTTCAGATCTAAAATCGGGCGTACCTCACGTTACCGCGCCGGTTTACTCGCATCTGATCTACGACCGCATCCCGGATGGCGACAAAACGGTTGTGCAGCCCGACATCCTGATTCTGGAAGGCTTAAACGTCCTGCAAAGCGGGATGGATTACCCTCACGATCCGCATCATGTGTTTGTCTCTGACTTTGTCGATTTCTCAATTTATGTCGATGCGCCGGAAGATTTGCTGCAACGCTGGTATATCAACCGCTTCCTGAAGTTCCGCGAAGGGGCGTTCACCGACCCGGATTCCTACTTCCACAACTACGCCCAGCTCTCTGAAGAAGAGGCTATCAGCGTGGCGACCGGGCTGTGGAATGAGATCAACTACGTCAACCTCAAAGAGAACATCCTGCCGACGCGCGAACGCGCAAGCCTGATCCTCACCAAGAGTGAGAAACACGCCGTCGACCAGATTCGTTTACGGAAGTAGACCTCAGACGTAAAAAAACCGGCTTATCGCCGGTTTTTTTATTTATGCATGCGGCTTTTCGCCGTTTTCATCCTGATCGACCGCGAAGCAGGCCACCAGCTGTCCACCATAATCCTTTAGCTGTGGCTGCAACTGCGTACACGGACCGAAGCGGCGACGGCAGCGGGCGTTAAACGCACATCCCGGCGGCGGGTTAAGCGGGCTTGGCAACTCACCGGTCAGCTTAATGCGCTCACGGCGGTCATCCGGGTTCAGCCGCGGCGTCGCAGACAGCAGTGCCTGGGTATACGGATGACGCGGGTTAGTAAAGATCTGATCTTTCGTCCCCTTCTCCACGCAGCGTCCCAGATACATCACCATCACCTCATCGGCAATGTGCTCGACCACGGACAGGTCATGGGAGATGAAGACATACGACAGTCCCAGATCCTGCTGTAAATCCATCATCAGGTTAAGCACCTGCGCGCGAACGGACACGTCAAGCGCTGAGACCGGCTCATCGGCAATCACCACATCCGGGTCAAGCATCAGCCCACGAGCGATGGCAATACGCTGACGCTGACCACCAGAGAACATATGCGGGTAGCGATCGTAATGCTCGGTTTTAAGCCCCACCTTCGCCATCATCGCCAGCGCTTTTTCACGACGCTGCTCTTTGCTCAGATTGCTGTTAATCAGCAGCGGTTCTTCCAGAATCTGCCCCACTTTTTTACGCGGGTTTAAAGAACCGTACGGGTTCTGGAACACAATCTGGATTTTCTGGCGACGCAGCTTCTGCGCCTGCGGATCGTGCTTGAGCAGATCCTGGCCCTGATAGTAAAGCTCGCCGCCGGTTGGCGTTTCAATCATCGTCAGCAGACGGCCCAGCGTGGATTTCCCACAGCCCGACTCCCCGACGACCGCCAGCGTTTTACCGCGTTCAAGGCTGAAGGAGACGCCGTCCAGCGCTTTTACCAGGCGCTCGGGGGCAAAAATCCCCTTCTTCACCGGGTAATGTTTTTTCAGGTCGATAGCCTGCAACAGCGGCCGTTGCGTGGTGGCCTGGTGCGTACTCATAGTGTTGGCCTCCCGGCATCATCGAGTGGGTAGTGGCATTTTGACTGCCGACCATCGGCCAGCAGATTCAGCTCTGGCTCCTCGGCGCGGCATTTATCTGTCGCATACGGGCAGCGCGGATTCAGCAGGCAGCCCTGCGGACGGTCATATTTACCCGGAACCACACCCGGCAGTGACGCCAGACGCGCTTTGTCCTGGGCAAACTCCGGCAGCGCACGCAGCAACGCCTGCGTATACGGATGACGCGGCGCGCGGAAGATATCGTGCGAACTTCCGGTCTCCACCACCTGACCCGCGTACATCACGATGATTTTGTGCGCCGCTTCCGCCACCAGCGCCAGATCGTGCGTAATCAGCACCAGCGCCATGTTCTCTTTCTGCTGCAGCTCCAGCAGCAGCTCGATGATCTGTGCCTGGATGGTCACGTCAAGCGCCGTCGTCGGTTCATCCGCAATCAGCAGCTTTGGCCGACAGGCAATCGCCATGGCGATCATCACGCGCTGGCTCATCCCGCCTGAAAGCTGGTGCGGGTAAACGTCCAGACGCGATGCTGGGTCAGGTATCCCCACCTGGTTCAGCAGATCGATAGCACGCTGGCGACGGGTTTTCTTATTCCCACCCTGATGCACCTTAATCGCTTCCATAATCTGGAAACCCACGGTGTAGCATGGGTTCAGGCTGGTCATGGGGTCCTGGAAGATCATCGCCACTTCCGCGCCCACCAGCTGGCGGCGCTGTTTTTCGGAAATACGCTTCAGATCCTGACCGTTGAACTCCAGATTTTCCGCCATCACGCGGCCGGGGTAGTCAATCAGCCCCATAATCGCCAGCGAACTCACTGACTTACCGGAGCCCGACTCTCCTACAATCCCGACCACTTCGCCCTGATTAACGCTGTAGCTGATACGGTCCACGGCGCGAAACGGTGTGCCTTCGTCGCCAAAGTGCACGGATAATTTATTTACATTTAATAACGCCATCTCGTGCCTCTTACTGCTTCAGTTTGGGATCAAGTGCATCACGCAGACCATCACCCATCAGGTTAAATGCCAGCACCGTCAGCAGAATCGCCAGACCCGGGAAGGTGACGACCCACCAGGCGCTTTGCGCGAACTGCAACACGTCGGAGAGCATGGTGCCCCACTCCGGTGTTGGCGGCTGCGCACCCATGCCAAGGAAGCCAAGAGCGGCCATATCAAGAATGGCGTTAGAGAAACCGAGCGACGCCTGAACAATCAGCGGCGCAAGGCAGTTTGGGAAGATATTGATAAACATCTGACGCATCGCACCGGCACCCGCCACGCGAGAGGCGGTAACGTAGTCGCGGTTCACTTCCACCAGCACCGCCGCACGGGTCAGACGCACATAGTGCGGTAGCGCAACAAACGTCAGCGCAAGCGCGGCGTTACCAATCGACGGACCGAAGATCGCCACCAGCACCAGCGCCAGCAGCAGGCTTGGCAATGCCAGCATAATGTCGACGACGCGCATGATGATGTTATCAACAATGCCGCCGAAGTAGCCTGCCACCAGGCCGAGTACGATCCCCATGATCAGCGACAGTACGACAACGAGGCAGCCAACCAGCAGCGACAGGCGTGCGCCGTACATCAGGCGCGAAAGCACATCGCGACCCACGTCGTCGGTGCCCAGCAGGTGCGCCAGGCTTCCGCCGTCCTGCCATGCAGGAGGTGCCAGCAGCGCATCGCGGAACTGATCAGCCGGGTTATACGGCGCAAGGACGTTCGCAAACACCGCAATCAGGATCATGATGGAAACATACACCAGCCCGACGACCGCGCCTTTGTTGCGCTTGAAGTAGTGCCAGAATTCCTGCATCGGCGTCATTGGCACCGGTGCGGTGACCACTTTATTTTGAGTAACTTGTGACATGATGGCCCCTTACTTCTTATGACGAATACGCGGGTTCACCACGCCGTACAGCAAATCGACCAGCAGGTTGACGAGAATAATCATCGTCGCGACCAGCAGTACACCGCCCTGCACAACCGGATAGTCACGGCGTTGCAGCGCATCAATCAGCCAGCGTCCAAGACCCGGCCAGGAGAAGATGGTTTCGGTCAGGATCGCCCCCGCCAGCAGCGTACCGACCTGCAAACCGATAACGGTTACCACCGGCAGCATAGCGTTTCGCAGGGCATGAATGATGATGACGCGCATACGGGTCAGGCCTTTAGCGCGGGCAGTACGAATATAATCCTCGCCCAACACTTCCAGCATGGAGGAACGGGTCATACGCACGATCACCGCCAGAGGGATGGTGCCCAACACCATTGCAGGCAGGATCATGTGCGCAACCGCATCAATGAAGTTGCCCTCTTCGCCCCAGATCGCCGTATCAATCAGCATAAAGCCGGTTAACGGATTGGTGTCGTCAAGGAAAACCATATCGCTGACGCGTCCGGAGACCGGCGTCAGGTTCCACTGCACCGAGACCAGCATGATCAGCATCATGCCCCACCAGAAGATAGGCATGGAGTAGCCGGTCAGTGCCAGGCCAACAGCGGTGTGGTCAAAAATAGAGCCACGTTTAACGGCAGCCAGTACGCCAACGGGGATCCCTACCGCGGTCGCGAAGATCATGGCGCAGATACCGAGTTCCAGCGTCGCTTTAAAGCGAGGTACGAACTCGTCCCACACCGGAAGACGGCTTTTCAGTGAAATCCCTAAATCGCCGTGCAACACGCCCCAGATATAGTGGAGATACTGCTGCCACATCGGCTTATCGAGGCCGAGTTCAGCCAGCAGTTGCGCATGACGTTCAGGGGAGATACCACGCTCGCCCGCCATAATCATCACCGGATCACCCGGGATCATATGGACGAAGGCAAAAGTGAGAAGGGTGATACCGATAAACGTCGGGATAACCAGTCCCAGACGTCGGAGGATGAACTGCAACATAACCCGGATTCTCTCTGATGACGCACACTCAGTGGCGTGACGTCTGTATTGCTCACAAATGTAAATTCCCTCTCCCTGTGGGAGAGGGTTAGGGTGAGGGGGTGCATGCACGCCCCTCACCCCTGCCCTCTCCAGGAGGGAGAGGGAGAACACCCTACTTATTATTCAACAGACACGTTTTCGAAGTGGTGTTTGCCCAGTGGATCGACCACGTAGCCCTTCACTTCTTTACGCACTGGCTCGTACACGGTGGAGTGAGCAACAATCAGCGCCGGAGCCTGATCGTGCATGACAACCTGCGCTTGCTTATACAGTTCGATACGTTTGTTGTGATCGTCGGTCGCACGCGCCGGCTGGATCAGATCTTCAAACGGCTTGTAGCACCAGCGAGAATAGTTAGAACCGTCTTTCGCTGCCGCACAGCTGAACAGGGTCGCGAAGAAGTTGTCCGGATCCCCGTTGTCACCGGTCCAGCCCATCATGACCGCCTGGTGTTCACCCGCTTTGGCGCGCTTCAGGTACTCGCCCCACTCGTAGGTCACAATCTTGGCCTGTACGCCAATCTTCGCCCAGTCAGCCTGAACCATTTCCGCCATACGGCGTGCGTTCGGGTTGTAAGGACGCTGTACCGGCATCGCCCACAGCTCAACGGTAAAGCCTTTGTCCTGGCCCGCTTCTTTCAGCAGCGCTTTCGCTTTCTCAGGATCGTAGGTGTAGTCCTTAATGTCGTCGTTATAGCCCCACATGGTTGGTGGGATCAGGTTCTTGGCCGCAACGCCTGCGCCCTGGTAAACGGCTTTGATGATCGCTTCTTTGTTCACCGCGTAGGTCAGCGCCTGACGCACTTTCACGTCATCGAACGGTTTCTTCTCGGTGTTGAAGGAGAGATAACCCACGTTCAGGCCCGCCTGCTCCAGCAGGTTGATATTTTTGTCCTGCTTCATGCGCGCGATGTCAGCCGGGTTTGGATACGGCATCACCTGACATTCGTTTTTCTGCAATTTTGCGTAACGCACGGATGCGTCAGGCGTGATGGAGAAGACCAGACGGTCGATCTGCGGCTTGGTGCCCCAGTAGCCCGGGAAGGCTTTATACAGAATACGGGAATCTTTCTGGTACTGAAGCAGCTGGAACGGGCCGGTACCGATTGGGTTCAGGTCCACTTTTTCCGGAGTGCCGGCTTTCAGCATGTTGTCCGCATACTCTTTAGAGAGAATCGAGGCGAAGTCCATCGCCAGGTCAGCCAGGAATGGCGCTTCCGGACGCGTCAGCACAAACTGGACGGTTTTATCGTCCACTTTTTTCACTTCAGCGATCAGGTCTGGCAGACCCATCCCTTCGAAGTATTCATAGCTGCCGCCAGACACTTTATGGTACGGGTTCTGGGCATTTTTCTGACGGTCGAAGGAGAACACAACGTCGTCGGCGTTAAAGTCGCGCGTAGGTTTAAATTCTTTGCTGTCCTGCCACTTCACGCCCTGACGCAGGTGGAAGGTATAGGTTTTACCGTCTTCGCTGATATCCCACTTTTCAGCCAGGCCAGGAATCACTTCCGTGGTGCCGGTTTTAAATTCAACCAGACGGTTATAGATCGGTACAGAGCTTGCGTCGTAAGTCGTACCAGAGGTAAAGAGCTGTGGGTTAAAGCCTTCCGGAGAGCCTTCAGAACAGTAAACCAGGGTTTTTGCCTGTACGCTTGCTGCAACGGTCATGGCCACCAGGCTCAGACCAAGCTTCAGCATCCCTGACTTCTTCAAGGAAATACTCATTATTGTGCTCCAATGTGATGTTTTGCTTTGTTGTGTTACGCCGCCTGACCTTTATTTATTTTTTACCCGGTCCGGTCGGTGATGCCCGAAGGCGTTAAAAGGGATAGAGAATCCTTTCAGAAGAGCGTTTGAGTTGCAGCGCAGATCCTCCCTGAAATGCCCCTCGTGCCCTACAATCTGTCAACAGAATGTGAAAACGTCAATACAGGTGGCGGGGATTTACGTGGAGTGTGAGAAACCGCAAACAAAGATTAAAAAAACCCTGACCGTGAGTTTTCAGCAGAGAAATTTATGCTACTCGCCATGATGCAGCACAATTATCTTCATATTTCGCAACACTCAGTGATTAAGTTTTATTCAGAATGGGTAAATTTTCTTACAGGATGGTGATTATCTGAGCACTAAATACCGCGAACGTTAAAACGCACAGCGAAAAATGCTGAGGTTATCCATAAGCAACGCGAAAAAAGATCAAACTATATATAAAAAAATACAATGGATTATGTCACAAAACCGCAAGCAGGCAGGGGGAAGCAGGGCTAAGGGGTATTTTGAGGACTCGTGCGGGGTAACGCGTTAATGCAAAAAGGGCTAACCTTGCGGTTAGCCCTTTTTAGAATGTGGTCGGCGAGAGAGGATTCGAACCTCCGACCCACTGGTCCCAAACCAGTTGCGCTACCAAGCTGCGCTACTCGCCGAATGCGGAGCGCATCTTACTGCTGAGGTGCGCCCCCGTCAATCCCTTATTTTCAAAAAGCCATTCAACTGGCGATATTCTCGCCAGACCAGCTACTGCGCGGCTTTTGTGGTGTTATCAGGGAGTTTACACCAGTTGTTGTTTTCGTTAATCCCACCGTTCGGTGAGGTATAGCCGAGACAGCCCATAATGGTGTCGTACAGCTCAACGTGACGGCGCGGTACCTTGATCTCTGCCTGCTGTTTCAGATGGGCAAACATTTTGGCTTTGTCCGGATTTTCCAGGTACTTATCCGACATCCACATGATCATCGGCACGCGGAACTGCTCAGGCGGAGCCAGCTTACGCGGCGTACCGTGTAAATGCTCTTTCTCGTTGATGGACTCGCCGTGGTCGGCCGCGTAGATCACAATCGCTTTCTTATCGCGAAGCTGGTCGATCACCCGACTGAGGAAGGTATCCACATACAGAATCGAGTTATCATAGGCATTGATCAGCTCCTGCTTGCTACAGTTCTTGTTAATGCCGACGCACTCAGGCGTCCATTTGGCGAAATCGCGCGTGTAACGCTGATAGTAGCTGTAGTGTGACCCTTTGGTATGCAGAACAATAAGATGCTTACCCTGCGGATGGTTTTTCAGTGACTGTTCCATCTCAGAGAGCAGCAACATGTCATCAACGTTCTTTCCGCGGTTACGCGGCTCGGCGCCAATCTGCTCGCGGTAGGCGATGTTATCCGCCATGGTGTTGGTGTAGAACCACATCTCACTTTGCATGGCGAACAGATCGGAGCTAAATCCAAGCTGCTTCAGAACAGCAAACACGTTTTGCTCTTTGAGAGTGCGCTGAGGATTATCACTCGCACCGCCCTCACGAACAAACATACAGCGCAACGAGAGCTTCGTGGCGGTATCGCAGGAGTAGCCGCGGTAAGCTACAAGATTCTTTTCCTGCGCCAGTTTCGGGGTGGTATCGCGGTCATAACCGAGGATACCCATATGATCCCAGCGCGTCGTTTCGCCGATAACGAAGACCACGTAAGTATCATCCAGCCCGTCAGCCGGGGCCTGGTAGGTGAACTTTTTGGTTGGGTTAATCAGCGATTTCACATCGCTGGATTCGTCCGCCTGAGCCCAGGCATAAAGACCTAACGCCGACAGCCAGTTAGACGGCAGATACGAGTTAGCCACCACGCCGCCGTAGCTTGGCATATCCACGCCTGTCGCTTTTTCGATCCGCTTTTGCTGTTTTTCCATCAGGCGAATAGGCGCCCATACCAGCAGACCCGCCAGAAGAACGACGGCGACGTTGCGGATGCGCTGTCCCCGGGTACGCAGCTGGCGTAACAGGGTGTAGCGGCAGGTGTTACTCCAGATAAAGAAGAGCGGGATCAGGCAGGTCAGAATCGTCCACAGGATGAACCCTTGACCCACCACCTCTTTCGAGAGGTCGATGTCCGTGGTCATCACCGAGGCCACAATACCGTAGCCAATGACCACATTCATGAATGTCATGTAATAGCTTGCGGCGGCGGAGATAATCACCACCAGCGAGGCCAGAACCTGCCATGTACGTCTGCCAAAAAGCGAGAGCAGACGTAGCAGGAAGAAGGTCGCCAGAATTGAGCCAAACACTTCAATCGCGGCAAAAATTCCATTTCTTACAGTGAGGTGTTCGAAATAACCTTCCACTCGTCTGAACAGCACCGCGCCATTCAGAAACAAACCGATATAGACAGCCAGCATCAGACACAATCTTTGCTGGGTAAGAGACCTAATATATTTCATGCAAACAACCCTGGGGGAAGGGGTATAAAGACCCGCCGAATCTCAGTGAGAAAGCTGACAGAGTAAGTAGATGCGAGAGAAACCGTTATCAGAAACGTCTACAAGCGCGATAAGTAGACCACAGCAGGAAAGAAAAGTGGCAGCAGAGAATGTGAATCGATGAAGATTTTTACAAAATAGCAAGTCCGGAAGCGATTTAGAAATAAATAAAAGAGGCCCTGCGGCCCCTTTTTATCGAATCATGCATGCGCTTCTTTATATACCTCGCGCTGCGGCTGACGAATCGTGGTGGACAGCGCCAGCGAAATAATCAGCAAGGCAAATATCACGCAGAATGTCACGTAGAAGCCACCAAACAGCGAGGCAATCAGTGAACCGCAAATACTGCCGATACCGAAGCCGAGATAAATCACGCCGTAGTTTTTCGCCAGGTTGTTCAGGCCGAAGAACTCGCTCACCAGCGACGGGAAGACGGTAATAGTGCCGCCAAAGTTAAAGGCTACGCAGGCTATCGCCGCAAAGAATGTCGCCTCGTTCAGCGGAGCGAACAGCAGTGCTGCCATACCCACCAGGGAGATCACCTGCCCCAGCGTAATCACGCGGATCCGGGCGATTTTGTCAGACAAGATACCCAGTACCAGACGACCCGAGAGGTTAGCGATGGAGATGACCGTTACGGCGTTCGCCGCCGTCGCCGCGTCCAGTTTTACCATTCCCTGCGCGATATCTTTCGCCACACCGATGACATACAGACCGCTCATGCAGGCCGTCAGGAACATCACCGCCAGCATCCAGTACTGCGGCTTACGCATGGACTGAGCGAGGGTGAAATCGTTCTCCACCACGCCGTTAACGGTTTTCACTTCCTGCTGCGGCGCATCTTTCATCAGCGTGGCGCCGAAGAGGATCATTACCAGCACAATCACGCCCCAGATCATAAAGGTTTTCTCAAGCCCAACCGAGGCCAGCAGATGCGCATCGATGAATTTGAAGCCGAGGCTGCCCAGGCCATATGAACCAATGGCAAATGCGGAGATAAGCCCTTTACGCTCCGGGAACCACTTCACGCAGTTAGACAGCGTCAGCAGATAACCTGCGCCGTCCGCCAGCCCCACCAGCACCCCGGCGCTCAGCCACAGCATCATCAGGTTGTTAGAATATGCCGTCAGGAAGAATCCCAAGCCCAGCAAGATCCCGGATGCCATGGTTACACGCTTCACGCCGAAACGTTCCTGAAGTTTGCCCGCCACGGAAGAGGAAATTGCTAACCCAAGACTCAGCAAGCCGAAGGAGAATGCCACCTGGCTTATCGGCGCGCCGAGCTTATCGGACAGGGCGCTGTTAAACAGGCTCCAGGTATAGACCGATCCCAGTGCGAACTGGGTAACGATGGTGCCGAATAGCGTCAGCCAACGCGTGCGGTTATAAGTTGATGTGTTCATGGCAGTGTCCTGCAAGATAAATTATGGAAATTCGCTGAGGACAACGATAAACAAAACCTCTATAGCGTTGGGGAAAAACGGAATGAAATGCAGGAGAGAAGGAATGAAATGCCTGGGATCTGGAATGAATGACCTTGCCGGGGAATGAAGCGCTGTTCTGTTAGTGGGCACTATCGCTCCAGACCCCGTCATAATTGTATTAAATATGTTATCGTATCGTTTAAAAAAATAACAACCCTTAAAATTTGGCGCTCAATCCCAGCGTATATAAATATTCTTCTTCAGTTTGCTGGTTATAGCTGATCTTCGCCCAGGGGTGTAAATCACCATACTGCGTATCAACACGCCAACCCAATGAGTTCACGCTGGCATGCCAGAGGGGATCGGTAAGCGACTGCGTGGTGGTTGTATCCTCAAACGCATTCACCGTTACAGGGGGGGCGCCATCAGTGCGCCACGCCATGACGGGCCCGGTGGTGAAATGTCCCGCCACGGGAAAATTCCAGCCAACGCTCAGAACGGTTTCCGCATCCGAACCGGAGGGATCGTTCAGGGTAAACCCCGTAGCATTCTGCGTGCGGTTAATACGCTCCGCGAGAATATCTTCATAACGAGGTTGGTGATCGGCGTCCCATGTATAACGTTCCGTCGTATTACTTTGTGCATCTGAAACGATATATTCCTGTTGCCACGCAAAAGCGGTGTGACAAAAAAGCAGGCAGACTGAAACACCCACCAGGCCAGAAGCAGCATGGCGACCACTGATTTTTTTTATCATCATCAAAGCGACTCCAGAAAGAGCCGAGTTCGGCGATATATGTCATTGTTCGAAGAGGTATTAGGGCGTATAGCCCTGTATTAACTATTGTCTCTTTAGCAGACACGTCAAGCCGGGCAGATTGAAATTTTTGCGTTTACCGTATCAGGAAGGGAGATGACCTATGCAACGTTGCGGCTGGGTAAGCCAGGATCAGCTTTATATCGATTATCACGACAAGGAATGGGGCGTACCGGAAACCGACGGTAAAAAACTATTTGAAATGATTTGCCTTGAAGGCCAGCAGGCCGGGCTGTCGTGGATCACCGTTCTGAAAAAGCGTGAGAACTATCGCAAAGCCTTCCACCAGTTCGATCCGGCTGCGGTTGCCGCCATGACCGACGACGACGTACAAAAGCTGGTTCTGGATACCGGTATCATCCGCCATCGCGGTAAAATTCAGGCCATTATTGGTAACGCGCGTGCTTATCTGGCGATGGAGCAAAATGGCGAACCCTTTTCAGCATTTGTCTGGTCGTTTGTGGATAACGAGCCGAAGGTGACGCAGGCCGCCACGCTTGCAGAGATCCCAACGTCGACCCCCGCCTCAGATGCCCTGTCGAAAGCGCTGAAAAAACGCGGCTTTAAGTTTGTGGGCACCACCATCTGTTACTCCTTTATGCAGGCCTGCGGGCTGGTCAATGACCACATTACGGGCTGCTTCTGCCATCCGGAGGGCCACCATGATCCGCAAATGGCAAAGTGAGAACACCGCGCCGCTTTTGAGTCTGTGGCTGGAGAGCACCACCGAGGCGCATCCGTTTATCGACGCAAGTTACTGGCAAGCGAATGAAGCGGTAGTGCGGGATGAATACCTTCCCGCCGCCGAGACCTGGGTCTGGGAAGAAAACGGTACCCTGTGCGGTTTTATCAGCGTCATGCAGTTCCAGTTCGTGGGGGCGCTGTTTGTCGCCCCGGCGTTCATCGGAAAGGGGATTGGGCGTGCGCTGCTGAACCACGTTCAGCAGCACTACCCGTATTTAACCCTGGAGGTGTACCAGAAAAACGTGCGGGCGGTGAATTTCTATCATGCTCAGGGTTTTCGCATCGAAGACAGCGCCTGGCAGGATGATACCCAACACCCGACGTGGATCATGAGCTGGCAGGCGGATCAAACGCCGTAAGGGTAAGCGCCGGCCCCTCATATTTCTCCACCCATGCCAGCGCCGTATTCCCCGCGCAGCCATTCCCCAGCTTCGAGCTGGGGAGATCTTTGGTCAGCACGTTTACGGCGCCGTTCTTACAAATACCGCCCTCGTCCAGCGCCAGATCCGGCCATGCGCCCTGATGAATGCAGAAAACGCCAGGGCGGATCCCGTCACTCACCACGGCGCCTGCCAGCACCTGCCCGCGCGCGTTCCAGACCCGAACGAGATCGCCGTCGTTAATCCCCCGCGCCTTTGCATCGTCGCTATTCAGCGCGATCGGCTCACGACCCGCCACCGCATACTGCTCGCGCAGAGCCGAATAGTTGAGCTGGCTGTGCAGACGATGGGCAGGATGGGCAGACAGCAGCTGAAGCTGCCCCGGCTGCGCATTGCCATGCCATTCGTCCGGCTCCAGCCACGCCGGATGCGGCGGACAGTCCGCGTAGCCAAAGCTGGCGATGCGTTCGCTGTAGATCACAATCTTCCCGCTTTCGGTTTTTAACGGGTGATTCTCCGGATCGCGACGGAAGTCAGCAAAGCGCACAAACCGCGCGTTCTGCTCGCTTTCTGGCATTTCGAAGAGTTGATTCGCCTCCCAGAACTCAGCAAATGGCGGCAGGGACACGCCCTGCGCAGCCCCGCGCTGGCTGGCAATCTGGTAAAATGTTTCCAGCCATTGCAGATCCGTTTTGCCCTCGGTGAAACGCTCCCGCCCGCCCGCTTCCCACATTTCACTCAGGTCGGCAAAGACGTCGAAATCATCCCGCGCTTCATCCCGGGGAGCCACGACGCGCTTCATCGGCACCATATGCTGGTTGCTGTAATCCCCCGTCATGGTGAGATCGTTACGCTCGAACGAGGTCGTGGCAGGCAAAACGATATCGGCATGTTTCGCTGACGCAGTCCAGAAGCACTCCGAGATCACCACCAGCTCCGGTTTCTGCCAGGCGCGGATTAGGCGGTTGGTATCCTGGTGATGGGTGAAGTTGGCCCCACCCGCCCACCAGATAAACTTAATATCCGGGAAATGGCGATCCTGACCGTTGTGCTGATAAAACCCGCCGGGGTTCTCCAGGGCTTCAACAATGCGTGCCACCGGAATTTTTTCCACAGCGTCCACGCCACCCTGCACCGAGCCCTGCATGGACGCCAGCACCGCGGCTTTACGCGTAGGGTTGCCGCCGTTGGCAAAGTGATAGGAAAGACCAAAACCGCCGCCGGGTGTGCCAATCTGCCCAAGCATCGCGGCGAGCGTCACCAGCATCCAGTGCTTTTGCTCGCCAAACTGCTGGCGCTGCATCCCCCAGCCGGACATGAGCATCGTGACATGGCTATGGAATAATGCCGCCAGTTCGCGGATTTTAACGGCATTAACGCCGCAAATCGCCGCGGCCCACTCTGCGGTTTTGGCAATACCGTCGCTTTGTCCCGTCAGATAGTCGGCAAATTTATCGAACCCCGTGGTACAACGCGCCAGAAATTCCGTGTCGTGCCAGCCGTTCTCCACCAGGGTGTGGGCGATGCCCAGCATCATCGCCACGTCGGTGCCCATATGCGGCGCGATCCATTCCGCGCTGTTGCCGAAGAAATCCAGGGTTTCAGAGCGCATCGGATCGATACAGATGATGCGCTTGCCGCTTTTGCGCAGCGCATCGAAGTAGGAAACGCCCTGCTCGTCGGACGCATTCCAGGCAATTTTCAGGGTATTGAGCGGGTTGGCGCTCCACAGCACCACCACCTCTGTATGCTCCAGCACCAGCGGCCAGCTGGTCTGCTGTTGATAAACCTCATTCCCGCCCACGACATACGGCATGATCGCCTGCGCCGCGCCGGTCGAGTAATCACCCAGATGGCCGGTATATCCTCCGGCCAGGCTCATATAGCGTTGCAGCAGGGTTGCAGCCTTATGCAGCACGCCGTTTGAGCGCCAGCCATAGGAGCCGGCAAAAATGGACGACGGGCCATAGCTGTCGCGGATGCGTTTATGCTGCGTATGGATCAGCGCCAGCGCATCGTCCCAGCTCACGCGCACGAACTCATCCTGCCCGCGAATACCCTGCGGTTTATCCGGTGACGCCAGAAAGCCTTTACGCACCATCGGCCAGCGGACGCGGGTCTTGCTGTGTACCTGATCGCGAACGACGGTCTGTAAAGAGTTGAGATGGCGCGAAGGCAAAGCCCCGCGAGACGACAGCACAGTGTCGCCATCGGTTTCGACCAGCATCGGCCCCCAGTGGGCGGCGGTCAGAATGGTTTTTGTTGAGGTGCTCAAAGCGTGCGCTCCTGGTTGCGTGCAGGTGTTTCGGCCTTTCATTGAGGCAATTTATCGTTTGTGACAAATTTCAGAGTTATACACTGAATTTTCTCCGTATCCGGACGTCATAATCCACTGCCACGTCCGTCGTGGCAAAGAATAAAAAGGATTAAGGAAATAAGATGAAAAAACGCGTACTCGTTATTGCCGCTCTGGTGAGCGGCGCACTGGCTGTTTCAGGCTGCACAACCAACCCTTACACCGGTGAACGCGAAGCGGGCAAATCCGGCATTGGCGCGGGTATTGGTTCCCTGGTAGGCGCTGGCGTTGGCGTACTCTCCTCCTCCAAGAAAGATCGCGGCAAAGGTGCGCTGATTGGCGCAGCGGCAGGCGCAGCCCTGGGCGGCGGCGTGGGTTATTACATGGACGTGCAGGAAGCAAAACTGCGTGACAAAATGAAAGGTACGGGCGTAAGCGTGACGCGCAGCGGTGACAACATCATCCTGAACATGCCAAACAACGTGACCTTTGACAGCAGCAGCGCGACGCTGAAACCCGCAGGCGCGAACACCCTGACCGGCGTGGCCGCAGTGCTGAAAGAGTACAATAAAACTGCCGTGAACGTGATTGGTTACACCGACAGCACCGGCAGCCAGGATCTGAACATGCGTCTGTCGCAGCAGCGCGCCGATTCCGTGGCCAGCTCGCTGATCACCCAGGGCGTAGAAGCGAACCGCATCCGCACCAGCGGCATGGGTCCGGCTAACCCGATCGCCAGCAACAGCACGGCGGAAGGCAAAGCGCAGAACCGCCGCGTTGAAATTACGTTGAGTCCTGTGCAGTAGGTAAAAGCAAAACGGCAACCCCGTTGCCGTTTTAGTATTTGCGCCCTCTCCTGTAGGAGAGGGTTGGGGTGAGGGCATCAGACCGCCACCCGGCAAATTGCTTGATTCGCCAGATTTTCCCGCTAAGGTATTCTCACTAAATTCAGGGAAATCAGCGATGATCAAACCAACCCGGGCCACCATCAGCGACGTGGCGAAAGCCGCCAAAACCGGTAAAACCAGCATTTCACGCTACCTCAACGGCGAGAAACACCTGCTGTCCGATGCGCTGCTGGCGCGGATCGAACAAGCCATTGCCGATCTCGACTACCGTCCCAGCCTGATGGCGCGCGGCCTCAAGCGGGGTCGCACCCGCCTGATTGGGCTTATCATCGCCGATATCACTAACCCCTACTCCGTTAACGTACTCAGCGGCATCGAAGCGGCGTGCCGGGAAAAAGGCTTTACCCCGCTGGTCTGTAACACCAATAACGAAGTTGATCAGGAGTTGCATTACCTCGATCTGCTGCGCAGCTATCAGGTGGAAGGGATCGTGGTCAATGCCGTCGGGATGCGCGAAGAGGGGCTAAATCGTCTGCAACAATCGTCTCTCCCGATGGTGCTTATTGACCGCAAAATCCCGGAATTTGCCTGCGATGTGGTCGGGCTGGATAACACCCAGGCGGCCACCACTGCCACCGAGCACCTGATTGAACAGGGTTTCGAAGCCATTCTGTTCCTGAGCGAACCGCTTGGCATGGTTAACACCCGTCGGGACCGCCTGTCTGCATTTCGCGCCACGCTGGCGCGTTATCCCGGTGTGATCGCCGAAAATGCCGAAATCCCCCTCCATGAAGCCGGACAGCTGGATAATACCCTGCGCCAGTTCCATACCCGCCATCGGGGAATGCGTAAGGCGGTGATCTCCGCTAACGGGGCGCTGACGCTTCAGGTTGCCCGCTCGCTTAAACGCATTGGCCTGCACTGGGGCAGCGACATCGGCTTGCTCGGCTTTGATGAACTGGAGTGGGCTGAACTTGCTGGCGTAGGCATTACCACCCTCAAACAACCCACCTGGCAGATCGGCTATGCCGCGGTTGAACAAGTGGTTCGCCGCATTGAAGGCACCCGCGACGCCGTACGCGAGCAGGTTTTTTCTGGCGAGCTGATCGTTCGCGGCTCTACTGCCCGTTAATTTCCCCTTCGTGACAGCGATCATAAATTCAGCATCCCGATCTTTTCTTTGGAACCGGTTCCATCTAGCGTAATACTATCGATTACGCTCTGGAGTCAGGAAATGAGCAGGAAAATTATGGTGGTCACCGCCGCGTATGGTGCGGATCAGGTGCGACAGGCAGGCGGTCAACGGGCAATGCTTCCCGTTATTGCCGGCGCAGGGGCTGATGGCGTTGAAATCCGCCGAGAGCTCTTCAGCCACGACGAGTTAATGGCCCTGCCTGCGCTGGGCGAGTCCATTGAACTGCTGGGTTTACTGGCGTGCTACTCCGCCCCGGCCCCCCTGTTTATGCCCGATGGAACCCTCAACCCGGATCTTCCGCGCTACCTTAGCGAAGCCAGCGCACTGAACGCGCTGTGGCTTAAAGTTTCGCTGGGTCATTTCAGCGACAAACAACCGCTTGAAGCCCTGCGCGCACTGCTGGATGAAAGCGGCATGACGCTGGTGGTGGAAAACGACCAGACCGACTGCGGGCAGCTCGCGCCGATGCAGCGCTTCAAAGCCGCCTGCCGGGTAATGGCGCTGCCGGTCACACTGACGTTCGATATGGGCAACTGGCTGTGGGTTGGCGACTCCCCGGAAGAGGCTGCACGACAGCTGGCTCCCGCCGTGAGCTATATTCATGTGAAGGCCGCAGTCCCGCATAAGGCGCAGTTCCGCGCCGTCGCGCCGGATCAGACCGATTCTCGCTGGCGGGATCTGCTTAATCAACTGCCTGCCGACGCGCCGCGCGGTATCGAATTTCCGCTCGAAGGGACGGATCTCACCGCCGTCACCCGCCATTACGTCAACCTGCTGCGCGAGGAGTAAACCATGCACAAGACGCTGGACGTTATCACTATCGGCGAGGCCATGGCGATGTTTGTCGCCACCGAAACGGGCGAGCTGAGCGCAGTGGAGCACTTTATCAAACGCGTGGCAGGCGCCGAATTGAATGTCGCTACCGGCCTTGCGCGGCTGGGGCTGAATGTCGGCTGGGTGAGCCGCGTGGGCAATGACAGCTTTGGCCATTTCGTTCTCGACTCGCTGAAAAAAGAGGGCATTGATGCCGCAGGCGTCACGCTCGACGGACGCTTCCCGACGGGCTTTCAGCTGAAATCTAAAGTTGAAAATGGAACCGATCCCATCGTGGAGTATTTCCGCAAAGGCTCAGCGGCAAGCCATCTCTCCGTGGATGATTACCACGCCGCGTATTTCTCCTCCGCGCGCCACCTGCACCTGAGCGGCGTGGCGGCGGCGCTCTCGGCCAGCTCGTACGATTTACTCGATCACGCGGCTTCGGCAATGAAAGCGCAGGGCAAAACGATCTCCTTTGATCCGAACCTGCGCCCGGTACTGTGGAAAAGCGAAGCGGAGATGGCTGAGAAACTCAACCGACTGGCGTTTCAGGCGGACTGGGTTCTGCCGGGCATAAAAGAGGGAATGATCCTCACTGGCGAAAGCACGCCCGAAGGCATTGCTGATTTTTACCTCAACAGAGGGGTAAAAGCCGTGGTGCTGAAAACCGGTGCCGACGGCGCATGGTTTAAAACTGCCGACGGTGAGCAAGGCGCTGTCGCTGCGGTAAAAGTCGACAACGTGGTCGATACCGTGGGCGCGGGCGATGGGTTTGCCGTCGGGGTCATCAGCGCCCTGCTGGAGGGCAAACCGCTGTCGCAGGCCGTGGCGCGAGGCAACAAAATTGGTTCGCTGGCGATTCAGGTGCAGGGCGACAGCGAAGGATTACCAACACGAGCAGAGCTCGGCGTCTAAATTCCCTCTCCCCGTGGGAGAGGACCAGGGTGGGGCAGCAATCCGCACCAGATAATTAAGCCACCGTGTACCCTACAGACAACGGCGGCAACAACCTCAACAACAGAGGCAAGCCTATGAACAGTTCGACCAATGCAGTAAAACGCTGGTGGTACATCATGCCAATCGTGTTTATCACGTACAGCCTGGCGTACCTGGATCGTGCCAACTTCAGTTTCGCATCCGCCGCCGGGATCAACGAAGACCTCGGGATCACCAAAGGGGTCTCGTCCCTGCTGGGCGCCCTCTTCTTCCTGGGGTATTTCTTCTTCCAGATCCCCGGCGCGATTTACGCTGAACGCCGCAGCGTGCGAAAGCTCATTTTCATCTGCCTGATCTTATGGGGTGCCTGTGCGTCGCTTACTGGCGTGGTGAATAACATTCCTGCTCTGGCGGCTATTCGCTTTATTCTCGGCGTGGTTGAGGCGGCCGTCATGCCAGCAATGCTGATTTACATCAGCAACTGGTTCACAAAATCGGAGCGTTCACGTGCTAATACGTTCCTGATACTCGGTAACCCGGTCACCGTGCTGTGGATGTCGGTGGTTTCCGGCTATCTGATCCAGTCCTTCGGCTGGCGCGAGATGTTCATCATCGAAGGGGTTCCCGCGATTATCTGGGCCTTCTGCTGGTGGGTGTTGGTGAAAGATAAGCCAGCCCAGGCGAAATGGCTTTCTGAAGACGAAAAAGCCGCACTCCAGGCGCAGCTGGATAAAGAGCAGCAGGGGCTTAAAGCGGTGCGTAACTACGGCGAAGCCTTCCGCTCCCGGAACGTTATTCTGCTGTGTGCACAGTATTTTACCTGGAGTATTGGCGTGTACGGTTTTGTGCTGTGGCTGCCGTCGATTATCCGCAGCGGCGGTGAAAACCTTGGCATGGTGGAAGTGGGCTGGCTGTCATCGGTGCCTTACCTGGCTGCGACCATCGCGATGATTATCGTCTCCTGGGCATCGGACAAGCTGCAAAACCGTAAGCTGTTCGTCTGGCCACTGCTGCTGATCGCTGCTTTTGCCTTCATTGGCTCCTGGGCCGTAGGCGCGAACCACTTCTGGGTCTCGTACACTCTGCTGGTGATTGCGGGTGCGGCCATGTATGCCCCGTATGGTCCGTTCTTTGCCATCATCCCGGAAATGCTGCCGCGTAACGTCGCAGGGGGCGCGATGGCGTTGATCAACAGTATGGGTGCGCTGGGTTCGTTCTTTGGCTCGTGGTTTGTGGGCTATCTTAACGGTGCCACCGGCAGCCCGTCGGCCTCTTACATCTTTATGGGGGTGGCGCTTTTTGCCTCGGTATGGCTTACTCTGATTGTTAAGCCTGCTAATAATCAACAGCTACCCGTCGGCGCACGCCACGCCTGAATCCTTTTAAAATCAACGGAGATTAGCATGAAGCCGTCCGTCATTTTGTACAAAGCACTGCCTGAAGATCTGCAAAAACGCCTGGAGGAACACTTTACCGTTACCCGGATAAAGAACCTCAGCCCGGAAACCGTGGCACAGCACGCCGACGCGTTTGCCAGCGCCGAGGGCCTGCTGGGTTCGAGCGAAAAGGTGGATGCAGCGCTGCTGGAGAAAATGCCGAAGCTTCGTGCTACCTCAACCGTTTCGGTGGGATACGACAATTTCGACGTGGATGCGCTAAACGCGCGCAACATCCTGCTGATGCACACGCCCCATGCCCTGACGGAGACCGTCGCCGACACGCTGATGGCGCTGGTGCTTAGCACCGCCCGTCGTGTAGTGGAAGTGGCCGAGCGCGTGAAAGCGGGCGAATGGACCAAAAGCATTGGCCCGGACTGGTTCGGCGTGGACGTTCATGGCAAAACGCTGGGGATTGTTGGGATGGGCCGTATCGGTCTGGCGCTGGCACAGCGCGCGCATTTTGGCTTCAACATGCCCATTCTATATAACGCGCGCCGTCACCACAGTGAAGCTGAAGAACGTTTCAACGCCCTTTATTGCGAGCTTGATACGCTGTTGCGGGAAGCCGACTTTGTCTGCCTGATACTGCCGCTGACGGATGAAACGCGTCATCTCATCGGCAAAGCGGCGTTTGAAAAGATGAAGAAATCGGCCATTTTCATCAACGCGGGTCGTGGTCCGGTGGTCGATGAGAAGGCGCTGATTGAGGCACTGCAAAACGGTGAGATCCACGCCGCTGGTCTGGACGTGTTTGAACAAGAGCCGCTGCCGGTGGATTCTCCGCTACTGACCATGCCGAACGTCGTCGCCCTGCCTCACATCGGCTCTGCAACTCATGAAACACGCTACAACATGGCGGCGACCGCCGTGGATAACCTGATTGCCGCGCTCGGCGGTAAAGTGGATAAGAACTGCGTTAACCCGCAGATACAACAGTAGAAACGAAAAAACCCGCCAGAAGGCGGGTTTTTGAATTTAGTGCTACTGGGCTGGAAGCTTACAGGCTTACAACGTTACCAGCTGCTGGGCCTTTAGCGCCGCTTTCGATGGTGAAGGAAACTTTCTGACCTTCATCCAGAGATTTGTAACCATCGTTCTGGATAGCAGAGAAGTGTACGAACACGTCTTTAGAGCCATCGTCAGGAGTGATGAAGCCGAAACCTTTATCAGCGTTGAACCATTTTACCAGACCAGTCATTTTAGCAGACATAGAAATTACCTTATTAACAAATATATTGTGCCTTCCGGCTTGATGGATTGCGTTACAGATTTTTAAGCGATGAAGGAAGGGTCACTACGAAGGGTATCTATGGATAACAATCTGGACTGCTTTACTAAACTGCTTTAGGTCTGTGTAACAAACCGACGAACATAGTTATACCGATGTGGTAGATGAATGACAAGCGTTATTTTCATCAAGCATAAAAAAACCCCGCCGAAGCGGGGGTTTTTCTTATTCCGTAGCAGCGACTGCTGCGCTCCAGGCCTGGCTAAAGGCCTGATGCTGGGACGCGAGCGGCCCGATCAGCGCGTTATACTGGCTCGCCTGCTGGGAGGTCGGGAACTGGATACCGTTAGAGACAAAGCTCACCTGCGTACCTTGTTCACTAATAAAGTCACCCACCTGGACCAACTGCTGAGTAAAGACCTGCGCCGCCGGGATCAGCGGTTGCAAAGCGTTTGACGGCTTGGTCACGACTTTCTCATACACCTGGTCATAGACCGGTTTAAGATCCTCGCCCTGCTTCAACGCGGAACGCGACGCATCAGCCTGCATTTTGGCATTTTGCAGCTGCTGGCTCAGTACCCCAAGCGCGCCATTTGACTGGCGTAGCGGTTCGCGCTGGGTCATATAATCCTGTGGAACACGGATGGCATTCACGCTATCCACTACCGGGCGAATACCGGAATCCATCGCCTGGCTTACCTGCTGAGAATAGCCATACAGAATGGCGTAATCCGACACGAATGGACCAAACTGTTTTTTCTGATCCGCAGTCAGCGTTGGTAAACGCTCGCCGCTACGCATCACTGTATTCTGTAGAAAATCGATAAACGCTTTGCGCTGATCGCCTTCTTTATCGAAACACCCACTCAGGCTAACAACCATCAATAACGCCGCAATAGGCGCAAACCAGCGAGAGCAGGACTTTCCTGTCGCCATTTTATTACTCCTTTCACCCAAAAAGCGCACACCGGCACACGCGTGCCCAACGCTGACAAGGATAGTCCAGGTCAGCCTTGCAAGATAGAGTTTTCATGCAAAACGGGTATTCCCGTTTTTGTACTGACTATTTACAAAAAAATACCTGTGAATCCCTACATATGACTAATCAGGTAATTAGCATAACTATCCATATAGCTGAAACGTGTAAAGCGATCGTTATCGCACAATTAATCACAGCCGTGACGATCCTGTGTCTGGTTTAGGGACTATTCTTAACAGGCTCTCTGATGTTCATGATCCCGATGTGTGATTTATGAGGAGTTCTCAATGGAATTAAAAGATCCTGAGTTTGAGCTGCTGAGCAGCCTGGAACAGATTATTTTTAAAGATGTACCGCCGACGGTTACCCTGAATCAAAAGTCCAATCCTTTTAGTGAATTTGAGCGTTTACGCAAAGGATCGGGCCTGAAAACAGATGAATTCGCAAGAGCGATGGGTGTCAGCGTAGCAATGGTGCTGGAGTGGGAGTCAAAACGTGAAAAACCTACCCCAGCCGAGCTAAAGCTTATGCGCCTGATCCAGGCAAACCCTGACCTTCGCAAGCAGTTAGCCTGATAAAGTTTGTTTGCCCCCGCCCTTGCGGGGGCTTGTGTTTACAGGCTTTCACATCGCCATCCCGTCTCTTCCCACACCAGTTCATGCGTCAGCTTCAGCCCTGCCAGAAAAGCTTCATCGTGCGACACCACCAGCAGCGCGCCGGGGTAATCGGCTAAGGCCGCTTCAATGGCCTGAACAGAGGCCAGATCGAGGTGGTTGGTCGGCTCATCCAGAAGCAACAGCTGCGTTGCCGCTTCACGCCACAATACGCAGGCCAGCGCGGCCTTCAGGCGCTCGCCGCCACTCAGTTCGGCCAGTGGTAGTGTCACTTTCTCTGCGCCCAGCTGAAGCTGCGCTAAACGGGTACGCAGCGCCCCCTCTTCGAGCGGCGTATTGCCCAGGCTAAGGTGAGTCATCACCGACTGCGACAGATCCAGCCGGGAAAGATGCTGATCGAGATAAGCACACCTGACAGAGACCTTACAGATTCCCGTAACAGGGGCGGTTTCGCCCAACATCACTTTCAACAGCGTGGATTTTCCACAGCCGTTCGGCCCGCGTAGCGCCACGCGCATCGGGCCATCCATTCGCCAGTTTATCGGTGGGACAGGCACGTGCGGAAGCACCAGTTCTTCCAGCACCAGCACCTGTTTCCCTTCCGGGATTTCACTGCCCGGCAGGGTAAACATCACCGCATTATCCTCTTCAACCCGCTCGCGTGCCTGGTTGACCGCAGCGTTCAGAGCATGGTTTTGAACGCTATGCTGTTTTTTCCAGGAACCAATACGCTCTTTCGCCGCCCCTTTGTATTTGACCCGTTCAAACGAGGCGATGTTAAGGCTGTCGACCGTGCGAAGCGTTTTGGCTGAACGCCGCAGGCTGTCGTCATGCTCTTTATGCATACGGGCGCGGGTACGCTTGCGCTCGGTGGCAGCATGCTCCAGCGCGGCGCGGGCAGCCAGCTGTTCAGCATCACGCTGGGTTCGATAGTCAGCATAATTCCCACCGTAGCTGCGCAAGCCCAACGCGCTCAGTTCAAGGATTCGCGGTACCTGGGCCAGCAACTCACGGTCGTGAGAGGCCACCAGCACCCCGCCCTGATACCTGGAAAGCTGCTCGTAGAACCACTTGCGGCCTTGCCTGTCGAGGTGGTTGGTCGGTTCGTCCAGCAGCAGGTAGTCAGCATCCGCGGTGAATGCGCTGCACAGCAAGGCACGAATGCGCTCGCCGCCGCTCAACTCTGCCGCGCGTTTACTCGGGTCAAAAGGGGGAAGTTTTGCAGCGATAAAAGCCTGGCTCAGCCGTTCAGCCAGATCCCAGTAACCGTCGAGCGTGTCGAGATCGTCGGGTTCATAATGACCGCTGTCGATGCGCGTGCGCGCCGCAAAGATCGCGTCGTAACCAAGCAGTTCGGCAAGCGTGGTATCCGCAGAAATATTCTGCTGCTGCGCCATGTAGACGTGTGTACCAAAGCGCTCAATATGACCGCTGGCGGGTTCATCAACCCCTGCCAGCATACGCAGCAGCCGTGTTTTACCGCTGCCGTTGCGGCCAACCAGCGCGCACACTGACGCATCCAGAGAAAGATTCAGTGGACCAAAAAGGATATCGCCCGTCGCAAACTGACAGGTGACCTGATGCAAAATAAAAGAGGGGGACTGCGCAAAATGAGCCATAAGCACTCCTGAATGAAATCAAAACATCCCCTGCCGACGCGATGCGTTGAGCAAGGATCGAAATTCATCAGTCGTGTTTGTTCATTTTTGGGGGGCGCTCCTGAGGGCGAAATTTAACGGGAACAAGAATAACGGCAATGCGCCGCCCATTTCAAGGTTAAATTTTCACCAGGCTATTGCCCGAGCATAAAAAACCCGCCGAAGCGGGTCTCTCAATCAGATAAACGCAAACGCATCGCCAAACAGACGATCTTCCCGCGCGTCACGCTCGTTGCAGAACAGGTCGCGGGCAATTTTTGCCATTTCAAAGCGACCGGCAATGTAGATATCGTGCCCGGCCAGCGTCCCGTGATCCTGCAATACCGCAGTCAGCACCGTACCGCTGCGCCCGCGCCAGCCCTCTTCCGGCTGCTCGACAACCGGCTCAATCCGCAGGTTTGGATGATTTACGCTCAGCGCCTCCAGCTCAGACAGATCGTAAAGGTGCTTCTCTTCACGGCCGCCCCAGTAGATGGTGATATCGCGATTTGGATTACGCGCCAGCGCCGTCAGCAGAATAGAGCGGACATAGGAGAAGCCCGTGCCACCGGCAATCAGGATCAGCGGACGGTCTTCGTCTTCACGCAGCCAGGCCTCGCCATGAGGAATATCGACCACGATTTCACGCTCTTTCAGGATGCGGTCCATCACGGCCATCGCGTACAGGTTAAGCTCAGACGCACCAATATGCAGCTCAATAAATTCCTTCTCTGCTGGCGTTGAGGCCATAGAGAAAGGACGCTTATCACGCTCGTCCATCACGACCATCAGGTACTGACCGGCACGGAATGAGAATGCCGCTTCAGGAACCAAACGGACGCGATATACGGTGTCGGTAATAGCATCTACCGACGTCACTTTACAGCTTAAGGTTGTCATTCGCTCTCTCTGTCGGGAAGTCTATAGGGCTAAACGGTCTTATTCTGCCTTACCGTTATTCATTATGGCCAGCTCGTCCCAGATCGCGTCAATTCGCGCGGTCACGGCAGGATCTTTTTCGATCGGGCGACCCCATTCACGGTCGGTTTCGCCAGGCCATTTGTTCGTGGCATCCAGTCCCATTTTTGAGCCAAGTCCGGAAACCGGCGAGGCAAAATCCAGGTAATCAATCGGCGTGTTTTCCACTAACACCGTATCACGCGCTGGATCCATACGCGTGGTGATGGCCCAGATAACGTCATTCCAGTCGCGGGCATTGACGTCATCATCGCAGACAATCACAAACTTGGTATACATAAACTGGCGCAGGAAAGACCATACGCCCATCATCACGCGCTTAGCGTGACCGGCATACTGCTTCTTCATCGTCACCACCGCCAGGCGATACGAACACCCTTCCGGCGGCAGATAAAAATCAACGATTTCCGGGAACTGCTTTTGCAGGATCGGCACGAACACTTCGTTCAGCGCCACGCCCAGTACCGCCGGTTCGTCGGGTGGACGGCCGGTATAGGTGGAGTGATAGATGGCATCTTCACGCTGGGTAATGTGGGTGACGGTGAACACCGGAAAGTTATCCACTTCGTTGTAATAGCCGGTGTGGTCGCCGTACGGCCCTTCGGGTGCCAGCTCGCCCTGTTCAATGTAACCTTCCAGCACAATCTCTGCGCTGGCCGGTACTTCCAGGTCATTGGAGATGCACTTCACCACTTCGGTTTTGGTGCCGCGCAGCAGTCCTGCAAAGGCATATTCAGACAGCGTATCAGGAACAGGCGTCACCGCGCCCAGGATGGTTGCCGGATCGGCACCCAGCGCGACGGAAACCGGGAAGCGTTCGCCCGGATGGGCCGCGCACCACTCCTGGAAATCCAGCGCCCCGCCGCGATGGGACAACCAGCGCATGATGAGCTTATTTTTGCCAATCAGCTGCTGGCGGTAAATGCCGAGGTTTTGACGCTCTTTATGCGGCCCACGCGTCACGGTGAGGCCCCAGGTGATCAGCGGTGCGGCATCTTCAGGCCAGCACTGCATGATGGGAATTTTGGTCAGATCCACCGCATCGCCTTCCAGCACTTTTTGCTGGCACGGCGCACCGCGCAGGCGTTTGGTGGGCATATTCAACACCTGCTTAAACTGCGGCAGTTTGTCGAACAGGTCGCGGAACCCTTTTGGCGGCTCCGGCTCTTTCAGAAAGGCCAGCAGTTTGCCCACTTCACGTAACGCTGTGACATCTTCCTGCCCCATCCCCAGCGCCACGCGGCGAGGTGTGCCAAACAGGTTGCACAGCACCGGCATGGTGTAGCCTTTTGGGTTTTCAAACAGCAACGCCGGGCCGCCCGCGCGCAGGGTGCGGTCAGCGATTTCTGTCATTTCCAGATACGGATCAACAGGAAGCGTAATGCGTTTGAGTTCGCCCTGCTTTTCCAGCAGCGCCAGGAAGTCGCGTAGATCGTGGTATTTCATGCAGTTAATCATGGCCTCTCTGTAAGCGCTTCATTATACGGCGTAAGACCGCGTGATGCTGTAATTTTGTTAAATTAGCGTGAACTTCCACGACTTACTCTCTTTTTCGCCATTATAATCACCTTAGCGATCCCGCCAGGGTTTTGGTATGCTTGCGCCCCGAACAATGGGAAGAGTGATTATGCAGGCCTGGTATTTACTGTATTGCAAACGCGGGCAACTTCAGCGCGCGCAGGAACATCTTGAACGTCAGTCTGTTAACTGCCTGACACCCGTGATCACGCTTGAAAAAATGCAGCGTGGAAGACGCACGACCGTCAGTGAGCCTCTGTTCCCGAATTACCTGTTCGTCGAATTCGACCCCGAAGTGATCCACACCACGACGATCAGTGCCACGCGCGGCGTCAGCCATTTTGTGCGTTTTGGCGCCCATCCGGCAAGAGTACCGTCATCGGTTATTCATCAGCTTTCTGTCTACCAGCAGCCTGAAGATATTACCGATCCGGAAACCCCTTATGCTGGCGACAGCGTGGTGATCACCGAAGGCGCCTTTGAAGGCTTACAGGCCATCTTCGCTGAGCCGGACGGTGAAGCGCGCTCCATGCTGCTGCTCAACCTGCTGAACAAAGAGGTGTTGCAGAGCGTGAAAAACACCGATTTCCGCAAAGTTTAGAACTGCACGCCAAACAGACGACGCACGTTATCATCGGTTTGTGCTGCCAGCCACTGCACATCTTCTCCCCGCCAGTGCGCCACTCGCTCAGCAATATGCCCCAGGTAGGCCGGTTCATTACGTCGTGATGGCGGTTTGGGCTGCATATCCCGGGGCAACAGATACGGCGCATCCGTTTCCAGCAGCAAACGATCGGCCGGGATAACGGGTAACAGCTCACGCAGTTCCAGCCCACGACGCTCATCGCAGACCCAGCCCGTGATACCCAAATAAAACCCGCGGTTCAGGCAATCCAGCGCTTCCTGACGGGAGCCCGTAAAGCAGTGCAACACCGCGCCCGGCAGTTTCTCCAGCCAGGGTTCCAGTAGCGCCATAAAACGTTCATGCGCATCGCGACAGTGCATAAACACCGGCATCTCCAGCTCTGCTGCCAGCGCGAGCTGGGCGGTAAATGCCTTCTCCTGCTCTTCAGGCGTCGAGAAGTTACGGTTGAAATCAAGCCCGCATTCGCCAATGGCAACCACTTCTGGCGTTTGTGCCAGACGATGAAGCGCCTCAGCGCTTTCATGCGTCCACTGGCTGCTGTCATGAGGATGCACGCCTGCGGTGGACCAGCAGTGTTGATAGCGTTGCGCCATCTGCCGTGCCTGCTCACTCTCATGCAGATTCGTTCCCGTCAGTAGCAGCCCACCCACGCCGGCGGCAAAGGCGCGCGCCACCACCTCATCGTGGTCTTTCGCAAACTGGGAGCTAGTGAGGTTAAGCCCGATATCAAACATACGTATCCCCATATGACAACCGCCCTGACGGGCGGTTGGTTTTATTCTTTCGTGGTCTCTTCAGACGGCTCGTCTTCTTCGTCCCGGGTACGCCCCTTTCCGACGTAGAAACGAGCGAAGAATACGCCGACTTCAAACAGGCAGTACATCGGTATCGCCAGTAAGGTTTGCGAGAAGACGTCCGGTGGCGTTAACAGCATACCTACAACAAATGCCCCCACAAGGATGTACGGGCGCTTCTTACGCAGATCGTCAGGCGTGGTCACCCCTACCCAGCAGAGCAGGACAATCGCTACGGGCACCTCGAAGGCGACACCAAAGGCCATAAACAGCGCCATGACGAAGCTGAGGTAGCTGGCGATGTCCGTCGACACCTGCACCCCTTCCGGCGCGGTATGCGTCAGGAAGCCGAAGGCCAGCGGGAAGACAACGAAGTAGGCGAACGCCATGCCGATGTAAAACAGCAGCGAACTGGACACCAGCAGCGGAATAACCAGCTTGCGTTCATGCCTGTACAGCGCGGGCGCCACAAATGCCCAGACCTGATACAAAATGACCGGTGCAGATGCAATCAACGATACCCAGAAGGTCAGCTTGATGGGGGTAAAGAACGGTGAAGCAACGTCCGTTGCAATCATCGTCGCGCCCAGCGGCATCTGTTTAATCAGCGGCGCGGAAACCACCTGATAGATATCGTTGGCGAAATAGACCAGACATAAAAAAATGAGGAAAACCGCAATAATGCAGTTTAACAGGCGCTTACGCAGCTCAATGAGGTGCGCAATCAGCGGTTGAGTATCATCTACTGCCATGTTTACGCTTTATCACTCGACGAGGGGGATGATTCGGAAACAGGCGCGGCGGGTTTTACCTCAGCCGTTTTGACCACGGGCTCTTCCGGCGGCACCTGCTTTTTCACTTCGGGCTCCTGCGGCGATTGCTCTGGCGAAGCGGCCTGATGCTCCGCGCTGGAAGGCGTCACACCCTCGCGCTGCTCTTCGCTGCCCTTCACCACCGGATTATGGATGGTGTTTGCTTCATCGCTCGCCTTCTCAGGATCGTTAATGCTGTATGAGCGCTTCATGGATTCAGCCGCTTCGCGTAACTCATCCATTGATGCTTTCAGCTCCGGCGTCAGGTTATCCATGCTCGCCTTTTCAACCTTTTTCAGGCTGTCCTGAAATTCCTGAAGCTTCAGCTCCTGTGCCAGCTCGTTCTGCACGGTAGTTGCCAGCGAGCGAAGTGCCCGCACCCAGCCCACGACGGTTTTCACCGCAACGGGTAAACGCTGCGGCCCCAACACAATCAGACCAATCACAAAGACCAGCAGTAACTCACCAAAACCAATGTCGAACACGAATTACACCTGCTCTTTATCGTGACGTTTAGCCTCTTCCTTTTTGGCTTCGTCCTGCTTATCGGCGATGGATTTAGCGGTAAAATCAGCATCCTGACTGGTTTTTTCCTGCTTATTCTCATCATCGCTCATGGCTTTCTTGAAGCCTTTGATTGACGCGCCCAGGTCGGAACCAATCGATCCGAGTTTTTTCGTGCCAAACAGCAGCACAACGATGACGGCAATGATCACTAACTGCCAGATACTGATACCACCCATGCGTGTTCCCCAGTGATAGATGATTAATTAGTCAGATCGCATTATACGTATGCAATCTCTCGATAGCGACGCTAATTCAGCGCGTTTTTCGCCAGCCAGCAAGCCAGACAACCACACCGGCAGCCATAATCCAGGCTGGCATCATTTCCCAGTCCGGACGATTGATCAACAGCAACGTGCCGCTTATCAGCAGCGTCGCGCCAATTCCGAAGAGATAGCGGGACTGCCCCTGACGCACGCGACTGGATTGAAGCTCGTGCGCGATTTTATCCATGCTGTGCTGAAGGTTCTTGCTCTGACGCAAACTGTCGTAAACCAGTTCAGGAATTTCAGGCATTTTTTCAATCCAGAACGGGCCTTTCTCTTTAAGCGAGCGAACCAGGGCTGGAATACCGACCTGATCCTTAATCCAGGATTCGAGGAACGGTTTCGCGGTTTTCCACAAGTCTAACTGAGGATAGAGCTGGCGGCCTACGCCCTCAACGTAAAGTAATGTTTTCTGAAGTAAAACTAATTGTGGCTGCACTTCCATATTGAAACGGCGTGCGGTGTTGAACAGGTTGAGCAGGACGTGTCCGAAAGAGATCTCCGAGAGCGGCTTTTCAAAAATCGGCTCACAGACGGTGCGGATCGCAAATTCAAACTCTTCCACGTTGGTATCTGGCGGAACCCAGCCTGAATCCACGTGCAGCTCGGCCACCTTACGGTAGTCGCGATTGAAGAAAGCGATAAAGTTCTCGGCGAGATAACGCTTATCCTCTTTATTCAGCGAGCCGACAATACCGCAGTCGATGCCGATGTATTTAGGATCTTCCGGGTGCTCATAGCTGACAAAAATGTTGCCCGGATGCATGTCAGCATGGAAGAAGCTGTCGCGGAAAACCTGAGTAAAGAAGACCTGCACGCCACGTTCGGCCAGCAACTTCATGTTGGTGCCCTGTTTTTCCAGCGCCGTCACGTCCGAGACCGGAATACCGTAGATACGTTCCATCACCATCATGTTCTGACTGCAATAGTCAGAATAGACTTCAGGAACATACAGCATCGGGCTGTCTTCAAAGTTTCGACGCAGCTGAATGGCGTTCGCCGATTCACGCAGCAGGTTAAGCTCATCAATCAGCGTTTTTTCGTATTCCCGTACCACTTCCAGCGGACGCAGACGGCGGCCATCCGGCAACAGACGCGGCACCCAGCGAGCCAGGCGATAAATCAGCTTCATGTCTGCTTTGATAACCGGCAGGATATCCGGACGAATCACTTTAATGACCACCTCTTTGCCATTTTCCTTCAGGCGCGCAGTATGAACCTGCGCAATAGAGGCAGAGGCCAGAGGCTGAATATCGAAATCATCAAACCAGGTCTCGATGGGGATATTGCCCATCGCTTCTTCGATTTGTTTCTTCGCTCTCTCTCCGTCAAACGGAGCGACGCGATCCTGCAATAGTGCGAGCTGATCGGCAATCTGCGGTGGAAAAAGGTCGCGACGTGTTGAGAGCATCTGCCCAAACTTGATCCAGACCGGTCCCAGCTCCTGCAACGCAAGACGCAGGCGTGCGCCCAGCTCCTGATCCTTATGGCGATTCGGCATCCAGAACAGCGTGCGACGCCAAAGCCGAAGCGGCAGAGTGATACGCATTCTGGGGATAAGCTCGTCGAGCCCGTAGCTCAAAAAGGTGCGAACGATAAAATAGAGGCGCCGAATTTCACCAGGCGTCATTTGCCCTCCAGTTTTTCCAGCCGTTTGGTTAACGCATCAACTGCGCGCTCAACTGCCGCGGTCTCTTCTGCAAACCAGGCGACTTCTAAAGGCCCCGGCGCCATACGCCACTCTTCGGTCAGCACCTCGGCAGCATAGCGCTGTTGACGGAGCAGACCTTTACGCAGGAAAGCGGAACCCGTGCGCAGCGTTTTGCTTATCCCTTCAGCCGCGATGTCGCCGATATAGGGCGCCAGCAGTTCCGCCGGGTCGAATTCAGCCTGATCGCTGAGTGCAACGAAGTTCTGTACCACCTGAATATCGCCTTCGACCTCCAGCTCACCGCTGCGAATAAGCGCCGTCATCTGCTGACGGTCACGCAGTTTTGGTAAGACGCTCATGTGCGTAATTACCGAGCAATCAGCTTCGCCTTCCCACTCCCCCAGAACGTCAAGCTGGCGTTCGCTGAAGACCAGCACAAGCGGCGTCGAAAACTCCTTTAACACGATGCGCAGCACCTTTCCGTTAAGCCGCTGACGTGCGGTTTTCAGCGCCGGAGCGCGATACAGAAAGGCATTCAGTACATTCTCGATGCCTGCGGTGACTAAGGGTTTAATGGGCACAGGAAACCTCCACTCAGAACTTGTAACCACGATGCAGCGCGACGACACCCGCCGTCATATTGAAGTATTCCACGTTTTCAAACTCGGCATCCTGCATCATCGCTTTCAGCGTGTCCTGATCCGGGTGCATTCGGATGGATTCGGCCAGATAACGGTAACTTTCTGCATCGTTTGCCACCAGCTCGCCGATGCGCGGCAGAACGTGGAAGGAATAGGCATCGTAAGCTTTGCTCAGCGGGTCGATAATCGGTTTAGAAAACTCGAGAACCAGCAGTCGGCCGCCCGGCTTCAGCACGCGGTACATGGAGCGCAGCGCTTTATCTTTATCGGTCACGTTACGCAGACCGAAAGAGATGGTGATGCAGTCGAACGTATTATCCGGGAACGGCAGCGCTTCGGCGTTGGCCTGAACATATTCAACGTTGCCTACCACGCCGATGTTACGCAGCTTTTCGCGTCCCATTTTCAGCATGGAGTCGTTGATATCCGCCAGCACCACGCGGCCGGTTTCGCCAACCAGACGGGAGAATTTAGCGGTCAGATCCCCTGTGCCTCCGGCTAAATCCAGCACCGTTTGTCCACGGCGCACGCCGCTGCAATCAATAGTGAAGCGCTTCCACAAGCGATGAATGCCGAATGACATCAAATCATTCATCACATCGTACTTCGCCGCCACGGAATGAAATACGTGGGCCACCATGTCAGCTTTCTGCGCTTTGGCGACAGTCTGAAAGCCAAAGTGCGTTGTGTCTTGTGAATCGTCAACCATCTCAGAGCCTGCTAATCAGTCAAATGTTCGTGAAGTGTAACAGATTGGGCGCATTTGCCCTACGTTTCAACCACCGTGAAAGAAACGTGCCGGCTGCGCTTCGGGGGATAAACTCGCCGCTAAACCGTTGTCTTCATTGCGGCTATTTTGCTCACCGTCGCCTTCACGCAGACGAAACTCTTCGTCCTGAGCGGTAGCCTGCTCCACCAGTTCCGGATTAATCTCGCGTTTAACTTCCACCCCCAGGCTGCGAAACGCCTCCGCCTGCGCCAGCAAATTGCCACGCCCGGAGGAGAGTTTTTTCATCGCCTGGCGGTAGTTATCCTGCGCGCGATCCAGGCTTTGCCCCACCGAGGACATATCGTCCACAAACAGCCGCATTTTGTCGTACAGCTTGCTGGCGCGATCGGCAATCTGCTGCGCGTTACGGCTTTGGTGCTCATAGCGCCACAGGTTGGCAATGGTACGTAACGCCACCAGTAGCGTGGTGGGGCTGACCAGCATAATGTTATTTTTCAGCGCTTCGGTGATCAGTTCGGGCTGTCTGTCGAGCGCCAGCAGGAAGGCTGGCTCAACCGGAATGAACATCAGCACATAATCCAGCGATCGCAGCCCCGGCAACTGCTGATAATCTTTTCTGCCCAGCAGACGGATATGGTTACGCACGGAGGCGATGTGCTCCTGCAACGCTGTTTCGCGGGTGTAGTCATCTTCCGCGTTGAAGTAGCGCTCATAGGCCACCAGCGTCATTTTGGCGTCGATAACCACATCTTTGCCCTGTGGCAGACGAACAATGACATCCGGCTGCATCCGCGAGCGCGCATCGTTTTCAATGCTGACCTGCGTTTCGTATTCGTATCCTTCACGCAGGCCAGAGGCCTCCAGCACGCGCGTCATGACCACTTCGCCCCAGTTTCCCTGCGCTTTGTTATCACCTTTCAGTGCGCGCGTCAGGTTAACCGCCTCCTGAGCCATCTGCGCATTCAGCTGCTGGAGATTACGAATTTCATGCGCCAGCGTGTGGCGCTCGCGGGCCTCCTGACCAAAGCTGTCCTGTACCTGACGTCGAAAGCCGTCCAACTGCTCACGCAGGGGCGTCAGCAGGCTGTTCAGGCTCTGACGGTTCTGCTCATCCACGCGACGATTGCTGTGCTCAAAAATGCGGTTCGCGAGGTTCTCAAACTGCTCGCTAAGACGCTGCTCGCTGTTGATCATCTGACGGATTTTGTCTTCGGCGTGCAGTTGGGTGGACTCAAGGCGGGTGGTCACTTCCCGGAGATCGGCCTCCAGCGAGGTGTTAATGTCGCGCAGATTGCGCAGTTCGTTATTGAGCAGTTCGCACTCGTCGCGCCAGTGGTCACTCAGCGCAAGCTGTTGTTTCGTCGCGCTGAGTTCGGCGACGATCTCTTCGCGCTCTGCCAGCTGATCGGCTTTCTGCTGCGCATGCTGGTAGCCGCAAATGAGCCAGCCAATCCCCACGCTCACCAGCGCAACTACCGCATAAACCAGGATTGAGATATCCACAATGCCCCCTGCATCCACGTCTAACCCGCACAAAATAGAATTGTGCTGTATGAACGTCCAGTTTGAAAGGGTTTTCCTGCGAGGCGTTACGCAAAAAGAAAAGGCCGAGCATGTCGGCCTTTTAGCACTGAAGAGAGAATTAGATCAGGCGGCGCGCCGCTTCAACCACGATTTTCACCGCATGGCTTTCAGTCTGCTTCATGGTTTCAGCGTTCGGGATCTCCTGTTGGGTACGGTTGACGATAACGCCCGCCACCATACCGGCACGCAGACCCTGGCTCGCGCACATGGTCAGCAGCGTCGCAGATTCCATTTCGTAGTTCATGACGCCCATCGACTGCCACTCTTCCATGGAGCCTTTGAAACGGCTCACCACGCGACCAGAGAAGGTGTCGTAACGCTCCTGGCCCGGGTAGAAGGTATCGGAAGAGGCAGTTACGCCCACGTGGGTGGTGGCGCCCACGGATTTCGCGGCTTCAACCAGCGCGGTGGTGCATTCGAAATCGGCCACTGCCGGGAATTCCATCGGAGCAAAGTGCAGGCTTGCCCCGTCCAGCCGCACGGATGCGGTGGTAACCAGCACGTCGCCCACGTTGATGTGCGGCTGAATGGCGCCTGTGGTGCCGATGCGCAGGAAAGTACGAATGCCCAGCTGCGCCAGCTCTTCAACGGCGATAGAGGTAGACGGGCCACCAATACCGGTAGAGCACACGATCACCGCTTTACCGTCCAGCTCTGCGCGCCAGGTGGTGAATTCGCGATGCGCTGCCAGCTTAACCGGCTTATCCATCAGCGCGGCGATCTTTTCCACACGCTCTGGATCGCCAGGGACGATAGCAAGCGTAGCCCCTTGTAAATCGTTTTTAGTGAGGCCGAGATGAAAAACATCAGACTTAGACATAGGTGACTCCTCTGTGGGTCGGTTTGTCAGAAGAAGTAAAACGGTACTTTACAGAAGCAATACGCATTATTTCGTGACACACCTCACCATGAATGAAAATGATTGCAGCTAATTTCCATAAAATAGTGATTCATATCACATTAACAAGTTATATCGCCGGGTGCTGCACAAAAGATAGACGCTATAAGGCACTGTGGGTTGTTAACCTGGTGTCTATATTTATCTTTGCGCTAATCCATTCATTGGTACGGAGAATGCCATGACTGAAAAAACCGGTTTTGCACCTGCTGCGGCCCCGCACGCTTCAACCATCGTCTCAACCCCTGAAGAAGCCATTACCGCAGGCGAGACCTCCATTCCCTCCCAGGGAGAGAACATGCCAGCGTACCACGCGCGGCCAAAATCTGCCGATGGCCCGCTGCCCATCGTGATCGTGGTGCAGGAAATATTTGGCGTTCATGAACATATTCGCGACCTCTGCCGCCGTCTGGCGCTGGAAGGTTACCTGGCCGTTGCGCCGGAACTCTATTTCCGTCAGGGCGATCCGAATGATTACAGCGACATCCCGACGCTGTTCAGCAACCTGGTCAGCAAAGTGCCGGACGCGCAGGTGCTGGCCGATCTCGACCACGTTGCCAGCTGGGCGGCGCGCAACGGTGGCGACCCGCACCGTCTGATGGTGACCGGCTTCTGCTGGGGTGGACGCATTAGCTGGCTGTATGCCGCGCACAACCCGCAGCTGAAAGCCGCTGTGGCCTGGTACGGCAAACTGGTGGGTGAAAAGACCCTGAACTCGCCGAAACATCCGGTTGATATCGCCACCGATTTAAATGCCCCGGTGCTAGGGCTGTATGGCGGTCAGGATACCGGCATTCCGCTTGATACCGTCGAGACCATGCGCCACGCGCTGCGGGCGGCAAACGCGAAGGCCGAAATCGTGGTGTACCCGGATGCGGGACACGCGTTTAATGCCGATTATCGTCCGAGCTATCACGCGGAATCCGCGAAAGATGGCTGGCAGAGAATGCTGGCGTGGTTCAGCCAGTACGGCGGGAAGAAAGCGTAATACCAAAAGCCCGGTGGCGGCTACGCCAACCGGGCAATCCAGCCCCACTACGCCTGACGCAAATTCTGCGCCGCCTGCACCATGTTCGCCAGCGCCGCGCGGGTTTCAGGCCAGCCGCGAGTTTTCAGGCCGCAGTCCGGGTTTACCCACAGACGTTCCGCCGGGATGCGCTGGGCCGCTTTTTGCAGCAGCGATTCAATCCACTCCACGCTCGGCACGTTAGGGGAGTGAATGTCATACACGCCCGGCCCGATTTCGTTCGGGTAGTCGAACTCTTCGAACGACTCCAGCAGCTCCATGTCTGAACGCGAGGTCTCGATGGTGATCACATCGGCATCGAGCGCGGCAATGGAGTCCATTATGTCGTTAAATTCGCAGTAACACATGTGGGTGTGGATCTGCGTGTCGTCCTTCGCGACGGCCGCGTTGAGGCGGAACGCCTCCACGCCCCACTGTAAGTAAGCATCCCAGTCGCTGCGACGCAGCGGCAACCCTTCACGCAGCGCCGGTTCGTCGATCTGAATGATGCCAATCCCCGCCGCTTCCAGATCCGCCACTTCATCACGCAGCGCCAGGGCGATCTGTTTGGCGATGGTTTCCCGGGATACATCTTCACGCGGGAACGACCAGCAGAGAATGGTCACCGGCCCCGTCAGCATGCCTTTTACCGGTTTGTCGGTCAGAGACTGGGCATACTTCGCCCACTCCACGGTGATCGCTTCCGGGCGGCTGACGTCGCCGATCACCACCGGCGGCTTCACGCAGCGGGAGCCGTAGCTTTGCACCCAGCCGTTCTGGGTAAAGACAAAGCCGTCCAGGTGTTCACCGAAGTATTCCACCATATCGTTACGCTCGGCCTCGCCGTGCACCAGCACGTCCAGACCCAGACGTTCCTGCTCGACGATCGCCTGTTTGATGTGTTCCGCAATGCCGGTGCGGTAGTGATTCGCATCCAGATTGCCCTTTTTGAAGTCCAGGCGCAGGCCGCGGATCTCGGTAGTCTGCGGGAAGGAGCCGATGGTTGTGGTCGGCCACGCGGGCAGGTTAAAGCGCGCACGCTGGGCTTCGGCGCGCACTTCATACGGGCTCTGGCGCTGGCTGTCCCGGGCAGTGATGGCCGCCAGACGTTTTTCCACCGCCGGGTTATGCACGCGCGTCGAGTGACGGCGCGCCTGGATCGGAGCGCTCCAGTGGGTAATCGCAGCCGTGTCGCCGCTGTTCAACGCGTCGCGCAGTAGAGCCAGCTCCTCACACTTTTGCAGGGCAAAGGCAAACCAGCTTTTCACCTCAGCGTCGAGTCGGGTCTCTACGCTCAGGTCGATCGGGCTGTGCAGCAAGGAACAGGAAGAGGCTACCCACAATTCACGTTTACCGACAATGTCCTTAATTTGTGCATATTTCTCGGTGAGATCGGCACGCCAGACGTTACGACCATTCACCAGACCGGCAGAGAGCAGCCACTCCGCAGGCAGACGCTTGTGCAACTCTGCCACATCGTCTTTGCCGTGAACGAGATCAACGTGCAGACCCTGAACCGGCAGCGCAGTAATGGTGTCGAGGTTAGGCGTTACGCCCTCGAAATAGGTGGTCAGCAGCAGCTTCACCTGGCCCGTGAGCGCGTCATACGCCGGTTTGAAGGCATCCAGCCACGCCTGCGGCAGCTCAAGCACCAGCGCCGGTTCATCGATTTGCACCCACTGAATACCGCGCTTACCCAGCTCAATCAGCACCTGCTTATAAACCGGCAGAATATCGTTCAGCAGGCTGAGGCGGTCGAACTGCTCACCTTTCACTTTGCCCAGCCACAGGTAGGTGACCGGCCCCAGCAGCACGGGTTTCACCTGGTGACCCAGCGCCAGCGCTTCGTCCACTTCATCCAGAAGCTGGGTCCAGGTCAGTTTGAACTGCTGGCCCTTAACGAACTCCGGCACCATATAGTGATAGTTGGTGTTAAACCACTTGGTCATTTCCGCCGCTGCCGCTGGCTCACCCGTTGGCGCGCGGCCACGGCCGATGCGGAACAGGGTATCGATATCCACCGATCCATCGTTGTTCTGATGACGAGCCGGCACGTTGCCAAGCAGCAGGCTGGTGGTCAGAACATGGTCGTACCAGGCGAAATCGCCCACCGGCAGCAGGTCTACGCCCGCCTGTTTTTGCTGATCCCAGTGACGCGCGCGCAGCTCGCGTCCCACCGCCAGCAGTTCTTCGCGGGTGGCGTTACCCGCCCAGTAGCTTTCTTGCGCTTTTTTCAGCTCGCGACGCAGACCAACGCGAGGGAAACCGAGAGTGTGAGTGCGGATTGTCATGGCATACCCCTTGTAGAAATTCGTTATTTAGACGTCCAGATGTTTACACTTCTATAATTGGCAGGTACTGTATATTCCTCAAGCGCAAAATGTTCATGCCGAAGTGAAGGACTTTCATGATCGAGATTAAACACCTGAAAACGCTACAAGCGTTGCGGAACTGCGGTTCTCTTGCGGCGGCAGCGGCCACGCTGCACCAGACTCAGTCTGCCCTTTCTCACCAGTTCAGCGATCTGGAACAACGCCTCGGCTTTCGTCTTTTTGTGCGTAAGAGCCAGCCTTTGCGCTTTACGCCGCAGGGCGAAATTTTGCTTCAGCTGGCGAACCAGGTGCTGCCGCAGATTGCCAGCGCGTTGCAGTCCTGCAACGAGCCGCAGCAGACCACCCTGCGCATCGCCATTGAGTGTCACAGCTGTATTCAGTGGCTGACCCCCGCGCTTGAGAACTTCCGCCAGAAGTGGCCGCAGGTGGAGATGGACTTCAAATCCGGCGTCACGTTTGATCCGCAGCCGTCGCTTCAGCAGGGTGAGCTGGATCTGGTGATGACCTCAGATATTCTGCCACGCAGCGGTCTGCACTATTCGCCAATGTTTGATTTTGAGGTGCGTCTGGTGCTAGCCCCGGACCATCCGCTGGCCGCCAAAACGCGTATCACGCCGGAAGATCTGGCAACGGAGACGCTGCTGATTTACCCGGTACAGCGCAGTCGTCTGGATATCTGGCGCCATTTCCTGCAACCCGCAGGCATCAGCCCACAGCTGAAAAGCGTGGATAACACGCTGCTGTTAATTCAGATGGTGGCGGCCAGAATGGGAATTGCGGCGCTGCCGCACTGGGTGGTCGAGACGGTTGAACGCCAGGGTCTGGTGGTCACCAAAACCCTGGGTGAAGGACTGTGGAGCCGGCTGTACGCCGCCGTGCGCGATGGCGAGCAACGTCAGCCAATTACGGAAGCGTTTATTCGCTCAGCGCGGAACCACGCGTGCGACCATCTTCCGTTTGTGCGGAGCGCGGAGCGACCCAGCGGCGATGTACCCACAGCGAAGCCAGGATCACCGTTCCCCCAATAAGGAAACTCGGCCAGTGCGGCTGCTCCTGCCAGATGGCGAGGTTCACCAGTAGCCCTGCCGGCACGTGCACGTTGTTCATGATCCCCAGCGTTCCGGCGTCTACCTGCGTCGCGCCGTAGTTCCACATAAAATAGCCCAGCCCCGAGGCCACCACGCCCAGCCAGACCAGAACGCTCCACTGCACGGGGGTGGTCGGCAGCTTTTGCGGGTTGCCGAGCATAAACCATGCCGCAATCGCGACAATCGCCGCGCCCATATAGAACCACGCAAACGCGTTATGCTGCGGCATCGGGCGGGTCTCCATCAGGCGTTTGTAACCCACCATCCCGATGGCAAAGCTGATATTAGCGAGCTGGACGAACATCAGCCCGGTCCAGAAGTGATCGCTTACCTTGTCATAGCGAATAATCGCCGCGCCAATGACTGCCAGCGCAGCGCTCAGCAGATATCCCCAGCGCAGGCGGCGCCTGCTGAGCAAGTCATAAATCAGCGTGATGTAGAGCGGCGTCAGCACGGTGAAGAGCAGAAATTCCGAGACGGACAGGTAAACGTAGGCCCGGAAGCTGAACAGGTACATGATGCCGAGCTGCATCGCGCCTACCAGCATGTACAGCAGAATAGTTTTTAGCGACTGCCCGCGGGTACGCAGGAACGGCAGGAACACCAGCGCCGCCAGCCCCACGCGCATCAGCACCGAAAAGTAGCTGTCGACCGATCCGGCAAGGTATTCGCCAATCAGACTAAAGGAGAAGGCCCACAGGATAGTCGTGATAATGAGTAGCGCCACAATGCTTGTCTCTCAGAAAGAAGGAGAGGCATTGTAGCGAACTCTTTAGTTGACATCTGAACAATAAACAATCAAATGAAGATTATTCAAGGAACAGTTTGCGCAGATACTTAGGTACCGCGTTGTCTGCGTTCGTGCCAATCACTTCCAGCTCCGGGTGCAGATCTTTCAGGCGCTGGTGCGCGTTCTGCATGATGCAGCCTTTACCCGCCATGGAGAGCATCTCGGCATCGTTCATGCCATCGCCAAAGGCGATACAGTCTTTCAGATCAAAACCCAGCCGTTTCGCTACCGCTTCCAGCGCGTGACCTTTGGACACCCCGCCCGCCATCACTTCCAGACAGGTCAGCGTGGAGAAGCTCACGTTCACGCGGTCGCCCCAGCGGGCGTTGATCGCCTGCTCCAGCGGCAGTAACTCCTCATGATTTACACAGGTGAAGAACACCTTACTGATCCCTTCCGGCTCCAGCAGACCCGGCTCGTACAGTGAGTACTGGAATACGGCTTCCTTGAAGAAGCGCATCTCTTCCGGGCGATGGCGGTTCATAAACCACTCGTCGTCGCGGTAAACGTTAGTCACGATATCCGGGTTGTTATGCACAATGCCGAACAAATCAGTGGCGATGTCACGATCGAGATTATGGGTAAAAATCAGGTTGCCGTCCGTGTCATGTACGCGCGCACCGTTAGAGGTGATCATGTACGACTTGATCTCCAGGTTATCGCGGATCTGCCCCACGTCCACGTGGTGGCGACCGGTGGCGAACACGAAGTTCACGCCACGGGCAGTCAGGAGTTTTAGGGTCTCTTTCGCATAAGGCGACAGGGTGTGGTCGGGGGAAAGCAGCGTGCCATCTAAATCAGATGCAACAACCTGGTACATAGGGATTTCAACCTCTGGTGGAAAACAATAATCAGTTATGCCTGTTGAAAAATTCAACAATGGCGTTGAGCGCGACTGAGCGCATAGCGTCCTTTTCAAAAAGGATCTCATGGTACGCACCGTTGATGACCAGCGGTTTACCCCCTTCACAGGGATGGCCCGCAGCGGCGCGAAGTTCACAATAGCGGTCATGCATGCGGTTATCCACCACACGCTCTTCTTCCGCCTGGATCAGGAGCGTCGGCGTGTCATCATCGCCTACGCCTGCCAGCACCTGTTCACCGGCATGAATACCTTCCCGCACCCAGTGCCAGGTGGGGCCGCCGACCCGCAGACGCGGTTCATCGGCATAAAAACGCAGGTTGCGCCGATAACGCTGCCGACTGTGGGTTAACACGTTGATGGCAAACGGTAACGCCCGCCAGCGTCCTGTTCCGATGGCATAGCCTTCTCGAATGCGCTGATGGCCCTCAGCCCAGTCGAGAAGATGGCGCACCATCCAGTCAGGAAAACGTATCACAATGCCGTACATCGGCGCGGTCAGCGCAATGGCGTCGCACTGGTGCTTATGGCGCTGCAAAAACAACGTCGAGATCGCGCCCCCCATGGAGTGGGCAAGAATATAACGCTTGCGCCACGGTCCGGGCTGCACTTCCTGCTGCCAGAACGCGGCCAGATCGTCGACGTAATCGCTGAAGTTATCCACGTGGCCGCGATGGGTATCCGGTAACATCCGGCCGGAAAGCCCCTGCCCGCGATGGTCGATAATTAACACATCAAAGCCCAGATGGAACAGGTCATACGCCAGCTCGGCATATTTGATATAGCTTTCGATGCGCCCGGGGCAGACCACAATCACCCGGTCATTTTTTTCATCACGGAAACGAACGAAGCGTACCGGGATTTCCCCGACGCCCATAAACTCATCTTCCTCACGCTGGCGCCAGAAATCGGTCAGCGGCCCCATGGAGAAAGCAGCAAATGCGTTTTCTCGTGTTTCCCAGTCCTTTTTCTGCTGAAACATTGGGTTTCCACCCCCCGTAATTCAGGGAATATCGTTTTTTTCGTCACCGGTCACAAAATGACTCAACAATAGCGTATTGTGGCATAAAAACAGACGATCCGGGAGTTTCAAATGACCTTCGAGTGGTGGTTCGCCTACCTGCTGACATCCATCATCCTCAGCCTTTCACCTGGCTCGGGCGCAATCAACACCATGACCACCTCCATTAATCACGGCTATCGCGGCGCGGTGGCGTCAATCGCCGGTTTACAGACCGGGCTTGGCATTCATATTGTGCTGGTGGGGATTGGTCTGGGCACGCTGTTCTCCCGTTCGGTGCTGGCCTTCGAGGTGCTGAAATGGGCTGGCGCAGCGTATCTTATCTGGCTGGGCATTCAGCAGTGGCGCGCCGCTGGCTCGATTGATCTGCATACGCTCTCCCGGACGCAAACACGCGGCCACCTGTTTAAGCGCGCGGTGTTCGTTAACCTGACCAACCCGAAAAGCATCGTGTTCCTCGCCGCCCTGTTCCCGCAGTTTATCGTGCCGCATCAGCCACAGGTGATGCAGTACGTGGTGCTGGGCGCAACCACCATTATTGTCGATATCATTGTGATGATTGGTTACGCGACGCTGGCGCAGCGAATTGCGGCGTGGATCAAAGGGCCTAAGCAGATGAAGGCCCTGAACAAAGTCTTTGGTTCGCTGTTTATGCTGGTTGGCGCGCTGCTTGCGTCAGCGCGTCATGCTTAGCGAGAAATGATGAGATGAATGCCGAAGCCGGCGAACAACGCGCCGGCGAAGCCGTCGATCCACTTCGCGATGCGCTGGTAGCCGCGACGCATCGCCGGTAAGGCAAACAGGCTTGCCACAACGGTAAACCAGGCGAACGTTTCCACAACGATCAGCAGGAAGATCCCCCAGCGCGCGCCCGCGCCGACGTTATCCCCCACAAACAGCGAGAATACCGAGCCGAAGTAAATAATTGCTTTCGGGTTCGCCAGGTTGGTCAGCAGCCCTTTCACAAAGCTACGGCCGCCCGTTGCCAGCTCAACCTTTGGCTCTTCCGGCTTGCTCTCTTCTTTCTTCAGCGCTCCGCGCAGCATCTGGTAGCCCATCCAGCACAGGTACAGACCGCCGCCAACCATAATGATGTTATGCAGCCACGCCATTTTCGCCAGGATCAGGTTCAGACCGAGCAGCGCAACCGCCGCCCAGACCATGACGCCCATGGTAATACCGAGCACACCCATCATCGCCTCTTTGCGGGAGCGGCTGACGGCCGTTTGCGACACGAAGAAAAAATCAGGGCCTGGGCTCATCAGCGCAACGATGTGCACTAACGCCACGGTGAGAAATAGCATTAACATAATTAGCTCGCGGGGAAATAATACAGTGAGTCACCATCCTGGCACTTTTTCGCCCGGCTGACTACTCCTCATCATCACCATCAGCGTGGGAACGGATGAGCGCCATAAACTCTTTACCGAAGCGCTCCAGCTTGCGCGTGCCGACGCCGTTGACGCTGAGCATCTCGCTGGCGCTGAGCGGCATTTGCTCGGCCATCTCGATCAGCGTCGCGTCGTTGAACACCACGTATGGCGGGATGTTCTCTTCATCGGCAATAGCTTTACGCAGCTTACGCAGCTTGGCGAACAGCTTGCGGTCGTAGTTACCGCCGTAGGATTTTTGCATCACGCGCGGCTTCAGGGCGACGACGCGCGGAACGGCGAGCTTCAGTTCAACCTCGCCACGCAGGACCGGTCGCGCCGCTTCGGTCAGCTGAAGCGCAGAGTGCTGGGCAATATTTTGCGTGGCAAAGCCGAGGTGGATCAGCTGGCGGATAATACTCACCCAGTGCTCATGGCTCTGGTCTTTCCCGATGCCATAAACCGGCAGCTTGTCGTGACCCATATCGCGGATACGCTGGTTGTTAGCCCCGCGCAGCACTTCAACGACGTAGCCCATCCCAAAGCGCTGGTTCACGCGTCCGATAGTCGAGAGCGCTTTGCGCGCGTCCATCAGGCCATCGTACTGCTTCGGCGGGTCGAGGCAGATATCGCAGTTGCCGCACGGCGCCTGACGCCCTTCACCAAAGTAGTTGAGCAACACCAGACGGCGGCAGGTTTGCGCTTCGGCGAAGGCCCCCATCGCGTTAAGCTTGTGGCGTTCGATATCCTGCAACTGCCCCTGCGGTTTCTCTTCCAGACAGCGGCGCAGCCACGCCATATCCGCCGGGTCGTAAAACAGCATCGCTTCCGCAGGCAGGCCGTCACGCCCGGCGCGGCCGGTCTCCTGATAGTAGGATTCGATATTGCGCGGAATGTCGAAATGCACCACAAAGCGCACGTTGGGCTTGTTGATCCCCATCCCGAACGCCACCGTTGCGACCACGATTTGCAGGTCGTCGCGCTGGAATTTTTCCTGCACGTCGGCGCGGATGTGGTTCTCTAACCCGGCATGGTATGCCGCCGCGCTAAAGCCGCGATTTTGCAGACGCGCAGCGGTGTCTTCCACCTTTGCGCGGCTGTTGCAGTAGATGATGCCGGACTTGCCGCGCTGCTCCTGCACGTAGCGCAGGAGCTGATCCAGCGGCTTGAACTTTTCCATCAGCATATAGCGGATGTTCGGGCGGTCGAAGCTGCTGACCTGAATATACGGGTCGTTCAGTCCCAGCAGGCGAACGATGTCCTGACGCGTGGTGTCGTCCGCCGTGGCGGTAAGCGCCATAAACGGCAGCTCGGGGAAGCGCTGACGAAGCTGGCCGAGGGCGGCGTATTCCGGGCGGAAATCGTGCCCCCACTGGGAGATACAGTGCGCTTCATCCACCGCCAGCAGCACCGGGTTCCAGTGCGCCAGGTGGTCGAGGAAGTTGTCCAGCATCAGGCGCTCTGGCGCGATATACAGCAGGCGAACCTGTCCGGTGCGGCACCCGGCCATCACCTCTTGCTGCTGCTCGCGAGTTTGCGTTGAGTTAAGACAGGCCGCCGCCACGCCGTTGGCGAGCAGCTGGTCGACCTGGTCTTTCATCAGGGAAATAAGGGGTGATACCACAACCGTCAGGCCATTAAGCACCAGCGCGGGTACCTGATAGCAGAGCGATTTACCGCCGCCGGTCGGCATGACCACCAGGCAATCGCGGCCTTCCAGCACGGTTTCAATGATGGTTTCCTGGCCAGGACGGAACTGCTGGTAGCCAAAGGTTTCATGCAAAACCTGTTTAGCCAGCGATTCCTGATTCAATACTTCCGCCTGCGCCACGTTAACCCCATATGCCAGAAATGAAACAGGCGCTATTTTCAGCGCCTGAGAGAGAAACTTCAACGTTTAACGCAAAAACATTCGAGCAGCTTAGAAAATATCGTTCAGCATGACGCCCACACCGACACGGGTCTGGTTGAAGTTGTAGTCGATCAGCGATTCGCCATACCCGCTATACACCTGAGTATAGAGACGAACGTGTTTCGTTACCGGGTAGCTCAGGCCCAGCTCTGCACCGCCGTAGCCGGTATTCCAGTTGTACTGGCCTTTGGCACTTAGCACCGCGTCACCCAGCTGATAGCCCACTTTAAGCTGATAGTAGCCCATATATTTGGTGATATCCGGGTTGTCATCGGTGCTGCCTACTACGTACCACGGCTTCACTTCCACCATGAAATTGCCGTTCTGCGCCATCAGACGCGTATAGATGCGGTTCCAGCTGCGTGAGGTTGGGTCGGAACGACCGTTGGAATCGTGGTTATAGCCCACCTCCACGTCTCGCAGCGTCCAGCCTGCAAACTCATAATCGGTGGCGAAACCGAGGAACAGCTGCGGTTCATAGTTGGTTTCGCGGAACGGTGATGATTCCCCGCTGTTGGAGAGCTGCCACCATGACTTCTGCGTGTAGGACGCGCCAAGTACCGAGTTCGGCCCCAGGATGCCGCGCCAGAACGGGAAGGCGAGGCTGAGCTGGAACTTCACCTCATCTTTACGCGCATTATCAGACCAGTTATAGGAGCTTATCGCCTCTTTGTTGAGATCGCTGGTCTGGGTGTAGATCACGTAGTTTGTGTCATACGGGTACAGCGTGAACGGATTGTCATGCTCCTGAAGCATATTGGCGATGATGCTACCCTTAACGGCAGGTTTATCATGCACCTCTTTGATCGTCGCTTCCTGCGCATATGCTGTGAGGGGCAGCGCAACCGCCGCCAGTAACCAACCCAGATACGTCCGCATCGGTGGTGTTCTCCTGAAATGGTGACATTTAATGAATAGTTTTGTCCGGGCATTCTACAGACTTCTGCGATAACTTCCGCTTCCTCGTTTCTTAAAGTGGCATTCCTTTATCCTGAAGCATAAAATCAACATTTTGTTAACAACAAGGATGCCACGTCAGATGTCAGCCACACTCACCGCCGAAGAAACCTTAAAGCTCGTGGGCGAGATTTTTGTGTACCACATGCCGTTCAACCGTGCACTGGGTCTTGAGCTGGAGCGATACGAAAAAGACTTCGCTCAGCTGAGTTTCAATAATCAGCCAATGATGGTCGGTAACTGGGCGCAAAGCATTTTGCACGGCGGGGTAATTGCCTCCGCGCTGGACGTGGCGGCCGGTCTGGTGTGCGTGGGCAGCACGCTGACGCGCCACGACACCATCAACGAAGATGAATTACGCCAGCGCCTGTCGCGCATGGGCACCATCGATTTACGCGTCGATTATCTGCGACCGGGACGCGGAAACCGCTTCACCTGTACCAGCAGCCTGCTGCGCGCCGGGAATAAAGTTGCCGTCGCCCGCGTTGAGCTGCATAACGAGGAGCAGGTTTATATCGCCAGCGCAACCGCCACTTATATGGTGGGTTGAGACGGCAAATTCGGGTAAAATTACTTCACTTTTTTGTAACGGATTTTCCCGATGGATGCTAAACAGACGCGGCAGGGCGTTTTACTCGCCCTTGCCGCTTATTTTATTTGGGGTATAGCACCGGCGTACTTCAAACTTATTGCCTATGTTCCGGCGGACGAGATCCTCACTCACCGCGTCATCTGGTCGTTTTTCTTCATGATTGCGCTGATGAGTATCAGCCGTCAGTGGTCAGGCGTCAAAACGCTGCTGAAAACCCCGAAGAAGGTCTTCCTGCTCGCCCTCTCTGCGGTGCTGATTGGCGGAAACTGGCTGCTGTTTATCTGGGCGGTGAATAACCATCACATGCTCGAAGCCAGCCTGGGCTACTTTATTAACCCGCTGGTCAATATTTTGCTGGGGATGATTTTCCTCGGCGAGCGCTTTCGCCGGATGCAGTGGGTGGCAGTGATTCTGGCCTTCTGCGGCGTGCTGGTACAGCTGTGGACCTTCGGCTCACTGCCGGTTATCGCCCTGGGGCTGGCGTTCAGCTTTGCCTTCTACGGCCTGGTGCGTAAAAAAATCGCCGTGGAAGCGCAGACGGGAATGCTGTTTGAAACCCTGTGGCTGCTGCCTGTCGCCGCGATCTACCTGTTCGGTATTGCCGACAGCGCCACCAGCCACATGGGCAGCAACCCATGGTCGCTGAACCTGATGCTGATGGCCGCGGGCGTGGTCACGACGATACCCCTGCTGTGCTTCACCGGCGCGGCAACGCGTCTGCGCCTCTCCACGTTGGGCTTCTTCCAGTACATTGGCCCGACGCTGATGTTCCTGCTGGCGGTGGTGTTTTACGGCGAGGTGCCGGGTGCGGATAAGATGGTGACGTTCGCCTTTATCTGGGTGGCGCTGGCCATCTTTGTTGCGGATGCGATTTATACCCAGCGCAGGGTGCGCAAAGGGCTGTGATGTTGCCCTCACCCTAACCCTCTCCCACAGGGAGAGGGAATTCGATCGTAGGGCGGGTAAGCGCAGCGCCACCCGCCAGATTTTTACAGCCAGTTCCGGCGTTTAAAATAGAGATACGGCGCCAGCCCGGCGAGGATCATAAAGATAATCGCCCCCGGGTAGCCAAAGCTCCACTTCAGTTCCGGCATAAACTCGAAGTTCATCCCGTAGCTGGAGGCCACCAGCGTCGGCGGCAGGAACACCACAGACACCACCGAGAAGATCTTGATGATGCGGTTCTGCTCGATGTTGATGAAGCCCATCGCCGCCTGCATCAGGAAGTTGACCTTCTGGAACAGGGATTCGTTGTGCGGCAGCAGGGATTCGATATCGCGTAAGATCTCACGCGCCTGCTCCAGCTGACCGCCCGGCAGACGCGCCTTGCGCACCAGGAAGTTCAGCGCGCGCTGGGTATCCATCAGACACAAACGCACCTTCCAGCCGATATCTTCCAGCTCTGCCAGCGTGGACAACGCTTCGTCGTACTCATCACCCTGATGGCCTTCCATGATCACGCGGCTCAGCTTTTCCAGGTCGCTGTAGATGTTTTCGATTTCATCCGCCAGCTGTTCGATTTTGGTTTCGAACAGATCCAGCAGCAGCTCATAGGCGTTACCGTCCATCATCGCCTGGCTGCGGGCGCGCATACGGTAGAGACGAAACGCAGGCAGTTCGCGCTCGCGCAGGGTGAACAGGCGGCCATCGCGAATGGTGAACGCCACAGTGGAGTTCCCCGCGTGGTCTTCGGCATCTTCGAAGAAGAAGAAGGAGTGAATGTGCAGGCCGTCTTCGTCTTCAAAAAAACGGGCGGATGCTTCGATGTCCTCCAGTTCCGGGCGCGTTGCCAGGCTTTGCCCCAGCTCAGATTGTACGCGAAGGCGCTCATCGTCGTCCGGCTCGACCAGATCCACCCATACGGCATCAATGAGGGGCTGTGACTCTTCGGCTTCAAGCCGAGTCAGTCGGTTATTTTCGAGTTGAAATGCGCTCAACATGACCGGGACTCCCAATGCAAAAAATATCGGACAGTTCGGTGGGCACACAGAAACAAATTGGGTTTCAGACCATTAAACAGCCTGACTCAGCGCGACGGGAATGATGCAGTCGCTGACAACCACTAAGGCCATCAGCAAGAGGAGATAGCCTTAGGAGTTGTTCCTGGATGACAGGGAATTGAGCCAGTATCTACTGGGTGTGTCCAAGGCGAATGTCCTCTTAGCGTAATCGTGCGCGCATGTTACGCCAGCAATAACTGTGGCGTCAACACGCAACGGAACGCTGAAGGGCATTAATTGACCTTCAACGTATAAGGCTAGCAGATTATTACAAAATAGTGATATTTTTCTGAAAGTTACACACTTTCCAGCTTGGCATAGGCTGCCACCAGCCATTTGATCCCCTGCCCCTGGAACGCTACCTGCAAACGGCTGTGCTCGCCGCTGCCTTCCAGGTTGACGATGGTGCCTTCGCCAAACTTCGAGTGGCGCACGCGCTGGCCCAGCTTGTAACCGGTGTCGGTTTCAGAGATCGGCGAGCCCATACGCTGATGGCTGACCGGACGGCTGATGCTGGCGCGCAGGCGCACCTCTTCCACACACTCTTCCGGCAGTTCGCCGATAAAGCGCGACGGACGGTGATACACCTCTTTCCCGTACAGGCGGCGGGTTTCCGCGTAGGTCAGAGTCAGTTTCTGCATCGCACGGGTCACACCCACGTAGGCCAGACGACGCTCCTCTTCCAGACGCCCGCCTTCATCCAGCGACATCTGGCTCGGGAACATCCCCTCTTCCATCCCGACGATGAACACCTGCGGGAACTCCAGACCTTTCGCGGAGTGCAGGGTCATCAGCTGAACCGCATCCTGCCAGGTATCGGCCTGCCCTTCACCCGCCTCCAGCGCGGCGTGAGAGAGGAATGCCTGCAACGGCATCAGGTCTTCGTCTTCTTCGTTGTAGCTGAACTGGCGCGTTGCCGTCACCAGTTCCTCTAAGTTCTCAATACGGGTCTGGCCCTTCTCGCCTTTTTCCTGCTCGTACATGGTGCGCAGGCCGGAATCTTTGATCACCCGGTCGGTCTGGACGTGCAGCGGCATGTCGGCCGTTTCCTGCGCCAGTGCGTCGATTAACTCCAGAAAGCGTTGCAATGCGCTGGCGGCGCGCCCGGCGAGGGCTTTTTCCTGTAACAGCTCGCGGCATGCCTGCCACAACGTGAGCTGACGATCGCGCGAGGCCTGACGCACCACGTCCAGCGTACGATCGCCGATGCCGCGCGTCGGCGTGTTCACCACGCGCTCAAATGCCGCATCGTCGTTACGGTTGGCAATCAGACGCAAGTACGAGAGCGCATCTTTGATCTCCTGACGTTCGAAGAAGCGCATACCGCCATAAATGCGGTACGGCATGCTCACCTGCAATAGCGCCTCTTCCAGCACGCGCGACTGGGCGTTGCTGCGATAGAGAATGGCACACTGCTCCAGCGCGCCGCCGTTCTCCTGCCAGGTTTTAATGCGGTTCACCACGAAGCGGGCTTCGTCGAGCTCGTTGAAGGCGCAGTAAATCGAAATCGGTTCGCCGTCGACGCCATCGGTCCACAGCTTTTTACCCAGGCGCCCGTTGTTGTTCTCAATCAGGGCGTTGGCCGCGCTCAGAATGTTGCTGGTAGAACGGTAGTTCTGTTCCAGACGGATGGTTTGCGCGCCGGGGAAATCGTTGAGGAAGCGCTGGATGTTCTCCACCTGCGCGCCGCGCCAGCCGTAGATAGACTGGTCGTCATCGCCTACGATCATCACCTTGCCGGTATCCCCGGCCAGCAGGCGGATCCAGGCGTACTGGATGTTGTTGGTATCCTGGAATTCGTCCACCAGGATGTTGGTAAAGCGTTCACGGTAGTGTTGCAGGATATGCGGTTTGTTCAGCCACAGCTCGTGGGCACGCAGCAGCAGTTCGGCGAAATCCACCAGACCGGCGCGATCGCACGCTTCCTGATAGGCCTTGTAGACGTTCTGCCAGGTCTGCTCGACCGGGTTACCGAAGCTCTGAATATGATGCGGACGCAGCCCTTCGTCTTTCTGACCGTTGATGTACCACATCGCCTGACGCGGCGGCCACTGCTTCTCGTCGAGGTTCATCGCCTTGATCAGGCGTTTCAGCAGGCGCAGCTGATCTTCGCTGTCGAGGATCTGGAAATCCTGCGGCAGGTTAGCGTCCATATGGTGCGCGCGCAGCAGACGGTGCGCCAGGCCGTGGAAGGTGCCAACCCACATGCCGCCCTGGCTGGTGCCCATCAGCTGTGCGATACGGTGGCGCATCTCCGCCGCCGCCTTGTTGGTGAACGTCACGGCCATAATCGAGTACGGCGAGCAGTTCTCCACGCTCTGTAGCCAGGCGATACGGTGAACCAGCACGCGCGTCTTACCACTGCCCGCTCCAGCCAGTACCAGCAGGTTTGTACGCGAGGCGGCAACCGCGTCACGCTGTTTATCATTAAGGCTGTCGAGCAGGTAAGAAACGTCCATTGGCACCGTCACGTCATGGCGGGCAGGCAAATGTTTCCACTCGCCAAAACCCTGTTAATTTATACAGAACAATTGATGATTATATCAGCGTCGTGAGGGATGCCAACCGTGAAATTTCCACGTGCGGCAGAAGACGGCTATCCGGCGTAGTCATCAGATCGGCATTTTCCGGCTTGATCCAGCAGGCCTGCATGCCGCAGCGGATCGCCCCGGCGACGTCCGTGGTCAGGTCGTCGCCCACGTGCAGGATCTCACCGAGCGGCAAATCCAGTTTTTCCGCTGCCAGATGATACATATCGTTGAACGGCTTCGAGCGTCCGTGCGGGCCCGCGCGCAGAACGAACTGAAAATAGTTCCCCAGACCAAACAGTTCAGGCTGAGCGTTGCCGTTGGTGATGGCCACCAGCGGCCACTTTTCGGCGAGCTTCGCCAGCGTGTCGTGGGTCTCCTGCGGCACGTCGATCCGACTGCGCCATTTGGCAAAGTTTTCCATGGCCGCTTCGGCACCCGTGGCCGCGTCCTGCGCGCTCAGGCCGGCATTGAGCATCGCCTGCTCAACCGCACGGCGGCGCCATTCGGTCACGTCGTGGTAAATGTCCGGCTCGGTTTCCCGCAGGGACTGACGCAGCTTCTGGAAGTCTTTGTTCTGCATCGTTTTCAGCGCAGGATGGTAGTTCTGCACAAACGCCAGCGACTCCTGCTCGGTACGCAGGATCACCGGACGATTGTCGTAAAGGGTGTCATCAAGATCAAACGTCAGGGCTGAGATCTGACCGAGTGGGCGGTAAAAACGCATTATTTCCCCCGTTTGGCGCGTGGATGCGCCGCGTCATACACCGAGGCAAGGTGTTGGAAGTCTAAGTGGGTATAGATTTGGGTGGTCGACAGATTCGCGTGACCAAGCAGCTCCTGTACCCCACGCAGGTCGCCGCTTGATTCCAGCATGTGCGTCGCAAAGGAGTGGCGCAGCTTGTGGGGGTGAACGTGGCTGTTCAGCCCCTGCTTAATGCCCCACTCCGCAAAGCGCTTCTGCACGTTACGCGCCGAGATCCGCTTGCCGAGTTTCGACAGGAACAGCGCATCTTCGTCGGCGCCAAACAGCCCGCGAAGGTCCAGCCAGTGCTCAATCCAGGAGACCGCATTGCGGCCGATCGGCAGGCGGCGCTCTTTGCTGCCCTTGCCCATCACCCACACCTCGCCGGATTCCAGATCGAGGTGCTTCAAGTCGAGGTTCACCAGCTCAGAGAGACGCAGGCCCGCGCCGTACATCACCTCCAGCATTGCGCGGTCGCGAACGGCCAGCGGATCGTTAAGATCGATATCTAGCAGGCGGTTTACGTCGTCGACGTCGATATTTTTCGGCAGATGACGCGGGGCTTTCGGCGTGGCGATCCCTTTCGCCGGGTTGGCTTTCAGACCGCCCTGACTGACCAGCCAGTCGAAGAAACTGCGCAGGGCAGAGAGCCGGAGCGCCAGGCTCGCCGGGCTTAAGTTTTTTTTACGGCTACGCACGACGAACCCGCGTACCGTGGCGGCGTCACATTGTTGCCAGCTTTTCAGGCCGATTTCATCGGCAATCTGCATGATGGCATCAAGCTGACGCTGATAGTTGAGCAGCGTAATAGGGCTGAGCTGACGTTCTACGCCCAGATAGCGCAGAAAGCGGGTGACGTCAGTGGCGAGCAGTCCGTCCGTCATACGCGCTCAATCCAGCGCTCCAGCAACTCAGGCAACATCAGGGCGATCTCCTGCAACAGTTGCGTACCCTGCCCCTGTTCATAGTGATGCGCGTCGCGGCTGGTAAATAACATCACGCCCAGGTCACCATCGCGCCCCATCAGCGACATCGCCACCGAGCCGATAGCTTTGGCTTCCGGCAGCACCACCAGCAGTTCTGGCCCGTTGAGCGGCCCCAGATAATGGTGCTCATGGCCCAGACGCTGAATGCGCAGCGGCTCAAACGCCTGACGGCTCAGCGCCAGATGGGTAAACCCGGACGGCGCGCCAATGCGCCAGCGGTCAGGGAAGAGACGGATCGTCGCGCCTGCCAGCCCCAGCTCGCGCGCCCAGCGGTGGAAGCGGTTGAGGAACTCTTCGAGACTGTGTGCGGAAGCCAGACGCGCCTGAAGGTGCAGAAGACGGTAGAACAGGCTTTCGTTATTGCTGGCCTGCTCCATCAGCAGCGTCATGTTCTCTTCGAGCTGATTGATGTGGTTGCGCGAGCGCGCCATGTGCCATTCAACCAGCGACACGGTCTCGCGAACCGGATGCGGCACGCGCATCCGTTCGACGACGCGTGCATTGCGGATAAAAAACTCAGGATTGTGCAGCAGATAATCCACAACAGTGCTGTCGTCCAGCTCTGTTACAGGTTCCCGCAGTTCTTCCCCTGGTTGCTTCATAGATGGATAAACCCGTCATAAACATGTGTCGCCGGGCCAGTCATGTACAGTGGATGACCCGCTCCTTTCCAGGCGATATCAAGCCGACCGCCTGGTAATTCCACGCGAACCTCTTCTGCCAGTAACCCCTGTGAGATACCGACGGCCACCGCCGCACAGGCACCGCTTCCGCAGGCCTGGGTTTCGCCCGCGCCGCGCTCGTAAACCCGCAGGCGAATATGTTCACGCTTCACCACTTGCATGAAACCGATGTTCGCCCGCTCCGGGAAGCGCTCGTGGCTTTCCAGCACCGGGCCGAGCGTTTCAACCGCCGCGGTTTGCACATCATCCACCTGAATCACGCAGTGCGGGTTACCCATTGAGACGACGCCGCACAATACTGTCTGCTCGGCGGCACGCATGATATAGGTCTTTTCCGCTTTGTTGGCGCGAAACGGCACGGCAGAGGGTTCGAAGTTCGGCTCTCCCATGTTCACGCGCACCAGTTCGTCGTCGGTGACGCTGAGCACCATCCGGCCATTGGCGGTGCTGACGCGGATATCGCGCTTGTTGGTCAGCCCTTTCAGCCGAACAAAGCGGGCAAAACAGCGCGCGCCGTTGCCGCACTGGGAAACTTCGCTGCCGTCGGCGTTAAAAATGCGATAGTGAAAGTCCAGGTCAGGATCGTAAGGCGGCTCCACCACCAGCAGCTGGTCAAACCCCACGCCCACGTGTCGATCCGCCAGACGACGGATCAGTTCCGGGGAGAAAAAGACATTCTGCGTTACCGCGTCGACGACCATAAAGTCGTTGCCAAGGCCATGCATTTTAGAGAACTGCATCATTTGCTCCATTGCGCGGGTACAGAACGTAATTGTCAGAGATTGACCTGAGTCGGGCCGCCGTTATTGCCGCGATCGTTGGTATCCGGCGTAGATGACTCGATACCACTTTGCACCGGTTTTGTCGGCGGTGGTGCGTTTTTATCCTCTGGCGGGAAGTACAGTGGTCCCTTCAGTCCACAGCCGGTCAGGCTAAACAGAGTGACAAGAACGACAAGCGTTCGGAAGACGTTTTTCATGTAGAGGTTGCCCGTAAGTTCAAATCTGTTTCTATCATCGCAGGAGAAGACACAAAAGCAAGAGTTTGCCGCTTTCCTGCAACGGGAATTATTTAGCGTTATACTGCCGCCATCACGAAAAACAGGAATAAAACCATGAACGACAGTGAATTTCATCGCCTTGCCGATACCCTGTGGATGACCATCGAAGAGCGTATCGACGACTGGGACGGCGACAGCGATATCGATTGTGAAATCAACGGCGGGATCCTGACCTTAAGCTTCGAAAACGGCAGCAAGATTATTATTAACCGTCAGGAGCCGCTTCACCAGGTGTGGCTGGCGGCGAAACAGGGCGGATATCACTTTGATCTGAAAGGTGACGAGTGGGTCTGCGACCGCAGCGGCGAAACGTTCTGGGATCTGCTGGAGCAGGCGGCGACCGCGCAGGCGGGTGAGGACGTGAGTTTCAGGTAGTTTTGTTGCCCGGTGGCGGCTACGCCTTACCGGGCCTACAACGGCTCGGACCGTAGGCCGGGTAAGCGATAGCGCCACCCGGCGAAAAGCCTCAGGAAAAATACTGCTGCAACAGCGGCGCAGTTTCCTGGTTAGCGGGCGCCGCAGGGGTAATCGCCTGCGTACGGAACGGGATCACCTGCGCTCGCCCATCCACATTCACAATCTGGTAGAACTGCGGCAGGTTGAAGTTGATAAAGCTTGAGCCGTAGGTAAAGCGATCGTGCGAAGACGAATAGAAGCGGCTGACGTCGCGCACCAGCTCCTCTTTGCTGCCTTCACAGTGGTGATACACCTCGGCACGGTTGGTTTCATCCAGAATGTAGATGTTAAACCCGGCATTATCGCCCGACTCTTCGAAGAAGAACTGAATAATCCCTTCACTCGCAAAGCCATCTACCACCTGCGGCAGCTTAACGTGATTGGTTTCCACCTGAACCGACAGGCCATGCAGTTTGTTGTGTGAAATCGCGCCGTAGAATTCAATGGCGTTCTCCAGCTTCTGCACCGACACGTTCAGGCGCTCAAAGAACAGGCCCCAGGTCTGGCCGGAGACGCGCAGCGCTTTAAAGCGCCCGGTTTCCTGACGGGTGCTGGAGAGACGCAGTTCGATGCACTCAGACACCAGCTGCTGCACGCGGGTACGAATCAGGCCGCGCAGGTGCTGGCTGTAGCAGAACACCTCCACGCTGTCCGGGGGTGCGGCATCCTGGTGCATCTTGCCGAGGATCGTTTTCAGCGCCTCGATCATCGCCTGCTCGCCGTTAAAGTGTAAGGTACGCACTTCGTTCCACGAGTTGCGGTACAGCAGATCCACGCTACCCACCAGGCAGTTTTGCTGCTCGCCGAAGCTAAAGACGTCCAGCTTGCGGAAGTCAAAGTGAACCACCTGATTGCGGAAGGCCGCCGTCGGGTCGTATTCCAGGTTGACGATGATCGCCAGATGGCGGATCTCACACGGGCTGTAGAGCGCCTTTGGCGTCGGCGCAGGCAGACGCAGTGGGAAGTGGTGCGAGACATCCGCCACCATCTCCTGCAACTTGGCTAAATCGACCACCTCGTTACCCTTGATAAACAACCGGGTGCGTGAGGTGAGAAGGCCGTTAAACCAGGCCCAGGCCACCAGCTTGTTCAGATAGCGGTTATATTCCAGCGGCTGATGGCTGATGATCGAATCCATGCTTGGCGCACGGTTGTACAGATACCACCCGGTGCGGTTTGCGCGGCCCGGCGGCACGTAGATAAAGGTCAGATTCGGCTCAGACAGGTCAGGCGAAATCTGTGGGTTAACCAGCGTAACCTTGCCCGGCAACGCTTCAAACGCGGCGTACAGTTTACGGGTCAGCACCCCGATATCCTGTGGGCTGGCAGAAACGCTAAGGTTGTTACGGCGGGCAAAGCGGATCAGGTTGCGGTAGCTCTGCATCATCGCATCAAGCAGTTCGTTGTGCGCCTCGCGCACCTGATCGATTTTCCAGTTGGCGCGGTTGTCCAGCATGGCGAGACGCGCTTCGTCCCATCCCCACTCTTTGACTAACTGGCTGACGACTTCACGACGCCAGCCCACGCAGGCGCGTTCGCGGCTCAGTTTTTCACAAACTTTGAGATAGAAACATCGACGCACCAGGTCAAGACGCGTGGCGTCCTCAATGGCTGTCAGGTATTCGGTGACGCGTTCCAGCATCATGCAGTAGGCATCAAGCCCGTAGGAGACGATCTCCCCGTCGTGCAGACGCTGTTTAATATCTTTCGCCAGCAGGCGCGGCGTGGGGTATTCCCAGGAGTAAGCTTCCAGCAGCAGGGTTTTCAGCACCGCTTTGTACGGTGAATCAATGCTCTTATAAAGCTGCCAGAGGCTTGCGCCAAAGTACTCTTCGGCGGACAGGGAGCTCAGGCCGCCCAGATCCAGCCACTCGTTTGGCGTCAGAACGCCCTGCGAGTAAAGCGACATGACGTAGTCGTCATAATTCTCTTCTTCATCGCACGGCACCATATTCCACAGAATACGTTTACCGGCCAGGCGAACGGCAGTACGGTAAAACTCATCCAGCAACAGGATGTGCTGAGTCGAGCCGCAGTCTTCACCACCCAGACTGCCGCTTTCGTTATGGCGGAAACGGTTTTCATCAATCAGGAAGAAGCTCACTTCCACGCCGAGCGACGCCGCCCAGCTCTCCAGCAGGCTGCATTTACGCTGCAACAGCTGGCGCTCTTCATTGTCGAGCCAGGACTGATGGCAGACCCAGATATCCAGGTCAGAAGAGCAGCTTTGCCCAACCGATGATGTGCTGCCCATGGAGTAAACCCCAGTAATCGGTAGCTCGCCTTTCGGCGAATCCTGCGGCGGCATACCACGGTAGAGTTCAAGTTCAGTCAGGTAATGCTGTTGGGTTTCATCAGGCGTGAAGAGGCAAATGCCTTGGGGAACGTTACCATCGAGGTAACCCGGCATTAGCGGATGGTGATAGTGCAACAATGTCGGCAGAAGACTGTATACCTGCTGGAAAGCAGGGCCCATGGCAGCAAGCGCGCGATCCACGCGCAATTGATTGATGGCATCCAGTCTCTGTTTCAGAGTCTCAATATAGAGGTACAAGACGTATCGCCTGATGTTTCCGGGTGTCGCATGCCAGTCAGAACAGAAAAAGCAGCGGACCCGCAGTATTTCAAAAAATAACCGTTACCCTTTTTTCGCCTTTTGCTTTTCTGGTGGTACAGACGAAAAAATGGTCTAAAACGTGATCAATTTAACACCTTGCCGGTTGACCGTAAAGAAAGATGCGCTACATACAAGTGTAGCACCGTTCTGTACGTGTAAATTCCTGAATACGGCGATGGCTGACGAATACGCCGCCCTGTCCCTCTCACTCTTCATCAACCGTAAAACTGCCATCCGAGTGTCAACAATGTTAGGATGGTTAGCGATTGATAATGACGGTAACAAGCATGTTAGACAATGTTTTGAGAATTGCCACACGCCAAAGTCCTCTTGCACTCTGGCAGGCACATTATGTTAAGCAGCGCCTGGAAGCCTGCCACACCGGATTACGCGTTGAGCTGGTGCCAATGGTTACGCGTGGCGATGTCATTCTGGATACGCCGCTGGCCAAAGTGGGCGGAAAAGGTCTGTTTGTCAAAGAGCTGGAGCTGGCATTGCTTGAGAACCGCGCCGATATCGCCGTGCATTCGATGAAGGATGTGCCCGTTGAGTTCCCGGAAGGGCTGGGGCTGGTGACCATCTGCGAGCGCGAGGATCCGCGCGATGCGTTTGTCTCTAATCGATATGACTCGCTCGATGCGTTGCCGGCAGGCAGCGTGGTCGGCACGTCAAGTTTACGCCGCCAGTGTCAGCTGGCTGAACGTCGCCCGGATCTGGTGATCCGTTCGCTGCGCGGGAACGTCGGCACACGCCTTGGCAAGCTGGATAACGGCGACTACGATGCCATTATTCTTGCGGTTGCGGGCCTGAAACGCCTGGAGCTGGAAGAACGCATTCGCGTGGCGTTGCCGCCGGAGCTGTCGCTGCCCGCCGTCGGCCAGGGCGCCGTCGGCATTGAGTGTCGTCTGGATGATGTGCGCACTCAGGCACTGCTGGCGCCGCTGAATCATGACGATACCGCCGTTCGCGTAAAAGCCGAGCGCGCGATGAATACACGCCTCGAAGGAGGCTGTCAGGTGCCAATTGGCAGCTATGCTGAATTAACTGACGGTGAACTGTGGCTGCGTGCGCTGGTTGGCGCGCCGGACGGCTCGCATATGGTTCGCGGTGAACGTCGCGGCAAACCGCAAGATGCCGAGGCGCTTGGCGTATCGCTGGCGGAAGAGCTGCTAAATAACGGCGCACGTGAAATTCTGGCCGAGGTCTATAACGGAGAGCCCCCTGCATGAGCATACTTGTCACCCGCCCTTCTCCCGCAGGAGAGCAGTTAGTGAGCCGTCTGCGCGCACTGGGGCAGGTGGCCTGGAGTTTTCCGCTGATTGAATTCTCCCCCGGTCGCGAGCTGCCTGAGCTCGCTGACCAGATGCGTCTCTTGCAGGAAGGCGATCTGCTCTTTGCGCTGTCGCAGCATGCCGTGGAGTTTGCCCATGCGCAGCTGCAACAACAGGGCGTTCGCTGGCCTCACGCCCCCCGCTATTTCGCCATCGGGCGCACTACGGCGCTGGCCTTACATACCGCGAGCGGAATCGATGTTCGTTACCCGTTAGATCGGGAAATCAGCGAAGTCTTGCTACAATTACCTGAATTACAAAACATTGCCGGAAAGCGCGCGCTTATTTTGCGCGGCAACGGTGGCCGCGAACTGCTGGGCGAGACGCTGCGCGAACGCGGCGCAGACGTGACGTTTGTGGAGTGCTATCAGCGCTGTGCAAAACACTATGATGGCGCGGAAGAAGCAATGCGCTGGCACGCCCGCGGTATTAATACGCTGGTGGTCACCAGCGGTGAAATGTTACAACAGCTTTGGTCGCTGATTCCGCTTTGGTATCGCGAAAACTGGTTACTCCGCTGTCGGCTTCTGGTCGTCAGTGAGCGTCTGGCGAACCACGCCCGGGAACTGGGCTGGCAGGATATTCGGATCGCTGAAAACGCCGACAACGATGCGCTGCTGCGCGCATTACAATAACTCTCAAATGGGAAGCCATAATGACGGAACACGAAAAATCCTCCGCCGTGGTTGAAGAGACCAGGGAGACTGTGGACACCACGTCACAGCCAGAGACGACAGACACAACCGTTGAGAAGAAAAACGGCAGCAATAAAACCAGCCTCACGCTGAGCGTGATTGCCATCGCGATTGCGCTGGCCGCAGGCGTGGGTCTCTACGGACTGGTGAAGAAACAAGGCACCAACCAGACGGCCACCAGCGACGCGCTGGTTAACCAAATCACTGCCCTACAGAAAGCGCAGGAGACGCAAAAAGCTGAGCTGGAAGGTGTGATCAAACAGCAGGCTGCCGCCCTCGCCGACGCGAACAGCAAACGTGAAGAGTTGACCAAACAGCTGAGCGAAGTGCAGGAAAAAGTCGCCACAATTTCGGGAACCGATGCCAAAACATGGCTACTTTCACAGGCCGATTTTCTGGTGAAACTGGCCGGGCGCAAGCTCTGGAGCGATCAGGATGTCACCACCGCCGCCGCGCTGCTGAAAAGCGCCGACGCAAGCCTGGCTGATATGAACGATCCGAGCCTCATCAACGCACGCCGCGCTATTACGGAAGATATCGCCAGCCTGTCCGCGGTTTCTCAGGTCGACTACGACGGTATCATCCTTAAGGTGAATCAGCTCTCGAACCAGATTGATAACCTTCAGCTGGCCGATAACAACGACGATGACTCTCCGATGGATTCCGACGGTACCGAGCTGTCCAGTTCCCTGAGCGAATGGCGTATCAACCTGCAAAAGAGCTGGCAGAACTTTATGGACAGCTTTATAACCATTCGCCGCCGCGATGAAACTGCCGTGCCGCTGCTGGCACCGAACCAGGACGTCTATCTACGCGAAAACATTCGTTCCCGCCTGTTGGTCGCGGCGCAGGCCGTGCCGCGTCACCAGGAAGAGACCTACAAACAGGCGCTGGATAACGTTTCAACCTGGGTACGTGCTTACTACGATACCAATGATGCAACCACGACCGCGTTCCTTGAGGATATCGACAAGCTGACCCAGCAAAACATCACCATGAACGTACCGGACAAGCTGGAAAGCCAGCCGATTCTGGAGAAGATCATGCAGACGCGCGTGCGTAACTTGCTGGCCCAGCCGGGCGTTCCGGCAGAGCGTCCGGCTGAAGCACCTGCCGCCGCGCCAGCGCCTGAAAGCGCGCCGCAAGGAGAGTAATGATGCTAAAAGTCTTCTTACTCTTCATCCTGCTGATCGCCGGGATTGTACTGGGGCCGATGCTTGCGGGTCACCAGGGTTACGTATTGATCCAGACCGATAACTACAACATCGAAACCAGCGTAACAGGGCTGGTGATTATCCTGATCCTGGGTGTGGTCGTTCTGCTGGCAGTGGAGTGGCTCCTGCGTCGTATTTTCCGTACCGGCGTACATACGCGCGGCTGGTTCGTTGGCCGTAAGCGCCGTCGCGCCCGTAAGCAGACCGAGCAGGCATTGCTGAAGCTGGCCGAAGGTGACTATCAGCAGGTTGAAAAGCTAATGTCGAAAAATGCCGACCATGCAGAACAGCCGATTGTTAACTATCTGCTGGCCGCTGAGGCGGCGCAACAGCGAGGCGATGAGGCCCGCGCCAATCAGCATCTTGAACGCGCGTCTGAGCTCTCTACTAAGGATCCGATTCCGGTTGAGATCACCCGCGTTCGTCTGCAACTGGCGCGCAATGAAAACCATGCCGCACGTCACGGCGTTGACCGTCTGCTGGAAATTACCCCTCGTCATCCGGAAGTGCTGCGTCTTGCTGAGCAGGCATATATTCGGACCGGTGCATGGGGCTCGCTGCTGGACATTATCCCTTCCATGGCGAAAGCCGACGTGGGCGATGATGAACATCGTGATGAACTTCAGCGTCTGGCCTGGATTGGCCTGATGGATCAGGCGCGCGCCGATCTCGGCAGCGACGGCCTGAAAACCTGGTGGAAAAACCAGAGCCGCAAAACGCGCCAGCAGGTTCCTCTTCAGGTTGCGATGGCAGAACATCTGATTGAGTGTGACGACCATGACACCGCGCAGGAGATCCTCCTCGACGGTCTCAAGCGACAGTATGATGACCGCCTGGTGATGGTCATCCCGCGTCTGAAAACCAACAATCCGGAACAAATTGAAAAAGCACTGCGCCAGCAGATCAAAACCGTGGGCGATCGTCCGCTGCTGTGGAGTACGCTGGGCCAGTCTCTGATGAAACACGGCGAGTGGCAGGAGGCGAGTCTCGCCTTCCGCGCCGCGCTGAAGCAACGCCCGGACGCATTTGATTACGCCTGGCTTGCTGATTCGCTGGACAAGCAGCACAAGCCGGAAGAGGCCGCAGCTATGCGCCGTGATGGGCTGTTATTGACGTTGCAAAATAACGGAACGCAGCAGTAATTAAAAGGAGGCCAGATGGCCTCCTTTTTTTATCTCATTTCTCCTGCTACATTCTTTTAACACTCACCTGCAAACGAACCCGCCAATGTAACGATGTCTTTTCCTTAACCTTTTTTGCACACGCGCTTACCCGCGTGGAATAAACCGTTTCTGAAAGGATATCGTCATGAACTCGCTTTTATATGCGCTTTTCGAAGCGCTGCGGTGCCATCGCTGGCTCCGCCTGCTGGCCTGCGCCTTTATCTTTAGCTCCCTGGGTAATGGCTTAACTCAGGTTGTTGTTTTCGGATTATTGTTACAGTGGTCAGCCCCGTCAGCGCTGTTAACCCTCGCCTTCCTTTTTGCTACGGTGCCCGGTTTTATCGGCAGCCTGATGGGTGAAAAGCTGTGCCAGCGGTTTTCACCTCTCTACCTGTTGATGCTGACCGAATGGCTGGGCTTGCTCGCCCTGCTCTTTCCCCTTTCAGGCGCACATTACCACAGCATACCGGCGCTGCTTGCGGTGCAATCCACAGAAGCGTTGCTGAGCGGGATGAGCTGGCCTGCGTTAACGCTGCTGTTTAAACGCGGACTGCATGAGGCAGAACTGCCTGCGGCAACGTGTCTGGAAAATGTGATTTTTGCCTCCCAGGTTTTGTTAGGAACCGGGCTGGGTGTGGTGTTGTTCCAGCGCATCCCGGTCTTCGCCTTACTGGTCATCGACGCCGCCAGTTTTATGGGATCGCTGGTCATGCTGCTTCTCGCAGAACGCCAGTATGTAGCGCGTCCAGCACCGTTGCCTGTCGGGGACCCTCAACCTGTGGCATTGCGCTGGCAAACTCTGACCCTTCGACAAAAACGCAGTTTGCTGATTTTGCCTGCCCTTGCTGCCGTAGGCTCGCCAGCAATGGCGTTGCTGCCAGCACTGGCGCAGCAGATCAACCCCGAGAATGCCGCTGGGCTTGCGCTGCCCTTGCTTTTTGCCAGAAGCCTGGGACAGCTTTGTGGCCCCTTGCTGCTCAGAAAAGAGAGTCTGACGCGCTTTGCAGCAAGAACGCCTTTGCTACTTAGCTGTCTTGCTCTTTTTCTGGCAGCCTATGGGTTGCTTCCGTTTTTATCCGCATGGGTCGTGCTTGCGCTGGGGATGATCTTTATCGCGCATCTGGCGTCGAATATCGTTTTTGCGGCGGGTACGTTTGGGGTACTGAGTAATTTTCAGGCTATACAGATATCCGCTGCCAGCGGTAAGGCCTGGCGCTGGCAAACGTTGAGCGCTTCCCTTTTTACGGGCCTCGCCGCAATGACAGCGACGATATTGGGAGCGGCTCAGACGCTATATGCTGTCTCTGCTATCGCTCTGCTGTTGGTGGCGCTGGTCCTGGCCCATTATCGTGAATAAGGCATAAAAAAACGCCTGCTATAAAAGCAGGCGTTAAAACAGGTCTGTAAGACAACATATTTGGTGCTTCACTCAACGTTGTGTCCATGGTGTCTGATGAGGCCGAAGCGACATCTGTCAGTGGACGATAAGCACCGTAAACGGCTCTGCGTCATTCCTGAGTTTATGAGGCCTAAAGGCGAACATAAGAGATGGAATGAGCATCTACACGCATATTATTGCATGTAATGTGCCAGGTTTACACGCAGAACTTTTACATCGCGCAACATTTTAAGATAAAAGGAAATTATGTTGTTAAGAACCGCCTGAAGCCATACAACATCGCGCTAAAGTCGGTGATCTGTCGCCACAAGGAGACAGGTTAAGAGGTGAAATAATAAATACTTAAATATTAATGGTTTATATGTCGCTGAATCGCGACAAGGATATGGGGTGTTGTCGGGAAATGACTACAGGATAAAAAAACGCAGAAAACAAAAAACCCCGCCGAAGCGGGGTTCAAAATTGGTCGGCGAGAGAGGATTCGAACCTCCGACCCACTGGTCCCAAACCAGTTGCGCTACCAAGCTGCGCTACTCGCCGATGTACTGCTTTTTTGAATTTTTAGTTCAACTCATTAAAAGTCGTGGTGCGAGGGGGGGGACTTGAACCCCCACGTCCGTAAGAACACTAACACCTGAAGCTAGCGCGTCTACCAATTCCGCCACCTTCGCAATTCACAACTCTTTCAATAATGGGGTGGCTAATGGGATTCGAACCCACGACAACTGGAATCACAATCCAGGGCTCTACCAACTGAGCTATAGCCACCACTGTATTCTTTCACGCGGTTCTGACTACTTCTCAGACCACCGCAGCTCTAGCGCCGGGACTAAAATGGCGCGCCCGACAGGATTCGAACCTGAGACCTCTGCCTCCGGAGGGCAGCGCTCTATCCAGCTGAGCTACGGGCGCTTAGCGCCGTTGCGGGGCTGGATATTACGTACCTCCGTCCCCGCTGTCTAGTGCTTTTTTGAAAAAAATGCGCATTTGGTTATGGTTTGCACATTTTGCCGCTTATTCCTCCACTTTATGGGCGGAGCCACGGCGACCCAGGCCAAAAAGTTTATATGCAGCTGTGACGGCAGCCAGGAAGATCATCCCGACAAACAGCGACATGCGGGTATCTTCATTAAAGTACATTCCAATTAATACGCAAATCAGGAACGCCATCGTCAAATAGTTCGCATACGGGAACAGAATGGAGCGGAACGGATGGCTGGCGATCGCTTTTTTGTGCGCCTGCCGGAAACGCAACTGGCTAATCAAAATGACAAACCACGGTACCATCCCCGGCAGCACGCTGGCGCTATAGACGTAAACAAACACGCGCTGCGGATTTGGGATGATATAGTTCAGGCAAGAGCCAATCAGCAAAATCACAATCGACACCGCTACGCCCGCCACCGGTACACCTACGCGGGAGACTTTGCCCATCACAGCCGGCAGCTGTTTGTTTTGCGAGAGCGCGTAAAGCATACGCCCACAGCTGTACATTCCGCTGTTACAGCCGGAAAGCGCCGCCGTCAGTACCACAAAGTTGATAATGGCGGCTGCCGCCGTGATGCCAATCTTAGCGAAAGTTAAGACAAACGGGCTGCCGGTGGTGCCGATCTCGTTCCATGGGAAAATGGTCACGATAACGAAGATCGCGCCCACATAGAAAATCAGGATACGCCACAGCACCTTGCCTACCGCGCTACGCAGTGTGACCTGCGGGTTTTTCGCCTCACCGGCGGTAATGCCGATCAGCTCAACGCCCTGATAGGAGGCGACAACGATACAGAGCGCCGTCAGAAAGCCCTTCCAGCCACCCGCAAAGAAGCCGCCGTGCCCGGTCAGGTTACCGAAACCGACAGCGTGCCCGCCGTTACCGAAGCCAAAGAAGATGACACCCAGACCCACAACAATCATCACGATGATGGTGGTAACTTTGATCATCGCAAACCAGAATTCGATTTCACCGTAAAGACGAACGGCGGCAAGGTTCGCCAGCGCCACCAGCCCTACGGCAATAAGCGCAGGTATCCACTGGGCCATCTCCGGGAACCAGAACTGCACGTAGACCCCGATGGCGGTGATCTCCGAAATCCCGACGGCCATCCACATAAACCAGTACGACCAGGCCGTGAGATAACCAAAGAACGGGCTCATATACCGGTGGGCGTAAACGGCGAAAGAGCCCGTTACCGGCTCCAGGAACAGCATTTCGCCCATTGAGCGCATGATGAAGAAGACGAACAGTCCGGCAATAATATACGCCAGCAGGACGGAAGGCCCCGCCCATTTCAGCGTGCTTGCCGAGCCCATAAACAGGCCAACGCCGATAGTCCCGCCCAGCGCGATCAATTCAATATGTCGAGCTTCCAGCCCACGCTGAAGCTCCGGTTTTTTCTCTGCCATAATTCCTCGGTTGTGTTTGCTGTTTCCCGACTTATTGCCGGGTATTGTTTTTGAGGGGTACTGAAATACGGAGCGAATGGTTTCTTAAATTCTGGCAAATGGCAAACAATGCATTAAAAAAATGAATGCATTGCACAGAAATTCAGCAGCTTTGCAGGGGGCGTTGCAGCGCGAACAGCAGATCGCGCTGCATATTGATTACATTTTCCCGGTGTAGTGCCAGGCGAGGTAGCGCAGAAGACGGATCTGTCGTTTGATTCGTGTCGGTTGAGAAAGCAGGCGGTAGAGCCACTCCAGCCCCAGGTTTTGCCAGACTTTGGGCGCACGCTTAACGTGGCCGGTAAAGACGTCGTAGGTGCCGCCGACGCCCATATAGAGCGCATCCGGGCTGACCAGACGGCAATCGCGCATCAGAATTTCCTGGCGCGGCGACCCCATGGCGACAGTGACAATTTTCGCCCCACTGTCGCGTACGCGCTCATATAACGTCTGGCGATCTTCCGGCCTGAAATAGCCATCCTGACTGCCCACGATGTTAACATTCCACTGGTTACGCAGCTTTTGTTCGGTCTGCGCCAGCACCTCTGGCTTGCCGCCGATCAAAAATACCGGTGTGCCTTCAGCGCCTGCGCGTTCCATAAGCCGCTCCCAAAGGTCAGCTCCCGCCACGCGAGACACATTAGCGTCTGGAAACTTTTTACGAATTGAACGCACCACGCTAATACCGTCTGCGTATTTAAACTCCGCGGCTTCAATCAGGCTTTTCACTTCCGCATTATCTTCAACCGCCAGCATTTTTTCTGCGTTGATGGCCACAAGCGTGCCCGATTTCATCTGCCCGTCCGCGAACAGGAAATCCAGCGCGTGCTGCATGTCTCGCCAGCCAATCAGCTGTAGCCCGCGCAGCGCATAACGCGGGGCTGAAGTTGTATCCGTCATGATAATCCCTACTCAGACTTGCGACAGCGTTGTGCTGCCCTGTGGCTCACGTCTGTGCACAAGCCCTGCACTGTCAAACAACCAGTACAGCAGTTTTGCCAGCAGCAGACAGAGTCCGAAAACGACCATAAAGAACACCACGCGTGAGACGAATGAATCCAGCCCCTCGCGCGCCAGAACGATCATATTGAAAATGGCACCGAAACAGAAACTGTGCAAAACAGCGGCTTTGTAGCGGTTGGTCTCTTCGTTACCCAGCGTATATAGCCAGTCGAACCATTTTATTATCAACCCGACCGCGATCGCGCCCGGCAGGATAAACCACGTTCCGCCCATCACTACCAGCGAGCCAATCAGGGTTGGGGAAATCGCCAGGCCCGAATGGTTGTTCAGCACTTCCCAGGTAAAGTAGTTCGCCGTGTTCAGGACAATACCGGGACGGTCAGGCCACAGCCACGTCGGTATAAAGACATAGAAATCGCGAACAATCGGCGCCAGCCCCTGGAATTCGATTTTGTCGTAGTTTTGCAGCAGCAATGCCAGGTTTTCCCACGGCGAGAAGGTGTCGCGCGTCAGATACAGGAAGGTATAAAACGCTTCGTCGCCCGCCACGTTCAGTCCGTAGCGCTTCAGCGCCAGCCAGAACATCCCCACAATGCCAAAGACGCCTGCCGCCGCCAGCATCCACAGCGAGATCCAGCCGCGAATAATGCCGATAAACAGGAAAATCGCGAAGGCGATAATGATGTTGGCGCGGGTGCCGCCGACGATCATGTAGGTCAGAATGCCAAATGCGACGGTGCTGACCAGGAAGAACAGCCAGGCTTTGCTGTCCTGACGCAGGAAAAAGACCACCAGCATCGCCGGAATGAAGAAATAGAAGAAACGCTTGAGCGCGACACCAGAGACTTCGGCGGAGAAAATCTGGCTATAGGACTGTAACTTAAACAGTAAAAAGCCGTTATGCATGAAGAAGATCGCCACGCTGACGAGGGCGATGGTCATCAGCATAACCCACGTCAGATGGGTTTCTACCCGGTTCATGGTAAACAGCGGACGACGGGGTGCGGTGTCTTTCGCCGCGCGCAGGCGCGTTTTATAGGTGACGTAATACACCGCGTAGAAGCAGGTCGCAGAGAGCAGTGCCTGCAACAAGATTTCCGGCGGAGCGACGCCAACATCAAAGCGGAACACGAGGATGCTGGTCAGCGGGAAGCCAAAGAAAAAGGTCAGCAAAAACAGCAGCGAGAAGAAAACGTTGAAGTTAAAACGTACGCGCCGGAACTCAAACCAGGTGAGCGTGGCGATAAACAGCGTGCTCAGCAGCCAGACCACCAGCAAGCCGCTAAATTGCAACTGGCTCATGCGTTGTCTCCTGAAGCAATACGCAGCGCGTGGTGCCACGGCGTGAGGTAGTTCGGGCTGAAAAAGTCGATGCTATTTTTATCCACCAGCGTGAGCTGACGCTGCGCTTCCCGTACGACCTCGACATTAAGCGTGTCAGAGGTAAACAGCACCGGAATATGCTGTTCGGCCATGTCCTGCCAGAACGGGTTTTCGCGGTTGAGCACGCACGGTACGCCCGCCTGAATCAGCAGACACAGCGTACCAATCCCCTGCTGACGGGCAAAGATGAAATAGCCCAGATCGCATTTTCGCAGGAGCGCGAGATAGTCATCAAATTCCAGCTTATCGTTGAGAATGTGCAGATTTTCCGCGCTAAACAGCGCAAGCCCCTGCTGGCGAACGTCATTGATGTAGGCGTCGTTATTGGCGGGATAGCCCATCGGCACCACTACGTTCACCGTATCGCCAAACTGCTGATGCACCGCCCGCAGCGCCGCGACATGCTCGTTACTGCGATCGCCGGAATTTCCCACCAGGATGGTCAGTTTGCCCTCACGAACCGCGTCATTCGCCAGGGTGTTCAGCGCAGGATCCATACGGGTCGGAAAATAGAGCAGCTCCCCGCGAACCTTCGGGTGCTGTTTAGCAAAATAGTTGAGATCGCCACGGGTAGCAAAAACGCAGCCCACGCGCGCCTGGGCCAGACGACGCAGCGGATAGAAAAGACGGAATTTCCAGCCACGGGAGACTTCGTAGAGATCCGCTCCCCAGATATGCCAGCTGAACTGGGAAGGTTTTATCCCGCCGCTTAACAGCGCCAGCCACAGGCCAGTATTGAACTGTCCGTGGAAGAAGAAACGCTGGCTTCGGTCCGCTTTAGCTTTCGCGACAACGGCTTTGGTCAGCGCCGCTTTGTCTGGCCAGAAGGTGATGTGCAATGCCGGACACGCCGCGCTCAGACCGTTATCGCGTCCAACGACCATAAACTCGCGCGCATCGGGCGTGCCGGATGCCAGTTCATCATTGAAGAAACGTAGAACGGTCTGGTTGTGATGCGGGATATCCGATCCCAGTATGTGTATCAGTGCAGTCATGCGCGTTTACGCCAAAGTAAAAATACGCCGCAACAGGCAGCGAAATAAACGATATAAGTTGCCATATAGGCCTGAGCCGCCCCCAGCGCACCGTGGGTGGGGATCAGCCAGTGAGAAAATGCCGTCAGCAGCGCAAACTGGCCGATCTCTGCCAGGATATACAACCGCAGCGAAGCCTTCGCAATCACCAGATAGCCGAAAACGTATGCCCCCACTTTCAGCACATCGCCGACCAGTTGCCAGGCAAACAGATCGCGCATGGCGGTAAACTTCGCCGAAAACAGCAGCCAGATGGCGAAATCACGCATTAACCAGACGGTAAAGCTGGCGATCGCAACCGCCGGCAACACAAAACGCAGGGAGCGAAAAATCTCGCGGGTAATATCCTGCCTGGAAGTCAGGCGCGATAAGGTTGGCAGCAAATAGACGCTAAAGGAAGCCGTAATAAATTGGAGGTAAGCATCTGAAATACTGCTCACGCCCTGCCAGATCCCCACTTCATCCCAGCTGTAATGCGCTGCCAGCAGGTTTCGCATCATCACGTAGGCAACGGGAAGCGTTACCGAAGTGATGAGCGCCATCAGGGTAAACTTACCGAGCTGCCCCGCCAGCATCTTGTCCCACTGCGGTTTCAGGTAACTCAGCGGGACATTGCCTCTGCGCATCAGCATAAACGCAGCCGGAATGACAACGAGCGCAGGCACCAGCGCCAGCCCCAGCAGCGCGCCTTCATAGCCGCCCAGCCGATAGCAAAAGTAGTAGGCGATAACGCCGATGATGCTGCCGAGGATCAGCGCCAGCGCATTCCCGGCGGCATCACGGAAGCCTTTCATCAGCGCCAGCAGCAGGTTCGCCCAGGCGATCCCCATCTGAACCAGCGCCACCAGGCGCACCAGCCCCTGATAATGCGTGTGTCCGAACAGCCCCTGGCTGATGGGTGCCGCCGCCAGCAAAAAGACGACGGCCAGCAACGTAGAGAAGCCCAGCACCATAGCCGAGGAGGTGCCCACCACCGTGCGGAGCTTTTCGGCATCGTCATGATGCTGCGCGACGTATTTGGTGACGCCATTGAATATCCCGGCTCCCGCCAGCACGCCAAGCACCGTGACCAGCTGGCGGAAGTTCCCTGCCAGCCCAACGCCTGACGGACCAAATGAGACGGCCAGCAGCTTGACGACCAGTAACCCGGCGCCAATTTTTACTAGCGTGGACGCTGCCGTCCACACCGACGCTTTTGCCAGAGACATATCAGGCGAAATAACTCAGAAGCGAATTGATCACCGTACGCTGGTTCACCGGCGCGAGGTTGTAGAACAGGGGCAGGCGGAGCAGACGTTCGCTCTCTTTGGTGGTGTAGCGGTCTTCACCGGCAAACATCCCGAAGGCTTCGCCAGCCGGGCTGGAGTGCAGCGGAATATAGTGGAATACCGCCATAATTTCCGCCTCTTTCAGCCAGGCAATCAGCTTGCTGCGATCGTCGTTATCGCGCAGCTTGATGTAGAACATGTGAGCGTTGTGGATACAGTCTGCCGGAATAGTCGGCAGTTCAATACGTCCGGCTTTTGCCAGCGGCTCCAGCGCGTCGTAGTAGGTTTGCCACAGGGAGAGGCGTTGCAGATTGATTCGCTCTGCCGCTTCCAGCTGCGCCCAGAGATACGCGGCCTGCAAATCCGCCATCAGGTAGCTTGAGCCGATATCGCGCCAGGTGTACTTATCCACCTGACCGCGGAAGAACTGGCTGCGGTTGGTCCCTTTTTCACGGATCACTTCCGCACGCTCCACCAGGGCACGATCGTTAATCAGCGTCGCGCCGCCTTCGCCGCCTGCGGTGTAGTTTTTGGTTTCGTGGAAGCTAAAGCAGCCGATATGACCGATGGTGCCCAGCGCGCGACCTTTGTAGGTGGACATCACGCCCTGCGCGGCGTCTTCCACCACAAACAGGTTGTGCTTTTTGGCGATGGCCATGATGGTGTCCATCTCACAGGCCACGCCCGCGTAATGCACCGGCACAATCGCCCGCGTTTTGTCAGTGATCGCCGCTTCAATCAGCGTTTCGTCGATGTTCATGGTATCCGGACGGATATCCACAAACACGATTTTCGCCCCGCGCAGGACAAACGCGTTCGCCGTGGAGACGAAGGTGTAGCTCGGCATGATCACTTCATCGCCAGGCTGGATATCCAGCAGCAGCGCCGCCATCTCGAGCGATGCGGTACAGGACGGCGTCAGCAGCACCTTGGCACTGTGAAAACGTTGCTCCATCCACTGCTGGCAGCGGCGGGTAAAACCGCCGTCGCCACAGAGCTTGCCGCTGCCCATAGCCGACTGCATGTAATCAAGTTCAGTGCCCACAACGGGAGGCGCGTTAAATGGAATCATCTTGTCACCTGTATAACCAGTAGGCGGTGGCGTCGATGCTGGCACCACTCGCAATATAACGTTTAAGCGCAGCGGTGTTGCCCATCTGGGTTGCGACCCGCAGCGTCGATACCTGTTGTTGCTCCGCCCAGTGCAGCGCCGCCTGCATGAGTTTCTCGCCCATGCCGCGCCCGGCTAACAATCCGATGCGCGCCTCGTGCTCGGTGAGCCTGCGAAGCGAAACAAAACCCTGAATCTGTCCCCCGTCAGTACGGAACACCAGACAGACGTGGTCAAACGTGCCTTTGACCGCATTCTCTATCCACTGAGCATAAAAGCGACCGCTGTCATCGGGCGCATACCAGGGCGCCCGGAAACGGCTCTGAGCGAAGGCCAGCGCCGCCATCTTGCGCAGCGTGGGGATATCCTGCTCCGTTGCAATTTCCGCGCCCGGTGAGGCGTAGCGCGCCACGGTAACAGAGAGATCAACCTCGCCCTCGACCAGCCGGAATCCGTGCTGCTGGAGGGCGTCCAGCAGATCGGCGCGGTCCGCCGGGATCTTAGCCTGTACGCGCTGCCAGGCGCTGAAGTCTGCATCCTGCAACGCAGGGGCATTGTCGTGCAGACGCACTATCGCTGAGGGACGCGCAAAAAATGCGCTTTCCCACTCAAGAGACTCCAGCACGCCGTTGAGGATACTCAACGCCACACGCCTTTGGTATCAACAACATACTGCTGACGTACGGCATCACCGGAGACCGCTTTAAACGCATTGTGATCCACCAGCAGCACCAGCACATCCGCCGTCGCCAGCGCGTCATCCAGGGCGGTAAGGGTGCAGTGACCGGCAAGTTTTGCCGGCAACGCATGAATATTCGGCTCAACCACCAGCGTTTCACCGCTGTGCCAGGCAGCGATCATTTCGGCAATTTCCATCGCCGGGCTTTCGCGCAGATCGTCAATATTCGGTTTGAATGCCAGACCAAAGCAGGCAATTTTCAGCTCACTGGCGCGTTTGCCGCTGTCGGCCAGGCAATCCGCGACCGTGGCTTTGACCTGGTTGATAACCCAGTGCGGTTTATGGTCGTTTACTTCGCGCGCGGTGCGAATCAGGCGTGCCTGTTCCGGATTTTGCGCCACGATAAACCACGGATCGACCGCGATGCAGTGCCCACCCACGCCCGGCCCCGGCTGAAGGATGTTCACGCGGGGGTGACGGTTGGCAAGGCGAATAAGTTCCCAGACGTTAATCCCCTGATCGGCGCAAATCAACGACAGTTCATTCGCAAACGCGATGTTAACGTCGCGGAAACTGTTTTCGGTCAGTTTGCACATCTCGGCGGTGCGGGAGTTGGTCACCACACATTCGCCTTCAAGGAAAATTTTATACAGCTCGCTGGCGCGCGCGGAGCAGACTGGCGTCATGCCGCCAATCACGCGGTCATTTTTAATCAGTTCCACCATCACCTGGCCTGGCAGTACGCGCTCAGGGCAGTAGGCGATATTGATATCGGCCTGGTCGCCCACCTGCTGGGGGAAGCTAAGATCGGGACGCGCCTCGGCCAGCCACTGTGCCATCTGCTCGGTTGCCCCAACAGGTGAAGTGGACTCAAGGATAACCAGCGCCCCTTTCTTCAGCACAGGCGCAATGGATTTTGCCGCCGCCTCGACGTAAACCATGTCAGGCTCATGATCGCCTTTAAAGGGCGTTGGAACCGCAATCAGGTACGCATCGGCTTCTACCGGCGTGGTGCTGGCGCGCAGGAAGCCACCGTCCACCGCCTTTTTCACCACGCGATCGAGATCGGGCTCCACGATATGAATTTCGCCACGGTTGATGGTTTCCACCGCGCGCGCGTTGATATCTACGCCAACGACCTGCTTTTGACGAGAGGCAAAGGCCGCCGCAGTAGGCAGCCCGATATAGCCAAGACCAACAACAGAGATGGTAGTAAAACTCATAGCGTTACCCGATTGTGTTTAAGTGCGTGCAAAATACGACCACAAGCCTGCCCGTCACCGTACGGATTGTGGGCCCGGCTCATCGCCTGATACTCTTCATCGTCATGCAGTAAGCGCGTGACCTCTTCGACAATACGACGCGGATCCGTTCCCACCAGACGTACGGTACCAGCAGTGACCGCTTCCGGGCGTTCGGTGGTTTCACGCATCACCAGTACCGGCTTACCGAGTGAAGGCGCCTCTTCCTGAATGCCGCCAGAATCGGTCAGGATCAGCCAGGCGTGGTTCATCAGCCAGACAAATGGCAGATAGTCCTGCGGCTCGATCAGGAGCACGTTTTCCACGTGACCCAGGATACGGTTGACCGGTTCGCTGACGTTCGGGTTGAGGTGCACCGGATAGACAATCTGCACATCCTCGTTCTGCGCGGCGATTTCAGCCAGCGCGTGGCAGATTTGCTCAAAGCCACGGCCAAAGCTTTCGCGGCGGTGGCCCGTCACCAGAATCGTTTTCTTGCCGTTGTTCAGGAACGGATAGCGCGCAGCAAGTTCTGCCTGAAGCTCGCTGTTAGCCAGCACGCGGTCACGCACCCAAATCAGCGCATCAATGACCGTATTGCCGGTGACGAAGATCTTGCTGTCGCTGATATTTTCGCGCAGCAGGTTTTGGCGTGAGTTCTCGGTTGGCGCAAAATGGTACATCGCCAGGTGACCGGTGAGCGTACGGTTGGCCTCTTCCGGCCACGGGGAATAGAGATTACCGGTACGCAGACCCGCTTCAATATGACCAACGGGGATACGCTGATAGAACGCGGCCAGGCTGGTTGCCACGGTAGTGGTGGTGTCGCCGTGCACCAGCACTACATCCGGCCTGAACGACTCCAGAATAGGCTTTAATTCTTGCAGAATACGGCAGGTTATTTCCGTCAGTCCCTGTCCCGGTTTCATTATATTGAGATCGTAATCCGGGACGATAGAAAAGAGGGTTAAGACCTGATCGAGCATCTCACGGTGCTGGGCAGTCACGCACACTTTCGCTTCAATATCAGGATCTCTGGCCAGCGCATGAACCAGAGGCGCCATCTTGATGGCCTCCGGCCTGGTGCCAAATACGGTTAGTACTTTCACATCGATTCTCTTCGATTAGACGATGAAGGTCACAGCCTTCATCGTAGACGGCGTTCTTAGTTTGTGCGGCGACGCAATAACGCTACGCCAGCGCCAGTCAGTGCGCCCACAATCCCCCACATGATCATCAGGAATGCGCGACGCGGACTATCGCGTTTTACAGGCTCTTCAGGCGTTCTTAAATAACGATAGGTCTGAAAACGCGGGTCCAGCGTTGGACCGACGTTGAGCGTATTGAGCATGGCGCGATTTTGGTCGTAATCAAGGTCAAAGTCAGGGCCAACGGCCTGGATATTTTCCAGACGAGCCTGAAGCATTGGGCGACCAAGAAGGAACATTTCTGAATCCGGGAGTTCGTCCGCCGGAACATCCGTTTCGCTACGGGAAATATTGTGCTGTTCCGCAATCTTCAGCGCCTGCTCAAGATTATGCACGCGACGGGCGAAGATGGCCTTAGCGACCTCTTCCTGACGTTTGACCTGCGCTTTCATCTGGATAGTGCGCGCAGCCCAGGCGCCTTTTAGCTCGTCATTCAAATGACTGGCCGCGCGCTGGCTGGCAAAAGCAACGTACTGACGCAACAGGTTATTGGCGTCCGGCGCCGTTTCCGCAATCAGCTTCACGCTGTCGCTAACGTTACGAAGCACATCGCCAGGCATAAACTGAATGTTATTAATCAGATCATCCAGCAGCGCGGCATCCGCTTTGCTGTTACCGACCATGCGCTGCTTGTAGTAGTCCGTCTGGGACCAGAAATCGCGACGTGTATCCCACGACGCCAGCTGCATCACAAACTCTTTGTAGGATTCATCCATCACCGAGGCCTGATCCGGGGTCGCCAGATTGGCCTTGATATCAAGATTACGCAGGAATTGCTGCTGGGAGTAGTAGCCTCCAAGCATATTCACCGTTGGTCGGTCTGTGATCGCCGTGGCGCTCCACTCTTGTTTTGCAAAGAAGGTGTAAGCAAGCGCTAACAGCGCGAACCCCAGGGCAATCCCTACAATCCACAGTTTGCCCTGCCATAACACGCGAAACAAACCACGAATATCCAGCTCGTTCTCAGTGCCCACTGATTTCGCTCCCGCCAACGGTTGAGTCATCATAGTCCCGGTTTTACTTAGTTAATGTTGTGTTTTTTGCCACTGTTCCGACGCATCCTGCGTTTTAAACGTTTAATAAAACGCGCGACTTTCCATGCTCGCTTGATGCAGTAACCGTACATGAAAAATGCTAGCAAGAATAATACCAACATTACCCATTCAGGAATAAAATGTGCGTATTCCGCGGCAACGCCAATCGCAGCCAGAATAGCAGCCGCAAGCGTAATCAACACAAATGCCTGACGAGACGTGAAGCCGGCGCGCATAATCAGGTGGTGAATATGCTGCCGATCGGGAGAAAACGGGCTCATCCCTTTACGCAGACGGCGGTACATAATAGCGACCATGTCCATCAGCGGGATGGCGATAATCCAGAGGGCCGTTACCGGGCTGATAGGGTGCGTTTTACCCTGCGTGGTTTCCAGCAGGACCCAGATAACCGTAAAGCCAATCAGGGTACTGCCCGCATCGCCCATAAAGACTTTATAGCGACGCCCTAACACACCCAGGTTCAGGCAGATGTATGGCAGGATGGCGGCAATCATAGCAAAGCACCACATTGACAGGCTGTACTGGCCGTCAAACCATAAGATGATGCCGATCGCGCCAAACGAAACAGAGGACAGCCCACCAAGCAGACCGTCGATACCGTCAACCATGTTAAAGGCGTTGATAGCCGCCCACACGGCAAACAGCGTCAGGAAGAAGCCGAATGGCCCAAGCACCAGCTCCCAGGGACCAAACACGTAGCCCAGGCTTCTGAGATAAAGGCCGCCTACCACCATCATAATGATGCCAATGGCCGCCTGTACCGTCGCGCGGAACTTCACGCTGATATCAAAACGATCATCAAGGGCGCCGACCAGTACCAGCACACCGGCACATGCCAGATAGAGTGCGGCATGGGGGATATAATAATCCGCGATCCCGAATGTGAAACAGATGCCTGCGTATACCGAAATGCCGCCCACCAGCGGAATAAGCCCCTGATGACGTTTACGGAAGTTCGGTTTGTCCACTAACCCAATTCTTTTTGCTACCTTGCGCGCAATGAACAAAAAACAGGTTGTGAATAAAAAAATACTGATCAGCTCAGTTACTGCAGTGAGTAGATTCACAATGGATTGCTCTCAACAAATGTTAGTCCCGGAAGTATAACCATGAAGCCTCTGCCTCAGAAGGATTAAAGATGGCTTCTCACAACTCCCTTTGTATGTTTTTCAATCAATTATTTCTTTGACTGTGCAAACATTCTTATTGTCGCACCGACAGGTCAAAATTGGGAGTGTGTGGTAATAGCGTATAGTCCATAAATAAAAAACGCCACGTAAAAACGTGGCGTTTACTGGGATTATTTGCGTTACGAGCGTTTCATCATGTCGAAGAAATCGTCGTTCGTTTTGGTCATCGCCAGTTTGTTGATGAGGAATTCCATTGCGTCGATTTCGCCCATTGGATGGATGATTTTGCGCAGGATCCACATTTTCTGAAGCTCTTCCTGAGTGGTAAGCAGCTCTTCTTTACGGGTACCGGAACGGTTGTAGTCGATCGCCGGGAAGACGCGTTTTTCTGCGATTTTACGAGAAAGGTGCAGTTCCATGTTGCCTGTACCTTTGAACTCTTCGTAGATAACTTCGTCCATTTTGGAGCCGGTATCGATCAGCGCCGTCGCGATAATGGTCAGGCTACCGCCCTCTTCCACGTTACGCGCCGCACCGAAGAAACGCTTCGGACGATGCAGGGCGTTGGCATCCACACCACCGGTCAGTACTTTACCGGAAGCCGGCACCACGGTGTTGTAGGCACGCGCCAGACGGGTGATGGAGTCGAGCAGGATGATCACATCTTTCTTGTGCTCAACCAGGCGTTTCGCCTTCTCGATAACCATTTCCGCAACCTGAACGTGGCGGGAAGCAGGCTCGTCGAAGGTAGACGCAACCACTTCCCCTTTCACCAGACGCTGCATCTCGGTCACTTCTTCCGGACGTTCGTCAATCAGCAGCACCATCAGCACACAGTCTGGGTGGTTGTAAGCAATGCTCTGCGCGATGTTTTGCAGCAGCATGGTTTTACCGGCTTTTGGCGGCGCTACAATCAGACCACGCTGGCCACGACCAATTGGCGATGCCAGATCCAGCACACGCGCGGTTAAGTCTTCAGTAGACCCGTTACCACGCTCCATGCGCAGGCGAGAGTTCGCGTGCAGCGGCGTTAAGTTCTCGAACAGGATCTTATTGCGGGAGTTTTCCGGTTTGTCGTAGTTAACTTCGTTAACCTTCAACAGCGCAAAGTAGCGTTCACCCTCTTTTGGAGGACGAATCTTACCTGAAATGGTGTCACCAGTGCGGAGGTTGAAACGGCGGATTTGGCTAGGGGATACGTAGATGTCGTCAGGGCCGGCGAGGTAGGAGCTGTCTGCGGAGCGGAGGAAACCAAATCCGTCTTGCAGTATCTCCAGCACACCGTCGCCAAAGATATCTTCGCCACTCTTAGCGTGCTGCTTCAGGATGGCGAAAATGATGTCCTGCTTGCGCATACGAGCCTGGTTTTCCAGTCCCATATTTTCGCCGAGAGTGATCAGCTCAGAAACCGGCGTATTCTTTAATTCGGTAAGATTCATAATGGTGTGGGTTCTTAAACTCGGGGTGATTCTCGAACTTAATGTTGTGAATGGTATGGCAGGGTCATCCATGCCTGTTTAGCGGCCATCACCTCATGTCTGTTCGCTGTCTGGTCACAGGGAAAGAACGCAGAACTGAAACGACAAGACGGATTGAGTGACAAGCCCGGAATCTAGCAACTTCACGCACTGTTTATGTTAACAACGGGAAGTATCGGGTAAAACAAGATTCAAACAACAAGATATGTTTAAAACGTAGTCATAGCTAACTTAGCACGCCTAAAGCCGGGCGTCCAGATCTCGCCGTTAATTAGGCGCTCTGGACGCTCAGCTGAGAAACCTTACGCCAGGTTAGCGTCCAGGAACTCTTTCAGTTGACCTTTGGACAGTGCGCCCACTTTGGTCGCTGCCACGTCACCGTTCTTGAACAGCAGCAGGGTCGGGATGCCACGGATACCGTATTTTGGCGCGGTGCCCGGGTTCTGGTCGATGTTCAGCTTGGCAACGGTCAGTTTGCCCTGATATTCGTCAGCGATTTCATCCAGAATCGGAGCGATCATTTTGCAAGGACCACACCATTCAGCCCAGAAATCAACGAGGATCAGCCCGTCAGCTTTAAGTACGTCCGTGTCAAAACTGTCGTCAGTCAGGTGAATAATTTTATCGCTCATATATAACTCCACAGGAATAAGCCTGGTACGTTGGTTTTGTCTCCACCAACGACGTGTTGATGTCGCATTAACCAACTAAAGGTTGACTTTATTTCACCGGATACGCTTTCGTAAAGCAATAGTAAGCTGATATTCTACCACACTATGAGCAAAACACATTTAACAGAACAGAAGTTTTCCGACTTCGCCCTGCACCCAAAGGTGATCGAAGCCCTTGAAGCTAAAGGGTTTCATAACTGCACGCCCATTCAGGCTCTCGCCCTGCCGCTGACGCTGGCCGGTCGCGATGTTGCAGGGCAGGCGCAAACCGGTACTGGCAAAACGATGGCGTTTTTAACGTCAACGTTTCATTATTTACTTTCTCACCCAGCGATTGCAGACCGCAAAGTTAACCAGCCGCGCGCGCTAATTATGGCCCCGACGCGAGAACTGGCGGTACAGATCCACGCAGACGCTGAGCCCCTGGCGCAAGCCACCGGCCTGAAACTTGGCCTGGCCTACGGCGGCGACGGCTACGATAAACAGCTGAAAGTGCTGGAAAGCGGCGTCGATATCCTGATTGGGACCACCGGCCGTCTTATCGACTACGCCAAACAGAACCATATCAACCTCGGCGCAATCCAGGTCGTGGTGCTGGATGAAGCAGACCGCATGTACGATCTGGGCTTCATTAAAGACATCCGCTGGCTGTTCCGCCGTATGCCTGCGGCAAACCAGCGTCTGAACATGCTGTTCTCCGCAACCCTGTCGTACCGCGTACGTGAACTCGCATTCGAGCAGATGAACAATGCGGAATATGTGGAAGTAGAACCGGAGCAGAAAACCGGGCACCGCATTAAAGAAGAGCTTTTTTATCCTTCTAATGAAGAGAAAATGCGCCTGTTGCAAACCCTGATCGAAGAAGAGTGGCCGGATCGCGCGATTATCTTCGCGAACACCAAACACCGCTGTGAAGATATCTGGGGACACCTGGCGGCAGATGGTCACCGTGTGGGTCTGCTGACCGGCGACGTGGCGCAGAAAAAACGCCTGCGCATTCTCGACGAATTTACTCGTGGCGACCTTGATATTCTGGTCGCGACCGACGTGGCGGCCCGTGGCCTGCACATTCCAGCCGTGACGCACGTCTTTAACTATGACCTGCCAGATGACTGTGAAGACTATGTACACCGTATCGGTCGTACTGGTCGTGCAGGCGCAAGCGGTCACTCCATCAGCCTTGCGTGTGAAGAGTATGCGCTGAACCTTCCGGCCATTGAGACCTACATCGGTCACTCTATTCCACAGAGCAAATACAATCCGGAAGCGCTGTTAAGCGAGTTGCCGCCACCTAAGCGCCTTACACGTCCACGCTCCGGCAATGGCCCGCGTCGTTCCGGCGGTGCACCGCGTAATCGTCGTCGTTCAGGTTAAGAAAATATGCTCAGCTCCACCTCGCTTTATGCGGCAATTGATCTCGGTTCGAATAGTTTTCATATGCTGGTTGTGCGCGAGGTGGCGGGAAGCATACAAACGCTGACGCGCATTAAGCGCAAGGTCCGCCTCGCGGCGGGCCTGAGCAGCGATAATCATCTCTCCCCGGAAGCCATGGAACGTGGCTGGCAGTGTCTGCGTCTGTTTGCAGAACGTTTACAGGATATCCCGCTCAGTCAAATTCGCGTTGTTGCCACGGCGACCCTTCGTCTGGCGGTTAACGCTGGCGATTTCATTGCCAGAGCACAGGAAATTCTGGGCTGTCCGGTGCAGGTCATCAGCGGTGAAGAAGAAGCGCGTCTGATTTATCAGGGTGTGGCGCATACGACCGGCGGCGACGATCGTCGTCTGGTGGTCGATATCGGTGGCGCCAGTACCGAACTGGTCACGGGCACAGGCGCGCAGGCGACGTCGCTCTTCAGCCTGTCAATGGGCTGTGTGACCTGGCTGGAACGCTACTTTACCGATCGAAACCTTGCCAAAGAGAATTTTGACGAGGCGGAAAACGCGGCGCGTGCGGTCCTGCGCCCGGTCATGGACGAACTGCGCTATCACGGCTGGAAAGTGTGTGTCGGCGCGTCCGGAACCGTGCAGGCGTTGCAGGAAATCATGATGGCACAGGGGATGGACGAGCGGATCACGCTTGCCAAACTCCAGCAGCTTAAACAGCGCGCCATCCAGTGTGGTCGTCTGGAAGAGCTTGAAATAGAAGGGCTGACGCTTGAACGCGCGCTGGTTTTCCCCAGTGGGCTCGCCATACTGATTGCCATTTTCACCGAGCTTAATATCCAGTGTATGACCCTGGCAGGCGGTGCGCTGCGTGAAGGTCTGGTCTACGGAATGCTGCACCAGTCGGTCGATCAGGACATCCGTAGCCGTACGCTGCGTAACGTTCAACGCCGCTTTATTGTGGATACCGACCAGGCGCAGAGAGTGAGTCAACTGGCGTCACAGTTTGCCGATCAGGTGAAAAAAAGCTGGGATATTGAACCGTTAAGCCGCGATCTGTTGCTAAGCGCCTGTGCACTACATGAAATTGGTCTCAGCGTGGAGTACAAGCAGGCACCGCTGCACGCGGCCTGGCTGGTGCGTAATCTCGATTTGCCGGGTTATACGCCCGCCCAGAAGAAGCTGCTGGCCACCCTGCTGCTGAATCAGACTAACGCCGTCGATCTCTCTTCCCTTCACCAGCAGAACGCCGCGCCGCCGCGCGTGGCGGAGCATCTGTGTCGTCTGCTTCGGCTGGCGATCCTGTTTGCCAGTCGGCGTCGAGATGATTTGCTGCCAGCCATTACGCTGGCGGCAGACGAGGAGAAACTGACGCTAACGCTACCGGAAAACTGGCTTGAGGATCATCCGCTTGGGGCGGAACTGATTGAGCAGGAGTACCAGTGGCAGAGCTATGTGCACTGGGCGCTTGATGTGAAGTGACCCTTGAAGCGTGCCGGGTGGCGGCTTCGCCTTACCCGGCCTACAAATAGTTATCCCTTCTCTTTGGCTTTTGCCAGCATCGCGCGAATGTTTGCCACATTTGCCTGCCCTTTATGCATACGCTCTTCAGCGGTAATGACTTTACGCTCCTGCTCCCAGATAAGATCGTCCTGAGGCAACTCCAGCAGAAAACGGCTCGGCTCCGGGCGCACCAGCTCACCATACTGACGGCGCTCTTTGCACAGCGTAAACGTCAGCTCTTTCTGCGCACGGGTGATCCCAACGTAGGCCAGACGGCGCTCTTCGTCGACGTTATCTTCATCAATGCTGCTCTGGTGCGGCAATAGGCCCTCTTCCATCCCCACCAGATAGACATAAGGGAACTCCAGCCCTTTCGAGGCATGTAACGTCATCAGCTGAACCTGATCGGCTTCTTCTTCGCTTTCCCCGCGCTCCATCATATCGCGCAGCGTGAAGCGGGTGACCACCTGCGTCAGGGTCATGGGCTCGTCAATCTCAGATCCTTCAAGCATTTCGGTCATCCAGCTGAAGAGCTGGTTAACGTTTTTCATGCGCATCTCTGCCGCTTTCGGGCTGGCGGAGGTTTCATACAACCAGGATTCGTAATCAATGCCGTGGATCAGATCGCGTACTGCCGCCACAGGCTCGCGCTCAGCCAGACGCTGCACCTCACCCAGCCAGTGGGTAAAGCGGGTTAAGGCCTCATAGCCGCGCCCGGTCAGGGTCTGGCTCAGCCCCATATCGAAGCTGGCGGTGAACAGGCTTTTGTTGCGGGTCATCGCCCATTCACCCAGCTTTTGCAGCGTCGCAGAGCCAATCTCGCGTTTCGGCGTGTTCACTATGCGCAGGAAAGCGCTGTCGTCATCCGGGTTGGTCAGCACGCGCAGATAGGCCAGCAGATCCTTGATTTCCGGACGCGAAAAGAACGACGTACCGCCGGAGATTTTGTAGGGGATGCGGTTCTGCATCAGCATCTTTTCAAAGACGCGCGACTGGTGGTTACCGCGATAGAGGATCGCGTAATCCTTGTATTCAGTTTTGTTGACGAAGTGATGGGCAATCAGCTCGCCGGTTACGCGCTCCGCTTCGTGCTCTTCGTTATTGGCGCTGAGCACTTTCAGCTCGGTCCCGTAACCCAGTTCAGAGAACAGGCGCTTCTCAAAGACGTGCGGGTTGTTGGCAATCAGGATGTTCGCCGCCTTCAGGATACGCCCGGAAGAACGGTAGTTCTGCTCCAGTTTAATCACCTGCAACGCCGGGAAGTCTTTGCTCAGCAGCACCAGGTTTTGCGGACGTGCGCCACGCCAGGAGTAAATCGACTGATCGTCATCGCCTACAACGGTAAAACGCGCGCGCTGTCCTACCAGCAGCTTTACCAGCTCGTACTGGCTGGTGTTGGTATCCTGGTATTCATCCACCAGCAGGTAACGAATTTTGTTCTGCCAGCGCTCGCGCACCTCTTCATTCCGCTGAAGCAGCAGCGTCGGCAGCAGGATCAGATCGTCGAAATCCAGGACGTTACAGGCTTTCATATGCGCGTCGTACAGACCGTAGCAGTGGGCAAAGATGCGGTCGCGCTCGCCTTTGGCACTTGCCGCTGCCTGGGCCGGCGTCATCAGATCGTTTTTCCAGTTCGAGATCGTCGAGATCAGCTGTTGCAACAGCACTTTGTCATCTTCGATCAGCCCTTCCGTTAGCTCTTTAAGCAGCGCCACCTGGTCGGTGTCATCAAAGAGAGAAAAGTTGGACTTCATGCCCAGCGCCGCGTATTCGCGCTTGATAATATCCAGACCCAGCGTGTGGAAGGTGGAGATCATCAGCCCGCGCGCCTCTTTACGGCCCAGCGTCTGGCCGACGCGCTCTTTCATCTCACGCGCCGCTTTGTTGGTAAAGGTGACCGCCGCGATATGGCGCGCCTGGTATCCACAACCCCGAATTAAATGGGCGATTTTGTTGGTGATCACGCGTGTTTTACCGGATCCCGCTCCCGCCAGCACCAGGCAGGGTCCGGTGACGAATTCGACAGCTTGTTGTTGTCCGGGGTTTAAACGCATAAATGATCACTCAATGAAAGTCGGGAGAGGAGGAAAAACGCGTGGTAGTATACCGACCGTAAACTCGTTGACTCAAGGCACGATCATGGCAAAAACAGCAGCAGCACTGCATATCCTTGTTAAAGAAGAGAAACTGGCACAGGATCTGCTCGAACAGATTAAAAACGGCGCCGACTTCGGCAAACTGGCGAAGAAACACTCGATTTGCCCGTCAGGCAAACGCGGTGGTGACTTAGGCGAGTTCCGCCAGGGCCAGATGGTCCCGGCGTTTGATAAAGTGGTTTTCTCCTGCCCGGTGCTGGAGCCAACCGGCCCACTGCATACGCAGTTCGGCTATCACATTATCAAAGTGTTATACCGCAACTAATCAAAAGCCCGGTGCATTGACTCACCGGGCTTTTTTATTTGGCTGTTCCGGCGTTCAGATGCCGTCGCCGTATTCGAAGGTGTGGTGAATACCGTTGAAGTGCTGATCCATATCCATCGACGGCTTATCGCTGTCTGGCTTACCGACGATGCGCGCCGGGACGCCAGCGGCGGTGGTGTGCGGCGGTACAGGCTGGAGCACAACCGACCCCGCGCCAATCTTCGCGCCGCGTCCGACTTCAATATTGCCGAGGATTTTAGCACCCGCGCCAATCATCACCCCTTCACGAATTTTCGGATGGCGATCGCCGCTGGTTTTACCGGTACCGCCCAGCGTAACGGATTGCAGGATCGACACGTCATCTTCGATCACCGCCGTTTCACCGACAACAATGCCGGTGGCGTGGTCGAGCATGATCCCACGGCCAATTTTCGCCGCCGGATGAATATCGACCTGGAAGGTCACGGAAACCTGGTTTTGAAGAAAGATGGCCAGCGCGCGGCGTCCCTCATTCCATAACCAGTGGCCGATGCGGTACGCCTGTAAGGCGTGGAATCCTTTGAGATACAGTAGCGGCGTGGAGTATTTATCCACCGCCGGGTCACGCGTACGCACGGCCTGAATGTCGCAGGCGGCAGAAGCAATCATCTCCGGATCTGCGGCGTAGGCCTCTTCAACCACCTCGCGAATGGCAATAGCAGGCATGATAGGGGAAGCCAGTTTATTGGCGAGCATATAGCTCAGGGCGCTGCCGAGATTTTCGTGCTTAAGTAGCGTCGCGTGATAGAAACTGGCCAGCATGGGCTCACAGTCGGCCAAAGCTCGGGCTTCGGCTTTAATATTATTCCAGACGATATCCAGTTCTTCACACGGCATTGCTTGCTCCAGACGATAGTTAATGACCAGCCAGTTCTGCGCTGGCTGGGTCATTCAGGTGACGATACTTCCCGGCTAATTGCTGCTGCGCTCGTCCTTGCGCGCACGACCTAATAAGGTCAATGCTGCCTCGCGCGCATTTTTTCCGCAATACAATACCTGATAAATTTCCTCGGTTATTGGCATTTCGACACCGAAACGGTGCGCCAATTCGCGAACTTCTTTGGTATTGCGATAGCCTTCAACCACCTGACCAATCTTCTCCTGCGCGCTTTTTACATCGCTGCCCTGTCCGAGCATCATGCCAAAGCGGCGGTTACGCGACTGGTTATCGGTGCAGGTCAGCACCAGGTCGCCCAGCCCAGCCATTCCCATAAAAGTGGCCGGATCGGCACCCAGCGCTTCGCCCAGGCGGGACATTTCGGTCAGACCACGGGTGATCAACGCCGTACGCGCATTCGCGCCGAAACCGATGCCGTCAGACATCCCGGCCCCGATGGCAATGACGTTCTTCACCGCGCCGCCCAGCTGCACGCCGATAAAATCGGGGTTGCTGTACACGCGGAAGCTTTTGCCGCAGTGCAGCAGTTGCTGAAGATCGTCTGAAAATGCCTGGTCGGTGGACGCCAGCGAGATCGCCGTCGGCAAGCCCGCAGCCAGCTCTTTGGCAAAGGTCGGCCCCGAGATCACCGCCAGCGGGATCGCTGTTCCCAGCGCTTCGCGGGCAACGTCCTGCAACAGACGTCCGGTTTCCGCTTCCAGCCCCTTCGTCGCCCACACAATACGCGCATCCGCACGCATCAGCGGCTTAATCTGACGCAGGACTTCGCCAAACACGTGGCTTGGCACCACAATCAGAATATTGCGGCTGGCCGCCAGCGCGGTCGCGAGGTCGCTTTCCAGATAGAGAGAGTCAGGGAACGGAACGTCCGGGAGAAACGCCACGTTGCAGCGGTCGTGTTGCAACGTCGCGATATGTTTTGGATCGTGGCCCCACAGGACCACGTCGTGACCATTTCTTGCCAGCGTGATGGCAAGAGCGGTGCCGTAAGAGCCGGCACCGATCACAGTCATTGACGCATTAACAGTGCTCATCAGGCATCCTGATGTTGTTCGGCACCTTCGCCAGCCTGCTGCTGTAGATAGTTCATGAACAGCGCATCAAAGTTTACTGGCGCGAGGTTCAGTTGCGGGAATGTACCGCGAGAAACCAGGCTGGTGATGCATTCACGCGCATACGGGAACAGGATGTTCGGGCAGTATGCACCCAGGCAATGCGCCATCTGGTTGCCTTCGATGCCGCCGATGGAGAAGATACCGCCCTGCTGAACTTCGCACAGGAACGCAGTTTCTTCGCCCAGAGAGGCGGTCACGGTGACACGCAGTACGACTTCATACACATCATCCGCCAGCTGGGTGGATGCGGTATCCAGATCAAGTTTAACCTCTGGCTGCCAGTCTTTCTGGAAAACGTGCGGCGCATTTGGCGCTTCGAAAGAGACATCCTTGGTGTAGATGCGCTGGATCTGGAAAGTCATCTCGGTGTTATTTTGTTCTGACATGGAAAAACCCTTTTTAATTGTCCTAAAGTCTCTAGCTCAGCAGCGGATCGAGTCCACCACGGGCGTCGAGCGCATACAAGTCATCACAGCCGCCAATGTGCTGCGCATCAATAAAAATCTGTGGAACCGTTGTGCGACCACTGCGTTGGATCATCTCTTCGCGTTTAATCGCGTCACCATCGATCGGCAGTTCCTTGAACTTTACGCCTTTGCTGGACAGCAGCGCTTTCGCTCGGTGGCAGAACGGGCACGTTGCTTTGGTGTAGATCTCAATATTGGCCATCACTTAACTCCTTATTTACCGCGCACTAAAGGAAGATTCTCCCCGCTCCAGCCGGAGATGCCTTCTTTCAGCACCGTTACGTTTTCAAAGCCTGCTTTATGCAGTGCGTTGGCAGATTCCTGCGCCTGCATGCCAGTGCCGTCAACAACAATAATCGGCTGGGCTTTATGCTTCTCCAGCTCACCAATGTTGTTCGCTTTAATTTCCGCTGGCAGCAGGTTGATAGCACCTGCAATATGGCCCTTGCGGAAATCGTCGCGCTGACGCAGATCGACAACCACGGCGTCCTCTTTGTTGATCAGACGTGTCGCTTCACCGCGGGTGATCACCTTAATTTTAGACGTCAGTCCCTTAAATGTGGTGAACAGTACAGCGACCAGCAGGCCAATCCACGCGATGCTCAGAACCGGGTGGCGGCTAACGAATTGCATAATTTCTTGCATGGGGGGTAACAACTCCCGACTAAGTGATTAAAAAAACCAGGACAGGAGTATACCTGTGCGCTGTGGCAAATACAGCCAGCGACATAAAGCTAATCTATTTTCTGCGGCATGCCACGTAAAAAAAGCCTCAAAATGGCCTGAGAACAGCCTTGCCCCCGCGCTTTCTTTGATCTTCTGCGGCTATTTTATCGATTCAGCTGTAGTAAAATTACGCAAAATTTTTGTCTCTTGAGCATGAGGTTGTCGCAATGTCGGTTTCTAAAAAACCTATGGTACTGGTGATTCTGGATGGCTATGGCTACCGTGAAGATCAACAGGATAACGCCATTTTCAACGCCAAAACCCCGGTTATGGATGCGCTATGGGCAAAACGTCCCCACACCCTGATTGATGCGTCTGGCCTGGAAGTGGGTCTGCCGGATCGTCAGATGGGCAACTCAGAAGTGGGTCACGTTAACCTGGGTGCGGGCCGTATCGTTTATCAGGACCTGACGCGCCTGGACGTTGAAATCAAAGAACGTACATTCTTTGCCAACCCAACGCTCACCGGAGCGGTTGATAAAGCCGTTGCCGCAGGCAAGGCTGTTCACATTATGGGTCTGCTCTCTGCGGGCGGCGTTCACAGCCACGAAGATCACATCATGGCGATGGTAGAACTGGCCGCTGAGCGCGGTGCGGAAAAAATCTATCTGCACGCCTTCCTGGATGGTCGCGATACGCCACCACGCAGCGCAAAAGGTTCTCTTGAAGCGTTTGAAGACAAATTTGCCGCACTGGGCAAAGGCCGCGTGGCGTCCATCATTGGTCGTTACTATGCCATGGACCGCGACAACCGCTGGGACCGCGTTGAGCAAGCCTATGATCTGCTGACCCTGGCAAAAGGCGAGTTCCAGTTCCCGACCGCCGTTGAAGGCCTGGAAGCGGCTTACGCGCGTGATGAAAACGACGAATTTGTGAAGGCAACCGTGATCCGCGCTGAAGGCCAGGCCGATGCCGCCATGGAAGATGGCGATGCGCTGATCTTCATGAACTTCCGTGCCGATCGCGCGCGCGAAATCACCCGCGCCTTCGTCAACAGCGATTTTGACGGTTTCGCCCGTAAGAAAGTGGCGAAGATTGATTTCATCCAGTTGACCGAATATGCAGCGGATATCAAAGCCCCATGCGCGTATCCGCCCGCCTCGCTGGCAAACACCTTCGGCGAGTGGATGGCGAAAAATGACAAAACGCAGCTGCGCATCTCCGAAACTGAGAAGTATGCGCACGTGACATTCTTCTTTAACGGCGGCGTAGAAGAGCCGTTTAAAGGCGAAGACCGCATCCTGATTAACTCACCGAAAGTCGCCACTTACGATCTCCAGCCAGAAATGAGCTCTGCGGAGCTGACCGAAAAACTGGTGGCCGCGATCGAAAGCGGTAAATACGACACCATCATCTGTAACTATCCGAATGGCGATATGGTGGGCCACACCGGCGTGATGGAAGCAGCCGTTAAAGCGGTTGAAGCGCTGGACCACTGCGTTGAGCAGGTTGCGAAAGCGGTTGAATCCGTAGGCGGCCAACTGCTGATTACCGCTGACCACGGTAACGCAGAACAGATGCGTGACCCGGCAACCGGTCAGGCACATACCGCCCATACCAACCTGCCTGTTCCACTGATTTATGTGGGTAATAAATCAGTGAAAGCAGTGGAAGGCGGCAAGCTTTCCGACATCGCGCCAACCATGTTGTCGCTGATGGGTATGGAAATCCCTGAAGAGATGACTGGCAAGCCGCTGTTCATCGTGGAATAATCGCTCCCCATGAGGGGAAAGGCGATTTTTTCAATCACATGGGTCGTGAAGCCGCTTCGGTTATCAGTCAGACCTCTGCTTTGCGCCAGCGCACTCAGCGCTGGCGTATTGCTGTGCGCCGCATCCGCCCATGCGGATGACCGCGATCAGCTTAAATCCATTCAGGCCGATATCGCCGCCAAAGAGCGTGCGGTACGTCAGCAGCAACAGCAGCGCGCCACCCTGCTCGCCCAGCTTAAAAAGCAGGAAGAGGCCATTTCCGCCGCCGCGCGTAAGCTGCGTGAAACACAAAACACCCTTGCCCAGCTCAATAAGCAAATCGATGAAATGAACGCGTCGATTGCGAAACTGGAGCGTCAGCGCGATGCCCAGGAGCGGAACCTTGCTGCACAGCTTGATGCTGCTTTCCGTCAGGGTGAACACACAGGTCTTCAGCTGATCCTCAGCGGTGAAGAGAGCCAGCGAGGTCAGCGTTTACAGGCCTATTTCGGCTATCTTAACCAGGCGCGTCAGGAGACCATTGCGCAGCTGAAACAGACGCGCGAAGAAGTCACCACGCAAAAAGCCGAGCTGGAAGAGAAGCAGAGCCAGCAGCAAACGCTGCTCTACGATCAGCAGGCGCAGCAGGAGAAGCTTGAGCAGGCGCGCAATGAGCGTAAGAAGACGCTCGCCGGGCTGGAGTCCTCTATCCAGGCAGGACAAAGCCAGCTGAGCGAAATGCGCGCCAACGAATCGAGACTGCGTAACACCATTGCCCGGGCAGAAGCCGCGGCCAAAGCGCGCGCCGAAAAAGAAGCGCGCGAAGCGCAGGCGGTGCGTAACAAGCAGCAGGAAGCCTCCCGGAAAGGCACCACCTACAAACCGACTGAAAATGAACGTTCCCTGATGTCCCGTACCGGCGGCCTCGGCTCCCCGCGTGGTCAGGCTTACTGGCCCGTTCGCGGTACGATCCTGCATCGCTATGGCGAACAGTTGCAGGGTGAGCTACGTTGGAAGGGGATCGTTATCGGTGCGTCTGAAGGTAGCGAAGTGAAAGCCATCGCCGATGGCCGCGTGATCCTGGCCGACTGGCTACAGGGTTATGGGCTCGTGGTGGTGGTTGAACACGGTAAAGGCGACATGAGTCTTTACGGCTACAACCAGAGTGCGCTAGTCAGCGTTGGCACTCAGGTGCGCGCGGGTCAACCCATTGCCCTTGTGGGCAGCAGTGGCGGTCAGGGCCGCCCGTCACTCTATTTCGAAATTCGTCGTCAGGGTCAGGCGGTCAATCCACAGCCGTGGTTGGGAAGATAAGTTTTGCTTCAATTTCGTCGAATTGTTGTTTCCGTAGTCAGCGCACTGGCGCTGGCTGCACCGGTTTATGCAGGCAAACTCGCGATTGTGATTGATGACTTCGGTTATCGACCACACTATGAAAATCAGGTGCTGGCGATGCCGTCAGCCATCTCTGTCGCCGTCCTGCCTAATGCGCCTCACGCGCATGAAATGGCGACCAAAGCTCACAATGGCGGCCATCAGGTCCTTATCCATCTGCCGATGGCCCCCCTCAGCAAGCAGCCGCTGGAAAAAGATACCCTGCGCCCGGACATGAGCAGCGACGAGATCGATCGCATCATCCGCGATGCGTACAATAAAGTGCCGTATGCCGTGGGTCTGAATAACCATATGGGCAGCGCGATGACCTCCAGCCTGTACGGTATGCTGAAAGTGATGCAGGCGCTGGAGCGTTACAACCTCTATTTCCTCGACAGCATGACCATCGGCAACAGCCAGGCGATGCGTGCCGCTCAGGGAACGGGCGTGAAAGTCATCAAGCGCAAAGTATTCCTGGATGACTCCCAGAACGAAGCGGATATCCGCGTCCAGTTCAACCGCGCGGTACAGCTGGCGCGCCGTAACGGTTCGGCGATTGCCATTGGGCATCCGCATCCGTCTACCGTTCGCGTTTTGCAGCAAATGTTGCCGGGCTTACCCGCCGATATCACGCTGGTGCGTCCGAGCGATCTGCTCAATGAACCTCAGGTGGATACTTCTCGTCCGGGTAGCGCGCAACCACCCGCAACGCGGCCACGTAATCCATTCCGCGGCGTGAAGAACTGCACGCTGAAACAGCCGCCTGAACCGGTCTATGCAACCCGCTTCTTCACGGTGATTGGCGAAAGCATCAGCAGCAGTACGCTGGTTAAATACGTCCAGCAACAGTGGCAGGGTTGGGGAAAAAAAGCCTGATCGGCTAACGCCTATTCTGCCAGATAAGAGTCCGACTGCTCTTTTGCAACGGACTCTTTCTTTTCCCGATTCTGATACCAGGCCTTGAAATACTTCAAAAAACTGTACGCCGTGGCATAAAACCCTGTCACCACACCCACTTTGCCCTGACGCCAGGCACCACTAAACAGATACCATTTGAAAAATGCGCCGATAGCGCTGATCGCTCCGCGACCAAGAGAGGGACGTATCGTCTGATATTGAACCAGGCGAGTGGTATATCCGTTTAATTTATTGAAAAGTTCATGCAGTGAATAAAATGTATCATGTCTGACATAGCCAGGAATACGTTCAGAATGGAGAAAACCTTCGACCTGATCGTCTACTGGCCGGTTATTAAATCGCGACTGCGTACGGTTAAAAAGACGCACCGGATAATCCGGTGATGAGACGGGATAAATCGTTCGGACATTTTCTCCCAGAACAAACCAGTGACGACATATCCGCCACGCCATATCCGGTTCGGGTTCATCGCCCATTTTTAATTTTAAAATAGCATCAACGGTTTCTTGATCGAGTATTTCGTCGCTGTCCATGCACAGCACCCAGTCGTTGTGTGCATGGGATACGGCATGGTTCATCTGCTCGCCGTGCCAGCTATATTTTTTGAATATGGCCGACAATCCATAACTCTGGCAAATATATATCGTTGCGTCTGTACTTCCGGAATCAACTACAACGAATTCATCCGCTATTTTTAAAAGAGGAGGAATAACATCGTGCAACGTTCTTTCGGAGTTAAACGTTAATAAGCAGACCGTTATTTTAAACATTTTCTCACTCTCTCAATAACAACATAAATACTTTCGCTAATAGTATCTAATTGAGAAGAGGCGATTAAAGTCTTAAATCACACTTTTAAAATAAGCGCGTTTAAAACGTTTTCTTATAAAAAGACAAAGAAATACAAAAAATCTATTTTATTTCAACAAATTCTTTATAATGCGGTCAGATGAAGGGTAGCATACGGATTCAGACATGCCGCAAAAACGTAAAATCCTCCTCCTGGACACGGGCAAAGAATGGGGGGGAGGTACCAACAGTATGCTTGAGCTTCTGAAGCGAATCAACCGCGAAAAATTCGACATTACTTGTTGTTTTTACAGTGATTATAGTCGTGCTGAAGGTGAAACGATAGGCCAGGTGCTCAATAGCATTGGGATACCTCTACTCGTTATCCCTCAACGTAAGCAACCGGCATGGGCAAAACTCCTGAAAGAAGCGGGACGTGGTCTGCTGTTTTTCTCGCGTTCGGCGCGCAAAGCATTTACGCGACATATCGATACCCTGTGGCGCATTCGCCCCAACGTCAGCAAGATCGAGACCATTTTCAGGGAAGGTGGTTTCGATACGCTGTATATGAACAACCAGCCAGGCTCTAACGAAGAAGGGTATCTGGCGGGTGCAAACCTGCATGCGCGGATAATCCAGCACTGCCGGATTGAACCGGTGCTGACCCCGCCGCTGGTGAAGCTGGTGAATGCCCATGCCACAAAAATCATCGCCGTCTCGCACGGCGTTGAACGTGTGCTACTTCAGCATGGCGTCCGGCCAGCGCTGTGTACCACGGTCAACAATGCCATCGACATCCACCAGCCCTTGCCCGACCGACGCGCGATGCGCCAGCGCCTGAACATTGATGATGACACGTTTGTGTTCGGCAGCGTTGGCTCGTTAATCCCTCGCAAGGCCAACCATCACACGCTGGAGGCGCTGGCCCAGTTCAACCAGAGGCACCCGCAGGCAAAATGGAAGATGGTGCTGGTCGGTGAAGGGGCTGAGCGCGGCGCGCTGACGGCACAGGCTGACGCGCTGGGGATTGCTGAACACGTGATTTTTACCGGTTTCCAGAACACGCCTTTTGACTACCTTGCTACCTTTGACGCGTTTATTCTGGCCTCGAAGAGCGAAGGCCTGCCGCGCGTCGTGCTGGAGGCAATGCTGCTGAACATCCCAGTGATTGGTTCAAAAGTGACCGGCACGGCAGAATTGATCGATCATGAGTCGACCGGCCTGCTGTTTCCGTGGAGCGACGTGTCGCAACTTGCTCAACATCTGGATAATATCTGGCAGGATCCTGCTCTGCGCGCCCGGCTCGCCGCTGCCGCACACCAGAATGTCTGCAACGTGTATGCCATTGAAAGCTATGTTAACGGTGTCGAGGCCGTTCTTGGCGCGCAATAACCAAACGAGAAGAACATGTTTAAATTCCTGAATGCTCGCTACCGCCACATTACCGGGCGTCATAACATTCCCTACGCTTCCCTTCCGGTCACGCGCGATCTCGTTGCGGTTGATTCCATTGTGATCCCGTGTACGGGCGCGGATTTCGTCGAAGAGGCGTTATTATCAGCGACCTTTGCAGAGCGTTACGCCACCGACGTCAGCGAGATTGTTATCGTCAGCGATCAGCCTGAATCCGCTTTCGGCGAGCTGCCGCTAAAAACCCGCGTTGTCACCCTCACGCTTCCAAAACGTGAAGAAGACTACCGCTATAAGCAGATCTACCTCAGTCGTCTGGTGAAGCTTAATGCTCCGTTGCAGGCGCGCGGTGAAGGGGTGCTGATGATCGACTCCGATCTCAACCTGCTGAAGATGCCCCAGATCAACATGACCGATATGCACATCTACTCCAGCTTCCGTCAGGGCAAAATGATTGCCAAGCTGGACGGCGCCCCCGCAGAAAAAGTGCCGGCCTATTACAAAGAAACGGTGCGCCCGTATCTGGTCGATCACGTTAACGGCGCGTTTCTTGCGGCCACCAAAAAGACCTGGCGCCGTATCTGCCCGCTGTGGCTGACGCTGTTCCAGGATACCTGGGAGCTGATGGACGATACGCAGCCGCCGACCGATCAGCTGCCGCTCGCTGCGCTGCTGGACATGCTGGATGTAAAAACGGTTAACCTGGGCGACTGGATGAACTGGCCGGTCTCCAAGAAGATCGGCGGTCAGGAAGCCGTTGTGCCGAAAGAGGTGATTGGCGCGCACGGTGGTTTCCCGCTTTCCGAGTGGCAGAAGTATCTGGAATCGCCGGATAACAAACTGCTGTTCAAAGGTCAGGACTACACCCGCAAGGTGCGTTACCTGACGGACGAAGAGAAAAAGAATCAGTAAAATAAGGGGCCGCTGGCCCCTTTTTCATTATTTATCCCAGCTCAGGATCACTTTCCCTGACTGGCCGGAACGCATCGCGTCAAAGCCCTGCTGGAACTCATCGATGGAGAAACGGTGAGTGATAATCGGGGACAGATCCAGACCAGACTGGATCAGCGCGGCCATCTTGTACCAGGTCTCAAACATCTCGCGGCCATAGATGCCCTTAATGAATAGCCCCTTGAAGATGACTTTGTTCCAGTCGATGGACATATCTGACGGCGGAATACCCAGCATCGCGATACGACCACCGTGGTTCATGGTGTCGAGCATGGTGCGGAACGCGGGTGGCGCGCCGGACATCTCCAGACCCACGTCAAAGCCTTCGGTCATGCCCAGCTCTTCCATCACGTCGGTCAGGCTCTCTTTCGAGACATCCACCGCGCGGGTGACGCCCATTTTGCGCGCCAGCGACAGGCGGTATTCGTTCACGTCGGTGATCACCACGTTGCGCGCACCCACATGCTTCGCCACGGCTGCCGCCATAATACCGATGGGGCCTGCGCCGGAGACCAGCACGTCTTCCCCCACCAGGTCGAAGGAGAGCGCCGTATGTACCGCGTTGCCGAACGGGTCGAAGATGGAGGCCAGATCGTCAGAGATATTGTCCGGGATTTTGAACGCGTTAAACGCCGGGATCACCAGGTATTCCGCGAAGCAGCCCGGACGGTTCACGCCCACGCCGACGGTGTTGCGGCACAGGTGGGTACGCCCACCGCGACAGTTGCGGCAGTGACCACAGGTAATGTGGCCTTCACCGGAGACGCGGTCGCCAATGTTGAAGCCTTTCACTTCCTGGCCGATGCCGACTACTTCGCCGACATATTCGTGGCCGACTACCATTGGCACGGGAATAGTTTTTTGCGACCACTGGTCCCAGTTGTAGATGTGAACGTCAGTACCGCAGATGGCGGTTTTACGAATTTTGATCAGCAGATCGTTATGACCGACTTCCGGCTCCGGTACGTCGGTCATCCAAATCCCTTCTTCCGCTTTCAGTTTGGATAACGCTTTCATCACACGTCCTCAGGCAATTACGCCCAGCTGTTTGCCGATGCGGGTAAAGGCTTCCACCGCACGTTCAATTTGTTCAGGCGAGTGCGCCGCAGACATCTGGGTGCGGATACGCGCCTGACCTTTTGGTACCACCGGGAAGAAGAACCCGGTCACGTAAATCCCTTCTTTCTGAAGCTCACGAGCAAATTGCTGCGCGACAACCGCGTCGCCCAGCATCACCGGAATGATCGCGTGGTCAGCACCGGCCAGGGTGAACCCTGCTGCGCTCATTTTTTCACGGAACAGGCGGGCGTTAGCCCACAGGCGGTCGCGCAGCTCAGCGCCGGATTCCACCATCTCCAGCACTTTAATAGAGGCAGCCACAATCGCCGGCGCCAGGGAGTTGGAGAACAGGTACGGGCGGGAGCGCTGACGCAGCCACTCAACCACCTCTTTACGCGCAGCGGTATAACCGCCAGACGCGCCGCCGAGCGCTTTGCCCAGCGTACCGGTGATGATGTCCACGCGGCCCATTACGTCACAGTATTCGTGGGAGCCGCGACCGTTTTCGCCGACAAAGCCAACCGCGTGAGAGTCATCCACCATCACCAGCGCGTCGTATTTATCCGCCAGATCGCACACGCCCTTCAGGTTGGCGATCACGCCATCCATGGAGAACACGCCGTCGGTGGCGATCAGCACGTGGCGGGCACCGGCTTCACGGGCCTCTTTCAGGCGGGCTTCCAGCTCAACCATGTCGTTGTTGGCGTAGCGGAAACGCTTCGCTTTACACAGGCGAACACCGTCGATGATGGAGGCGTGGTTCAGGGCGTCGGAGATAATCGCATCTTCTGCGCCGAGCAGGGTTTCAAACAGACCGCCGTTGGCGTCGAAGCAGGATGAGTACAGAATCGCGTCTTCCATTCCGAGGAAGTTCGCCAGCTTTTGCTCAAGCTGCTTGTGGCTGTCCTGGGTACCGCAGATAAAGCGAACGGAGGCCATACCGAAACCGTGGGTGTCCATGCCGCTTTTCGCCGCGGCAATCAGCTCAGGGTGATTCGCAAGACCTAAGTAGTTGTTCGCGCAAAAGTTGATCACATGGCTGCCGTCGGCAACGGTGATGTCCGCCTGCTGGGCAGACGTGATAATACGCTCTTCTTTGAACAACCCTTCCGCACGTGCGGACTCGAGGTCGCTGTTTAACTGTTTGTAAAAATCACCACGCATTGCAATTCTCCAGACTCGGCAAATTTTGGCACATATTACCCAAACCAATAGTTCATGACGAGATGACGCAGTATCTCTTCTCGTTTTTGCAGCATAAATCACGCGTACCCCTGCTGCATATCGGTGAATGGCTGAAGCCTGAGCATTGTGATGATATGATAAAGAGATTAGCGTTCGGGATATTCCCCGACTCATACTTCAAAGGTTACAGTTATGATTATCGTTACTGGCGGCGCGGGCTTTATCGGCAGCAATATTGTTAAGGCCCTCAATGACAAAGGCATCACCGACATTCTGGTGGTGGACAACCTGAAAGACGGCACCAAGTTCGTGAACCTGGTGGATCTGAACATCGCTGACTACATGGATAAAGAAGACTTCCTTATCCAGATTATGGCGGGTGAAGAGTTCGGCGAGATCGAAGCCATCTTCCACGAAGGTGCGTGCTCCTCCACCACCGAGTGGGACGGCAAGTACATGATGGATAACAACTATCAGTACTCCAAAGAGCTCCTGCACTACTGCCTGGAGCGTGAAATTCCGTTCCTGTATGCCTCTTCCGCGGCAACCTACGGTGGGCGCACTTCAGATTTCATCGAATCCCGCGAATATGAGCAGCCGCTGAACGTCTACGGTTACTCCAAATTCCTGTTTGATGAGTACGTGCGTCAGATCCTGCCAGAAGCGAACTCGCAAATTGTCGGCTTCCGCTACTTCAACGTCTACGGGCCGCGCGAAGGCCACAAAGGCAGCATGGCGAGCGTGGCGTTCCACCTGAACACCCAGTTAAATAACGGCGAAAGCCCGAAACTGTTCGAAGGCAGCGACGGCTTCAAGCGTGACTTCGTCTACGTGGGCGACGTGGCGGCAGTGAACCTGTGGTTCCTGGAAAATGGCGTGTCCGGCATTTTCAACCTGGGCACCGGCCGCGCGGAATCCTTCCAGGCGGTGGCAGACGCGACGCTGGCGTACCATAAGAAAGGCAGCATCGAGTACATTCCGTTCCCGGATAAGCTGAAAGGCCGCTACCAGGCATTCACTCAGGCGGACCTGACTAACCTGCGCGCCGCAGGCTATGACAAGCCGTTCAAGACCGTTGCCGAAGGCGTAACGGAATATATGGCCTGGCTGAACCGCGACGCATAAGTATGAAAATTCTGGTGATCGGCCCGTCATGGGTGGGCGACATGATGATGTCGCAAAGTCTCTATCGCACGCTCAAGGCGCGTTATCCCCAGGCGATAATCGACGTGATGGCACCCGCATGGTGCCGTCCGCTGTTATCGCGTATGCCGGAAGTGAACGAGGCGATCCCGATGCCGCTCGGCCACGGGGCGCTGGAAATCGGTGAACGCCGCAAACTCGGCCACAGCCTGCGCGAGAAACGCTATGACCGCGCCTACGTGCTGCCTAACTCCTTCAAATCTGCCCTTGTGCCCTTCTTTGCGGGCATCCCGCATCGTACCGGCTGGCGCGGTGAAATGCGCTACGGCCTGCTGAACGATGCCCGTGTGCTGGATAAAGAGGCCTGGCCGCTGATGGTCGAGCGCTACGTGGCGCTGGCCTACGACAAAGGCGTGATGCGCAGCGCGAAAGATCTGCCGCAGCCGCTGCTGTGGCCGCAGCTCCAGGTAAGCGATGGGGAGAAATCCCACACCTGCAACGCATTTGGCATTTCGTCCGAACGCCCGATGATTGGGTTCTGCCCTGGCGCGGAGTTTGGTCCGGCAAAACGCTGGCCGCACTATCACTATGCAGAGCTGGCGAAACAGCTTATCGATGAAGGCTATCAGATTGTGCTGTTTGGCTCGGCGAAAGATCATGAGGCGGGCAATGAAATTCTCGCCACGCTCAGTACCGAGCAACAGGCCTGGTGCCGAAACCTGGCCGGGGAAACGCAGCTCGAGCAGGCGGTTATTTTGATTGCCGCCTGTAAAGCCGTGGTGACGAACGACTCCGGTTTAATGCACGTCGCCGCCGCGCTGGATCGTCCCCTGGTTGCGCTGTATGGCCCAAGCAGCCCGGACTTCACGCCGCCGCTGTCGCACAAGGCGCGCGTGATCCGTTTAATCACCGGCTACCACAAGGTGCGTAAAGGCGATGCCGCAGAAGGCTATCATCAGAGCCTGATCGACATCACGCCGCAGCGCGTCCTTGAAGAACTCAACGCATTGCTGTTGAGCGAAGAAGGATAACGGATGCGGGTATTGATCGTTAAAACCTCCTCAATGGGTGATGTTCTGCATACGCTGCCGTCGCTGACGGACGCCATGCGGGCCATTCCCGGCATCCGTTTTGACTGGGTGGTGGAAGAAGGCTTCGCGCAGATCCCCACCTGGCATGAAGCGGTTGATCGCGTGATCCCGGTGGCCATTCGCCGCTGGCGCAAAGCGTGGTTCTCCGCACCGATTAAAGCCGAACGCAAAGCCTTCCGCGAAGCGGTGCAGGCCCGGCGTTACGACGCGATCGTCGACGCCCAGGGGCTGGTGAAAAGCGCCGCGCTGGTCACGCGTCTGGCGCACGGCGTAAAGCACGGCATGGACTGGCAAACCGCCCGCGAACCGCTGGCGAGCCTGTTCTATAACCGTCGACACCATATTGCGAAACAACAGCACGCCGTGGAGCGCACCCGCGAGCTGTTCGCGAAAAGCCTGGGCTATGCAAAACCTGAAGCCCAGGGTGACTACGCTATTGCACAGCATTTTTTGCGCGAGACGGAGGAGCATGCCGAGCCGTATCTGGTGTTCCTGCATGCCACAACGCGCGACGATAAGCACTGGCCGGAAACGCACTGGCGAAGGCTGATTGAACTAATGCAACCTTGCGGTATCCATATTAAACTCCCGTGGGGCGCTGAACATGAGCGTCAGCGTGCGGAGCGTCTGGCAGCCGGTTTTTCCCATGTCGAGGTGTTACCCAAACTCACACTGGCGCAAGTTGCCGCACAGCTGGCGGGCGCAAACGCCGTCGTTTCTGTGGATACAGGGTTAAGCCATTTAACCGCCGCACTGGCTCGACCTAATATCACGATTTTCGGCCCGACCGATCCGGGGTTGATCGGGGGTTACGGTAAAAACCAGCATCAGATGGTCAGCCCTACGCAACAAACGAAGGATATTAGCGCAGATGCTATTTTTTCATTTTTACAGGGCAGCCATCGGCTTTCCAACAGGGATATTTAACCCATGAGTTATGTATTTCTGCTGATTTTACTCTTTCCGGTGAAACTCATCCGGAAGCTGTTTCGAAAGGACACGGGCAAGAACCTTGTCATTCAAACAGCCAAAATCGGTGACTTTATTAATGCGACGCCTCTTCTGGCCTGGCTGCAAAAAAGCGATGTGTTGATCAGTCGCAGCGTTGGCGCGCTGGCGAAGCATGATGAGACTATCGAGCAGATCTATTTTATTGAGCAGCATAAGCGCAACCTGTGGCGTAAACTGTGCTTCGCGTGCAGGATCATGAACCGCTACGACAACGTCTACCTGCTACAGCCCAACAGCGTGAACCTCTTTTTTGCCGCCGTCTGCAATGCCAAAAACAAACAATTTTTAAGCATTTATACGCGCAGGTGGTATCACGGGATTTTCTATCTCGCGGCCGACGGTACCGTTGAGCATGGCAAAAAAACGCTTTCGGTGACGAACTACCTGAAACTGGCCGACCGCTCGCTCACATGGCAAGACTCTCCCAAGCACGCCACAAAGCCGCTCTTCAAGCCGACGACCTGGCCGGCTATTCTTGATAAACCTGACGTTATCCGCATCGGCATCAGTATTGCGGCAGGCAATAAAGCCAAAACCGTCCCTCCGGTTATCTGGAAGCGGATTGTTGATCAACTCGCTGATTTACCCTGCGAGTTTTATGTCTTCGGCGCGCCAAACGAACAGTCGTGGATGGATGATATCACCCGCCTTTACGGTGAAATCCCTAATTTTATTAATCTTATTGGCAAAATTTCGCTAGAAGAGCTTCCCTGGGCCATTTCAAAGATGGACTGCTATATCGCGTCTGACTCGGGGAATGTCTATATCGCAGACGCCGTCGGCGTGCCGGTGGTCCTGCTGTTTGGACCGTGTTGTCATTACGAACAGCGTCCGCTTGGCAATGTGATGCTGATCGGGAATGACGACAACATTTGTTCTTATGTGTTTGAAACGCGCTATTACTTCCCGCAAGAACGGGAAGCGCTATTCTCTGTCACTGACTCCGCGTTACACGATCTTCAGCAGTTTGTCCGTACATTACCCAAAGCCCGCTCACTGGGTAGCGCTACCGACGCTCAAGGAAACTAATTTTTATGGCTTTTTTAAGCGTCATTATTGCTGCGCATAACGCTGAAGCTACGCTGCACGCCACGCTTTCAAGCCTGCTGGCAGCAATCGGTCAGGACACTGAAGTCATTATTTTCAATGACAGTTCTGAGGATGCCACGCAGGCAATAATTGAAGAGTGGTCGCCGAAATTTCCTCAGATCATCACGCGCACCGTGAACTTTCGTAACGTAGGCCGGGTACGAAACAGCGCTGTCGCGCTGGCATCGGGAGAGTATATTACGATGCTCGACAGTGACGATTGCTTAAAGCCGGGCAGCCTCGGGGACGCAATAGCCTTCCTGAAAGCGCAACGTCCGGATATGTTACTGACACGTTTGCTTGAGATTCGCGATCCCCGGAAAATGACTTCAGACTGGCAGGGATTTAATCCTGTGCCATTGCCACGAAATGAAGCAGTCGCTCGTTTCTTACGCCATAAAGACTTTCAGGCACATCTCATTGGCCAGTTTATTCATCGTAGCCTGTACGAGAGTAACCCTATTCCTCCGATGTTATGTTATGAGGATTTCGCTGTCTTCCCTGGAATGCTGATGCAATCGAACAAAATAGTCTATCAACGCCAGGGGCATTATTATTACATCAAGCGTCGCGACAGTTTGTCGAGCACTCTGGACGCCAGCAAAATTTCAACGCTTGTCGAATGCACGTTACAGATGGAAAGAACATTTCCGTCAAGCTACAAGCATCTCGTCAATTGCCACTGGTTTGATATTTACAGCAACCATCGGTCCTGTCTTACAGACCAACAATTGCAGCTCGTGAAACAACGCGTAAAGGCCATGTATACATTGTCTTTTTTCCTCTCCACCGATGTTCGTTTTAGCTATAAAAAAAGGGTTATTGAGGCATTATGGAAAAAATAAAACCACGGCTCTATCAACTGACGATCGCTTTGAGCCTCATCTCTTTGATACTGGCTTTAGTCAGTTCAGGGAAGCAAAGAGAGTTTTTCTATATTGCTATTTACGTCAGTATTATTGGCCTGGCTTTCGAATATAAAAAAATCACTCTGCGACCTTTTACTATAGCGCTGCCCATTCTGCTGATTGGATTACTTAACCTCGGCTGGTATTTACTCTATGAGTATCATAACGAGGGACTCAACCTTTACAGCGACTATCTCGGTGCCAGCAAAAAATTAATTTTAGCGAGTGTCCTGATTTTCTATATTGACCGCTTTAAGTTTTATATCGATAAGGACACCTTCAGGAAATTTTTCTTCTTCGCAACGGCCTTAGGGTTTGTGCTCGCCACAGGGTATGGCTTGTGGCAGGCCTCACAAGGTATGACTCGCGTTGAGATGGCAATTAACCGTGCCACCGTTTCAGCCTATGTTTATTCTGTCCTGTCACTGGCTTTCGTATACAGTCTTTACCTTCAACAGAACGTGAAGCTGTATGTTGTTGCGGGCTTCACTATATTAATCTCTTACTTCGTCATACTGTTGACGGGGACCCGTGCTGCGATGGGTTTATATCTGCTTCTGGCAATTGTGCTCACGCTTTATCATTTCAGAAAGATTCATCTTAAATCAGCCCTCATCTTTCTATGCATTGTTGCAGGCGTTGTAATCGTGAGCTACAAGCCATTGATTTCGCCGAAAATAAAACAAACCCAACATGAGGTTGAACGTTATCAACAAGGTTTTGACCGCACGTCATTGGGCGCACGTTTTTCGATGTGGACTGTCGGGATCGAGAATGGTCTTGCGCATCCGTTAGGGCAATCGCTGGAACAGCGTGAAGCGTGGACGCGGCAGTATATTAAAGACGGACATCCGCACCTTGGCAGTGCACTCGAATACATCAAAGTTCATCTGCATAATGAATTTATTGAGAAATACTCTTTGCAGGGGATCCCCGGCGTAGCGGTAATGCTCTTTTTCTTCGTTTCGATGATTGCGTATGCCCTACGAAACAGAAACGCGCTGCTGCTAACGTCAATGCTTCTTTTGCTTTTGTATGGACTGACGGATGTCATACTGCTCAGTTCAGAAGCCTTAATCTTCTTTATGATTTTGTTTGCGTTAAGTACACCTTTCTCACAAACAAAGCAGCAATAATAAATATGCCCGCCTGGCGGGCATAACTATTTTTTGTACTGGTAAAACTCCGCAAGCGTCATCCCCACGGTCTTATCTGATAACCAGGTAAAGAGCTGCTCCAGATCCTGATACAGTCCCTCAATCGCGGCCTGGTCTTTAAAAGTAGGGCTGCCGCCAGGCATAAATTCCGACGAATGCAGCATGAACTCTACGTAGTCATTCCCCTGAGCCAGGCACTGCTGCGCAACCTTAATCATCTCCTGCGCGTTACCGCCGGACGGGCGTAACCAGTTAACTGACGGAGAACGGTATTTACCGCGCAGACGATCGTAACCCTGCTTCAGGGAATTCAGCCATGCCGGGTGTTTATACTGGATACTCATCGGCACTTCGAGGAGAGGGCTGTTTCCCGGCCGGGAAATGTCGTCTACGTCCAAAAAATAGGCGCGATCGGGAAAATGCTGGTAATTCGTTCCGCCATTACCCTGCGGGGCACCTTTCGCGTTGCGCCAGTTCACGCGCGGCGTAACGGAACAATCTACCTGATACCCCAGCTCAATCAGCAACCGGGCGTAACGGCTGTCGAATGCCCAGCGCCCGGCGCGATGGCTGAGCATTTTTGTCTGGAAAGTCTCTTCCAGTAAGCGGGTCATGAACAGCACTTTCTCACGCATGACCTCGTCTGAAAACTCAATCAGATAAGGCTGCCAGCGCCAGTCATCACCGGTCAGATCGTGCTCCGGAGGGCTATTCCAGGCATGGAGATGCATTCCCACCTCACCCTGGCCGCGGGCTATGACCTCTTTCGCGAACTCAATGAATACCGGTTCGACGGCCATCTCGTAGTTGGTCAGCCAGACGGGCTTAAAGCCGAAGCGTTCACAAAGCGCCTGAAACCGCGCCAGGTAGCGCGCGTTTTCCGTTTTGATCATCCGGTGGTTCTGCCAGAGATTATCCCCTTCGGTATCGATCGTGATGATAAACGCTGGTTTTTTCATAATAAGTCCGCAAGACAAAATAGTTAGCGCTATGTTACGCACGCCCGAAAGCAGGAGTAAACCCTTCCAGGGAAATTCCTGACATTATGGAGAAAGAGTGCAAGTCGTTACCAGGTCTATTAGAATTGCCAATAGTACAACGCCGATAAGATGATGATGAATAACTTACCTGACACGCCTGATTTGCGCATTTTACTGATCAAACTTCGCCATCATGGCGACATGTTACTCACCACCCCCGTCATCAATTCATTACGCCAGAAATGGCCTGAAGCCCAAATCGACGTGCTTCTCTATGAAGAGACGCGAGACATGCTCGCCGCGCATCCGGCAATCGGGACGATCTATGGTATCGATCGTAAATGGAAGCAGCTGGGGACGCTGAAGCACCTGCAAAAAGAGTGGCAGTTGCTTCGTGCTTTACGCGCTCAGCATTATCATCTGGTGATCAATCTTGCCGATCAGTGGCGCAGCGCGATTGTTACCCGCTTCACCGGCGCACCGGTTCGGCTCGGGTTCGCTTTTAACAAGCGCAAGAATGCCTTCTGGCGTTTTTGTCACAGTGAACTGGTCTCGGTCGCCAGCCATCAGTCGCTGCACACCGTTGAACAAAATCTCTCCATACTGTCAGCGCTGCCGGTAATGGCCAACCCTACCGTCACCATGGCTTACAGCGCGGATGACTGGCGCCATGCTCACCAAAAGCTGACACAAAAGGGCGTGGGAGACCGCTACATCGTTATTCAACCCACGTCACGCTGGTTCTTTAAGTGCTGGGACGAAGGCAAAATGGCGCAAACTATCGCCGCGTTGCAGCAGGACGGCCACACTATCGTCCTTACGGCGGGACCGGATAAGAAAGAGCTGGCGATGATTGACCGCATTCTTGCCGCCTCCCCGCAGACGGGTGTTGTATCGCTGGCAGGGCAGTTAACCCTGCGCCAGCTGGCCTCGCTAATCGATCACGCGATCCTGTTCATTGGCGTTGACTCCGTACCCATGCACATGGCCGCCGCCCTTCAGACGCCCTGCGTGGCGCTGTTTGGCCCGTCAAAATTGACGTTCTGGTCGCCATGGCAGGTTAACGGCGAGGTCATCTGGGCAGGTAACTACGGCCCGCTTCCCAACCCTGACGCCATTGATACAAAAACGACGGAACGTTATCTCGACGCCATCCCCGTTGATGCTGTCGTCTCCGCCGCAAGGAGATACCTGCAATGAAGCTTCATCGTCTGGCCATTGTGCGCCAAAAATATCGTCCGGATGGAGGAGCAGAACGTTTTGTCTCCAGGGCACTTACCGCGCTGAGCAATCAAAATCTTGAGCTCAACGTCATCACCCGCGAGTGGCAGGGCGAAAAGCAGGACGACTGGCATATTCATATTTGCGATCCACGAAAGTGGGGCCGCATCAGCCGTGAGCGCGGCTTTGCACACGCCGCACGCGCGCTGTGGCAGCAACAGCAGTTTGATATTGTCCAGAGCCACGAACGTATTCCGGGCTGCGATATTTACCGCGCCGGGGATGGTGTACATCGACGCTGGCTGCTACAGCGTACGCGTATTCTTCCCGCCTGGCGTGCGAAGCTGCTTATGCACGATCGTTATCACCGCTACGTGATGAACGCAGAACGTGAAATGTACCAGGCTCCCGAGTTGAAAGCCGTTATCTGTAATGCGGAGATGATCAAACGCGAAATCGTCGAAGACTTTGATATTGACGCAAAAAAGATACATGTGATTTATAATTCAATAGATTCCAGCCGCTTCGTTCCGGCAGAAGAGAGACAACGCGCTGTACTGCGTCAGCAATTTGGCTTACCCGCTGATGCCGTCATTTTCTGCTTCGTGGGTTCAGGGTTTGAACGCAAGGGGCTGGCAAGCGCTATTCGGGCTATAGCAGGAACATCGGCATGGCTGGTTGTGGTCGGTCAGGATAAAGCGGAAAGCCGTTATCGCGACCTCGCCCGTTCATTAGGCTGTGAGGGGCAAATCCGTTTCCTGGGGATGCAAAAAGAGACGCTGCCATTTTATCAGCTTTCTGATGGTTTACTGCTGCCGACGCTGTATGATCCTTTCCCTAACGTCATACTTGAAGCAATGGCCTGTGGATTGCCCGTCATTACGTCAGAGAGTTGCGGTGGTTCAGAATTTATTGAGCAAGGCCAGAACGGGTTTTACTGTGATGCACTTGATATCCACACATTGAAGGAGGCCGTCATGTCCATCCCTTCACTGGAAAAAAATAATAATATGGGGCTTGCGGCGCGTGAACGCGTCAGAGAAGCAACCCCTGAAAAACTATCAAGTCAGCTTATTTCGCTTTATCAAAAATTACTGGATTAATAATGCGCATCCTAATGATTATTGATGGTTTACCCGGTGGAGGAGCCGAAAAAACGGTTCTCACCCTCTCCAGCGGACTGACAGAACTGGGGCATCAGGTCACCCTTTTCTCCTTACGGAAGGTGTGCGACTACGCCATTCCGGAAGGCATCGATTTTCAGATTGTGCAGGATACCTGTAAAAAACCCTGGCGGAAGCTGATCGAGATCCCGCGTCGCGCCCGTTTGCTGGATCGCGCCATCGAGAATGCAGAACGCAGCGGTAAATTTGACGTCGTGTTCTCGCATCTGCATAAAACCGACCGTATCGTGGCGCACAGCCGCGTGCTGGATCGGGATAAGGTCTGGTTCTGCGTTCACGGGATGTTCTCCTTCTCCTATTTGCGCCATCGCAGCGGGCTTTCTCGCTGGTTTAAGCATTATAAAATTCGGCATACCTATGAAAACCGCAACGTGGTGGCGGTTTCCGGCGCCGTGCTGCACGACCTCTCTCAAGTACTCGCGATCCCCCTGCGGCGCAAAGCGGTTATCCATAACCCCTTTGATATCCCTGAAATTCAGCGTCTGGCGGAAGCGCCCTTTGAGATGCAGGGGCAGGATTACATTATCCACGTTGGCCGTTTTCATGAACACAAACGTCACGACCGGCTGCTGCGGGCGTTTGCGCTGAGCAAGATCGACGCATCGCTGGTGTTGATGGGCAAAGGTTCTGACGCGAAAATAAACCAGCTCAAACAGCTTGCCGCTAAGCTGGGAATTGAAAACAAGATCGTCTTCCGCCCGTTCGAAACCAACCCCTACCCGTGGATCAAAGGGGCACGCCTTTTAGTGTTAAGTTCCGACTGCGAAGGTTTTGGTAATGTACTGGTAGAGTCCATTATCTGTCAGACCCCACCGGTGAGTACAAACTGCCCTGGCGGTCCTGCTGAGATCCTTACTGGCCCCCTGGCGCGAGGTCTGACAGCGTTAACCGACGAATCACTGGCGAAAACACTGGCAGAATTGTATGCCTCTCCGCCAGTTGTTGATCGCGAAACGATCGCATCGTTCGGTATTAACGCCATTTGCCAGCAATACATTGCTTTGGTCGACAACCAAAAATAATCAGGTTTCATATGCAAAATTCAGCGCCTTTATTAAGCGTGGTGGTTGCCGTTTATAACGGTGAAGCTTTTCTCGATCAGTTCTTTACCTGCCTTGTAAATCAACACATCGACAGTATGGAAGTCATCATCGTGAATGACGGCTCCACTGACCGCTCGATGCAGATTGTCGAAAAATGGCGCGAAAAGCTGCCACAGATGCAGGTTATTGAACAACCTAATCAGGGCGTGTCCATCGCGCGTAATACCGGCCTGGCGGTTGCGACCGGGCAGTATCTCTCTTTCCCGGATATTGATGATGTCTTCAAACCCGGCATGTACCAGCGTCTGCTGGATATGGCCGTCACGCAGAACCTGGATGTCGCCACCTGCAATGGCAACTACGTCTGGGAAAATAACAAAAAACCGTCTCGCCCTATCTTCCCTGAAGATAAGCTCGCCTCGACGGGCGTCATGAATGGTGCGGTATGGTTAAAAAAGGCGCTGGATTCACGTAAGTTCCTGCATGTGACCTGGCTGAATATCTATCGTCACGATTTTATTCGTCAGCACGGCTTCCGTTTCGAGCCTGGCCTGCGCCATCAGGATATTCCGTGGACGACTGAGGTGCTGCTTGCTGCGGAACGCGTTCAGTACACCAGCGAACGCTTTTACGACTACTACATTCACTCCGCCTCGGTATCGCACACCCCGGATAATGACGACACGCTGATTCGCTCTGCGCGCCATTACATGAAGATACTGAAGATGCTTGATGCCATTAACCAGCGCTACCCGGATAAAGTGAAAAATATCCCGGCCTGCCACTGGCAAATCGCCAAAGAGGGTCTGGGAATTATTCATACCTTCGACAACATGAAGGATGAGGCGAAGAAAGCAATGATAATCAAAGAGTTCTTCGACACCGGGATCTGGAAGCTCATCTGGAAAAGTGCCAAAAGCCCGCGTTTGCGCTGGCGCCTGGGTCGACGCTACTTCCGTTTAAAACGGTATCTGGCATAAGAGATAGCTTTAGCACGCTTAAATGCTTAGAATTTCCCGGCCGAAACTAAAAAAACGGATAATCGCTTGGAATTGTTGTATACCGCCCTGCTCTACATCATTCAGCCACTGGTGTGGCTGCGACTGTTGCTTCGTAGCCGTAAAGCGCCTGCGTACCGTAAACGCTGGGCCGAACGCTATGGCTACTGCCGCAATAAAGTGGCGCCGGACGGTATTCTGCTGCATTCCGTGTCAGTCGGGGAAACGCTGGCCGCCATTCCACTGGTGCGTGCCCTGCGCCACCGTTATCCGTCACTGCCCATCACCGTCACCACGATGACGCCAACCGGCTCAGAGCGCGTGATGTCTGCCTTCGGTAAAGACGTGCATCACGTCTACCTGCCGTACGATCTCCCCTGCGCCATGAACCGTTTCCTGAATACCGTGCGCCCTAAACTGGTGATCGTCATGGAAACCGAACTGTGGCCGAATATGATTTCCGCCCTGCATGCCCGTAAAATTCCTTTGGTTATCGCCAACGCGCGTCTGTCGGAACGCTCGGCTAAAGGGTACGGCAAGCTGGGTAAATTTATGCGTCGCCTGCTCAGCAAAATCACGCTGATCGCCGCGCAGAACGAAGAAGATGCCGCGCGTTTTATCGCCCTAGGCCTGAAGCGCAACCAGCTTGCGGTCACGGGTAGCCTGAAGTTCGATATTTCCGTCACCCCTGAACTCGCCGCCCGTGCGGTAACGCTGCGTCGTCAGTGGGCGCCGCGTCGCCAGGTCTGGATTGCCACCAGCACCCATGACGGCGAAGAAGCCATTATCCTTCAGGCTCACCGCCAGCTGCTGGAAAAATTCCCTGATTTACTGCTGATTCTGGTTCCTCGCCATCCGGAGCGTTTTAAAGATGCCCGCGAGATGGTGCAAAAAGGCGGTTTCAGCTTTACCCTGCGCAGCAGCGGCGAAATCCCCTCTGGCAGCACGCAGGTGGTGATTGGCGATACGATGGGCGAACTGATGCTGCTGTACGGCATTGCAGACCTCGCCTTTGTTGGAGGTAGCCTGGTGGAGCGAGGTGGTCATAACCCGCTGGAGCCGGCAGCCCACGCCATTCCCGTGCTGATGGGTCCACACACGTTTAACTTCAAAGATATCTGCGCGAAATTGCAGCAAGCCGATGGCTTAATCACCGTGACCGATGCGGACTCGGTGGTCAAAGAGGTCTCAACCCTTCTGACTGACGAAGATTACCGCCTGTGGTACGGTCGTCACGCCGTTGAAGTCCTGCATCAGAACCAGGGCGCACTGACCCGTCTGCTGCAACTTCTGCAACCTTATCTGCCGCAGCGGAGCCACTAATGTCAACGCGTCTGTCGGTCGTGATGATCGCCAAAAACGCCGCCGACCTGCTTCCGGATTGCCTGGCCTCTGTTGCCTGGGCTGACGAAATCGTCATTCTCGACTCCGGAAGTACGGACAATACGGCGGACGTTGCCCGTGCAGCCGGGGCAAAAGTCTTTACCGACACCGACTGGCAGGGCTACGGTATTCAGCGTCAGCGTGCGCAGGGTTACGCCACGGGCGATTACGTGTTGATGATCGATACCGATGAGCGCGTCACCCCAGAACTCCGACAGGCCATTCAAACGGTGCTTGCCGCGCCACAGCCTGGCGCGGTCTACAGTATCGCGCGTCGTAACTATTTCCTGGGCCGCTTTATGCGCCACAGCGGCTGGTACCCCGACCGCGTGATGCGCCTCTATGCCCGCGAGCGTTATCAGTACAACGACAACCTGGTCCATGAATCTCTGGCCTGCGATGGCGCTCAGGTCATCCCCCTGACGGGCGATCTGCTTCATCTGACCTGCCGCGATTTCGCCAGCTTCCAGCGTAAACAGCTGAACTATGCCACCGCCTGGGCACAGGAGCGGCATGCGCGCGGCAAGAAGGCCACGCTGACCGGCATCTTCACCCACACGCTGGGCGCGTTTCTGAAAACGCTGCTGCTGCGTGGCGGCGTGCTGGACGGCAAACAGGGCTGGTTACTGGCCGTAGTGAATGCCCAGTATACTTTTAACAAATACACCGAGCTGTGGGCGCTGAACCGCGGCTACTCAGAGAAAACGTGAGCCATGAGCACAAAAGCGATTTATCCGGGTACCTTCGATCCGATCACTAACGGTCATCTTGATATCATCACCCGAGCGGCGTGTATGTTCGACAAGGTGATTCTGGCCATTGCCGCCAGCCCGAGCAAAAAGCCGATGTTCGACCTGAACGAACGCGTGCAGCTTGCCACCGATGCGATTTCGCATCTGTCGAATGTTGAGGTCGTCGGATTCAGCGACTTGATGGCAAACTTTGCCCGTGACCGGCAGGCCAATATCCTGATCCGCGGTCTTCGCGCGGTAGCAGACTTCGAATATGAGATGCAGCTGGCACACATGAACCGCCATCTGATGCCGGAGCTGGAGAGCGTATTCCTGATGCCCTCCAAAGAGTGGTCCTTCATCTCTTCTTCGCTGGTGAAAGAGGTGGCGCGCCATCACGGGGACGTTACTCACTTCCTGCCGGTTAACGTCCACCAGGCGTTGATGGAAAAGCTAAAGTAACCCTACTTCTGGCACTGACGGCAGTAAAACGTGGCGCGCTGAGCGTGCTTCGTGGCAATAATCGGCGTCCCGCAGGCTCTGCACGGCTCACCCTTACGGCCATAAACCTGCAACTCCTGCGCAAAATAACCCGGCTTCCCGTCGCTTTGCAGGAAATCCTTCAGCGTCGTCCCGCCCTGCTCAATTGAGCGCAGCAGTACCGCTTTAATAACCCTGACCAGCAGTTCGCACTCCTGCGCCGACAGCGAGGAGGCCAGCCGATCGGGATGGATCCCGGCGGCAAACAACGATTCGCTGGCGTAGATATTCCCCACGCCCACCACCAGCTTGTTATCCATCAGCCAGGGTTTAATCGGGGTTTTCTTTTTCGCGCACTTCTCTTTGAGATAATCTGCGTTAAACGCCTCTGAGAGCGGCTCAGGTCCGAGATGCGCCAGCACGTTGTGTCCTTCCAGCTCTTTGGTCCACAGCCATGCGCCAAAGCGACGCGGGTCGGTGTAACGCAGCACTTTGCCGTTACTCATCACCAGATCAACGTGGTCGTGCTTTTCCGCAGGCAACTCTTCGGTAAGAATACGCAGGCTTCCCGACATGCCCAGATGGATAATGATCCAGCCGTCAGGCAGCTCCAGCAGCAGGTATTTCGCGCGGCGCTGCACGCTCAGGACGGGTTTGTCACTTAACGCGTGGATCTCATCGGACACCGGCCAGCGCAGACGCCCGTTGCGAACGACAGCATGAAGAATAGTCGCGCCAACCAGATGGGGCTCAATGCCGCGGCGGCTGGTCTCTACCTCAGGTAATTCAGGCATGGTTCCTCCGTTGAGATGCAGAATGCAAAAAACCCCGCAGTTGCGGGGTTTTTCAATACAAGGAGACTAAAATTATTTGATTTTAGCTTCTTTGTACAGTACGTGCTGGCGTACAACTGGATCGAATTTTTTCAGTTCCAGTTTTTCCGGCTTAGTACGTTTGTTCTTCGTGGTGGTGTAGAAGTGACCTGTACCAGCAGAAGAAACCAGCTTGATTTTCTCGCGAATACCTTTAGCCATGATTTATTTCCTCTTTAAGTACTTAGTACTTTTCGCCACGGGCACGCAGTTCGGACAGAACTGTATCGATGCCTTTCTTATCGATTACACGCATACCTTTAGCAGATACGCGCAGGGTGACAAAACGCTTCTCGCTCTCAACCCAGAAACGGTGAGAGTGCAGGTTCGGCAGGAAACGGCGTTTAGTCGCGTTCAGTGCGTGGGAACGGTTGTTACCGGTCACCGGACGCTTGCCAGTAACTTGGCAGACTCGGGACATGTCTATTCTCCAAAAATCAAATTAGCTCGAGCTTCGTATGGGGTATCGGCGCCTCGTCAGGCTTTACAGCCCGGTCATCGCATAGTTCTATTGAACTCTCGATTGCCAGGCCCAAATGCCAAACCCGAGATTCTCAAAGGTGGCGTAGTATACGCTGACTCGGCGGTGTGCTCAAGTCCCGAACAGACAAAGATCCCGATGGATCGCGAGAAAAGGCCTAAATCCAGCCACGTTCGGCAAAAGAAATGTACTCTCCGCGGCCAATTATCAGATGGTCCAGCACACGAATGTCCATGAATTGACAGCATTTGATAATACGTTCGGTAATTGCTTTGTCAGCTCTGCTTGGTTCCGCACAGCCAGAGGGGTGATTATGCGCGAGGATCACGCCGGCTGCATTCACTTTTATCGCTTCCCGCACAATTTCACGCGGATGCACCTCAACATGGCTCAATGTTCCCGAAAAAAGGCGGGTATGTTTCAGTACCCGGTTTTTGTTGTCGAGAAAGATCACCATAAAGATCTCCCGCTCCAGATCGGAGAGCTGGCTTTGCAGAAATTCGCGGGTCATGTCGGGGGTGAGGATCGGGTCTTCTTCCTCCATACGCACGTTGTAAAATCGCCGGGCCAGCTCGGCAATGCCCCGCAACTGGGCATATTTCGCCACGCCAATGCCCTCAACGTGCGTAAACGCCTCCAGCTCAGCGGTCAGCAATCCATACAGTGAACCGAAATGGTCTATCAGTTCTTTCGCCAGCGTAAATACCGTTTTCCCCGGCGTGCCTGTGCGTAAAAAGAGCGCCAGCAGCTCGTCGTCCTTTAACAACGTGACGCCATGACGCAGCATTTTTTCACGCGGTAGCAGCAGTTCAGTCTCTTCCATGCCTGGCCTCCTTCTGTTTGCCATTATGCTGCCACAGGCAAATTCGGGGTTCGATGCTGGCATTTCGTTCTTGCGTAACGCCTCGCAAAGTGAATTAAGGACATCATCACCCCGTTTTAGGGATTGTGATAAAATGCCCGCTCTCTGGTGAAACCCAACAGGAAAGAATCATGATGAGCCTGGCCGGTAAAAAAATCGTTCTTGGCGTCAGCGGCGGTATTGCTGCCTATAAAACGCCAGACCTGGTGCGCCGTTTGCGCGAGCGCGGGGCCGACGTACGGGTCGCGATCACCGAAGGCGGCAAAGCCTTTATCACCCCGCTGAGCCTGCAAGCCGTCTCGGGATACCCGGTATCCGACAGCCTTCTCGACCCGGCGGCCGAAGCCGCAATGGGCCACATTGAGCTGGGGAAATGGGCCGATCTGGTTATCCTTGCCCCCGCCACGGCAGATTTAATTGCCCGCCTGGCAGCCGGTATGGCGAACGATCTGGTAACGACCATTTGCCTCGCCACGCCTGCGCCCGTCGCGGTTGTGCCCGCAATGAACCAGCAGATGTACCGCAACGCCGCTACCCAGCACAATCTGGACACGCTGGCCTCGCGCGGCCTGCTGATTTGGGGACCGGACAGCGGCAGCCAGGCCTGCGGCGACGTGGGGCCAGGGCGTATGCTCGACCCATTAACGATTGTTGATATGGCCGCCGCCCATTTCTCGCCTGTCAACGATCTGCAACATCTCAACATCATGATTACCGCGGGCCCCACGCGCGAGCCGCTGGATCCGGTGCGTTACATCACCAACCACAGCTCCGGCAAAATGGGCTTTGCGATTGCTGCCGCGGCAGCCAAACGCGGCGCGAACGTCACGCTGGTGAGCGGCCCGGTGTCGCTTACCACCCCTGCGTTTGTGCAGCGTATTGATGTGACGACCGCGCTGGAAATGAACGCCGCCGTACAGGCACATGCTCAACAGCAGCATATTTTTATCGGCTGTGCGGCCGTCGCTGATTACCGCGCCGAAACTATTGCTGACGCCAAAATTAAAAAGCAAGGCGATGAATTAACAATAAAAATGGTGAAGAACCCGGATATCGTTGCCGGTGTCGCCGCACTGAAAACTCATCGTCCTTACGTTGTTGGGTTTGCCGCAGAAACGAATAATGTGGAAGAATATGCCCGGCAAAAACGTACCCGCAAAAACCTCGATTTAATTTGCGCGAACGACGTATCGCTGTCCACGCAAGGATTTAACAGCGACAGCAACGCATTGCACCTTTTCTGGCAGGATGGAGATAAAGTCTTACCGCTTGAGCGCAAAGAACTCCTGGGCCAACACTTACTGGACGAGATCGTTACCCGTTATGATGAAAAAAATCGACGTTAAGATTCTGGACCCGCGCGTTGGCGAGCAATTTCCGCTGCCAACGTATGCCACCTCCGGCTCTGCCGGTCTTGACCTGCGCGCCTGTCTCGATGACGCCGTAGAACTGGCGCCGGGTGCAACGACCCTGATCCCGACCGGGCTGGCGATTCACATTGCTGAACCGTCACTGGCAGCGGTGATCCTGCCGCGCTCTGGCCTGGGCCATAAGCATGGCGTCGTGCTGGGTAACCTGGTCGGCCTGATCGACTCTGACTATCAGGGTCAGCTGATGGTATCCGTATGGAACCGTGGCCAGGACAGCTTCACCATTGAGCCGGGCGAGCGTATCGCGCAGATGGTGTTTGTACCGGTGGTGCAGGCAGAATTTAACCTGGTGGCAGACTTCGACGCTACCGACCGTGGCGAAGGCGGCTTCGGCCATTCCGGGCGCAAATAACCGCCCGACAAACACGCATCTCACAGCGCCATAATGCAATAACAAACCGCAAACGTCAGTTTGCGGGTCGCTGTGTGGTTGCCAGCCTGACAAGTGCTTATTTTCAGGGGTATTTTGTAACATGGCAGAAAAACAAACCGCGAAAAGGAATCGTCGCGAAGAAATACTTCAATCTCTGGCTCTGATGCTTGAATCCAGCGACGGCAGTCAACGCATCACCACCGCAAAACTGGCGGCCTCTGTGGGCGTGTCAGAGGCGGCGCTGTATCGTCATTTCCCGAGCAAAACCCGGATGTTTGACAGCCTGATCGAGTTTATCGAAGACAGCCTGATCACGCGCATCAACCTGATTCTGAAGGATGAAAAAGACACCAGCACGCGTCTGCGTCTGATTGTGCTGCTGATTCTGGGCTTTGGTGAACGTAACCCGGGTCTGACCCGTATTCTGACCGGCCACGCGCTGATGTTTGAACAGGATCGTCTGCAAGGCCGTATAAACCAGCTTTTTGAGCGTATCGAAGCCCAGCTGCGTCAGGTTCTGCGCGAGAAGAAAATGCGGGAAGGCGAGGGATATAATACGGATGAGACCCTGCTGGCAAGCCAGATCCTGGCATTTTGCGAAGGGATGCTCTCCCGGTTTGTACGCAGCGAGTTTAAATATCGACCAACGGACGATTTTGACGCCCGCTGGCCGTTAGTGGCTGCTCAGTTACAGTAACGCCATCGCCGGATGGCGGCTTCGCCTTATCCGGCCTACGAACGGGTAGGCCCGGTAAGCGCAGCGCCACCAGGCAATTGAATTATACGCCAAACTCTTCGCGGTATTGACGCACCGCCGCCAGATGATCAGCCATCTCAGGCTTCTCTTCCAGATACGCAATCAGGTCTTTCAGCGTGATAATCGACGTGACCTTGCAGCCATAATCGCACTCCACTTCCTGAATAGCAGAGATGTCGCCGCGCCCACGCTCCTGACGATCGAGCGAAATCAGCACGCCCGCAAGCGTTGCACCGTTAGCCTGGATTATCTCCATCGATTCACGGATCGCGGTACCTGCGGTGATCACGTCATCCACCAGCATCACACGGCCCTGCAACGCGCTGCCTACCAGATTGCCGCCTTCACCGTGGGTTTTGGCTTCTTTACGGTTAAAGCAGTACGGTACGTCGCGGTCATGGTGCTCCGCCAGCGCCACCGCCGTGGTGGTTGCGATTGGAATGCCTTTGTACGCGGGGCCAAACAGCAGGTCGAAATCAATCCCGGAATCCACCAGCGCTTCGGCATAGAAGCGGCCTAACAGTGCCAGGTCGCGCCCGGTATTAAACAGCCCGGCGTTGAAGAAATACGGGCTTTTACGCCCGGATTTCAGCGTGAACTCGCCAAACTTAAGTACCTGCTTGTTTAGCGCAAACTCAATAAACTGGCGCTGATACGATTTCATGGATTTGCTCCTTTGTCTTTTCAGTCTTACAGGCAAAAAAAAGGCGACTCATTGGTCGCCTTAAAATCAATTTTCTAACGCCGCTTTCTGCGTCGCTACAATAGATTCGATTCCCCCTCGGGCCAATGCCAGCAAGGTGAGCAGTTCTTCGTGGGTGAATGGCTCGCCTTCTGCCGTACCCTGCACTTCAATGATGCGACCATCTTCGGTCATCACCACGTTCATGTCGGTTTCTGCGGCAGAATCTTCAACGTATTCCAGATCGCAAAGCGCTTCGCCGTTAACGATACCAACGGAGACAGCAGCAACCATCCCTTTCATTGGGTTGGTTTTCAGCTTACCGGCGGCAACCAGCTTGTTCAGGGCGTCTGCCAGCGCCACACAGGCACCGGTAATAGAGGCCGTACGCGTGCCACCATCAGCCTGGATCACGTCGCAGTCCAGCGTGATGGTGAACTCACCCAACGTTTTCAGGTCAACCGCGGCGCGGAGCGCACGCGCGATCAGGCGCTGAATCTCCATAGTACGGCCGCCCTGCTTACCTTTTGCCGCTTCACGGGCATTACGGGTATGGGTTGCGCGCGGCAACATACCGTATTCGGCGGTGATCCACCCCTGGCCCTGACCTTTCAGGAAGCGAGGCACCCCCTCTTCAATGGACGCGGTGCAAAGCACCTTGGTGTCACCAAACTCAACCAGCACGGAGCCTTCAGCGTGTTTTGTATAGTTACGGGTCAGGGTGACGGGACGCACCTGGTTGGCGCTACGACCTGCTGGACGCATGATGGATTCTCCGGCTTGAAACGAATGTGGCTGCGCATTATACGGATAAAGGACGCTTATTCCTATCCTGAGAAGCCCCTGAAAGCTATAATCCCCCCATCTCTCCTTTAAAAACGGGAATGTCTATGATCCGCAGTATGACCGCCTACGCCCGGCGTGAAATCAAGGGTAGCTGGGGTAGCGCTACCTGGGAAATGCGCTCGGTAAACCAGCGCTATCTGGAAACGTATTTCCGTATGCCGGAACAGTTCCGCAGCCTGGAGCCTGTGGTGCGTGAGCGTATCCGTACGCGTCTGACCCGCGGGAAAGTGGAATGTAATTTGCGTTTTGAGCCTGATGCCAGTGCACAGGGCGAACTGATCCTGAACGAAAAGTTGGCAAAACAGCTGGTTAATGCGGCGAACTGGGTCAAAATGCAAAGCGATGAAGGCGAGATCAACCCGGTTGATATTCTGCGCTGGCCTGGCGTGATGGCCGCCGGAGAGCAGGATCTGGACGCGATTACCGCTGAGATCCTGGCTGCACTCGACGGCACGCTGGACGACTTTATCGTTGCCCGCGAAACCGAAGGCCAGGCGCTGAAAGCGATGATTGAGCAACGCCTTGAGGGCGTGAACGCCGAAGTCGCTAAAGTGCGCGCTCATATGCCAGAAGTGCTGCAATGGCAGCGTGAGCGTCTTGTCGCCAAACTGGAAGAGGCGGAAGTCCAGCTGGAAAACAACCGTCTGGAACAAGAGCTGGTGCTGATGGCGCAGCGTGTGGACGTGGCTGAAGAGCTGGATCGTCTGGAAGCGCACGTTAAAGAGACCTACAACATTCTGAAGAAGAAAGAAGCGGTAGGCCGCCGTCTCGACTTTATGATGCAGGAGTTCAATCGCGAGTCGAACACGCTGGCGTCTAAGTCTATCAATGCAGAGGTAACCAATTCAGCGATTGAACTGAAGGTCCTGATTGAGCAGATGCGCGAGCAGATCCAGAATATCGAGTAATTCCTTTCAGGGTGGTATTGCCTCGCATACCACCCATTACTTTTTCTAATCCTTTCTTAGCCCTACTTCCTTTCTATCCCGCCTTATATCAAGCCTGCCTGGCTTGCGTTGATAATTTTCTGTAGGGCAAACTCCCTCACCTTAGAAAATCTCAATCGTGATCTTCCGCACAAATCGCTAATCTCCTTCTCTTCATTCCGGAGGGTTTATGCTGCTTCACATTCTTTATCTTATTGGCATTACCGCAGAAGCCATGACCGGCGCGCTCGCTGCCGGACGTCGCCGTATGGACACCTTCGGCGTGATTATCATTGCCACAGCCACCGCGCTCGGCGGCGGGTCCGTACGCGATATCCTGCTTGGCCATTATCCGCTCGGCTGGGTAAAAAACCCTGAGTACGTCATTATCGTGGCAACGGCAGCCGTGCTAACCACGATTGTGGCCCCGGTGATGCCTCATCTGCGCCGCGTGTTCCTGGTGCTGGATGCGCTTGGGCTGATTGTTTTTTCCATCATTGGCGCACAAATCGCTCTCGATATGGGTGAAGGCCCGGTTATCGCCACCATTGCTGCCGTGATCACGGGCGTGTTTGGCGGGGTGCTGCGGGATATGTTCTGCAAACGTATCCCGCTGGTTTTCCAGAAGGAACTGTATGCCGGCATCTCCTTTGCCGCGGCAGTGCTTTATGTCGCCTTGCAGCACTATGTCACCAGCCACGATGTGGTGGTTATCTCCACCCTGCTGTTTGGCTTCACCGCGCGTATGCTGGCATTGCGCCTTAAGCTGGGCCTGCCCGTTTTTCATTACAAACACAATGCGCATTAATGTCAGAACGGGCAGGCGCCGGATAATCAGTTATTCGAGTAGTTGTAACCGTAGTGATGATAGCCGTAGCCGTAAGCGTTGCTTGCCCGCTTAACGACGCCGTTGAGAATCACTCCTTTGGTATTGACGCCACTCTGCTCCAGACGCTGTACACAGACCAGCATCTCCTTCACGCTGTTCATCCCGAAGCGGGCGACCAGCAGCGTGGTGCCTGCGCGACGGCCGACAACCGCCGCGTCGGTGACCGCCAGGATCGGTGGCGTATCGATAATCACCAGATCGTAGCGTTCATTCGCCCAGTCCAGCAGCTGCTGGAAACGCGTATGCATCAGAAGCTCCGCCGGATTAGGAGGGATCTGCCCGCGCACGATGGTATCGAACCCGCCTTTATCGAAGGTCTGAACGCCCTGGGTATACTCCGCCTTACCGGACAACATCTCCGACAAGCCGCAGGTATTGTCGAGCTTAAACAGATCATGGGCATACCCGCGACGCATATCCGCATCAATATAGAGCACTTTCTGGCCCGCCTGCGCCACGACGGCCGCCAGGGTACTGCTGACAAAGGTTTTACCGCTGTCAGGCGTGGCGCCAGAGATCATCAGTATATTGTTCGCTGACTCCATCATCGCGAAATGCAGGCTGGTGCGCAGGCCGCGAATCGCCTCCACGGAGAGATCGACCGGATTATCCGCCGCCAGGAAGGGGATATGTTTGGTCTTATGGCGCAGCCCTGGGGACATAAAGTCTTTTTTACGCAAACGCATCTTTTTAGCCAGCCATTCTGACAGCGGTACGGTGGCATAGACGTTAATCCCGTGCTCCTCCAGCTGCTCCGGCGTTTCAATGCCCATACGCAGCATACTGCGCGCCAGGATCCAGCCCGCAGAGACGAACAGACCCAGGAGAACCCCCAGAACGATGACCAGCGCTTTTTTCGGCTTGACTGGCTGCGGCCGGGTCACGGCCGGATCGATAATGCGGACGTTACCAATTGCGCTCGACCGGGCGATGCTCAGCTCCTGTTCGCGGTTAAGCAGCTGCTGGTAGATAACGCGTCCCGACTCCACATCACGGCTCAGGCGCAACACCTCCTGCTGAGTTGACGGCATGGACGATACCCGTTTATTCAGGCGGTTTTTTTCCTGCTCCAGCGTCTGGCGTTTCTCAATCAGCGCCCGGTAGGTGGGGTGATCTTTTTTGTAGAGCTGCGAAATTTCCGCTTCCCGGAAGGTCAGTTCATTGAGCTGATTGTCCGCATTCACAATCTGCTCCAGCACCGCTTTTGCCTCCAGGTTCAGGTCAACGGAGTCGTTTTGCTGGCGATAGCGGTTGAGCTTCTCCTCGGCCTGGTCCAGCTCGCTGCGCACCTGCGGAAGCTGCTGCTTCAAAAATTGCAGGCTTTTCGCATCCTGCGCCGCCTGGCGAGCCACGTTCTGTTGTAAATAGTTGTCGGCAATGCAGTTAAGCACGCGAGCCATCTCGTCGGGGTCTTCCCCCGTGATGGTCAGGCCAAGCATCCCGCTGTCCTTGCTGCGCTCGCTCACGGAAAAACGCAGCTGTAGCGCGTCAATGGCCTCCAGCTCACTCTGCTGTGTAATCGTAAATTGCGTACCCGGCTTCGCCTGGATATCGGCAATGGTAATGGCGATATTCGCCGCGCTCAGGGATTGTCCCACAACGCCCTGTAACGTCACATTATCGCCTTCCAGCTGATAGTGGCCCTTCTCGCCGACGGTCAGCGTCAGCTTTTGCGCCCGGCCCGCAACAGGGGGAAGATTGAGCATACGGATATCGACGATGCCAGGCTGTTGCCCGGTGAGCCGCGCCCAGCCGCGTCCGACAAGGGGAAAATAGTTTTCACTTACCTGCGTGCGCAGGTTCAGGTCATCAATCGTTTTACCGAGGATCATGCGCGACTGGAGAAGCTGAAGCTCCGGTGCCGACTCCGGCGAGGAGTCAGGGATGAACTCGCTAAGGTTACTGAGTAGCGCGTTGCCCTGCTTCTGTTCCACCTGTATCAGCGCATCGGCCTGATAAACCGGTGTGGCAAAGAGCGCATAAAGCAGGGCCACCAGCGTGAACAGCGCGGTAAGGATGAGAATGAATTTTCGGTGGTCGAGCAGCTCACCCAACAGGCGCACAAGATCGATCTCGTTATTCGCGGCAGACGCATCATGGGCGTGAAGGTTATTTGTTGACATAAAACGTAACTATCCCGTGTGATTAACTGAGCCGTTTCGCCCATTCCAGACTGGCCTGCTCCAGCAGCCCATAAACATATTCAAATGCGTCCCGGTTTTTACGGTAGGGGTCCGGGATCTCTTTTCTGCCCGTCCAGTGACCAAAGAGCATCATTTTGCCGCGCGCCTCCGGTGCGATAGCCGTGACCTGCTCGATATGTTCCAGCTCCATCGCCAGAATCAGATCGTAGTCGCGCACCATGGCGGGGGTGAGCCTGCGCGCCACGTGGCCCTCAAGCAGGGTGCCGCGTTCGGCGGCGATCTCTGTCGCCTGTGAATCGGCGGTGCGCCCTTCCAGGCCACACGTTCCCGCTGAATCGACCCGGGCAGCGGGAAGCAGCCGGCGCAGCAGCCGTTCCCCAATGGGGGAGCGGCAGATATTGCCGGTACAGATCACCAGGATGGCGTTAAACGTTAGTTTGGCCATGTTCTGATATATCTCCCTGTTTCAGTCAGGTCATGTACGCCGGTAATGGTCGGCACAAGCTGAGAGATCACGCGGTTCCAGCGCACCAGCGGCGCGGTGGTGACATAGACGATGTCGTAAGGCTCAAGCTGAAATTCGGTGCTCAACACCATCGCGGTGGCATCCCGGGCGTTAAGCTGGTAGACGTTGGCGATTTTGCCGTTCTGCTTGCCCTGCAACGGACGAATCACAAAGATTCCGGTGGCGTCGGCCATATCCTGATTCACGCCCTGTGCATTACCCAGCGCTTCCGCCAGCGTCATGCCGCTACGGTCCATCTTCAGGGTGCTCTGTTTACCCACCTCGCCCATGACAAACACTTTCAGGTCGTCATTACGGGGAATGAAGAGAATATCGCCCGGATAGAGGAGTTTGTTCTGGGTGAGATCGCCGCGCTGCATCAGCGCGTAGAGCGAAATGTGCGTGTCCTGGCCGTTGTGGGTCAGCACCACGTGCCGCCAGTCCGCCTCTGACGTCAGGCCGCCTGCCGCATTGATCGCATCCATTATCGTCAGCGGAATGTTGGTGATGGGCTGCTGGCCCGACTTAGCCACTTCGCCCGTCACGTAGGCTTTTTGCGAGCGGAACGCCGCGACGCTGACATCCACCTGCGGGCTCTCAATCACCGAGTCCAGCCGGGCGGCGATCTCATCGCGCACCTGGGCCAGCGTTTTGCCGACGACGCGAATTTTGCCGATATAGGGATAGAAGATCGTGCCATCGGCATTCACCCAGTTGCCCGTATCGCTGGCGCTACGGTACTGACCTGCGGGGGTGGTCAGCTCCGGGTGGTCCCAGACGGTAACCATCAGCACGTCGCCGACGCCGATGCGATATTGGTAGTTCTGGAGCTGGCGATCCAGTTCAGGATTCGCGCGGGAGTCGACTTTGCCAGGCAGCAACTGCTCCACCAGCCCCGGCGTGAGCGGATAGACGTTGACCATCTTATTCAGATCGTAATTGCTGTCAGGCAGATCGATAATATCTTTGCCCTGGGTGCTAAGTCCCTGGCCCGGTACGATAGTACAACCGCTTAACGCCATCATAGCCAACGCAAGCACGGAAAATTTAACGTTTTTCATTCAGGAAAATCATCTGGTTAAGTAATGCCTGTTTCATCCGGTACTACTGCCCTACCGGGGTTTCGCGTTCTGACGTCATGTCATAGAGCTGATATTTACGGCCTAACATCTGGCCGCCATCACGCGTGAGAGGCGTCCAAGAGACCACCGCCCGGTTGCGATTTGGGCCGATCGTCATCAGATCAAGCGGGATCGAGATGTAGAAGCCTTTGCTAAAGCCACCTTCGCCATAATCCTCTTTCGAGACGTTGGTCAGCGCCGCCCAGACGCCTACCGTCACGCCGCTGTCGAATCGCTTCGCGACGTCGAGGGTGGCGCCTTTATCCTTCGCCAGGTACTGCCCGACGCTCAGCTTCATTAGCACACTGTTGAGCTTCGCCGGGTTCCAGTAGGCGGTGATAAATCCGGTTGGCACGCTGTAGTCGGTGAAGCGCATCATGTCGTCCCAGTCGCGCTGCTTGACGTAATTCGCATCCACGCCCAGCGCCCAGTCGCTATCCAGCGGGCGCCAGAGCGCCTCTGCTCCCACGCCGCCGTACATGGTTTCGAGGTAGCCGCCATAAATCTGGGCATAGAAGCCGTTCCCCAGCGCATCGACATAGTTGGCTTGTAAGTTGTTGATGTAGACGTCATTGCTGACATAATCGCGAATATGGGTTCTGACGCGCGGCAGGCTGGAGTCAGCGGGAAGTAGCGAGGATTTGAACTTGTCGTAGTTGTTATAGAGGTTGGCGAACACGCCGCCGTCGAGCAGCAGACGATCGGTCAGCCAGTAGCTGGCGCTGGCCATCACCCCCACCTGGAACATATAGAAATCTTCCGGACCGCCCAGCGACTGCGCCAGCGTCGGTTTAACGCTGTAGCTGAAGCGATCGGCGCGAATACGGTAGCCACGCCCGAATGCTGTGGTATCCACAGGCTCGACGCGCTGCTGCCTGAGCGCCTCCTCCTGGCCGAGCGGCTGCCCCGCCAACTGTTTGCGCAGGCTGGCGACATCGGTTTGCGTCGTGACGAGCGGCAGATGATCACGCTGCTGGGTGATAGCGATCGTGTCGACCCCGTCGGGCAGGTTATTGATCAGAATACGGTTGGCACGATCCACCGCTTCGCGCGGATCGCGATAGCGATACTGTTCGCCGGTCATGTATAAGGTATTGCCGTGCTGAAGGATCTCCGGCGCATCGAAGCCTGCGTTGTACTTAAGCGCGGTGAGCTGGTTCGCCGCAGAGGTATAGTCCAGCGTCTCGCCTGCCGGTGCCGGTTGCCAGGCCGGTTTCGGGTTATCACGCAGCGCGGGGCGCAGGTCGTTAAAGTTGGTCCGCAGGGTGAAGCCAAACATCAGCGTATTGCCGCGCTCGTAGCTGAGGTTGAGATCGGCCCAGTCGGCAACGCGATAGACCGCCCCCACGTTAATATGGCTCGACTGCTTAATGGAGCCGGCAAAATCATCGGCATAATTGTTGCCGTCATACTCAAGCTTCAGGCGCAGGGGCTGCCAGGGCGTCTGATACTGGAGGCCGCCAAACAGAGACGCCGGACCACGAAACATATCGCTAAAGCTGATATCTCCGGCATCATGCGACTCGCCGCGGGTGCAATACTTATTGTTGTCATGGCAAAGCGGGTTACCCACGTTGTCGCTATTACCGGGATATCCCCAGGCTATTCCAAAGGTAAAATCGACCGGTCCGGCCATTTTACTGGCAACCAGATATTCACCATCGAACAGGCCGGTGCCTGCAATATCACGCTTGCCGAGCGCCACCTGCGGCAGGCTATAGTCCTCTTCCCACAGACGCACTTTAAAGTCGAACGACTTATCCTTGTAGCTTTGATCGCCGCTGAAATCCTCGTCGCTGCTGTATTTACGGGTGCGGACGTCGGTATAGCGAATTGTCCCTTCCAGCCACGGGAAGAGCACGACCGAAGAGGAGTAAAAACGGTACTGGTTGTTATCGCGGTAGTTGACGCTGAATTCCCCTTCCCGGCCAAAGCGCGCGTCGGGCATTTGCATCAGGCCGGTGCCGCCAAAATCGGACTGTGACGGTCCGATCGGATCGGGCCAGGTACGCAGCTCCGCGTGGCAGGCAGAAGAGATCGCCAGAGCAAGGCCGCTCAGTAAAAAAAGTTTGTTCATCAGTCAGGTATCCGCCGCGTCAGGAGCGCAACGATTTGCTCATTCAGACCGGTAAAATCGTCCGGTACCGCCCGGGGATCAAACCCCACCCACAGAACAGCGCCCGGCTCTGCTTCAATATGGCGTGCGTTCCAGTACGCCACCGGCGCAACAACCGTACTGCCGTCAGGATCGATAACGGTCACGTTATTCCTGTCGGCGCCGGCCAGCCGCAACTGCCCCTGTAAGTAGTCCCGGATGCTTGCGCCCGGTCGCCAGGCCCGTTTCCCCGGCGTGACGACCGCCCCCATCAGCGTGACGGTACGGGGCGCAGGAGAGAGCCACAGATCGTAACGGCCCTCAAGGGAGCGATCGCCGCGGGCGTCGGTACGCACGGCATCTGGGTCGAGGCTGACAAACTGCCGCCCGACGATCCGCAGGGAGCGGATCTGTGCAGCGACAGCGCGAATGGTCGCGATCCGCTCGTCATCGGCGCGATTCTGCCAGGCTGAAAGCGACGCCAGCACCTGCTGTTGCGTCTGTTGCGCGCGCAGCGTGGCGGAAGGGGTTGCGATGACAGCCCCCTGCCACCAGACGTTGTTCAGCTGCGGCTGGGTGACCAGCCGGGAGAGCGTATCAGCCGGTTCAGCAGACCACGTTTTGCCCGGCTGATGCACGGTAACGACACTTGCGCATAAGGCGGACAGGCTGAAGAGAGATAGCCCTACGCCAGGTAACCATTTTCTGAGTCTGTTCATGGGGCGGGCTTCAACATCGTCATGGCGACAGGGAATACGCCCGCGCCGAGCATCTGTTCGCTCTGGCGTACCTGGCCGGTAGCGGAATCAATCCAGAAGGTGTTATGCCAGCGACGATCGAGGCCGTCGGCCTGCACCGCCTCCTGCCAGACCTGACAACGTAGCGTGTTTCCGGCAAGGGTCAGGTTTTCCGTCCCGCTCAGGGAGAAGCGCGAGGTCAGGTGTGCGGAGCGATACCGCCCCTCTTCCTGCCAGCGCACATCACGCGACCACTGGCTGCCGTCGCGGAGCTGCGGCGTGTGGCGCAGCGGATCGTGCTCAAGATTGGTTACCTCAAGCAGGTTATAAGGAAGCTTGAGCGTGTGGATAAGGCGACCGTTATGCGTGACGATCATCGCATTATCCTGCGATAACCATTTACTGTTTCCCTGTTCGATGTATCCGAGAACCACCAGGATCCTCGGGCCATTATCCAGTCGCAGGTACATGGTTGAGTATGGGAGCGCCTGAATCTGCCCGTCCGTTACCGTCACATCCTGGCGCCCGTCCAGACTGGCGTTAAAGGTCTCAATAATGCTCTGCTGGCTCGGCGTACACCCCTGGATCAGCAGAGTCATGATGAGCAGAATAAACAGTCTCACCAGAAATCCTTGATTAAATAACATTGAAATCAATCAAATACCCGGCTTTGATATCGACGCCGGGTCAAGTCGTTGCGCTGTTCAGCGCAAGGCTATATCGCCTTGCGCACCAGCCTTAGCGGGTAACTGTCGTCGTGGAAGTACCATTGCTTGAGTCATCGCCACTGTCGCTTGCCGCGACAACGGCTAACGTCGCTACGCCGGCAATCGCAGCGGTGGTGACAACAGCGGTTGTCCCAATCGCCCCTGCCGCCAGTCCCCCCGTAGTGCCAGCGGTAGTTCCCACCGTTGCTCCGGTTGTTGTTCCGATTGTTGCTGCGCTGGTGCTACCTGCTTCGGTGGTAGCACCTATAGCAGGCAAGGCAGTCGCCAGCGTGAGTGCCGTCAGCACTGTACAAAGCGTCCTTTTCATTTTTGGTCCTCATTCAAATGAAGGAAAATATGAGCACCTGGAAACCAGGTCCCGGTTAACGGGCATAAAGCCCGGGGCTGAATTCCGGCCCGACAGGGACGGAAAATCATCCATGTAAAAGCCCTGGGCTCTGAACACCAGCGCATATAAACCGCCAGGATATATTTCGGTACCCTTAATTGCTTCAATTGGAGTTCAGATAGTTAACTCCCTCACGGGGTGCAAAAAGAAAGGAAAACGCAGAAGTGATGCAAAATGCACCCCAGCGGTAACTACCTTAAAAATTTTGGATAAGATAATTCTTATAATAATTTGACGCAATGATTTCCGGCAGAATAAATATGACCAATTGTTAACCAGAAAAAACTCAAAATATTATTAATTAAAAATTTAACCAAATGATATTAAAAGAAAAACCACGTCAAGCACACAGACTACATCACCTATAACGCCTTCATTACCGGCTAGTGTTCTCGATTAATAATGATTGAGATCAATTAAACCAACCTCTCGAGAAAAATAAAAACACAAGCAGAGCAAACCCTGAAATCAGGATCGGGAATAATATTTCCTCAAAATATATTTATCATGAATAATTCATTTATATTCATAATTATTGCGTATATAAACCGCGTCTCATAAATACGCTATTTCACGGCAGCGAAAATGTTTTCCTCCCTCGCCAGTCTGTTCAGGAGCGCACGCAGATTAAAATCCACCGATGTGCTCTGCGGCCAGCCACTTTGCCAGGGCATCAATCTGAGGCTGATGCAGCCAGTTTACGATCTGGCGGGCTTTCTCCTGCCCGACACCCGGTAGCATCCGCCACTCCGCTTCGCTTCGCTGAATCAGCGCCTGCCAGGTGCGATCCCCTGCCGCCTTGATCGTCGACCGGGCCAGTGGTATTCCCATCGCGGTGATCCAGCGGATAAAAGGACGCTCCCGCGCCAGGTTAAACTGATGCCACAGCGCAGCGCCATGCGATGCCGATATCCCCGGCGTCGCGGTGAGCTGCGCCTGCGTGAGCTGTAGCCAGGAGAAGAGGTGCTCAAACCGATGCGCCTGATAGAGGGTCCGCCATCCTGATTCGCCCATACCTTCGATATCTAACGCCTGCCTGGAACTTAGCCACGTCAGCCGGGCAAAAAATTGCTCCATGCACTCCGGGGAGGCATAGAAACAGGTTAAGCCGTTATAGCGCGATGAGGGCGGCTGTGGTTTACGGCGATCCACATTGCGCCACACCACGTTATCCAGCCGGGGAATACCTTGTCCCGCCAGGCTTACCAGCACCTGATCGCCGGGGGCAATATCCAGCCTCTGCCAGCGGTTAACTGACCCTAAGCTGACGCGCTGTACGCGTTTATCGTCGAGCATCAGCGGCTCAAGCTGCGCAATCGCGGTGATCCGCCCGGTACGGCCAACGGTAAAGTGAATCGCTTTGACTTCCGTCACCTGGGCCACAGGAAGGTATTTCCATGCGACGACCCAACTTCCTTCCCCCGGCAGCCACTCCTCGCCCGGCGGCTCTGCCGAGGCGCGGACCACGATGCCATCCGTGGCGAAGGGCAACGAAGCCTTAAACCAGGCCGTCCGCTGCGCTTCCACGTCAGCCGCGTTTTTAACCGGCAGGGTATAGCGCGCCGTCAGGGTAAAACCAGCCTCCGCCAGCGCGGAAAGGCGTGCTTTCATCACTTTTGGGCCGTTCGGCCAGGCCCAGATAAAAATGCCTGTCTGCTTCAGCGCTGCGCGATCGGTCGCGCGCATCATCGCCCCCGCTACCTTCGCACGCGCGTTCATCCCCCCCATCCGCTGCTGGATATGCCCCTCGCGCAGCAGAAAAAGTTCCCCCTGCAACACGCTGTTGGCAAGCGGCCCGGCCAGCGTTTGCGGAATAGCGGAGATCATTCGCGCCTGTGCCGTCCACTCTTCCCCCTGTAAGCCGTCGCCCCGGCTGATCGCCTGCGCCAGCTTGCCGTTTTTGTAGACCAGGGTGACCGCAACACCATCCACCTTTGGCTGTACCCAGAGATCCTGCTGCGTCGCCATCCAGCGGCTAAGCGCCTGCTTGCTTTCTACTTTATGCACGCCGGTATGGGCGAAGGGATGCTTCACCGTCCCGCTGGCGGCAGGGCGATCGTCGTGCAGCGGCTCATCGTGAAAACAGCGCTGCCACTGTTTTAAGCGGCCGTTAAGCCTGTCGTAAACGTCGTCGCTCACCTCGCTGCTGCCCTGCTTCCAGTAATCTTCATTCCAGCGGGTCAGCTGCGCCTTCAGGGCCGCGATCTCCTGCCCGGCTTTAGCCGGTGACCAGACCGGGCAGATAGCCATCGCCCCGCTGCTTAAGAAGATCATCAGTATGCTTATCCATTTCACCATTATTACCCCTCCCTGTTTTGCGAAGGGTATACCCTGCCCGGGAGCCGCAGACCAGCTGCAAAAATGCATTTTACGAGCGCGCTTCAGCGCATTGTTTTTGTTGCAGCAAAAGGAAGGTAAAAGCTGAAAACGGCACGCAAAATTTAATCATCCGGGGGAAAAAGTGTGACAAAGGCTACGTCACACAGCGGCGACGTGTATAATAAGCCCGTATGTAGGACTTCTTCGTTAACACATACAAAAGACTCTCATGGCTCAAGGCACGCTTTATATTGTTTCTGCCCCTAGTGGCGCGGGTAAATCCAGCCTTATTCAGGCACTGTTAAAAACCCAACCGTTGTACGATACGCAGGTTTCTGTTTCTCACACCACGCGAGCACCGCGTCCGGGTGAAGTGCACGGTGAACACTATTTCTTTGTGAATCACGACGAATTCAGAGCGATGATTGGCAGAGACGCGTTTCTTGAACACGCAGAAGTATTCGGTAACTACTACGGTACTTCGCGTGAAACCATTGAGCAGGTTCTGGCGACCGGCGTGAACGTGTTCCTGGATATCGACTGGCAGGGCGCGCAGCAAATTCGTAAGAAAATGCCGGATTCGCGCAGTATCTTTATTTTACCGCCATCGAAAGATGAACTGGATCGCCGCCTGCGTGGTCGCGGCCAGGACAGCGAAGAAGTTATCGCGAAGCGTATGGCGCAGGCTGTTGCAGAAATGAGCCATTACGCGGAATATGATTACCTTATTGTGAATGATGATTTTGATGCCGCGCTGAGCGATCTCAAAACTATCCTTCGCGCAGAACGCCTGCGTATGAACCGCCAGAAGCAGCGACATGACGCATTAATCACCAAACTGTTGGCAGACTGAACCCACTTTCAGTATCATGCCCAGTCATTTCTTCACCTGTGGAGCATTTTAAGTATGGCACGCGTAACTGTTCAGGACGCTGTAGAGAAAATTGGTAACCGTTTTGACCTGGTGCTGGTCGCCGCGCGTCGCGCTCGTCAGATGCAGGTAGGCGGTAAAGATCCGCTGGTACCGGAAGAAAACGATAAAACCACCGTTATTGCACTTCGCGAAATCGAAGAAGGTCTGATCAACAACCAGATCCTCGACGTGCGTGAGCGCCAGGAGCAGCAAGAGCAGGAAGCCGCTGAATTACAAGCTGTTACCGCTATTGCTGAAGGTCGTCGTTAATTAAACCTGCGGGTCGCCCTTGTATCTGTTTGAAAGCCTGAATCAACTGATTCAAACCTACCTGCCTGAAGACCAGATTAAGCGTCTTCAGCAGGCGTATCTCGTTGCACGTGACGCTCACGAGGGCCAGACACGTTCAAGCGGTGAACCCTATATCACGCACCCGGTAGCGGTGGCCTGTATTCTGGCCGAGATGAAACTCGACTACGAAACGCTGATGGCCGCCCTGCTGCATGACGTGATTGAAGATACCCCTGCCACCTACCAGGACATGGAACAGCTGTTTGGCAAAAGCGTTGCCGAGCTGGTGGAAGGGGTCTCTAAGCTTGATAAGCTGAAATTCCGCGATAAGAAAGAGGCGCAGGCCGAAAACTTCCGCAAGATGATCATGGCGATGGTGCAGGATATCCGCGTCATTCTCATCAAACTCGCTGACCGCACCCACAATATGCGCACGCTGGGCTCACTTCGCCCGGATAAACGTCGCCGCATCGCCCGTGAAACCCTCGAAATCTACAGTCCGCTGGCGCACCGTTTAGGTATTCATCACATTAAAACCGAGCTGGAAGAGCTGGGTTTTGAGGCATTGTACCCGAACCGCTATCGCGTGATTAAAGAGGTGGTGAAAGCCGCTCGCGGTAACCGTAAAGAGATGATTCAAAAGATCCTCTCTGAAATCGAAGGGCGTTTGCAGGAAGCGGGCATTCCGTGCCGCGTGAGCGGTCGCGAAAAGCATTTGTACTCTATCTACTGCAAAATGGTGCTCAAAGAGCAGCGTTTTCACTCGATCATGGATATCTACGCATTCCGCGTGATCGTCCACGACTCGGACACCTGCTACCGCGTGCTGGGGCAGATGCATAGCCTGTACAAGCCACGCCCGGGGCGCGTCAAAGATTACATCGCCATTCCAAAAGCGAACGGATACCAGTCTTTGCACACCTCGATGATTGGCCCGCACGGCGTTCCGGTTGAGGTGCAAATTCGTACCGAAGACATGGATCAGATGGCGGAAATGGGTGTCGCGGCACACTGGGCCTATAAAGAGCACGGTGGTGAAAGCAGCACCACCGCGCAAATCCGCGCCCAGCGCTGGATGCAGAGCCTGCTGGAGCTGCAACAGAGCGCAGGTAGCTCGTTTGAATTTATCGAGAGCGTTAAATCCGATCTCTTCCCGGATGAGATTTACGTTTTCACGCCGGAAGGGCGCATTGTCGAACTGCCTGCGGGCGCGACACCGGTCGACTTCGCTTACGCCGTGCATACCGATATCGGCCATGCCTGCGTAGGTGCCCGCGTCGACAGGCAGCCTTATCCGCTGTCGCAGCCGCTCTTCAGCGGACAGACGGTGGAGATCATTACCGCGCCGGGGGCACGTCCTAACGCCGCCTGGCTGAACTTTGTCGTGAGCTCAAAAGCGCGCGCAAAAATCCGCCAGCTGCTGAAAAACCTCAAGCGCGACGACTCCGTTAGCCTGGGGCGTCGTCTGCTCAATCACGCGCTGGGTGGCAGCCGCAAACTGGCAGAGATCCCGCCAGAAAACATTCAGCATGAGCTGGAGCGTATGAAGCTCGCCTCGCTGGATGACCTGCTGGCAGAGATTGGTCTCGGCAACGCCATGAGCGTGGTCGTGGCGAAGAACCTGCAACAAGGTGAAACGACAGCCGTTCCTGCCACCACGCAAAATCATGGTCACCTGCCGATCAAAGGCGCTGACGGTGTGCTCATCACCTTCGCCAAATGCTGCCGTCCTATCCCGGGCGACCCGATTATTGCGCACGTCAGCCCGGGTAAAGGGCTGGTGATCCACCACGAATCCTGCCGTAACATCCGTGGCTATCAGAAAGAGCCTGAGAAGTTCATGGCGGTCGAGTGGGATAAAGAGACGGCGCAGGAATTTATCACTGAAATCAAGGTGGATATGTTCAACCACCAGGGTGCACTGGCGAACCTGACGGCAGCGATTAACACGGCCTCGTCCAACATTCAAAGCCTGAATACGGAAGAAAAAGATGGCCGCGTTTACAGCGCCTTTATTCGCCTGACCGCCCGTGACCGCGTGCATCTGGCCAATATTATGCGCAAGATCCGCGTGATGCCGGATGTCATTAAAGTCACCCGTAACCGAAACTAGCATTATGAATTCAAAACGTTACGAGCGAATCTGCGAAATGCTCGCCAGGCGTCAGCCTGATCTGACGGTCTGCATGGAGCAGGTCCATAAACCTCATAACGTCTCTGCTATCGTCCGCACCGCAGATGCCGTCGGCGTGCATGAAGTCCACGCCGTCTGGCCAGGCGCACGTATGCGTACCATGGCCTCCACCGCCGCAGGCAGCAACAGCTGGGTATCCGTGAAAACTCACCAGACTATTGGTGAAGCGGTCTCGCACCTGAAAGGGCGTGGCATGCAGGTTCTGGCAACCAACCTCTCTGCTAAAGCCGTGGATTTCCGTGAGATCGACTACACCCGTCCGACCTGTATTTTAATGGGCCAGGAGAAAACGGGGATCACGCAGGAAGCACTGGATTTGGCCGATCGGGACATCATCATTCCGATGATTGGCATGGTCCAGTCACTCAACGTGTCGGTCGCCTCAGCGCTGATCCTGTATGAAGCGCAGCGCCAGCGTCAGAATGCCGGAATGTACGAGCGCAGCAACAGTATGCTGCCGGAAGAGGAGCAGCAGCGCCTGCTGTTTGAAGGTGGCTATCCGGTTCTGGCTCGCGTTGCGAAGCAGAAGAAATTGCCTTACCCCCACGTCAACGCGCAGGGCGAAATTGAAGCCGATGCCGAGTGGTGGTCCACCATGCAGTACGCAGGGTAAATCATGAAAGGCCGCCTGCTGGACGCCATACCGCTCAACAGCCTGACGGGCGTGGGCGCGGCACAAAGCAGTAAACTGGCGAAGATTGGCCTGCACACCGTGCAGGATCTCCTGCTCCACCTCCCCCTGCGTTACGAAGACCGTACTCAGCTTTATAAAATTGGCGATCTGCTGCCCGCTATTTACGCCACCGTTGAAGGGGAAGTGCTGAACTGCAACATCACCTTTGGCGGACGCAGGATGATGACCTGCCAGATCAGCGACGGCACCGGTATTCTTACCCTGCGCTTTTTCAACTTCAATGCGGCAATGAAAAACAGCCTTGCCACTGGACGACGCGTACTTGCGTACGGTGAAGCCAAACGGGGCAAATACGGCGCGGAGATGATCCACCCGGAATACCGCGTGCAGGGCGATCTCAGCTCACCTGAGCTACAGGAGACGCTCACGCCGGTCTATCCAACCACTGAAGGCATTAAGCAGGCTACGCTGCGCAAGCTCACCGACCAGGCGCTGGAGCTGCTCGATACCTGCGCCATTAACGAGCTGCTGCCGCCGGAGCTGGCGCAGGGCATGATGAGCCTGCCAGAGGCGTTGCGCACCCTGCACCGCCCACCGCCAACGCTTCAGCTTGTTGATTTAGAGAGCGGTAAACACCCCGCCCAACGGCGTCTTATCCTTGAGGAATTACTGGCTCACAACCTGAGCATGCTGGCCCTGCGCGCAGGTGCGCAGCGTTTCCACGCGCAGCCATTAAGCCAGCGTGATGAGCTCAAAGATAAGCTGCTGGCCTCACTGCCGTTTAAACCCACCGGCGCCCAGGCGCGGGTGACCGCCGAGATCGAACGCGATATGGCGCTGGATGTGCCGATGATGCGCCTGGTGCAGGGCGATGTGGGTTCCGGTAAAACGCTGGTCGCCGCGCTGGCCGCTTTGCGCGCTATCGCCCACGGCAAGCAGGTGGCGCTGATGGCACCGACGGAACTGCTGGCCGAGCAGCACGCCAACAATTTCCGTAACTGGTTTGCCCCGCTGGGAATTGAAGTGGGCTGGCTGGCCGGGAAGCAGAAGGGCAAAGCGCGCCTTGCGCAGCAGGAGGCGATAGCCAGCGGGCAGGTGCAGATGATTGTCGGCACGCACGCCATTTTCCAGGAACAGGTGCAGTTTAACGGCCTGGCGCTGGTGATTATCGACGAACAGCACCGCTTTGGTGTTCATCAGCGTCTGGCGTTGTGGGAGAAAGGTCTGCAACAGGGCTTCCACCCGCATCAGCTGATCATGACCGCCACGCCGATTCCGCGCACCCTGGCGATGACGGCCTATGCCGATCTGGATACCTCCACCATCGACGAACTCCCCCCGGGTCGTACGCCGGTGACAACGGTCGCCATTCCGGACACGCGCCGCAGCGACATCATTGACCGCGTGCGCAACGCCTGCACCCACGAAGGACGTCAGGCTTACTGGGTCTGTACCCTGATTGAAGAGTCTGAGCTGCTGGAAGCGCAGGCTGCCGAAGCCACATGGGAAGAGTTAAAGCTCGCCCTGCCGGAGCTGAACGTCGGTCTGGTTCACGGGCGCATGAAGCCTGCCGAAAAGCAGGCGGTGATGCAGTCGTTCAAACAGGGTGAACTTCATTTACTCGTTGCGACCACGGTTATCGAAGTGGGCGTGGACGTGCCGAACTCCAGCCTGATGATTATTGAGAACCCGGAGCGCCTGGGCCTGGCGCAGCTCCACCAGCTACGAGGCCGCGTGGGCCGTGGCGCGATCGCCTCTCACTGCGTGCTGCTCTACAAAGCCCCGCTGTCGAAAACCGCGCAGATGCGTTTGCAGGTATTACGCGACAGCAATGACGGCTTCGTCATTGCGCAAAAAGATCTGGAGATCCGCGGCCCGGGTGAACTGCTGGGCACGCGTCAGACGGGTAACGCCGAATTTAAAGTGGCGGATTTGTTGCGCGATCAGGCCATGATCCCCGAAGTACAACGCCTTGCGCGTCATATTCATGAACGCTACCCCGAACAGGCGGCAGCGTTAATTGAACGCTGGATGCCGGAAACCGAGCGGTATTCCAACGCCTGACGATCAGCCAAACATCGGCAGCATCAGGTAGAGCTTAATGACCAGCGCGTTGACGATATCAATGAAGAATGCCCCCACCATCGGCACCACCAGAAACGCCATGTGCGACGGACCGAACCGTTCAGTGATCGCCTGCATGTTTGCGATGGCCGTTGGCGTTGCCCCCAGTCCAAACCCACAGTGACCCGCTGCCAGTACCGCCGCATCATAGTTTTTGCCCATCATGCGCCAGGTAACAAAGATGGCATACAGCGCCATAAACACGGCCTGTACCGCCAGGATCGCCACCATCGGCAGCGCCAGCGAGGCCAGTTCCCACAGCTTGAGGCTCATCAGCGCCATCGCCAGGAACAGCGACAGGCTGACGTTCCCCAGCACGGACACTGCGCGCTCAAAGACGCGGTAGAAGCCCATCTGCGCCAGACCGTTGCTCAGGATCACCCCGATAAACAGCACGCAGACAAAGGTTGGCAGTTCGAAAGCCGTTCCCGCCAGCCATTGCGCAACGATTTTGCCCACGGTGAGGCAGATAGCAATCATGGCGATGGTTTCAATCATCACCAGCGAGGTGATACTACGGCCAACGTCCGGTTTTTCAAATGCGGTCGGCACCATTTCATCGTCTGGCCTGCCTTCCGGCGTGGTGGAGTGTTTCACCAGATAGCGCGCCACCGGGCCGCCAATCAGCCCGCCAAGCACCAGGCCAAAGGTCGCGCAGGCCATCGCCACTTCCGTTGCGTTTTCAAAGCCATAGCGTTCGATGAACAGCTTGCTCCACGCCGCGCCAGTTCCGTGGCCACCTGACAGGGTAATCGACCCCGCCAGCAGACCCATCAGCGGATCCAGCCCCAGCAATGACGCCATACCGATGCCGATGGCGTTTTGCATCAGAAGCAGGCCCACCACAACAATCAGAAACACGCCCAGCACCTTGCCACCCGAACGCAGGCTTGCGAGGTTAGCGTTCAGGCCGATAGTGGCAAAGAAGGCCAGCATCAACGGATCTTTCAGGGACATATCAAAATCGATTTCCCAGCCCATGCTTTTTTTCAGTATCAGCAGGGCCAGCGCCACCAGCAAACCACCGGCGACGGGTTCAGGAATGGTGTACTTTTTCAGAAAGGAAACACTGTGTACCAGCTTGCGACCAAGCAGAAGAACCAGCGTTGCGGCAACAAGGGTCGACAACGTATCGAGATGAATCATAAAAGGCTCCTGTTATGCGCGTATTCCATACACACGCGGCGTTATCCTGGGCCGGGTGATGCTCGTCATGAGCCGCCGGCGCGAAAAGTGTAATTTTTTTTTCCTGTTCGTTGTAGAAAAGCTGCTCACACCGGCAGATTTTCTCTCTTTTTTTTGCTGGCAATCGTTTGCTTTTACCAGGTGGTCAGCTAAAATGCCCGCTTTTCCACCGTGGGATTGCCGCCGATGTCTGTTAACACTCTGGAGTCTGCTGATGCGCAACCGATTGCGCAGAAGCAAAACAGCGAACTGATTTACCGCCTTGAAGATCGTCCCCCGCTGCCACAAACCCTGTTTGCCGCCTGCCAGCACCTGCTGGCGATGTTCGTTGCGGTCATCACGCCGGCTCTGCTGATTTGCCAGGCGCTAGGGTTACCGGCGCAGGATACGCAACACATCATCAGTATGTCTCTGTTCGCTTCCGGCGTGGCCTCCATCATTCAAATTAAAGCCTGGGGTCCGGTGGGTTCAGGTTTGCTGTCGATTCAGGGCACCAGCTTTAACTTTGTGGCTCCGCTGATCATGGGCGGTACGGCACTGAAAACCGGCGGCGCAGATGTCCCGACGATGATGGCGGCGCTTTTCGGCACCCTGATGCTGGCAAGCTGCACAGAGATGTTCATCTCCCGCGTTCTGCACCTGGCGCGCCGGGTGATTACCCCGCTGGTCTCCGGCGTGGTGGTGATGATTATCGGCCTGTCGCTGATTCAGGTGGGTCTGACCTCCATCGGGGGCGGCTACGCGGCAATGAGCGACCATACCTTCGGCGCGCCGAAAAACCTGCTGCTGGCAGGCGTGGTGCTGGCGATCATTATTCTGCTTAACCGTCAGCGTAACCCGTACCTGCGCGTGGCATCGCTGGTGATCGCCATGGCGGCCGGTTACCTGCTGGCGTGGGCGCTGGGTATGCTCCCGGAGAACACCACCCCAACCAACAGCGCGTTGATTACCGTGCCAACGCCGCTCTACTATGGCCTGGGCATTGACTGGAGTCTGCTCCTGCCGCTGATGCTGGTCTTTATGATTACCTCGCTGGAAACCATTGGCGATATCACCGCCACCTCCGACGTGTCCGAGCAGCCGGTCTCCGGCCCGCTGTACATGAAACGTCTTAAAGGTGGCGTGCTGGCGAACGGACTGAACTCGTTTGTCTCGGCGGTGTTCAACACCTTCCCGAACTCCTGCTTCGGCCAGAACAACGGCGTGATCCAGCTGACCGGCGTGGCCAGCCGCTACGTGGGCTTCGTGGTGGCGCTGATGCTCGTGGTCCTCGGCCTGTTCCCGGCGGTAAGCGGATTTGTACAGCACATTCCCGAGCCGGTGCTGGGCGGCGCGACGCTGGTCATGTTCGGTACCATCGCGGCCTCCGGCGTGCGTATCGTCTCCCGCGAGCCGCTGAACCGCCGCGCAATCATGATTATTGCGCTGTCTCTCGCCGTAGGGCTTGGCGTCTCCCAGCAGCCGATGATTTTGCAGTTTGCCCCGGACTGGGTGAAAAACCTGCTCTCTTCCGGCATCGCCGCGGGCGGTATTACCGCTATCGTGCTGAATCTCATTTTCCCGCCTGAAAAGAACTGATCCCCACACGGCAGGCTGTCAATGCCTGCCGTGACATCTCTTTACACCATTCCCGCCTTGAGCATTGCGCATAATTCGTGCATAACACCCTTATGTGCGTTTCGCGGGAAGGAAGACCATGAAATTTATTGGAAAGCTGCTTATCTATCTTCTGGTAGCCCTGCTCATTGTAGTGCTAGCCTTTTATTTTCTGCTCCAGACCCGCTGGGGCGCATCGCAGGTCAGCAGCTGGATCACGGTGAATACCGATTACGAGCTCAACTTTGACCTGATGGATCACCGCTTTTCATCCCCTTCTCACATCCTTCTGGAAAACGTTACCTTCGGACGAGATGGCAAACCGGCCACGCTGGTCGCTAAAAAAGTGGATATTGGCTTAAACAGCCGCCAGATCACCGACCCGCTACATATGGATGCCATCATCCTGTTCGATGGCACGCTGAATTTATCGCCGCAGACGGCGCCGCTGCCGTTCCAGGCCGACCGTCTGCAACTGAATAACATGGCCTTTAACAGCCCGAATACGGAGTGGGATCTCAGTGCGCAAAAGGTGACCGGCGGCGTCAGCCCGTGGCAGCCCGAGGCGGGGAACGTACTGGGGAAAAATGCGCAAATCCAGATGAGCGCCGGGTCGCTCACCCTCAACGGCATACCGGCCAACAACGTGCTGATTCAGGGACAACTCAACGGCAAAGAGGTGGCGCTGAATACCATCGGTGCCGATATGGCGCGCGGCTCGCTTACGGGCTCGGCTCTGCGTAATGCCGACGGTGGCTGGGTTATCAACACCCTGCGTCTGAATGAGATCCGCCTGCAAAGCGACAAATCGCTGCTGGATTTCTTCGCCCCTCTCTCCACCCTGCCTTCGTTACAGATTGGGCGGCTGGAAGTGACCGATGCCCGTCTACAGGGGCCAGACTGGGCGGTAACCGACCTCGATCTCAGCCTGCGTAACCTCACCCTGAGTAAAGGAGACTGGCAAAGCCAGGAGGGACGGTTATCCATGAACGCCAGCGAATTTATCTACGGCTCGCTGCATCTGTTTGACCCTATCCTGAATGCGGAATTCTCGCCGCAGGGCATTGCGCTGCGTCAGTTCACCTCCCGCTGGGAAGGGGGCATGGTGCGCACCTCCGGCAACTGGCTGCGCGAGGGTCAGGCGCTGGTGCTGGACGACGTTGCGATTGCCGGGCTGGAATATACGCTTCCGGAAAACTGGAAAACGCTGTGGATGGACCCGCTCCCGGCATGGCTGAACAGCGTGACGCTGAAAAAATTCGGCCTGAGCCGCAACCTGGTGATCGACATCGATCCGGCGTTCCCGTGGCAGATCACCTCCCTCGACGGTTATGGCGCTAATTTGCGGCTGGCGCAGGATCACAAGTGGGGCGTGTGGGGCGGTAACGCAACCCTCAACGGGGCGGCAGCGACCTTTAACCGCGTCGACGTGCGTCGCCCGTCGCTGGCGCTGAATGCCAACGCCGCAACGGTAAATATTACCGATCTGAGCGCCTTTACCGAGAAAGGGATCCTGGAGGCGACCGCCACGGTTTCACAGCTGCCGCAGCGGCAGACCACCGTGAGCCTGAACGGGCGCGGTGTACCACTCAACGTCTTGCAGCAGTGGGGCTGGCCAGCGCTGCCGATTACGGGCGACGGCAATATTCAGCTCACCGCCAGCGGCAGCGTGCAGGCGAATGCGCCGCTGAAGCCGACGGTGAACGGGAAGCTGAGCGCGGTGAATATGGATAAACAGCAGGTGCAACAGACGATGACGGGTGGTGTGGTGTCGACGGTGGCTCCGGCACAGTAAATAGCCGGGTGGCGGCTTCGCCTTACCCGGCCTACGATCTCATGTAGGCCCGGTAAGCTAAGCGCCACCGGGCATTTTTCCAGCTCAGAGGTGAACCACCACCTCATCCCCCTCGGCTTTCACCACCACACCCCACTCGCTGCCCGCATGTGAACCGCCTTTTACGCCGCCGACCTTCTGCACGTTGCGCAAGCACACCGACCAGTTTTGCGCATCTCCCGTGCCGGTAAAGGTCACGACGTCGCCCTGACGTGACGCCTTCAGCGTAAACAACACGGAACCGTCCGCCGCAGGCACTTCACTCACCGCCGTTGCGCCATCGCTCAGGTTGAAGAGCTGGAAGGCTGTCCCCTCATGCCACGCATAGTCCGGCTTCTGGTTATTATTGCCGAGCGCCAGCAGCGTGTTGTCGCGCACATAGACCGGCAGGCTCTGGAAATCGTGCTGCTGCTTATGCCAGCGGCTACCCTCGATTTCGTCGTTGTGCCACAGGTGCGTCCAGCGCCCTTCCGGCAGCCAGAACTGCACGTCGCCCGCCTCGGAGAACACCGGCGCCACCATCATTGAATCCCCCAGCATGTACTGACGGTCAAGATAGTCACACGCCGGATCGTCCGGGAACTCCAGCATCATCGCCCGCAGCATCGGCGTGCCGAACTCACGCGCCAGAGCCGCCTGACGATACAGGTACGGCATCAGCTGGCATTTCAGCTGCGTGAAGTGGCGCACCACGTCGCAGGACTCGTCATCGTACGCCCACGGCACGCGGTAGGATTTGCTGCCGTGCAGGCGGCTGTGGCTGGAGAACAGCCCGAACGCGCACCAGCGTTTGTAGACGTGCGCCGGAGCGGTGTTTTCGAACCCGCCGATATCGTGGCTCCAGAACCCGAAGCCGGACAGGCCAATCGACAGCCCGCCGCGCAGGCTTTCGGCCATCGATTCATAGTTGGCGTAGCAGTCGCCGCCCCAGTGTACCGGGAACTGTTGCGCCCCCAAGGACGCGGAGCGGGCAAACAGCACCGCCTCTTCTTCTCCCACCGTCTCTTTCAGCACGTTCCACACCAGTTCGTTGTAGATGTAGGCGTAATGGTTGTGCATCTTCTGCGGATCGGAACCGTCAAACCACTGGACGTCCGTCGGGATACGCTCGCCGAAATCGGTCTTGAAGCAGTCGACTCCGATCTCCACCAGGCCTTTCAACTTGTCGGCGTACCACCGGCACGCGTCCGGGTTGGTGAAGTCGTAGATCGCCAGCCCCGGCTGCCATTTGTCCCACTGCCACAGGGAGCCGTCCGGGCGCTTCAGCAGGTAGCCCTTCTCTTTCAACTCGCGGAAGATCGGCGATTTCTGGCCGATGTACGGGTTGATCCACACGCAGACCTTCAGCCCTTTCTCTTTCAGGCGGCGGATCATCCCTTCCGGATCCGGGAAGGTCACCGGGTCCCACTCGAAGTCGCACCACTGGAAGGCCTTCATCCAGAAGCAGTCGAAGTGGAAGACGTGCAGCGGCAGGTCGCGCTCGGCCATGCCGTCGATAAAGCTGTTCACCGTGGCTTCGTCGTAGTTGGTGGTGAAGGAGGTGGTGAGCCACAGGCCGAACGACCACGCAGGCGGCAGCGCCGGACGGCCAGTGAAGCGGGTATAGCGGTTCAGCACTTCTTTCGGCGTCGGGCCGTCGATCACAAAGTACTCGAGATATTCCCCTTCCACGCTGAACTGCACTTTGGACACTTTCTCGGAGCCGACTTCAAACGAGACGTTTTCCGGGTGATTCACCAGCACGCCGTAGCCGCGGTTGGTCAGGTAGAACGGGATGTTTTTGTAGGACTGCTCGGTGCTGGTGCCCCCGTCGCGGTTCCAGGTCTCGACCGTCTGACCGTTGCGCACCAGGGCGGTGAAGCGCTCGCCCAGGCCGTAGACCGTTTCCCCCACGCCCAGATCCAGACGTTCAAACACATAGTTGCGATCGGTATTGCTGTCCTGTACGTAGCCGTTGTTTTTCAGCTGGCTGCCGGTAATGCGCTGGCCGTTGCGCAGGAAATCCAGCGCCCAGAACTCGCCTTTGGTGACGCGCACGCTGACGCTGCCGCTTTTCAGCTCGGCAAACTCGGCGTTGTTTTCAATCTCTACCTTCACGTCTTTCAGAACGTTCAGCGGATAGTGCGGGCCTTTATTCAGCGCGCCCTGGAAGTGCTCAATGCGCACCCCGACAATCCCTTCCTGCGGGGCAAACAGGCGCACCGTGAACATCAACGTGTCGAGCTGCCAGGTGCGTTCGCGCACGTCACGCGGCGCGACGTACACCACCAGGTCATTGCCCTGCTGCTCCACGTCGAACACCTGCACCGGATAGGTCACGTTCAGGCCCGGTTGAATAAGCCAGTTTCCATCACTGATTTTCATGCTTTCGTCCTCTTAGTTCTGCAATTCTTTGCTGACCGGCAGGTTTTCAAACTCCTGCTGATTGCGGCGCGCGCCCTGCGCCAGCTCGCCCAGGATTTTGGTCAGGAAGGGGGTTTTCAGCGTGTAGTAGCGTTTGGCGATAATGGCGCTCAGCACGTAGCAGATCGCCGGTGCCAGCGTAAACAGGCCGATAATGATACTGATGGTCGCGCTGTTCTGGGTTTTGGCCGCCGCGTCGTAGCCGCCGCCTGCCAGCATCCAGCCGATCATCGCCCCGCCCAGCGCCAGGCCGAGCTTCAGCACGAACAGCGTGCCCGCAAAGCTGATGCCGGTCAGACGTTTGCCATTGGTCCATTCGCCGTAGTCGACGGTATCGGACATCATTACCCACTGAATCGGCGTCACCAGCTGGTGCAGCACGCCGATAACGAAGATGAAGCCGAACATCAGCACGGTGGCATGCATCGGCACGAAGAACATCGCCACGCTGACCACCGCCAGCGCGGCGTTGGTCCACCAGAAGATGCTCACCTTGCACTTCCAGTCGGTGAGCGGTTTCGCCAGCGCCGAGCCGATCAGGTTACCGACGCAGTAGGTGGTGAGGAAGGCGACGAACACCTCCGGCGAGCCCATGATCCAGGTGCAGTAGTACATCATCGCGCCGCCGCGCACGCAGACGGCGAGGATGTTGAGGATGGTGAGCACGCCGACGATACGCCACTGGTCGTTTTGCCAGATGTCGCGCAGATCTTCACGCATGGAGGTGGTGCTCGGCGGCACCTGGATGCGCTCTTTGGTGGTGAAGAAGCAGAACGCCAGCATCAGGAACGCGACCACCGACAGCACGGCGATCCCGCCCTGGAAGCCGAACGCTTTATCGTCGCCGCCAATCAGGTTCACCAGCGGCATCATCAGCACCGTAGAGAGCATGCCGCCCGCCGTCGCCAGCACAAAGCGCCAGGACTGGAGGGAGATACGCTGCGTCGGGTCGTTGGTGATCACGCCGCCCAGCGCGCAGTACGGGATGTTGACCACGGTATAGAGCAGGGTCAGCAGCGTGTAGGTGATGGCGGCGTAAACCATTTTGCCGTTGAGGCTCAGGTCCGGCGTGGTATACGCCAGCACGCAGACGATGCCGAACGGGATAGCGCCAAACAAAATCCATGGACGGAACTTGCCCCAGCGGCTGCGGGTGCGGTCGGCAATCAGCCCCATGCACGGGTCGGAGATCGCATCCAGCGCGCGGGCCAGCAGGAACATGGTGCCGACAAACCCGGCGGGAATACCAAAAATATCGGTGTAGAAAAACATCATATAAAGCATGACGTTATCAAAAATGATATGGCTGGCGGCGTCTCCCATGCCGTAGCCAATCTTCTCTTTTACTGAAAGTACTTCGCTCATATTTTTATCCTTCACGCTGTAGGGGGCGCTGAGACCGGTTGCATTGGTTTTAAACCATTGTTTCAGGAGCGGGTATTGCGTTTTCTGGTTAAGAGATTACGTTTCTTGTTTTTTGTGATCGGGATAAAAGTTGGTGAGCACGAAATGCTAACCTGAGGATTTTCTTAAGAATTAGCTGAAACAGGGGGATTCAGGTCAAAAGAGAGGTGAAAAAAGTGGTGTGGGGTATGTGGTAAATGCCTGAAAGTAGCTATAATGCGCCCCGCCTCCATGTAGCAATCGAGGCGCGGAAGATCGTCATCTCCGGTGAGGTGGCTGGACTTCAAATCCAGTTGGGGGCGCCAGCGTTCCCGGGCAGGTTCGACTCCTGTGATCTTCCGCCAAACCCCCTCCGCAGCCATCCGAGAAATTCTAAAAATTCCTTATTTTTTAATATATATAGTGAATAAATCATCCGTAACCGTCCGACAAGTTCTCCCTGAATCCGTGAAAAATATGTATAGTGATGTGTATAGATTTTTTATACATATTTTTGACTTATACACATGCTACTAACAGACATACAAATTAAACGAGCAAAGCCCCAAGACAAGCCCTACACATTGAACGATGGACAAGGCCTGTCATTACTCATCAATCCAGACGGCTCAAAGGGCTGGCGCTTCCGTTTTCGCTTTGCCGGTAAAGCACGGCTAATGTCATTTGGCAGCTACGACCTTGTGAGCCTCGCAGAAGCACGTGAGAAACGCGATAGAGCCCGTAAGCAGGTAGCAAACGGCATAGACCCAGTAGAAGAACGTAAAGCCCAAAAGCTGGCACAGCAAATCTCAACAGAGAACTCATTCGAAGCCATATGTCGAGAATGGCACACCAACAAAGCTGACCGCTGGACAGTAGCCTATCGCGAGGAAATCATTAAGACATTTGAACAAGATGTGTTCCCGTTCATTGGTAAACGCCCTATCAGTGAAATCAAACCATTAGAACTGCTTGAAGTATTGCGACGAATAGAGAAGCGTGGAGCACTAGAGAAGACCAGAAAAGTGCGCCAAAGATGCGGCGAGGTCTATCGCTATGCAATCATAACTGGCCGCGCTGAATACAATCCTGCGCCTGATTTAGCCATCGCTCTGGCCGTTCCTAAGCAAAAACATCATCCATTTCTATCTGCCGAAGAATTGCCTCATTTTATTCGGGATCTCGAAGCCTATACCGGTAGCATCATCACCAAAAATGCTACGAAGATAGTCATGCTGACTGGTGTAAGAACGCAGGAGATGCGTTTTGCTACGTGGGAAGAAGTAGACCTCGAAAAAGGTATATGGGAGATTCCAGCAGAACGTATGAAAATGCGTAGGCCTCACATTGTTCCTTTATCTACTCAGGTAGTTGACCTTTTTAAACAGCTTAAACCTATTACCGGCCAATACCCATACATCTTTATTGGCAGGAACAACCGCAGCAAACCGATCTCGAAAGAAAGCGTATCGCAAGTGATTGAGTTACTTGGTTACAAAGGACGTGCTACCGGTCACGGTTTTAGGCATACAATGTCGACAATTCTACACGAGCAAGGGTTTGATAGCTCATGGATTGAAATGCAATTGGCGCATGTAGATAAAAATACTATTCGTGGAACATATAACCATGCGCAGTATTTAGAAAAAAGAATCTCTATGATGCAATGGTACAGTGATAATATTTATTCAAACAAGGAGTTCACATGGCAAAAATAATAAGCATGATCAACTGGAAAGGTGGTGTTGGTAAATCGACCCTATCTTTACATATTGGCGTTGGATTAATGCTAGGTTCAGATGAAAGACCAAAAGTGCTACTTATTGATTTGGATCCTCAATCAAATTTATCATATTTAGCTCTTGGAGTGAAAAAATACGTACACCATGTATACACCAAAAAAAAACCCACATTAAAAAATATATTTGATGATTATTTTGACGGTAAAACATTCAATACCCGTGCAGCTATAATAAAACAACCAATAGCCGCTGGCCCTGGAGAAATTTGGCTTAATGTTGATTTACTACCCTCCCATCACGAATTAGTACTCGTTGACATGATGTTAGCAAGGGAAAAGAAAAGTGCATCATCTCACCAAAGGGAAACAGAGCTTGAACTTGATAAGATGGCAATTATTAAAAAAGCAATAGATCAAGTTGCAGATGAATATGATTATATTATCCTTGACTGCCCGCCAAATATAAACCTTGTTACACAGAATGCATTCTTTGCGAGCGAATTATACCTAATACCTGCAATTCCAGATTTTCTTTCTACTGTCGGTATTTCTCTTATTAAATCAGAAATGGATAAGCTAAATAAAAATTTCAGAGGAATGATTCAATATTCAAATTCAAATATTGAATTTAATGACACTGAAATGCTTGGGATCATTTTCAACATGGTAAATGAATATGGTGAGAAGCCCAAAGCGACTCACGAGGAAACAATAGAAGATGTAAGAAAACAACATCCGAATATGGTATTCGAAAATTATATTACAGATGGTGATGGAATATCTGTCGCTTCTGAAAATAACTTAACTGTTTTCAGTTACGGATCTTTACCTCGCTCTAAACCTAATGCAGAAAAGCAAAGCCATTATCTGACTAAAGTCGTTAGCGAACTCTATGAAAAATTGGAGAATATATAATGAAGACTCATGAGTTAATTTCCTTAGCTGAATATATATCTAAGATAATGGCTCACTATCCAAACAAAAGTGTAGAGTATGCTCTGGATGATATATTAAATTTGCTAGAAACACGCAACAGCGAAACATCGCTCACCAATAAAAAAGAACCAAAAACGCAAACACAAATAAATAGTAGATTATCTAAATCTATAAAAGACAGCATTTCACTACAATATGTCTTTGGAGGAAACTCGAAACCAGACGATGAAACTAGTGAATCATTAAGTAATTTATCTCTCGCCGAGCTAAAAGAAATAGCAACTAAAATGGGCATTAGGACATCATCAAGGCAAAATAAAGGTGTGTTAGTTATGAATATATCCAAAACAATGGAACGGAGAAAGATAGATTCAACAATTAAAGATAAAGATAAAGATAAAGATAAAGATAAAGATAATTAATGCCGTCTTTTAAACATAGTTTTCGCCCTCTTACATTTAGGGGGCGACAAGGGTTAATTATTATAAAAAATAACTTAATACACTCATCACCATTTGATTGTACTATACGGTAAAATACATAAACTCTGCAAAATTAGTAATAACTGATTCAACTAGATGGCCGAGTTTAATATTAAAGATAGCCAAATGCCGCATAAGCGGCATTTTTAATAACACAGTGTAAAATGATTAAATTTTCTCAGATATAGCCTTACAGATACTTGCGTTTTTAAATAAAGTAGCAAGGAATTTATCTTTGTAGTTCTCTTCAATTTCTAACATTAATTTCTCAAGCATACATGCTGTGCTTTTCTGCCAGTCAATTGTATTAATATCAAAATCAAAGTTATTTGCAATTTTATGGATTGCCAGTGTTCTAAAAACTAGAAATGCTAACATTCTATTGCCATGAACAAGAACTCCATATTCCTTACCCGATTTTTTAGGTAGGTTTGCAATCATTGAACCAATAATTTCATCTATTTTTCGCAAGGCGAAAACAGTATTCCGCAAGTAAATACCATTAGTTTGTGGGTTGAAAATGGTTTTATATGGCGCTTTCTTAAGATTGTCATAAAAACGACCAATTTCTCTTTTTGCCTGAACTGCCAGACCAACTTGCGTAGATGCGCAAGCCAATGCAATAGTCGCCTCAGATAAATCAATTATGGCGGTAGAAGTTTTAACGTTCTCACTCCTGACTATATTATACTCAATACCTTCAAGTGACAATTCTTTTTTCAACCGTATTTGTTCGTCATCTAAGGAGACAAAGTCTCTACTCTCGATCCTATTTTGACGGTTGTTGGTTTTTGTCACACTAGCACCAAAGTCCTCAGGCGCTCCTTCTAGTGAAATTAACCGGATAGGTAAACGTAATTTATTAAGGTTCGCCCCGCCATCCTGCGCATATTTACCAATTACGCTTACTGTTTGTGCACCATTAACAATACTAATATTATTCGCTTTAAACGAACCAATATCTCTACTATTTCCACCAACCATTGATTTCTTTATGGATTCGGCAACAATTGTTACACCGTTATTGTAATACCAAAAATTCTCAGGTTGTTCTTCAATTGTTCTCTTAACTTCATCATTTACTTCAGTGGCACCTAACATTTGTCTAATATTTTTGGCAAATAGTCTTTTCCCTTTTTTCACCCACCAATTTGCAACTTCTTCGCCAGCTACAATCCCGAAGAAACCTTGATGTGGTTCTTCAATTTTTCCCCATTGCGAGAGACCAATCTCAAGATCGATTGGTTCACCATCCATACCAGATGCAAGCCCACTATGTATTATCGCCTGATTTAGATGGTGGAAATTAACAACATCCTCACTAGTACCATCACCAGCATCGTTTAACTCATTAAGTATTGAGTCCATTACTTGCTGGTTATGTTTACTTAGAGTATTTGAACCAGTATGAATTAAAACAAGATCGAACTTCGTATCAAATTCACCTAAAGCAGTTTCAATCATCTGCTTTTTAAGATTCACTTTATTGTTAAATTTATCAAGTTCAAGATTAATGAGATCCAATACACCATCTTTAAACTTTCTTAAGTCACCGTTATCAGGCTCTCCTGTTCCATCTTTTTTCCATTTAGATTGAACAATGATCATTCTTTTACTTGAAGGAGAATAATGAATTGCATCAATACCATTATCATCGGCACCATCAACAACTGCTGACGCAGCTTCATCTATCGATGTATCTCCAATACAATAAACGGCGTATGCAGAAAGACAACGGGTTAATATTTTAGTTTGTATTTCTTTATCTATAGGATTGAGATCACTGCTATCAATTTTATCAGCGAATAACGCATTAATTTTGCTTCCAATTTGATTTACGTGAATAATGCTCATTTTTTATTTATCCTTTAAGGGGAGCACTGAGAGGGGTTAAAATTTTCATACCTTTTTCTACGCGTTTTTGGCCGTTGAATCAATTACTTTAGTCAGTTCTGGCGCGCAGTGCTCTCCCCGCCACGCCTGCACGCTTAAGGGGGCGCTTTTAATGCAGGCGCATGACCGGCCTCAGAGCGCGCCAGTGCTGGCGCTGGCGGGGAATTCAGTGTTGTTAAAACGCATGCAAAACCATGCACCTATGCATGCATGGCTTTTATACGTAAAAATGGCGGGATTTTCGGGGATTTTTAAGCGGACTACTGCACGGCCAGTTCTGCACGGCGGCGGGTGTAATTCAGGTTCTGTGCAGGCGTGAATTTTTCACGATTATCATCGCGCGAAGCCGCATCAGGCCTGAATCCGATGGCCGTTAAAATGTCATTATCCTGCGCCGAATAATTAATTTTTTCACCGGCGACCAGCCAGAGCTGTAGCGCCTCACGCAGACAGTCGAGTGAATGCTGCATGGCACAGCGCTGAACGGCGGAGTGTTGCCCGGAATAATTCATCAGCTCCGGGGCAAGGGCGGCGGCCAGCTCCGCGCCGTGTACCTGCATAAAATCATTTAAACGGTCGCGGATACTGATGCGCTGCACCTCCTCATGCGAACGGATATAGCGACCGGCAGCCTGATTAATTTCCCATTTTTTCACGTCGATAATCTCGCGCAGGGTTTGCAGGCTCCGGCCGCTGTGGCCGTTACCGGCAAGCTGTTCGCGGTATGTCTGTTCGGCCTGCTTCAGTTCATCCCGGCGTTGCAACCAGGCGGATTTGTTTGCCTGACAGGCCTCAAAGGCTTTCTGTAGAGTCAGTATGGTCACGTATGTTTCTCCTGATGACTGGCCGTGCTTACGCACCGGCACGGTTAACGATGGCCGCCGGTGCGGGTACCGGGATGACCGGCTCTGTTGCCGGTGAACGAATAACCCCGTCGATGGATTCAAGCGTGCGGAACGTGGCCGAGCACTCGATGTTCATGCACTGGTGATAGCGCTGTTTGACGTTATCGGACAGATACCGACTGGTGCGGGAATGCGCGCTGGTTTTGCAGAACGGGCAGTGAAACATGCTTACCCCTCCGCTTTTGTCTCGCCATTTTCAGCCAGTTTTCTGGCAAGCATCATTCTCTTCGCAGGGCTGCGTAACAGCTCCGTATCAACGTCAGTAATCTGCGGCCGGTGCATGCCCGTCACGGACAACACCGGCTCCTGCGTCATATCGAAGTGATACAGGCTGCCCTGACGACTCAGCGCATCGCGCAGCTCGCCAGTGGCCACGGACTGCGGGGCGCTTTCTCCCTTCATTTCGAGGGCACGAATGCGCAGCAGGAAAGCGCGGATGAGGGTGACAGGAACCGCATTGACAGCCTGAGCCCATTCCGCACCGGCATAAGCGGTAAAGGCATCTTCATGCGCTGAAAGGTATTTATTGCCGGTGGAGCAGGCAGTCAGCATGGCGCGCGTCCGGTCGGCCTCCAGCTCCGCAATCAGGCCGGTAAACTCGTCGGCCAGCTCGCGACTGGCGATACGCCTGCTGTGCTCAGCTTTCATTTCAGGCGTGAGACTGCCGCGCAGGGTGCGAAAGCGGCTGCGCCAGTCCTGCTCCGCCTCAGCGCTCTCATCGAGGGCTGTCTGCCGCTCCTGCTTACAGCGTTCAATGGACGTATCAATCTCTTTCAGCGCCTGCATGCTGGCCGCGTGGGTGTCTCTGGCCGCAGTGAATGCGCTCAGCTTGTCGGTGATGTGCGGACTGTTCTCTGCGTACTGCTGAGCGGCTACATCTTGCAGGGCGGTGATGAGTGTTTCGGGTTTCATGTTCAGGCTCTCCGTTTATTCAACCTGTAATGATTCTGCCCTTCATCACACAACATCTCGATTCATTGCAGTTGTGGCAGTTCTGGCACAAACAGCACTCAAAACCCGGCTGGCCAGAGAAAGGTCTCAGCAAAACCTTACTCATCGTTTGTTTTTTTACTTATAACTATTCACCACTGTTCACTGAAAAGAAAAAGACAATTAATACAGTAAGATAAGGGGTGAACAGTTGAGGTTGTGACTGTTCACCAACTGTTCACCAACTGTTCACCAACTGTTCACGCTATAGAAATTTAGCATTGCCTCATAATTACGTTAATTTCTATTAATTAACATATAACCATAGGTGTAATTAATCGAAGATAAATTCTTATTTCCGCCTGAAGCCATTTAAAGTCATTTAAAGCAATTTGAAATTTTGCTGCTCAAAATTCAGACAGTCTGTGCCATGCCTCATACAAAATTCACTTGTTGCATCAGACCAAAATATTCACAAAATAGAGCGCTACCTGATACCGGACGGAAACGTCCGGATCTCTGCGGATATTAACGAGGTAGCGTTATGCATACAGTTTCATCAGCACTATCGACCCACACTGGCACGCACCCGATGCCGGTTTCATCCCCGGCTCAGGAACGTTTTTTACGTCTTCCGGAAGTAATTCATCAGTGCGGCCTGTCCCGCTCCACGCTCTACGATTTAATTGCCCGTGATGCTTTCCCGGCTCAGGTTTCCCTCGGGGGTAAGAATGTCGCTTGGCTACAATCTGAAATCACGGCGTGGATGGAAGAACGTATCGCCCACCGTAACCGGAAATACAACGCATGAATCAGAACCGTTTTCACAAAGCCCCTTTTTCTGGCTTGCATCTGTTGTGTGTTTCCTGGTACAGTTTTGTCGCTGTCGCAAAATCGACAGCCGGGCGTAGGAACCCGTGTTACTTCAAGGCGACACCAGACGCGCCATGCGTCTTTTTTTACGTCGTTGCTCAGGCACACCTTATTTTTGGGCTGTGGTGGTTTCACACCAGCCTGTATCAGATAATGGTGGTCCGGGCGGGGCAGCCCTCGGGCTGGCCGGTTTCCTTGAAGGCCGGTATTCCTACCCCCGTCCGGGCTACCACCCATGAGTGTAGGAACTCTGGTGGTAGCAATAACTGCTACTTCAAGGAGGTTGCCCCTATGGCTACGACCCTCACCCCGTCACACCCGCAGTTTGTCTTTGTGTTTGCTGCCGTCCGTCGCGCAGACCGTAAGCCCCGTATCTGTATGCTCCGCACCGTTGCCGGTGACGAGCTGGCCGCCCGTCGCACCCTTGTCCGCGAATACGTGCTTTCCCTTGCCGCCCGTCTGCCGGTTGTGGAGGTGTCACATGCCTAATAAAAACACACCTCAGACCGTCTCAGCGCGTCGTGATGACCTTAACCCCATGCAGGAACACCTCAGCATAGAGGCGTACCATAAACTCAATCGCGCAAGCGCCGTCTCACAGTTCATTGGTGGAGATTTGCTGCACCGTGAACTGAACGGTCTACACCAGCTATACCTGCCGCAGATTTTTAGTTATATCCATGAGGACGTTAGCTACGTACTGGAAGAGCTGAAAGCCAAAGGCCTGTGCCGTGACTTTCTCGCCACGACATCGGGGAACGGAGGGGAGCACCATGTTTGATTTCCCTCAGCCGGGTGAAACATACCGTTGTTCAGGCTTTCCTGACGTGGTGGTGTCAGGCATTCTGGCCGACGGTATTCCATGGGATATGCCGTACCGCTGCCCGGGGCAAGTCTGGAATCCCTACCGGCGCACCTACACCATCCTCATTCGTATTATCGCTACTGGTGATATGGCAGAAATTCCACTCGGTCGTTTTTTGCGTGAATTTACCTGCGAGTCTCCCGACGTATTTAAACGCAGTCCTGAAAACCGCCATGCTGTTCTGAGTGAGCTTGCCGCAGACCCGGAATTACAGAAATACCGGGTGCGGAATATCGATAAATATCCTGACGATATTCCCCCGGTTAAACGCCCGGCACCGGTGGCGTATAAATGGCGAAATAATTTCAGGCCGGAAACGGAAATAAAACCGGATAACAGCTACCGCCATTATCTGTAATTACAAAACGATAACGAATATTAAATGTGCGTATCTGCGCAGGGATACGCACGACCTCAGGAGACGAAATTATGCCTGTTAACAGTGCAGAACGGCCGCAAAATATAAATCAGCCCACCATCAGCCGGGCAGACCTTGAATGCCTTGAACACCTTCGCAACGTCGGCCAGCTCGTCGGCGATCTGATGCAGGTGCAGGACTGCACGGCCATTCGTCGTGACCCTGCGCAGCAGTTACAGCTCACCTCCGTGATTTACCTCATGACCGCCCAGCTCGACGGCGTGGTCGAACACTGCAATCAGCGCTGGCTGACCGGGGAGGGTAACGTATGAAAAAGCTACTACCGCCCATATTACGCGCCGCGCTGTATCGCCGCGCTGTCGCCTGTGCGTGGCTGACAGTATGCGAACGTCAGCACCGCTACCCGCACCTCACTCTCGACGCGCTGGAAAGTGCCATTGCCGACGAGCTGGAGGGCTTCTACCTGCGCCAGCATGGCGAGGAGAAAGGTCGCCAGATTGCCTGTGCACTACTGGAAGACTTAATGGAAGCCGGACCACTCAAAGCCGCGCCGTCGTTGTCCTTTCTCGGGCTCGCAGTGATGGATGAACTCTGTGCCCGTCACATGCAATCGCCTGTTATGCACTGAGGGAGAAAATAACGATGAAAATGAACGTAACAGAGACGGTAAAACAGGCGTGCGGCCACTGGCCGCACATTCTCCCGGCGCTGGGTGTGAAGGTCATTAAAAACCGCCATCAGGCCTGTCCGGTGTGCGGCGGCTCTGACCGCTTCCGCTTTGACGATAAAGAGGGGCGCGGCACATGGTTCTGTAACCAGTGCGGTGCGGGTGACGGTCTTAAGCTGGTAGAGAAAGTGTTCGGCATGAACGCATCAGAGGCTGCCGGGAAGGTGAACGCCGTGACCGGCAACCTGCCGCCGGTTGCCCCGGAAGTGATTGCAGCCGCAGAGGCTGAAACCGATACCGACCGCAAAGCGGCGGCCGCACTGGCCGTCAGGCTCATGGAGAAAACCCGACCGGCCAGCGGCAACGCCTACCTGACCCGCAAGGGCTTCCCCGACCGGAAATGTCCGGTACTGTCGGCCACACACAAAACCGGCGGCGTGACGTTTCGCGCCGGTGATGTGGTTGTCCCGCTGTATGACGATACCGGCGCACTGGTTAACCTTCAGCTTATCAGTTCTGACGGTCTCAAACGCACCCTGAAAGGCGGGGCGGTAAAAGGAGCGTGCCACACCATCGAAGGAAAAAAACAGGCCGGAAAACGCCTGTGGATAGCGGAGGGCTATGCGACCGCGCTCACCGTGCATCACCTGACCGGTGAAACCGTTATGGTGGCGTTGTCGTCCGTGAACCTCCTTTCTCTGGCGAGCCTTGTCCGCCAGAAACACCCGGCCTGTCAGATTGTCCTCGCCGCCGACCGTGACCTTAACGGTGACGGCCAGAACAAAGCCGCTGTGGCCGCAGGAGCCTGCGAGGGCATTGTCGCCCTGTCGCCGGTATTCGGTGACTGGAATGATGCGTTTATGCAGCACGGCGAAGAGGCAACGCGGAAAGCGATTTATGACGCCATCCGGCCACCGGCTGACAGTCCTTTCACTACCATGAGCGAAGCGGAATTTACCGCCATGAGCACCAGTGAAAAGGCAATGCGAGTACATGAGCATTACGGCGAAGCGCTGGCCGTGGATGCGAACGGCCAGCTCCTCTCCCGCTATGAGGCCGGGATATGGAAAATCATTCCACCGTCTGACTTTGCGCGCGACGTGGCCGGGTTGTTCCAGCGTCTGCGCGCCCCGTTCTCGTCGGGGAAAATTGCCTCGGTGGTGGAGACCCTGAAACTGATTATTCCGCAGCAGGATGCCCCGGCACGGCGTCTGATTGGCTTTCGCAACGGCGTACTCGATACCGCCACCGGCACATTCAACCCGCACCATAAATCACACTGGCTGCGCACGCTCTGTGATGTCGATTTTACCCCCCCGGTGGAAGGTGAAACACTCGAAACCCACGCCCCGGATTTCTGGCGCTGGCTCGACCGTGCCGCCGGTGGCAGACCGGAAAAGCGCGACGTGATACTTGCCGCCCTGTTTATGGTGCTGGCTAACCGTTACGACTGGCAGCTCTTTCTCGAAGTCACCGGTCCCGGCGGGAGCGGAAAAAGTATTCTGGCCGAAATTGCGACGATGCTTGCCGGGGAAGATAACGCCACGTCGGCCACCATCGAAACGCTGGAATCACCCCGCGAACGTGCGGCTCTGATTGGCTTCTCGCTGATTCGCCTGCCTGACCAGGAAAAGTGGAGCGGTGACGGGGCAGGACTAAAGGCCATCACCGGCGGGGATGCGGTCTCGGTAGACCCGAAATACAAGGATGCATACTCCACCCATATTCCGGCGGTGATCCTGGCCGTGAACAATAACCCGATGCGCTTTACCGACCGCAGCGGCGGTGTTTCCCGTCGCCGGGTGATCCTGCATTTCCCGGAACAGATTGCCCCGGATGAACGCGACCCGCAGCTAAAAAACAAAATCGCTCGCGAGCTGGCCGTAATTGTGCGCCAGCTTATGCAGAAGTTCAGCGACCCGATGACTGCCCGTGCTCTGCTCCAGTCACAGCAGAACTCCGACGAGGCGCTCAGTATTAAACGCGATGCTGATCCGACATTTGATTTTTGCGGCTATCTGGAAGCACTGCCGGAGCCTGAGGGTATGTATATTGGCAATGCCAACATCATTCCGCGCCAGCCGCGCCTGTATCTGTATCATGCCTATCTGGCGTATATGGAAGCCCACGGCTACAAGAATACACTCAGCCTCACCATGTTCGGTAAGGGACTGCCGGCCATGCTGAAAGAGTACGGGCTAAGTTATGAGAAGCGCCGAAAAAATCAGGGCATACAGACAAATCTGGCACTCAGAGAGGAAAGTAACGCCGACTGGTTGCCAAAATGTGATGACCCTATAGCGAAATAACCTACCCTGACCGGCAATAGCCGGTCTTTTTTTACCTGCAAAACGGCAAAAGTGAACAGTAAAGTATTCACTGTTCACCAACCGTTCACTACATAACTATTTGAATATATTAAACAAAATACCGTAGTGAACAGTGTGAACAGTTTTTCCAAAAAAAAGTTTTTTTAAAGAAATTTATCACTGGTGACTTATAAATAGATAGTTTGTCAATATAGAAAATGTGTATAGCAATGTGTATAACAAATGGTAGTTAAATATATAAAAATCAATGAATACAATGTGTTATATGAAAAACAGAACTCCTGTGATCTTCCGCCAAAATTTTAAATCCCCCCCATAAAATTCATTAGAAATTTAACTATCCTTCCTAAATACATTATTATAACACCTACTATCATTAAAATTAAGAATTAATAAAATGAGAATTACTTAAGCCAGAATTAACACAATGCGTTTTATTATCTCTGAATCCATAAGAATTGATGATGAGATTTTTAAAGCATTGAAAAATAAAAATTACAATGAATTTCTTCAAAAAGAGTATGGGGAAGGGTTGGCTGGATTAGGCATGTCTATAAGCTCACCGAATGATTTCACTGAAGAATATAAACATGACCTAAGAAGAGAAATAAAACTTTCTAACAAATCTAAATCTGCCATACTTCATATGTTAAATGAACTCATTAAAGAAGTAAACTTAGAGATGAACTCAACAACCAATGAGTTTTATATTGAATTTAAAAAGATATTTTATAATCATTTCTTTCTTGGTGATGGAAATATAGATCATGATGGTTGGCTTAAAATACTTAATGAAGTGGTCAATAGAATAAAAGACAGTCTACTCGACGAAGATTTTTATTTCCCGATACTAGCCAACGGTCTAGAAAAAGATGAGATAAATTTAGGTATCGCTTCGATCATTCCCAAAGAAAACATCTTCTCGGATATCCAACCCAATTTTACAACCGACGTAATTGAACTAGCCGAAGAGTTTTGTAATTCACAATTACATCCTTATAAACACTTCCTTAAAATAACCATAAAAAACTGCTCTAAAGAGAGAAGGAAGTATTTATCTAAGCAAATCGCCAACTTTATCGTTGGAATAATACAATTATTTAGTGAACATTTTCAAATAGATTCAGACGTGGTTGCTTTATCATTAAACCCGTATCCTAACTACGAGTCCTTTTACATTACAAATAATGATGATGGATACAATTATTGTTTTTCGAGCAAAGGAACAATTGTTCATAGCGCAGTGTTTTGGCAAAAATTCAAACAAGAGAATGCATCAGAACTTGGTAGCATAATAAAACAGATTATAATTCATGCAACAACCCCAAAATCGAATCCCGTTTTGGTGGATAGGCTCATAGATGCAATATTTATTTTTAGAAGTGCAATGCAAGATAATGATGACTCATCAAAAATCGTAAAACTAACTACAGCACTTGAACGCCTTGTAAACACACAAAAGATAACATCACTTCCACATTTATAAGTAGAGTTACACTTCTGCTGAATATGTACCATAAAGACAACAGCGACTGGAGTAGCATAGCAAAAGAAATGTATAACTATCGCTCAGAAATCGTACATGGTTCATGGTCGCTTTATCGTCAAACAAAACCGTTATATGCCAGCCGATATAGTGAACTTACCAGCAAAGCTCTTATATCAGCATGTATAGGTTTCTTTCACGTTGGCTTAAAAAGAGAGGATGACATAAAGTTAATTAACTCTTTTTATGATTATCTTTCTAAAAATAACCAATCCTAACTTACATACCTAACCTTCAATCAGTAATTAAATCCCATTGGGAAATTAATCACCCTCTTGGTTCTTTTCCTTTCTTCCTTAGCGCTTCCCTCGCTAGTTCTTTCAACCAACTAGCAAGACTCACCCCTTCCTCAGCTGCCACTGCATCCAACTGTTCCTTCAATGCCGGATCAATACGCATCTTAAACTGCGGAGATTGTCCGCCGCCTTTTGGTTTTTTTTCGCGCGATACGATTGACATGAGGCCACCTATCCATCTACTCTGACACATATAGGAGGCCACCTAAACCTCCTCTACTAGCAACGCTCCTATGTGCGGGAACACAATCGGAGCGTCTAACCTCACCAACTATCAAGGAGTTGATTATGGCTGATTCGCATTCTACCCCAGACACCGACCAATCCGGAACCGAGCGTTCGTTAATTGTGGGATACCGCCCGAATGTTTTCGACAAATCCACGCCGAAAATCATCCTTTCCGGCAAGTGGCTGCGCGCGGCGGGGTTTGATACCGGACAGCAGGTCACGGTAAAGGTCATGAAAGGATGCATCGTTCTAGTGGCGTATAACGAGCAGGAGCAAAGGATTCTGGACGATTACAAACGCACTAAAGCAAAGTTATGCCAGATCGAGAACACGCTGGCGAGCCTGCAATTATCATAACCGTTCCCACTGTTATCAAGTTGGCTGCTGGGCATGCAGCCAACATAAAAAACAATATAGAATGCCAGATTTCTTCCATAACATCCAAAAAGCAATCGAACCCAACATGTAATGCTAACTTACAAGTTCAATATTTGATGACATTCATCATTTCAATACCTGATGCTATTTTTACTTAGCATTTATCTTACGATGGCAACGAAATCATAATTCAATGTTATAATTTTTGGAAATATATTTGAGAAACTTATACATCGCAAAGAGCAATTTTAAGTCCCACTTCCATATTTTATTTTCTTTTCTATTTTGAAATAAATGTCACAATTTAAATCCATAATGAAGCGTAGTTTCCCTCAGTCTATAAAAGGAGATTGAGATGGCTACACCTGTTTACTTATGGCTTGAGGACGATGCAGGCCGGAGAATTAAAGGCTCTGTCGATGTAAAAGATCGCGAAGGCTCAATAGAAGTTATTGAATTTATGCACTCAATCGAACAACCTATTGATAAGCACTCCGGAAAAATCACTTCAAAACGTATTTGTAGCACCTATGCATTCATGAAAGAGATTGATTCCTCATCCTCATATCTATACAAGGCCTTGAGCACTGGACAAACACTAACAAGAGCAGAATTTATATTTTACAGGATCAACTATAACGGGCTCGAAGAGGCTTACTTTAAGACAACTTTAGAAAATGCAAGAGTAGTTCAAATTGAACCACTCATGTTTGACATTAAACTACTGCAAAACGAACGCTATACACATTGTGAATATGTAGATCTAACATATGAAAAAATTACATGGCATTACATAGATGGAAACATCATTCATTCTGATACCTGGAAGGAACGCGCTTAAGGAGAAAGTATGTCCTGGGAATATAATGTAAAAGTGCACAAATTTTATCTTGATGGTGTTTATCAGTTCGATGCAGATTATGCAGGAGCAAGTGGTTACAAAAACGATCCATCTCAAGAATGTGTAAAACACAGTGGGCCTCTACCTCGAGGGAAATACACAATTGGTTCCCCTCATAATTCTGCCCACACAGGAAAATATACCCTCAGCCTCACGCCCTACTCGACAAATGATATGTGTGGCAGAGACTCATTTAAAATTCATGGTAAAAGCAGTTTGCACCCTGATGACTCTTCAGAGGGCTGCATTATTGCTCCTTTGAGTGCGAGAAGAAGCATCTGGAAAAGCAACGATACGGTGTTGATTGTCAAATGAAGCGTTTAATTTGTTCATTGCCATTACTCGTTGCAGTCAGTTCGCACGTCTCAGCATCTGAAATGACCGGCTTCGCAACACAGTATTACGATGAAGACGGCTCGCTGACGGAAATTTCAACCATAGTGCCCCTTTCCCCGACCATCACGATCGGCAAGAAAACGGTTCAGATGGAAGTTACTCATCTGTCTCAGATTTTCAGTACATACGTGGAGAAAGACAGCTCCGCGCACTGGATCTGCCTTCATGACGACGATGGCACCAATTATTGGTTCATTTCAGATAACGAAATGGGTGCAGGGCTGTTAACTGCGCTAGCCATATCCAGGGATGGCATCCATAAAGAGTGTGTGAATACAACGGAACGAGTCAGTGTCTCAGTCTCTGGCGTTCCATTGTTAAATGCCACTCACGGGGATTTAGTTGAATTGTTCGGCAAAAAAGCAATCGGCAACAGAAAAAAGATCCTGCTTTATCAGGAGACACCTGTACAGGATGGATTTGTTCAGAACAATACCGTCTCTTATTACTTTGATGGCGAAAAATTGCGCGGCGTAATTATCGGGCAAATAACCAGTAACTAGCTTGCAGGCTCCCTCTTTTACAGAAGAGGGCGTTAAGCCTGTCCACTCAACCGCATATGCAACAGCGGAAACGGATTCCCCTGCCCGTCCAGTGCCGAGCGCCCGACCTGCTCAAACCCCATATGACGATAAAACGCCACCCCCTGCGGATTCTGCTCGTTCACATCCACTTCATTTACGCCGAATTCTGCAATGGCATATTGCAGCAGCATTTTCCCGATACCCTTCCCCCGGCTCGCATCATCCACAAACAGCATTTCAATGCGATTTTTATCCACGCCCAAAAAGCCGTGAATAATACCCACGTCATCCCGGGCAATCACAACCCTGAGATTAGGCAAATATGCGTTGAGCAATAACGGACGCAGCGCCGCGATATCGCTTTCCTGCAAAAAGCGGTGCGTGGCGCGAACTGACGACTCCCAGACTGCGACGAGGCGTTCAAATTGCGAGGGGTGTGCGGCTTCTATTTTCATGGTGATATTCCGGTTGAGTAAAGTTTCAGGGCAGCAATGTAATGATATTCAGCTCTGCGACGTGCGCCACACGCCAGGCGTACAACCATACTCCGTCTGGAAATGACGAATAAAGTGCGCGCAGTCGCTGAATCCCATCCGCTGCGCAATATCCGTCACGCTTTGCTGTGAGTTCTTCAGCAGCCAGCAAGCATAGCGCAGCCTGGCGCTGCGGATAAATTCGCGGGCCGTTTTGCCGAATTCTGCGTGGAACAGGCGGTTGAGCTGGCGTTCACTCAATGCCACTTCTCGCGCAAGCCCGGCGGTGGTGAGCGGCCGGGTCAGGAACTGTTCAATCAGCATGACGGCGCGGCGCAACCGCGAGTCAGGGATAAGCGCAAGATTCGCCGGACGTGGGGTGGCAATTTCATGCGGAACGAGCGACAAACGCTGACAGGTGGTGCTGGCGATATCATCCCCGGCATGGGCGCGGATAAGCTCAGTTGCCAGCGTCAGGGTGGAAATACCGCCCGGGCAGGTCAGCACATCGCCATCGTCGATGAAATCATACCCTTGCTCAGCATAAACCAGCGGGAAAGCCTGCCGAAATGCATCAAGGTGGAAAGGATGGATGGACGCTCGTCGTTCATTCAGCAATCCTTCCTGTGCGAGGACAAAACTGCCGGTGCCAATGCCAATGAGCGGAACCCCGGCATGGTGGGCATGTGCCAGATACGCTTTATCCCCCTGATACCCTAAGTCCAGATACTGCAATTCACCGCCGATAACAGCAAGGTAGTTAAAACTGTCCGGCGGCGCATGGGTGGAATCCGGTCTCATGATAATCCCCGCATTGCTGATAATCGGGATATCAGGAAATTCACTTATCAGGCTGATTTTAAATGCTAATTTATCCTGAGCTTTCGCTGCATAACGCAGCGCCTCCAGCAACCCGGAGACGGCCAGGAGTGAATAACGGGGCCATAATATCAACCCAATATGCAGACACTTTTCCGGTACTGATTTCCCCCCATCGGAGGAGTCAAATACACTTTTCATTTACTTGCCAAATTTAAAATTAATTACATTATCGCAACATGATCTGTCGCACTTTATATTTCTAAGATAATCCTGATATTTTAAATCAAGCATAAATGAGAAGGGAGGGAAATATAATGTTTTTCTCGTTTATATCATTCTTTTTTTGAACCACGACACACATATGTCGGTAATGTTCCTAAGGTAAAGATATAGTTACCATTATGTTGTTCATTGATCCGCATATAAATACTCTTGCCCGGATAGACAAAAAATTGCGGTTCATATTTTTCCAGCCAGCTGTCGTCAACATTATCGTCCGGGAACGTCATATTTTTTTCTGACGTCAGCAAATAGAGATGATCTTGTCTCTCCACCCGAAAGGAAATTTTCCTGTCGATGGTTTTACCCGGATCGCTCTTTGCCCGGCCATTCATGCTCAGGGTGCCGAATTTCCCGTCGAAGGTGTAATTCAGCCAGACCGTCAGCGTCTCATCCGGATGGTGCTGGACCAGATTAGCCTGGCATGAAAAAGGCTGAACGTAAGTTCGGTGCCACAGGTAATAGCCCGTCAGCACACCTGCCGTGACGAGGCCCGTCACGATGATATACAGCATCTGCCGAAAACGAGTCATGCTAGCTATCCTTCAGGAAATAATCAGATATACAGCGGTTCGGTTCTTTCATTGGCCGGTCGCAGCGAATAACCGACGCACGAGGAAGCAGAGCGTACCAGCTGATGTAAACCCAGGGATATTGCGCGCATTCAGCCTTGAATTGTTCCACATAGGTCAGCGCGGAAGCGCGTTCAGCGTGAGTCTGAATGTCGTTCGCAAGATAAACGCGACAGGCTCCGACGGATGCCGCAAAACGGTAATCCTCAACAAAACGGTTTTCTGTGGCGTTCATATATCCCGTCACGCCTGCCCCGGCCAGGACGATCAATAGCCCCATGACAACAGCCAGCCAGCGCGTGGGCTTCCTGGCAACGGGCGTTGCTGGCGCGGAGGATGCAGAGACCTCCTCGATCGCTGGCGCCTCCACACATTGTTCCTCTGCGGGTTGAGGCGCGACAGGTGAAGACTCTCTGACGGTTATTTGCGTGTCGCTTGCCAGCGTCAACCCAATCCGCGGAATGGTAACGATAGGGTCAGTTTCAAAACCAATCTTTTTGAGCCCTTTGCGCAGGATGGAGATGTTCTGGTAATAGGTATTGGAGGAGACAAGCATGCCGCGGCTTTGCCAGACAATATCAAGGAACTCTTGCTGAGTGACAATCGACCCCGCTCTGTCGATTAATAACAACAGGCATCGGCCTGCTGGCGAATTTAACACAACCACACGGTCAGGATTGTTGATATCACGTAACGTGCTGGCCGCAGGATGAAATTCGACGATATTATTTATAATGTAATGCTTATGCATAGGGGCAGTATGAATTCTCCGGTTAACAGATGTTGAACCTGGGTCACCGCATGTATGGGATGACATTCACGTCGGGATTAATGTGACTGATTAACGGCATGCTGTATATCTTCGCCATTGGCGAAAAATCTTAATTTATATTTCATCCCTTAAGCTTCACTGAACCTGCATAAGAACTCAACCCTTGTAGAATGCGGCTTGCAGAGCCACTTCATCCGCGATCATCCTCATTATGATGTTTTGTGAAGTGAATTTCCGCTCCACAGAAGTATCTCACTACCGGCAGCATCTCATTTATCAGAGCCTCACCTTTTGGCGCACTCCTCGCCTCTTGACATTGACAAATACCTACATAAAAAAACATTGTACGCCACGGACATGCGTGTCTGAAATATTCAGCACCCTTAAGCCTTAACTTTTCTCAACCAGAACAATATCAATAACTTATATGGTTTTTGTATGCTTTTCAGCCACCTTTCTATCAGTTTTTATCGATGATAACATTCGTAAATTGTTATTCCCCGTCAGCAACTTCACACCCGCACTGACACCAGACGACAAACTCCTTACAAAACATTTATCAAAGCTAAATTTTCATTAAAAATAGAAGCTATCATAATTTACAGAAAGCGAAGCGGAATAAGACCAATCAGAGGGAAGCGTCGTAACCGGTCTCGATCTTAGTAATTAATACAATTTTAGATTAATTCAGATTACCTCTTTATTGGCCGACGTATAGTAGGCCTACACTATGCAATACGTCATTGCTTCGAGAATACTGGCGATAACCTTATAAATAATTCGCCTGATTACTATTATAAATCGAGGATTAACATGACGAACAATAGCCAAATAACACAGCATATAACTGTTGCACTGATGGGCGGCGATCATTATGCAAGAAACGGCATTAAAACATTATTAAGCAGCATCCGCGACGACCTTCACATCATTATCATCGAAGGAGGTTATCAGGAACTGGATAAGGCGCTGTCGTCGATTCGTGTCGATATCTTATTTATATCCGGCGCAGAGAAATACCATACAGGGTATGACTCACTGAAATATTTAAAAAAAATCAAAGCCACGCACCCTGAAGTGATGATCTGCCTGTACTCAACCTCTGCCCATTCCCTGTTATGGGTCCGGGAAGATATTGATGCCTATATCTCGCTACAGAACACGGTTTATCAGTGGCGGATAAAGCTAGCAAAAATGGTCGATAGCCATTATCGGCCCCAAAAGCAGCCAGCGGCGTTATCGCTGACGCCTGGAGAAAGGAGGGTATTAAAGGAACTCAGGAACGGACTGGATATACGTTACATCGCAGAACTGGAGAAACTTTCTTATCGCCGCGTGAGCGCCTTAAAAAGCTCAGCGATAAGGAAACTCGGGCTCAGGAATAAGACAGATTTGCTGGTCTTTTTAACCAGTTAGACCTGCCGCTTTCAGAGCAAATCTCGTAATAAAAAAACCAAGGAACTATGAAATGAAAGCACGCCTTACTTGCCATTCTCTGCTGGCATTAAGCATTGCCGCCCTGCTGCCAGCGGGCTCAGCACTGGCCGCCGCCACCAGCGGCGGCACGGTTAACTTCAGCGGTAAAGTGGTGACCTCCGCCTGTGCCATCAGCGCCGGTAGCGCCAATATCGACGTCGACATGGGGGAAGTGCGTACCGCCACGCTGGCTGCCGCAGGCAGTGAAGCCAGTACCGCAAAAGCCTTCTCCATCACCCTGGAGGATTGCGAAATCGCCGATACCTCCGCGTCCACGGAAAATAACCCCATCGCCGCAACGACCGTGGCTATCACCTTCACCGGTACGCCGGACAGTACCGATGTGAATAGCCTGGCCGCGGGAGTAAACGGCGGCGCGGGCTCGGCGCAGCATGTCGCTATCCGTCTTTATGACGAACAGGGCAACGTCGTCAGGCTGGGTGAGCCGGCAGCAGCGATCCCCCTGCGTGCGGGGGCGAACACCCTGAACTTCAGCGCGAAATATTACTCCCCACTGGGCAACGCCACGGCGGGTGATGCCAGCGCGGTCGCCACCTACACCGTGACCTATTCGTAATCTTCAGGCCCGGTCTGCTGGCCGGGTCTGACTCAGCTTTCAGGAGACGCACTATGCGCGTAAACACATGGATTTGTCTGGCTGGCACGTTATGTTCATCCGCCGTGTATGCAGGCGGCGTGGGGTTAGGCGCAACGCGGCTGGTCTACATCGGCGCGGCTACGCAGACGATGATGCAGGTAAGAAATACCCACCCTGATGCCACGTTCCTGATCCAGTCATGGATGGAAGACGAGAAAGGGAGCCGTACCAACGACTTCGTCATCACGCCGCCGCTGTACGTCATGAAGCCCGCCAGCGAAAGCGCGGTGAAAATCATGTTCAGCGGCAACGCCCTGCCAGCCGATCGCGAGACGCTGTACTGGATGACGGTCAAAGCTATCCCACAGCAGGTTAAAAACGGTTCCGGCAATTCGCTGCAATTCGCCTCTGCCAACCGCATCAAGGTCTTTTATCGCCCGGAGCGGCTCAGGGAAGGTGCAGGGGAGGCATGGAAAAACCTTGCCGGCGCCTACCGCGCGGGCAAGGTCACGCTGACCAACCCAACGCCGTATTACCTCACCACCATTAACGTGAAAATTGATGGCAGGCCGGTATCGCCCGTCATGGTACCGCCGAAAGCCAGCGTGACGCTGGCAGACACCTTCAGCCATGCGAGCAGCATGAGCTACCAGACGATTAACGATTATGGGGCCTGGACGCCCGTCACCCGCACGTCATTGTCCCAATAATAAAAACAGTAAGGCGTGACCACATGAAAATTAAAATCCTGTGCGCCACGGCGATCGCCCTGGTGATTCGGCAAGCCGTGGCTGCCGAAAGCGAGCTGCAATTTAATCCTGCGTTTCTCAACGGCGAGCGCGCCAACAGCGCCGATCTCGCCTGGGTCAACGCCGGGAGCGCGTTGCCGCCGGGCGAGTACAATCTTAACGTGTATATCAATACCCAGTTCGCGTTCACAGGTAACGTCACGTTTCGCGTCGCTGAAAGCACCGCCGGTGAAGCCCTGCCGTGCCTTACGCCTGCACAATTCGCCGCACTTGGCATCGACAGCCGTCAGGCTAAAGGGGGTGAGCTGGCGCCTGCGCAGCGCTGCATTTTTTTAACCCAGTCATTCGCCGATACCCGGTTTGATTTTGACCAGAGGACGCTTACCCTCAACTTCACCGTACCGCAAAGCGCGATGCGCGCTCTGCCGCGCGGATACGTCAGCCCGGAGAGCTGGGAGTCCGGCATCCCTGCCGCGTGGCTGAACTATGTGGTCAATGGCGCGAATAATGACTACCGGGGCGAGACGCGCACGCGGGAACAACAGCTGTTTGTGAGCCTGAACAGCGGCGCCAACCTGGGCGCATGGCGGCTGCGTGATTTCACCACGTGGACCAAAGAGAGTAACGAGCTCACCCACGTCCAGACCTGGCTACAGCGGGATATCCGCGCCCTGCGTGCCCAGGTTTATGCCGGTGAAACGTTCACCTCCTCGCAGGTGTTTGACGCCGTTGGCCTGCGTGGGATTGCCCTGAAGACCGATGACAATATGTTGCCCGCCAGCCTGAGCGGTTACGCGCCTGAAGTGCGCGGCATCGCGCGCAGCAATGCCACGGTGACGGTTCGCCAGAACGGTAACGTCATCTATCAAACCTCCGTTCCGCCGGGGGCGTTTGTGCTGAAAGATCTCTATCCGACCTCTTCCGGCGGCGATCTCGCGGTCACCATTCAGGAGAGCGACGGTAGCCAGACGCAATACACCCTGCCCTTTGCCAGCGTGCCGAATCTGGTGCGTAACGGTCAGGTCAAATATGCTCTGGGTGCGGGGAAATACCGCCCTGCGGGCAATCAGATCTCGCCCTCCTTCGCGCAGGGCGAGCTGTTCCTGGGCTGGCGATACGGTCTCACGTTTTATGGCGGGGCGCAGTTTTCCGATCGCTACACCGGCCTGGCCTTCGGGATCGGGCAGAATCTCGGCCGCTTTGGCGCCTACTCTCTCGACCTCACCCATGCCCGCAGCCAGCTGGCTGATAACCAGCACTACACCGGTGATTCGGTGCGCCTGCGGTACAGCAAGCTGCTGAACGATATCGGTACGCGAGTCAATTTCTTCTCGCTGCGTTACTCAACGGCAGGGTTTTATACTCTCAGCGATACCACTTACAAAGGCATGGCGGGCGGAGCGCCAGAACAGACCGTGGAAGACGATGGCACCGTCACCACTCACTACGACACGGTTTACAACCTGCATATGTCGCGTAAGGCAAAAAATCAGCTGCTGTTGTCGCAGCCGATGGGCGAATACGGCGCGCTGTCGCTGTCCTGGGATCAACAAACCTACTGGAATACGTCAAAAACCACGCAAAGTTTGCAGTTCGCGTGGAACGCGACGTTTCGTAACCTGTCGCTTGGCATCAGCGCCCAGCGTAGCTCTGGCCTGTACGACAACAAGAAAGACAATATCCTCGCGTTGTCCCTGTCGGTGCCGCTGGGTAATCCGGCGCTGTCGACCCGTCTCCGTTTTACCGCTACCCATGCGGATCCCGCTGGCACCACCGCCAGTACCGGTGTCAGTGGTTATCTGCCGGGGCAGGAGAATCTTTTCTATAGCGTCAACCAGCGCTACAGCGCGCAGCAGCACTACGGCGGCGATGCCGCGCTGCAATACGAGGGCGCGTGGGGAGACTATAACCTGGGCTACAGCTACGCCGGTGACTCCCGCAACCTCAGCTACGGGATGAGCGGCGGAGCGGTGCTGCATGAGGATGGTCTGACGCTGAGCCAGCCGCTCGGGAACACCAATATTCTGGTGAAAGCCCCGGGCGCCAGCCATGTCGCCGTGCTCAACCACAAGGGCATCAAAACCGACAGCCGGGGCTATGCGGTGATCCCGTACGCCACGCCGTATCGCGTTAATCAGGTTGCGCTGGATGTCACCGCCGTGGGCAATGACGTGGAACTTGAGAACGCCATCGCCAATAAAATTCCCACCGACGGGGCACTGGTTCGCGCCACCCTCACCACGCGTCAGGGAGCAAAAGCGATGTTTATCGTACGTCACGCTAAAGACGTGCTCCCCTTCGGCACGCTGGTCTCGTCAGAGGATGACAAAGCCAGCGGTATCGTCGGCGACGGCGGCAGCGTGTATCTGACCGGCCTGTCAGCGCAGGGAACCTTGCATGCCGTATGGGGACGCGACAGCGCCCAGCGCTGCACGATCCGCTATGCGTTGAACCCGCAGAATTATCACGCCCGCACCGGGCTTTATTCCCAGGAGGCCATATGTCAGTAACCGTCCGTTTCCTCCCCCTGATCCTGCTGATGGTCATCACCGTCCCCGCGCGCGGCTATGACGTGCTGGTTTCCGTGACCGGCAACGTGATCGGCAATACCTGCATTGTCTCGGAAGATTCGAAGGAGCAAAACGTGCCGCTGGGCACCCTCGGCGTGAAGCAATTTAGCGAGGCGGGGGCGGTCAGCAATATCAAAACGCCCTTCACGCTCACCCTTGAAGCGTGCGGCCCCACCTTTGCTGGCGTGAAAATCCGCTTCAGCGGTACGCCGGATGACGAAAACCCGCAGCTTCTGAAAGTCGCTGACGGTGGCGCGACCGGCGTGGCAGTGCAGATTCTGGATAAAGACAGCGTACTTATTCCGCTGGACACCCAAACCGCTGCTTACGGCGCGGCGGGGGATGACAGCGTAAAAATGACCTTCTATGCGCGACTGACCGCCACGGGTGCGCCGGTCAATGCCGGAGACGTTTCGGCAGTGGCGACCTGGACGACGGAGTATCAATAATGCGTTTACTGTTTTTAGCCCTGTTTTTTATGTCCTCTCAGGCACTTGCCCTCTCCTGGACATCGGATATCACCCTTTCGCCAACACCCATGTCATGGTCCGGCCCGGCAGACTCCATCGTGCCTGGAAAGACGATCGGCTCTGAATGGAGCGCCTCTGCGAGCGTCTCGGAAGTGTTCTGGTGCGGCCTGGTATTTACCTGCTCCAAAGGGACGCTGGAGCCGAGCAGCAGTATAACCGCCACCGGCATCACGGTTATTCTTGATGGCGCAAATTACATGGTATTTGAAACGGGCGTGCCCGGCATCGGCTTCATTCTTGGGCTCAAAGATTATAACGGCACCACCTATGTGCCGATGCAGACGGGCATTACGCAGAGCTATCCGGCCGATGGGACTAACGGTTACGCCACCGCACTGGGCTGGTCAGCAAAAGTGACGTTTATCAAGACCGGCGTTCCGCTGAAATCCGGCGTATACCAGACCCCGACCATTAACGCGGCGATCCTGACGGCCTATAACAACGAAGTGAAAACCGCGCAGGTGATCATCAACCCCACCACCATCACGGTGACGGCAAGCGGCTGCACGGTAGGCACAAAAAGCGCCAACGTCGACCTGGGCACCATTGATGTTCACACGCTGCCCAGCGTAGGCAGCACCTCGCCGTCGGGGGAGTTTAACGTCAGCCTGACCTGCGATGAGAACGTGGCGGTTAACGCAGTGATGACCGATCAGACCACACCGTCAAATATCTCGTCGGTCGTGACGCTGACCGGGGACTCCACGGCCTCCGGCATTGGCGTGCAGTTTTTCTATAACGGTACCGGGCCGCTGATGATGGGGCCAGACAGCTCGGCCGCAGGCACGACGGGACAGTTTTTCATCCAGACCACCAGCGCAGCACAAACGCTGTCGCTGCCGTTCCAGGCGCAGTACATCCGAACCGGAGACCTGGTCCCCGGCTCGGCCAATGCCCTGGCAAGCATCACCTTTTCGTATCAGTAGGTTAGTGCTTCACCCACACCAGCTGATCGACCCGGAAGCCCAGACCGCGTGCGGTGTTCAGGTAGTCCTGTTTTACCGCATCCGGAATGGTCGGGGTGCGCGATAAAATCCACAGGTAGTCACGGTTCGGGCCGCTGACCAGCGCGTACTGGTACTTATCGTCCAGCTTGATCACGTTATATCCGCCGTAGAACGGGCCGAAGAACGATACCTTCAGCGCAGCCGTAGTCGGTTCGCCGGTAAAGTACGCCTTTCCTTCGCTCTCATTCCATTTGTTCTTCACCGGATCATAGCCGCGGTTCAGTACGCTGATACCGCCATCGCTGCGCTTGCCGTACGTCGCGGTGACCTGTTCCAGACCGCGCTCAAAGCGGTTTTCCAGTCGGGCGACTTCATACCATTTGCCGAGATAGCGGCTGGCATCAAAGCCGGTAATGGGCTGCACGCCTTTCGGCGGCGTGGGAGATTTACAGGCAACCAGAGTCAGCGCAATGGCGACACCGGTAACTACAGGCCATAGCCTCATGAGAACTCCTTTCATTTACGCGGTTGGACGTTAAGTGTAGCGCACCCGTGCGGCGCTTCATCCCGTCGGAGAATATTCGTAGTATATTGAGACAACTCCTTCTCTTCGGATGCAGACATGGCTTACTCCATCGGCGAATTCGCCAGACTCAGCGGCATCACCGCCACCACGCTGCGGGCGTGGCAGCGACGCTATGGCTTGCTCAAACCCGAGCGTACGGACGGCGGTCACCGCCTGTACAGCGATGAGGACGTTCAGCAGGCGCTGAAAATCCTCGACTGGGTAAAAAAAGGCGTACCTATCGGTCAGGTTAAATCACTGCTGGAACGCCCTGTGCCGCGCCGCGCCAATAACTGGCAAACCCTGCAACAGGCCATGATGCAAAAGTTGCAGGAGGGGAAAATTGAATCCCTGCGTCAGATGATTTACGACGCCGGACGCGAATACCCAAGGCCAGAGCTGGTCACTAACGTGCTGCGTCCGTTGCGCAGCCAGATATCGGCCAACGTCGCCGCCGCCATGACGCTGCGTGAGATCCTCGACGGCATCCTCATCGCCTATACCTCGTTTTGCCTTGAGGGCGATAAAAAAGCGCCGGGCGATAACGTTCTCATCAGCGGCTGGTACCTCAACGACCCGTGTGAAATCTGGCTCGAAGCGTTAACGCGCACCGGCCAGGGCCACCGCATCGACATCCTGCCGGTTCCCCCTGCCGCGCTGGCCCCGGAAATTTTCCCGGATCGCAAATGGCTGCTGGTCACCAGCGGCAAACTCACCGCCGCGCGGAAAAAGCAGGTTGCGCAGTGGCAGCAGCAGGTTTCCCTTGAGGTAATTATCCTCTGATTATTTTCTGCTGTGGCAATCTTCACGAAAAGTTGAATATTTTTTCGCGCAGCGAGTGCTAACGTTTTCCTGTCACCGACAACTCAACAGGAAAACACGATGAAAAAGACACTCCCTCTGATGATGCTGGCTGCAATGGCTTTCGCGCCTGCCGCATTCAGCGCCCCGGCAGGCACCCTGAGCGTCCACGTTCTGGACCAGCAAACCGGTATGCCGCCAGCGGATGTGACCGTTACGCTGGAGAAGCAGGAGCAGGACAAGTGGACCCCGATTGCCAGCGGTAAAACCGACCACGACGGGCGCATTAAATCGCTTTATCCGCAGGATCAGGATATGGCACCTGGCGTGTATAAAGTGACCTTCAAAACCGCCGATTACTTCCACGGCAAAAAGCTGGACTCCTTCTTCCCGGAAGTGCCGGTGCTGTTCACCGTCACCCGCACCAATGAAAAACTGCACATCCCGCTTCTGCTCAGCCAGTACGGTTACTCAACCTACAAGGGCAGCTGATTGCTCTTGATTTTAAAGACGATTAAAAAATAATCCCGCCAATACTTGGACAAACTCGCATTGTTGTGTAACTTTTAGATATGAGATCGGGAGGTGCACACCATGACAACAAAACCTGTGCTGGGTATTAGCGGATGTTTGACCGGTTCCGCCGTTCGCTTTGACGGCGGGCATAAGCGTATGGGCTTTGTGATGGATGAGCTGGCGCAGTGGGTCGCTTTCCGCCCGGTATGCCCTGAAATGGCTATCGGCCTGCCCACGCCTCGTCCGGCGCTGCGCCTGGTGATGACCACCGGCGGCGAGACAGAAATGCGGTTCAGCAAAGCGCCCCACGATGACGTCACGCAGAAGATGGCTGCATTTACGGCAGATTATCTGCCGAAAATCGGCGATCTGTCGGGGTTTATCGTCTGTGCAAAATCCCCCAGCTGCGGCATGGAGCGCGTGCGGCTGTACGACGAAAACGGCAACCGGGGCCGCAAGGAGGGTGTCGGGCTGTTCACCGCCGCCCTCCTTGAAACTTTCCCCTGGCTGCCCGTCGAAGAAGACGGTCGCCTGCACGATCCGGTACTGCGGGAAAACTTTGTTGAGCGCGTTTTTGCCCTCCACGAACTGAACGTAATGCGTAAAAATGGCCTGACGCGCCGTGCTCTGCTGGACTTTCACAGCCGCTATAAGCTTCAGCTTCTGGCGCACCATCAGGCAGGCTACCGTGAAATTGGCCCGTTCGTGGCATCACTGCACGAGTGGGACGATCTGGACGCGTTTTTCGTGGCCTATCGCGACAAACTGATGACCATCCTGAAAAAACCTGCTTCGCGGAAGAATCACACTAACGTGCTGATGCACATTCAGGGCTATTTCCGTAACCAGCTGAACAGCCGCCAGCGCGGAGAACTGCGTGATGTGATCCTGCATTACCGGGACGGACTGCTGCCGATCCTCGCGCCGCTGACGCTGCTTAAGCATTATCTGGCTGAATACCCTGACCGGTATCTGATGACGCAAAACTACTTTGATCCCTATCCTGATGATTTGGGTCTGCGTCTTGCCGTTACCTGATAAGAAAGAAGCGAAGGCCCCATTGACCCACAGAGGCCCAAAGCTGTACCCCGTTTAGACGACACCCTCACTGTCGTCTTTTTTTTGCGCTCAGCGTAAAATACTGTAATTCTGTACAGGTTAAGCGTGCACAGCGGAGTAACCCGATGATCAAAAATCTGCATATTCAAAACTACCGCTCAATTCGCGATATGTCGCTTGAGCTGGAACAGCTCAATATCGTGTTCGGCCCCAACGGCACCGGAAAATCCAATATTTATAAGGCGATTTACCTGATGCACAGCGCGGCGCAGGGGCAATTCTCCCAGGCGCTGGCAAACGAGGGGGGCATTTTGAAAGTGTTCTGGGCGGGCAAAACCCGCAGCGACCAGCTGCGGCGCATGAACCTGGCGGTGGAAACGGAAACCTATGAATATGAGCTTCAGGTCGGGTTTGTGGAAAAGCTGCCCTACCCCTCACAGTTTCAGCTCGATCCGGTGATCAAAGAGGAATCTATCTGGCTGAGCGGCCAGCACCGTCGTCCGTCGTCACAGCTGATGAAGCGTAAGAACCAGGCCGTATTCCTGAACAACGTACATCACGAAAAAGTGACCCACAGCGGTACGCTGTATGAGAACGAGTCAGTGTTCGGTCAGCTCGGTGAACCGCACCTCTACCCCGAAGTGTCGCAGATGCGTGAGTCCCTGCGTAACTGGCGCTTTTATCATGAGTTTTCCGTTTCATCCGGCTCGGCGATCCGCGCGCCGCAGGTGGGTTTCCGCTCCCCGGTGCTGGCCAGCGACGGCGCGAACCTGGCCGCCGCGTTTCAGACCATTGTCGAAATTGGCGACGAGCTGCTGCTGATGCGCATTCTCGACCAGGCCTTCCCCGGCTGCGTGTTTTACAGCGACAACACCGGCGGGCGCTTCCGCATGATGATGCAGCGCGAGGGGCTGAGCAGACCGCTGGAACCGGCAGAGTTCTCCGACGGCACGCTGCGTTTTTTATGCCTGGCGGTGGCGCTGTTAAGCCCGCGCCCTCCCGCATTTATCGCCCTCAACGAACCGGAAAACAGCCTGCATCCGCAGATGCTGCCCGCCCTGGCAAGCCTCATTGCCGAGGCCAGCCGCTATTCGCAGATCTGGCTCACCAGCCACTCGCCGGAGCTGGCGCATTTGATTGAGAAGCACCGATCGTTTTCGCTGTATCAGCTGTCGATGGCGGAGGGGGAGACACGGATGGAGCGGCTGGGGTAATGCACTTCTTTTATGCTGTCACCACTTTCAAGGTCGCCATCAACGACGAAGATGATTTCCGTCGGTATATACCTTCGGCGAATTCTGCGCTCGCGACAGATTATCCAATTTATTGTTGCCAGTTTCTGATGTCAGGATAATCTGTAAACGTTGGTTATCAGATGAGAAAATTAAAATGGATATTGTAATTTTCCCTGGTCAGAACGCCCGCGCATGGGCTGAAACAATGATAAATCTTGAAGCCCGCAAGCTCATCAATACTGCGAATATTGTCGGAGGGCAACATCTCAGCGACGGACTCGCACGGATTAAATTTATGGATGATATTCGGCAGTTTGTGATGCAACAATTTAGTGCTACCCGGGCAGCCAGAAGTGATGAGGAGTGCATGGAATGCCTGAAAAACATCCGGGCTGAGAACGAAAGTCTTCTTGAGCAAAGCAGAATGCTTCGCTCCGGTACAGCTCAGCTTTTTGCTCAGATTGAACTGGTTAAAGAAAATAACAAAGTCGTCGGTTACGTTATCTCATCGATTAAGGTTGTGCTTTCAGGGTTACAGATTGTTGCAGGTGTTGGTGCAATGATGACAATGAATCCAGTGGGTGCGCTTGCAGGAGCGATTCTGGTTATGGATGGTGTAAATGCCATTTCAAAAGAAATTAACAGAACGCTTCAACATCAACCAAACTCCGAAGGTATGCTGGCAGATGGCGTCATGGATATCGCTCAGTTTATGGGATTTAAACGTGAATCAGCACTTGGGGTATTCAATAGCGTAAGCCTGGCAGCAAGCGTCTATACGGTATTTGGCGCCATCCGGAAACCCGAATCATGGCGTCTGTTTCGTTATCTCCCGCTGGATTTCTACCGCAAAGTCGACGGAATGAATCGCGCAGCGCTCACTATGAAAATTGTCGGCTGGGGTGTCTCTGCAAAAGTCTCGTTTGATTTAATTTCTAATGCGTCTGGACAGAACTAATGTATTTCTTTCTGAAGCGCCAGGCTTTGTAGGTAATGATCGGGGGTTGAAAAAACCAGGCAATAATCAATACGATGAAAAGAGAAATGCCACCGGAAACAATATTATAATGTTCAGCGAAAAAAAGAAGCGCCAGGAAAATCAGGGCCACAGTCGCAGTAATACACAGAACCATGATAAATCGCTTACCTAACTCAAGCACTACCTCGAGCAGGGATGAACCATAACGGCTAATGTTTCGGTTCAGATACGCTAATTCTTTTACGGTGAAACCTGATTCAAGTAACTGCGTTTCAATATTGTTCATGCCACTACCTTTTCTTCTGGAAAGTAACGTGGATTATCTTAACCGGAAGAGAAGTGCTTGTAACCCGTCTGATGCATATCCATTGCCGCCAGCTTTAAAGGCAAAGAAGCCGCCCACGTCTTTTTATTCCATCGCGCCAGCATTATTTTTCGCTGCATACGGCTTAACGCGAAACGTCTTACGCCACTCCGCCGGACTGACACCAAAGCGCGCCTTAAACTGCTGCCGATACGTCACCGCTGATAAAAACCCCACCTGCTCAGCGACGCTTTCGATTGGCAGACTGCCGGACTCCAGCAGGATCTGGCTGCGCCGCAGGCGCTCGGCGGTAAGCCAGTCGGCAACGCTCATGCCCGTCGCCTTGATAAAATGGCGGGTCAGCGTGCGTCGGCTCATCGACACCACGTCCGCCAGCGAATCCAGGTTATGCGGTTCGGAAATGTGCTGCTGAAGGTAGTCAATGAGACAGTTAATCCGCCCGTCGCGGGTATCTTTCGGCACAGGTTGCGCAATAAACTGCGCCTGCCCGCCCTCGCGGTGCGGCGGGACGATCATCCGGCGGGCAATCTGATTGGCGACAACGCTGCCAAAGCGCTGGCGGATGATATACAAACAGCAGTCGAGCGCGGCGGCGGTACCTGCCGAGGTGATCACATTGCCGTCGTCCACGTAGAGCGCGTTGATGTCCAGTCGAACGTCCGGAAACAGCGTCTGAAACTGGTGTTCAAACTCCCAGTGGGTGGCGGCCCGTTTGCCGCTGAGTATGCCCGCATAGCCCAGTACAAACGAGCCCAGACACAGCCCAACAATTTCCGCCCCGTTGTCTCTGGCCTGAACCAGGCTGTCGAGCAGCGTCTGAGGCGGGCGCTCCAGCACGTGCTGCCAGTAGGGTACAACCACAATTTCAGCCGATGCGATTGCAGAAAAATCCTGCGTCGCATGCAGGGCAAAACCGTCTTTCGAGGTCAGGAATCCCGGTTTTTCAGCGCAGATCGTAACGTTAAAGCGCTTTTCCCCGGATACCGTATCGCCAAACAGAATGCAGGGGACGGAGTAGTGGAACGGGCTAAACCCGTCCACCGCGACAATAGCAACGTTAACAAGCGGCATCTGTCTCTCCTTTCCCCTTTAACACTCAGAATATAACGGTTTCGCCGTCCTGAGGAATGCTCACCGCGTCACTTATCTCGTTGGCGTCAACATACTCGCGCAGCGCGCGGCGGGTCAGCAGGCAGTGGTTGATAGCTTCCATATGGGTCGCCACGATTTTCGCCTGCGGCAGCAGGAAATGCACGTTAAGCAGATCTTCTTCCCCCATGATAATCGGCCCAAACCCAATGACATGAGCGTAACCGGCGTTGAGCACGACGATATCCGGCTGGTGCTTTTGCAGATCGGCCGCCACCGCATCGCGCCAGATGGTATCCCCTGCGATATAAAGCGTCTTCTCATCGGGATGACGGAACACCACGCCGCAGGCTTCCCCCAGAAACTCTGCCAGCTCCGGCACGGCGTAAGCGCGGTCAGTACCGTGCTGGCCGCCGTGGGTTTTCACTATCCGGATATCGCCGTATGTTGTTTCCCCGGTCATGATCGTCAGGTTGGTAAATCCCTGGCTGCGCAGCAGCGCGGCATCGCTATCATTTTGCACGTAGATCGGCTTGCCTTTGGCGATCAGCTCAACGGCGTACTGATCCCAGTGATCGGCATGGGTATGGGTGACGATCACCGCGTCAGCATCCAGAAGCGTTTGAACGTCAACGGGAAGCTCGACCATCGGGTTGCGAATATCAGCCCGCGCCGTGCCGGGAAAACCCGGATAAGTGCCTTTTGGCGCCAGCATTGGGTCGATTAAAAAGCGTTTTCCCGCGTAAGTGATCAGTTGGGTGGCATTGCGAATTTGCGTAATGTTCATGGGCTATCCTCCGGTTGGTATGAGAAGGAGAATAGCCCCAGGGTGCCGTTAAGAATGTGGGCCAAAGGGCGATGATCGATGAAATCGGGTCAATCGATAAACCGCTTGCGCACCCTTTCCAGCGGGGCAATCAGCAGATTGATAAGCGGCTTACGATCGATAACGATATCGGCGTTCACCGTCATCCCGCCCATCAGCATGCGCTTTTTCTTGTCCGGGTCGGTAAACCAGGAGGGGACGCGCACTTTAGCCAGGTAGTAGTTCTGCCCTTCCTGGAGCGGGATCAGCGCCGAATGGGCATCAATGTTTACCTCATAGAAATCGGACAGCGTCGCCTCCACGGAACCGTATTTGTCCACGGGCCAGGAGTCGAAGCGCAGCTTGACCTTATCGCCTTTCGCCACGCGCCCCACCCCCGTTGCCGGAACATACAGGTACCCCTCCATCGTCGCCGCGGTATTTTTACGGATCACCACCACCACCTCGCTATTTTGCGTAATGGCCCGGCCAGGCGGGAAGTTAATCGCCACCACGTAACCATCGGCAGGGGCCAGCATCGCCATGGTGGAACTTCCCCGGCTGGACAGGTTGCGATCGATTTCGCTGATGCGGTTTTTCACATACAGCTGCTCTTCGCTCAGAGAGTCAATTTGCGACTGGGTGCTGTCGGTCAGGCTGGTTTTGCGTGCCTCAAGCTCAAGAATAGTGCTCTCCTCCAGCGTCAGGTTGAGCTGCGCATTGAGCACATCATTGTGGCTTTTATCGAGATCCACTCTGGAGACATAGCCCTTCCCGGAGACGGATTTCCACGCCTCGTAGGTGTCGGTGCTGTTTTTTAACAGCGCGCGCAGCTTCTTCACCTTATCGCGGGAAACGGCGATCTGCTTGTCGGTGAGAGCCAGCTGCTGCGCCAGATTTTTGCGATACGACGCAATCGAGTCCTCAATGGCCTGAATGCGCTGCTCGCTGCGCTTCTTCTCCGCTTCCATCTGCTGGCGGTCAAACTGCACCACCGAGCCCTGCTTGCCGCCATAGTCCTGCGACACGGTGAACAGCGGATCGTTTTCCTTCACGTACTGACCGGGCCGGACGGCAAAATCGACAAGGGTACCGGACTCTCTGGCGCGGACTTCCACATCGCCCTGCGCCGGGATCAACACCCCGCGTGCCAGCGTGGTTTCCGAAAAATTAAAGACAATCGCAAAGACCAGCAGGCAGAGAAAAAAGGCGATGAACAAGGTCAGCACGGCTTTCAGCCGTGGCGCGTTGATGTGATAGCTTTTTGAGAAGTGATGCGGGATCAGCGCCCGCCGCTGTCCGCTTCGGTTTTTTAATTTCACGATATGTCATCCATGATAAATCACTGAAAGATCATCCCATGCACTCCAGAGCGTGGGGGTTTTGCGCAGCGCGTTCAGCGTGTCGGCGGCGGCCTGACGGTAATCCTCCGGCGCATACGCCTGACTCTCCAGCCCAAACTCCGCCGCGTGCAGCGAACAGATCGGCAGCAGCGTTCGGACGCTGTAGCCATAGCGCGATAAAAACCGCGTTGAGACGTCCGTTAACCACGCCTTTTGATCCCCTGCCTGGGTGGAGAACAGCGGCGCATCCGGCAGGCGTTCGTCCATCAGCAGCACCGTCACCAGGCGGTGAGGGGCGAAAAACGAGCTGGCGCGTCGGCCTTCGTGCGCGGCCATCAGCTTATGCAGCGCAGGGTGACGGGTAATAAACTGAAAGCGCACATCGGCTGGCGCAGTGGCGAGCAGCGCATCCACGATCAGACCAAAGCCCGCCCAGCGCATGCCCAGTAGCAGGGTGCGAGATGAACTGTAAAATGCCTGCTCCCGCGTCCACTGCGCCACGTACCCGTGCAGATCAAAACGAACGTTGCGCGCCCAAAGCGCGGGCGGGAAGATCTGCTCCACGAAGTTAAACCCGCTCAGCTCATGCGCATTCTGATGCAGAAAATCAGCCGGAACATCGGCCTCCGGGCAGCGCATAAACTGGCTGTAGTTTTGCGTGATCCGGTTTGCCAGCAGCGTGCGCCCGGCCTGGCGCGCGCAGAGTCGCGCATAGAGACGCGGCAAAAGCATCATTGCTCACTCTCCCGCAGGGTGCCGTTTTCCATGGTATAGAGACGCCCCTGACAGCCCACCACGTCCGGCGAGTGGGTGACAAACACCAGGCCAATCCCCAGGCTACGCAGGTTCGCCAGCACTTTCTGCGCGGTCGTTTTATCCAGGTTCGCCGTCACTTCGTCACAGAGCAGAAGCTTAGGCTGGCTGTACAGGGCGCGCGCCAGAACCAGACGCTGCATCTCCCCGGCAGAGAAAAAGGTGTTCCCCGGCAGCATCTCCGTTTCGTAGCCGTGCGGCAGCCGGGCGACGACGTGGTCCACCTCCGCCAGCCGACACGCGGCAATGACCTGCTCTTTATCCGGTGCGCTGTCAAAGCAGGCGATGTTGTCCAGAATCGAGCCGGTGAAGAGAATATCGTCCGCATGGACGATGCGGATGTGCTGACGCAGCGAGGAAAGATCGCACTCCTCAATGGGGATCTTATTGATCCGCAGCGTGCCAGACGATGCCAGCAGCATGCCGGAGATCAGACGCAGCAGCGTGGTTTTTCCCGACCCGCTCTGGCCCACAATCACCGCTTCTTCGCCCTGCTTCAGGGTCATGTTGATATGCTGTAGCGTGGCCTCCCGGCCAGGATAGGCAAATGAGACATCCTCAAATTGCAGACAGACCGGCGAGGTGACAATCCGCTTCCCAAACTGGCTGGTTTCAGAGGGGGCAAACAGCAGGTCGCCCACGCGATCCAGCGGCCCCTTGAGAGCATTTTTGTCCAGCAGCTTCTGCGCCACCTGCACCATGGCATCGGAAAAATAGCGCTTATAGCTGATATAGGCGTAAAGCATCCCGATGCTCATCTGCCCTTCCAGGATCAGCCACGCGCCAAAGCAGACCACCAGCAGCTGCTCGGCATTGATCACCAGCAGCGAAGCCACGTCAAAGCGGGCCAGTAGCCGCTCTTTACGCATCAGCCCGGCGATGTGCTCGCGCTGGGATTTGTCCATCACCGCATCCCGGGCCTGCTCCATGTTGTTCGCTTTGAGCGTTATGATCCCTTTCTGCGTCTCCACCAGCAGAGACTCATACTGGGCGGTGCGCTCGATGGAGTCATCCACCGCGCGTTGATAGGGGCCGATCAGCGAAAAGCGGATCAGAAAAAACACGCCCATCAGCAGCATTGTCAGCAGCGCAATTTTGACGTTATACAGCAGCATAAACAGCAGGCTGGTGACGGCGATCAGGCTGGAAAAGAGAATTTGCACGTAACCATTGCTGATGAACTCCGCGCAGGCGTGGAGCGATTTCTCAATAGCCAGCACGATGCCCGGCGGGCGCGAGCGGAACCAGCTGGTCTGGGTGCGCAGCATGTAGTGGCGCACGGACTGGCTTAAATCGTCATAGGCAATGTTACGCATCAGGATCTCAAGCAGCTGCTTGAGGAATTTACCGATGACTTCAAAGATAAAGACGATAGCGAAGATCGCGGTGAGCAGGATCACCAGATCGCTGTCGCTGCGGGAAATGGCCTCATCCATAATCAGCTGCACGTAGGTGGGGCTTGCCAGCATGGTGATGAGAGTAAAAATACAGAGCACAAACAGCAGCAGCTGGCGCTGGAACAGGCTCGGAGATTTATTGGCTAAACGGCCAAGCGTGAGCTTTTCATCCGGGGATTTCTTTTCGAAGCACGGCGTGGGCTTAAGCTCAAGCACATAGCCGGAAAAGAGTTTTTCCGCCTCTTTCAGACGGTAACGACGCACGCCGCTGGCCGGGTCGTGAACGGTCACGCTGCGGCTGTCGATCTTCACGATGACCACGAAATGGTTGCCGCGCCAGAAGGCGATGAGCGGCAGCTCAGACGTTTCTATTTCAGTGATTTCGCCTTTAAGCACCCGGCCAGACATATTTTTATCGCTGGCAAGGGTCATCAATTCCGCCATTGAGGTTCCCGCATCGGCGGAAACGGAAATCTCCCGGCGCAGCTGGCTGACGGAGACATGGTGGTCGTAGTGCCCCAACACCATCGCCAGGCAGGCCAGTCCACATTCGGTAAATTCATGCTGGCGAATAACAGGGGTCTTACCCTGTTTTTTATACTGAAAGAGCGAAAACATAATGATCCGTGGCTGAAATAAAAAAATGGCCCGGCAATGCGGGCCATGCGTACAACGTGCTTCTCGCTTAGGCGCTGAAGAAACCGCCGATGAAGCCGCCCACCAGGCCGAATACGCCGCCGATGGTGCCGCCCAGCGCGCCTAACATCTGGCTGCCCGCGTTATAGCCCGCACTTGCGCCCTGAATAGCGGCAGCAAACGGATCCCAACCACCGATGATGGCCTGTGCTTTTTTGAAATCGATAACTTGCATGATACTTTTCCTGTTAACGTGAATTAGTTGTAGCTACCAACCAGCGCGCCCAGGAAGCCCATTGCGCCACCCAGAACTCCGCCAACCACACCGCCAACCATGCCCATGATGCTGGCGCCGGTGTCGTAACCCAGCTGTGCACCTTTAACCAGACCAGCGAACGGGTTTAACGCGCCGCCAATAATGTCTTTCGCTTCTACGAATGAAATCGCTTTCATTTTTATCTCCTGTAGTGATGGATCTTTAGCATGATGCTAAAGGCTAATTTCCTTTTATGAAGGAAAGCGGTTGCTACGGGCAGGTGGTCAGCGGAATGATTTTATTGCCATAAATAATCATCCGCCTTGCAGCCTGCCCGGCATTATCTATTTCCAGCCGTTGCCCCGGTGGAATATATTTTGAATTGTTGTATTGCGTACTGCACCCGACCGAGGAAACATATTTAAAATAGGTATTCCCGGTATTACTCACCACCCCGTTGCTAAACGCATAATCAAAATGTCGTGTCCATGGGCGGACAATCAAAATAGCCTCAAGCGAGACCACCACATCCGACTGGATGCGCTGGCCTTTGCGCGTGATCACCTTTGCCTGGAGCGGCGTCTCGGTGAATTTTACGCGATAGTATCGCTCTTTGTTGTCATGCGGGCCGGTATAATAAAATTTAAAACCCGCGCGTTCACCGCTCCCCAGCGTTAATTGCTTAGGCGAATACATGACTTCGCCGTCTTTTATTTCGGTTTCTTTTCCCTTCTCTTTAGGAACGTCTACCTGAATAAGCGACACGGTATAATTCTGACGCTCGCTGGTATCGTTTTTTATCGGCTGAAAAACAACTTCTCTTTCGGGAAGAAAATCAATATTCAGACTTTCGATAATTAAAGCATTTGCCCCTGTGGAAATGAAGCAATTTATTGCAAAAATAGCCAGGAATTTTCCAGTCATGGTTGATTAATTCCAGGATGCGCTAACATCTATTCTTCCCTGCGCGGTCACTTCACCAAACCAGCTATTTCCGTCATAGGTGGTTTTCGATACCGGATTATCCATAACGAACTGGAGGATCAGCGGTGTTTTCCAGAGCCACATATCGGTCACGCCGGAACTCATTTTGTCCCACTCTTCCGCATGGGTGGCCGGCGCCGGGATCGACAGTACTTCGCCTTTACAGTTGTGCGCCATCAGCGTCTGGCTTTTCCCCACCAGCACGTTGCCCGGAATGGGAACCGTAAAGCCGTTGCCGCTAAAGGCGCAGTAGTCCACCCCATTCAGGCTTTGGGTAGGCCCGGTGACTTTTACCGTGACCGCAATCGCCGCATCTTTTTGCGCCCCGCTGTAGGTGATGGTGTAGGGGATCTCAATGGGCGCTTCGCCGATAGTGCCTTTCCCTGAGCCGCCCAGACCGTCAGGATCGAGGGTGTAATCCGGGTTGTCTGGCACAATTTCCAGCCCGGGTTCGATAGGGTTAATCACCAGGCCGCCCCCCGGCTGGAAGCAGAAATCCGCCGCCAGCGAGCTGTTGCCGGGCGTCAGACACAGGCTGACGATATTGCCAATGTTGCTGCCGTCCCCCGCCTGCGCCACGCTCAGAATTAACGCTTTCGGCAAAAAGATTTTAAGGTACGCTTTGCCGCCGTTTTTCTGCGGCGCTGCAAGGAAGGTGTTCGCCAGGACACGCGTATCGCTCAGGATACCGCCGGAGATACTGTACCAGGTGTTTTCATCGAAGGTCAGCTCGGCGGCAAGCCCGGTGCCGCCGCTCATGTGCGATTGCAGCACGCTGTTGACGCGGGAAGAGGTGAGCGCCAGCCCTCCGTTGTAACCGGAGATATCTTCCCCAACAAACGTGTATTCGAGCAGGTCGCACAGGACGCCAGAGACCGTATTACGGGTGTACTTGGTGCAGGTGGCCCCCGTTGATCCATCGACAATCGTCACCTCGCCGCTGATCGGGTCAATACCCAGGTTAAGCGCTCTGGAGTTGGTCATGGTCAGCGTGCCCACCTTGTGAAGCGTATTGGTGGTGGTCACTTTGTTGATTGAGCTGATTTGCGGCGTGGAGGTGATGGTCACTTCATCCCCTGGCGCGGCGTTGAGCAAATAGTTAAAGAACGGATCGCCCAGTACCCAGCGCCCGTATGACGTGCCGGGCTCCATCACCGGCGGCTTAACCACCATCGACGTGTCGGTATAGCTGGTCGTCGGGGTGTACCCCGTGTTGCCGCAGGACGAGGAACACGCCGTCCCTTTAAAGAACGGAGAAGCGCTGGAACCGGTCACCGAAAAGTCGATAGTTAACGCGCTGCCTGCCGGGCCGTTGAAGCTGTTGTCCGGGATGTAAGTGGCGATACCGTTATTCGTTTTCGCACTCAGGGTCGGCCACTCGCGCGAACCGTGTAAAAACGCGGTCGACGTGCTGTTCAGACTAAACAGCCCCGCGCTGTTTCCCGTACCGTTATTGTCCGGGTTATTAATGGCGAAATAGGGCAGCTCCTGCGCCTGGGCCGCCGCGCTCATCAGCAGTAAATTAAGAGCGAATATCTTTTTCATCGTCACGTTCCTGCGTTCCTTTTGCTTCCTGCCAGACGAAATCGCCTTTGTCGCAGGAGATGTCCCCAAGCCACAGCGCACCGCGGTTAGACTCGATGTCCAGGCGCACTTCGCAGACGCTGTCGTCCGGCGTGGCGATACTCAGGACAGGGTTGTTCTTATCAACGTCGATCACGAAGCGTCCGTCGTTTTCCGTCCGGGTCAGCCCGACGTGGTTTTTGATCTGCATGGCGCCAATCGGGGCCCCGTTTGCATCCACAAGACGACCAAACAGAGTGACGATTTTCTTCACCTGCGGCTTCATCACCACTGTATTGCCCGGATAAACCGTGATATGGCGACGCGCATTCGCGCCAATCTCATAGCTTTCCGTACCGGTTTCACTGTTCATCACTTCCAGGTCATAAGCCTGGTATGCCGGCAGCGACAGCCAGGTCTTATCCCCTTTGATGCGTTCTGCCCGGCCGTTAAGCTTCAGGGTCAGCGCTTCATCAGATTTGAGACCGGTACTGACAATCACCCCTGCGCTTTCGGTGCCTTTCCCGGCGGCGATGGCCTCTTTGGACCAGCCCACGCTGCCGTCACTGGTCAGCGTGGAGTTCCAGCCTTTACTCATGCCGCTCTGGACGCTGAGGATGTTGCTGTTCCACGGCGTGTCGAAGTTCACGCTGCCGCCGCCGCTTACGCTGCGATCCTAGCGGCTGTTAAAGGCTTTCGAGACGTTGGCGGTAGCCGATTTCAGGTAATCGCCTTCAAACTGGCGGCTGGCGCTGACGTTCAGCGCCGTGCCGGTATCGCGATTGTGGGAAACGCCAACCGACACGGTATTGCCGAGCGGTATAGCGAAATCGAGCATCACGTAACGATCTTTCTCTTCGTAATACCCGTCGTATTTGTTGCGCGACATTCCCACCCGCAGGCGCGCCGTACCGTAGCGACCGGCGTATAACCCCTGGGAGTAGTCCAGCTGATAGCGTTTATAGCGATAGAGGTCGTCCTCCTGGCGCATCAGGCTCAGGTTGCCCGCCGAGGGCAGACCGAACGACGGCAGGCTAAAGGAGGCGCCCCAGGTATTGCCCTTGCTCTCATAGATATCGAGGAACTTGCCACTGGAGAGCTGTTCATGGGAGTACCACACCGAGCCGATCTGCCACGGCAGGCTGAGATTCGCCCCATAGTTGGCGCGATAGGTTCCGTCGGAGGCGGCCATGGTCTGGGTATTCACCGAGAAATAGCCCGTCAGGTTCAGGGAGGCCCACAGCTCGCTGACGATGTGTTCCCGCATCATGTAGGTGGAGGCGTTCCAGTCGACCATCCCGCTGCGCTTGCTGAACGAGGCTCCCACCAGCGACATGGTGTCTTTATGTTTGGTGTCGTAATCGTAGTAGTAGGTGTTGTCCTGCTCGTTTTTGCGTTTCGCGTATTTTTTATAATTGACGACGGATTTATCGCGGCTATACATCCCGCCCCACATCTGCCAGCGCAGCGTTTCCGACACGTTGCTGGAGAACGGCTTATTTACGGTGTACATGTTACGCGACACGGTGCGGCTTCCGCTCACCACCTCAACTTCGATGCTGTAGATCCCGTAGGGCAGGCTGCTGGTGTCAATTTCATGGTTGCCGACGTCAAAGCGCTGAATGCCGATAAGCTGCCCGTCACGACGAATACGGGCCTCGCCCGCCGTGGGGAAATAGACCACCACCGGCGTCAGAGAGAGCGTGTTATCGCGTTTGCGGGAGTTGGCCTGGTTGCCCATGGAAACGCCGTAGACTTCACCGCCGGAAATCCCGCTGACGCTCGCCAGAGACTGCATCGCCCAGCCGTTCAGCATGCCTGCGGCGTAGCGCATCCCCTGATAGTCGCGCTCCCACATAACCGCGTTCATCTGGGTATCGCTGCTGCTCTCGTTGACGTAGCCAGAGCCATCGATCAGCACATGATCGACGCCCATTGAGATCCAGTTTCTCGCGTTCAGATAGCCCGACGACCAGCTGTCACCGTAGCCGCTCTCGGTGTGATACGCCCCGAGGTTGTAGGAGAACGTGCCGCTCAGATCGTCAGACTCCGGCGCATCAATGTCCACCTCACGCGGGCGAATATTCACCCCGTAGTCGCTCTGCGACAGATTCAGCAACAGGCGCATTTTTTTCTGATCCAGCTCGAACGCGGACCCCGTACTTACCGGAGTGCGCATCTGGTCATCAAACTGCTTATCGTTAATGCTCTGCAATAACGTTCTCATCTCTTTTGACAGACGAATGCCGTTATCAGACTCCTGAACCTGAACGTCCCTCAGCCCCAGCTTCAGATCTTTTGCAAAGAGCGTCACGTCACCGATACGAACATATTCGCTCGCCGTGCCTTCGTGGTTCCCTTGTTGTGCTGAGTGTGGACGCGTATTCACCAGATAGACGGGAATTTTGATCCCCTGCTCCAGCAGTGCATAAAGCGAGTCGGGAAAACGGTAATTAGCGATAACCACGGAGCTTGAGGCTGCATGCGCAAGCGCGGGCAGCGTGCCGGATGCGCAAGCCATCATCACCGGCAACACTAATTTATTTTTCACCATGCATCCTTACTTAACAGGAATGAACTGTTTCAGGTCCCATATTCCGAGATGAAAATGGTTATCCGTAACGTTGATATCCTCGATAGCGCGCGAGGTCTCTGGCATCAGGTAGAAGTTTTTGCTACACGGCGTGCCGGGGGATTCCGGATTCGGCTTCAGGCAGGTCCCGGTCGCATTGACGCGAAACGAGGTGTTCCCTTTATTGGTTATTTTTCCCGCCACATAGACGAAATCAATCTTCTTATCCCGGGGCTGAACCACCAGAATGGTGCTCACCACCGCGCGCGTCATCCCGGTGCCGTTTTTTGGCGAACCGCTGTCCACCTCTTCGCTTACCCCTTCATCCGTGAAGGTAATGCGGTAGTAACGCTCTTTGTTATCGGCGTTCCCGTGATAGTAAAATTTGACGATATTGCTGGTACCGGCGGGCATCACCATGCGCGTGGGCGTCAGCAACAGTTCGTCCACTTTCTCCGGATTAATGACGATCCCTTCATCCATTGGGCTGCTGATCCGCTGTGCGCGAACAGAAACAATGCGCACGCTGTCTGCTTCGTTTTTTATTTCCTTGGCGGTGGAGTCAGCATCCGCAGAAATAATGGTGGTGACTTTTCCCACATTAATGGCCAGCGCGGAGGAAGAGATAAATAATAAAAATAAGAAGGCGGATTTGAGGTTAAACATGCTATTTCCCTAAACAGGGGCTTGCGCCCCTGGATCGATCAGGCCTTAGCCCCAGGTTGCGCGGAACGCAACAGACACGGTCCCTTCTCACAGGCTGTTGGTCAGGTCTTTGAACTCTTTCGCCGTACCGGCATTGTCCTGAGCGGAGTCAACGTAGAAGACGAATTTGTCCTGGCCGGTAATTTCGGTATCTGCCGCCGCGCCTGCGCTGGTGGTCAAGTTCCACAGGCCAGAAGAGACGCCGGTGTTAGAAGAGGAATCAACCAGCGTGGTCCATGCGGTTGATTTCGCCCCCACGGTGCCACCGATAGAGCCCAGGTCGTTACCGCCCCAACGCGCACCCACTTTCAGCTTGGTCGCTTCACCACCCACGCTGAACAGCGTGTTGTTTGAATCGTCGAGGATAGCTTCGAGTTTGAAGCTGGTCGCCGTAGAGTGATCGCCACGGATAGCCACATCAAACAGACCGGTGTCGGTGTTGAAAGATTTGGTGTTGGCGCTGTAAACAAAGTTCAGAGCACGCGTTGGCGTAACAACCAGATCGGATTCGCTGTCTTTGGTCGCGGTTGCCTGCCATGTGGCAGAAGCCGTCGTTTCTGCTGCATTAACTGCGCTCAGGGCAGAAACAGACAGCAGGGAGCCCAGAACGATAGCGTTCAGTTTGTTCATTTATTTAGTCCTTCAAAAAAGAATCCACGTGTATAAAAAGGGGAGCCCCTTTTTCGAGGCGGAGTATAGACAGCCGCAAAATAACGAGGCAATACAGAAAAATTCACTCGACGGAGAGCAACAATAAAAATATAAATAAATTTCTCGTATCTTATTGTTACGTATTGAGTAAATTACTAATTTTCCCGAGCAATAGATAAATATCGATTTTTCAATAAAGAGAAATATCAGGACGTCGGGACAGCCACACACATCATTACAGGCAACACCAGCCCCTTAATTAACCACGCATGTTTTTTTACGCTGGTAATATAGAAGAAGTTGATATTATCAAGTAACATTTCGTTTACAACGCCATCCGGCGCCGCATCATCTTCAGATTTATTCAGCTTTTTATCCTTAATATAAAAGATATTGCTTCCATCGACTTTTTCCACGCTGAGCGTGTAATTTCGGTCAATCAGGTAGCTTTTGCCCTCTTTCTTGAGCACGCCTTTATGAATAACCGTCACAACATCTTTGTTGTTAAACAGGAAAAGCGTGGTTAGCGACATATCGGTTGACTCACCCGTGGAATATGTTTTCCAGGAAATGGTATCTGACTGGCAGCCAAACCCCTCATCCTGCGTTCTGGTAAAATAGATCTATAACAACGCGATGACAGACAGCGCCAGTACGATACTGAACAGTACACTCATTTTAGTCCTTGACATATTTTAACTCCCGGTCAGGCTTCTGTAAGAAATGCAGTTCTTATAATCGTCGATACTGTCCTGCTGATAACAGATGGCCAGGAAATAATTTTCTATCTGCGACTTTTTAAACCTGGAATAGTAAGCATCTGCAACCTGATGTTGACAGTCGATATGTTGACTGGCGATGACCTCTTTTACGTGATTAAAGTAGTGCTGTCGCGGCTGATACATATTCTTATCGATCAGGTATACCGTACACCGGTCCACTTTACCGAGCAGATGCATATCAGAATCTTTCAGGCTCTCGGCATAGGAATCCCTTTGGTGCAACAGTAAAACAGCGGTGCCGATAACGGTAATCAGTAATAACGTGCAGAGAGAAATAAAGAGTCTGTGCAGCGATATTAATTGTTTAGGCGGATCGGCATCTTTCTTATGCGCTAGCGTATCGAATGCTTCAGAGGCAGATTGTTCACTAAGCGTTGAAACAACCGGCGGCCTGACCGTGTGGTGTTCAATATGCGCGGCAAGGCTAAATCCCTTGCCACGTATCGTTTTTATCAGTAAAGGGTCGCATCCTAATGTACGAAATGCTTTTCTGATTTCACTTATGGCAACATTCAGACTCACCGAAGAACCAGAGAAACCATGATCCTCCCAGACCTTCTTTATCAGGTCGTCTCTGTCGAGAGTTTTACCATTATTGATGATAAGTTCATAAAGCAGACGACCCGCCTGGTTAGATAACTTAATGGATGACTCTTCCTCTCCATTAATCATGATCATACCGGTGTCGACTTCATAAAGCATTGTAATATCAATGAGATACTTCATATTATTATTACGCCATTGTTAAAATTATGTGCATTTGCCAGGCAATAATAAGTCTAAAGTTTGTGTGGTCAAGTCGCGTGATATTAATTGAGAGATGAATTCATAAAGCTTCATTAATTAACAATTATTAAATCATTAATAAAAATATTTGAACCAACGCATTTAGGTTAAAACATTAAAAAAACTAACACACAAGATTATAATCTTAAACTTTAGAAATTGTTGGAATAATGTTTTGTTATGTACTTTTTTAGTGCAACATAATATCGTCAAAGCATTCTCCCGAGTCGCCATGCGTCTAGCCGGTACATCAGGGACATGTGTAGCCGATTAACATTCATTTTAAATAACACAAATCTTCATGGAGTTTATCATGTTCAAATCGATCATGACCGTATCACTGCTGGCCGCTGCTATTGCCTCTACCAGCGCAGTGGCCGCAGACAATTCGGCGGGTGGTATTATTAACTTTACCGGCGCTATTACCGATACAACCTGTACCATTAACGGCGGTAAAAGCGCAGACTTTACCGTTGCGCTTTCCCCTATTTCGGTAAAAGATGCAGGCACCACGGTTGGCCTGATCACTAAGAATAAAAAATCTATTGCGCTGACTTTCTCAGGTTGTTCACCAGCAGCCGGAACGACCGGCACCCCGCTGAAAGTGTATTTCTCCAGCGCGGATAATATTTCCACTGACGGTAAATACCTGCTGAATAACAGCGTGAACGAAAGCGATGCCAGCGTGGCACGTAATGTCGGTTTTGCGCTAGTGGAGCCAGGTTCGTCCACGCCAATTACCCTGAACCAGCCTTACACCACGGATATTATGGGTACAGCGACCGCGCCAGATTCCGAGACGCTGACGCTGGATGTTTATTATTATAAAACGAACGCCGCTGCCGCCACCGTGGGCGAGTTAAGCTCCAACGTAACGTATACCATTTCCTACCTGTAATAATGATTATTCAGGCTCTGTTTTCGCAGAGCCTGTATTTAAGGTTGCAATCATGCGCAAGGCAATTTTGCTGGCAGGTTTACTGCTAAGCACCTGTCACTCGTGGGCCAATATTGTCATTAATGGCACCCGTGTCCTTTATCCTGAAAATAACAAAGAGGTGATCGTCCAGTTAATGAATACGGGCGATGCGCCCGCTCTGGTGCAATCCTGGATAGATGACGGTGATATTAATTCCACGCCGGAAACAGCCAATGTGCCGTTTTTGCTGTCGCCGCCAGTGATAAAGGTTAACGAACATAATGGCCAACAGCTTCGTATTAAAAAGCTGCCGTCCAGCTTGCCTGCGGATCGCGAATCCGTCTTTTTCCTGAATGTTCTCGACATTCCGCCCAGACCTGAAAATCTGCAAAATCAGAATACCGTTCAGCTGGCGATTAAATCCCGTATCAAACTTTTTTACCGGCCCGCTGCGCTGAAAGGCACGCTGGATGACGCGGTGGCGAAACTGACGCTCGCCGCCGAAGGCGATCGCTTTCGCATTACAAATAACAGTCCGTTCCATATTACGGTCGCCAATATTTCGCTGGGTAAAACGAAATTGCTCCAGGAGTCCCCTATGGTTTCCCCGTTTGGGCAGCTGACGGTCGCCGCAAAAAATACGGTTAAGCGCGGACAGACCTTCCAGCTGATGTATGTGGACGATCTTGGCGCGTATAAAACCCGGACTTTCACCAGTCAGTGATCGGAAAGACTCACCATGAAAATGAAACAAAACAGACTCTGTCTGCTGGCAGTCTGCACGCTTCTGCTTTCGCATAAATCAGGGGCCGTCTCGTTTGATCCCTCCCTGCTTGCTGGCGCATCCGGTGAGTCCGATCTGTCTCGCTTTTCCGAAAACAACGCCATGCCTGCCGGCAGCCAGGAGATGGATATCTACGTAAACGGCAGCTGGAAGGGACGTTATACCGTCATCTACGGCGAGCAGCGTGACGACATCCGCATTGCCTGGAAAGATGCCCGGTCGCTTGGCATCAACACCACGTCCGTGCCTGCGCCCGCCATTGCGCACGGGCAGGTTCAGCGGCGCGATCTGGTTCAGGGCGGTGAAGTCAAAACCGATACCAGCACCCTGAGTCTGGCGCTTACCGTTCCGCAGGCGGCCGTGCTGCGTACTGAAGAAGGTTACATTGCCCCCCAGTTCTGGGACGAGGGGATACCGGCGCTGATGCTCTCGTGGAACACGACCTGGTACAACACCCGCGCGAAAGGCGCTGCGAAAGACACAAATGATGATTTTTATGCCGGGCTGGATTCCGGCGCCAACCTGTTCGGCTGGCAGTTTCGCGACAGCAGCGCCTGGCGGAAAACGGCCAGCGGAGAGAGTAGCTGGCAGAATAATACCCGCTACCTGCGCCGTCCCCTGGCCTCGCTGAAATCCAACCTGACGCTGGGTGACTTTTATATTCCTGGCGATCTGTTTGATTCCCTGCGCGTGCGCGGCGTGTCGCTGGCGTCGGACATGAAGATGCGCCCAAATTCACAGCAGGGTTTTTCACCGGTGGTTCACGGCGTGGCACGGACGAACGCCCTGGTGAAAGTTATCCAGAATGGCAACGTGATCTATCAGGAGAATGTGCCGCCGGGCCAGTTTACCCTCGACAGCATTCAGCCTACCGGCTCCGCGGGCGATTTGCTGGTGGTGGTGCGTGAAGCGGACGGTTCACAGCAGTCCTTCACGGTGCCGTTTTCCGCCGTACCCGGGATGCTAAAAGAAGGGGTGAGTCAGTACAGCGTGGTGGCGGGTAAAGTGCATCAGAACACGCTCGATGCCGAACCCGCATTCATGCAGGCCACGCTGCGCTACGGGTTTAATAACCTCATCACCGGGTATACCGGGACGATTATTAGCGATAACTACCAGGCCGGGCTTGTCGGTACCGGGTGGAACCTTCCCTTTGGCGCGGTCTCGTTTGATGTCACCCACGCCAAAACCACCCTACAGGATCGCACCAGCAGCGGTCAGAGTTATCGCGTGTCGTACAGCAAATTTATCGATACCACCGCCACCAACTTCACCCTGGCGGCCTATCGCTATTCCACTAAAGGCTATTACAGCTTCAGCGACGCGCTCTATTCGCGCGAAGGGTATCAGCGCCTGAGAGCGCAGTACGACGACTATGAAGATCGGTTTGGCGTTGCGCCCGACATGTCGCTAAGCACCTGGGACGCCCTGCGCGCGGCGCAGCCCAAGAATACCTTTACGCTTAACCTTAATCAGCGCCTGCTCAATAACTGGGGCACGGTATTTGTCTCCGGCACACAGCGCGATTACTGGAACTCACAGCAAACCACGCGCGAATACCAGATGGGCTATTCCAACGCCATCGGCCGCGCCAGCTATACCCTGTCGGCCAGCCGGGTACGGAACAGGGACAGTGAAGAAGAGACGCGCCTTTACCTCTCCCTCAGCCTGCCGTTCTCGCTGTTTGATAATAATGCGTGGATCACCTCCAGCCTGACGGCCAGCGATTCGCATTATGAGCAGAGCAATATCAGCATGAGCGGGAACGCGCTGGCGTCGAACCGCCTGAGCTATACCCTCTCCGGCAGTAATGCGCGGGGGGGGTAAAAATGCGGCAAGCGTTAACGCCGCGTACCGTTCGAACTTCGCAACACTCGGTGGCTCTTACAGCGAATCCTCCGACTACCGCCAGACCGGGCTCAGCGGACGCGGCAGCCTGGTGGCCTACCCGTGGCACGTTCTCGCCTCAAACGAAACCGGCACAACCATGACTATCGTCGATGCGCCAAAGGCGGAGGGGCTGATGGTGAACGGCGATGAAAGCATTATGACGAACCGCGATGGCGTGGCGCTGGTGCCTTACGCCACCCCGTATCGCAAAAACGCCATTACGTTAACTGAAACGGAAAACAGCGCTGGCGCGGAATTGATCGGCAATATGGCTAACGTGGCTCCTTACGACGGGGCGGTGAGCTATATCCGCTTTGAAACCGACAAGCGCCAGTCATGGGTACTTCATGCGACGCGCGCCGACGGCAAACCGCTGCCCTTTGGCACCGAAGTGCTGGATGAACATGGTGAATCTGTCGGGTATGTCGGACAGGCCAGCGTACTGTATATCCGTGCTGAACGGCCGCCACGCGCGCTCAACGTGCATCTCCGCGGCGGAAAGTGCGAAATCTCCTCCCCGGCCTGGGGGCTGAACAGCCCCTCATCGGTTTGCCATTAATTACGGATTATCAAAATGTTACGATCATTCATGTTCCTGCTCCTCACCAGCGTTAGCGGGATGAGCTATGCCACCTGCTCCGGCAGCAGCATCGTTTATGGCACACCGATTACCATTGATTTATCGGATAAGCTGAGCCCGGCCACGCCCACATGGACCGGCAGCTTCACCACCCAGTACAGCGGCTCGTTCAACTGTACGACGGGTAATAGCGAATTTTCTTACACGCCGATCCTCTCGACCGACAGCAAATACGCGACCATCCTCGGATTCAGCAACAACAAGTATATGGTGCGGGCGGAGATCACCAATCCCCCGGCCAATAAAACCCTGTCTGCCAGCGGTAGCCATACGGCGTCTGAGCTGAATACACCGTTTACGGTTCGCTTCACCCTCGTTAACCAGAGCGGCACCACCCTGACGGGGGATACGGCGAACATGAGCGACGTTCTGTTCGTCAGCGACATGAGCGGGTTATCTATCTGGGAAATCATCACCTGGCCAATCAATCAGGTCATCAAGATAGCGCAGTGGTTATTCAGCGGGTTCAAGTGGCCTTACGACAACCGCGATATGTTTGGTCAGCCGATGATCATCAAATACGCGCCGAAACTGACTACCTGTTCCTTTGATAATGCGGGGCTGACCGTGGCGCTGCCGACGCTCGGCATTCCCCAGCTCAGTGCATCCTCACAGCCGGGGCTGACGCCTTTTTCACTGAACATGAGCTGTCAGAACGTCGGGGTTAATGGCAATTCCGATCGGGCAATTGAGATGTTTCTGTCCAGCACGCAGCTGCTTTCGACCGACAGCTCGGTGCTGATCGACAGCAGCAGTAGCGCGGCGCAGGGCGTGGGGCTCCGCCTGATAAAACGTGACGCCCCGCAAACGCCGGTGACCTTCTCTAACTCGACCACCAGCCGTGGCAACGCCACAATGATCTTCAGCGTGGCGGCTGGCGCGGCGCTGGACGAACATTTCACCCTTCCGATGGCGGCGTACTATTACGTGTGGGCACCCGCCCAGGTGAGCCAGGGTAAGATCAATACATCGGCTACGCTGAATATTATCTACCCCTGATGTGGACTATTCCTCCATCTTTCCAACCGTCTGCACATACTTAATCAGTTCGCTGTGGTTGGAAAGATTCAGCTTTTTCATCGCATTATGCTTCTGCGTCGCAATGGTACTGACCGAACGGTTTCGATGACGGGCAATCTCCGTCGTTGAAAATCCTTCCACAATAAGATGAAGCACCTCCCACTCTCTGGCCGAGAGGATGGAGCGCGCCCGGGAGCCGGACCGCATTACCCGCCTGAGCCACGAAGAGATCGACGGTTTTTGCCCGTCCGCCATGAGCAACGCGGGTAATTCCTTTTTCAGTTCAGTCAATTCATCCTGCTGACTGATGGTTAATTCAAATTTCATCTCCAGAACTTTTTTTAACAGCCCGTAAGGCAGCTCGGGCACCAACAGAACACGCCTGACGTGATGGGTTTTACATAAAGATGTAAAACGGCTGCTGACCTCCGCGCTCCACTCTTTATGATTAAGCAGATAATTAAATTCAGTGAAGAAAACATCCACGTTATTATCCGCCACCGCCGCCAGCGCCTGTTCTGTGGAATCGACCTGAGTAATGTTCAGTACGTAATCGGGTAAAAGATCCTGGAGCGCCCGGAATATTATCTCTTTAAATATATTTATTTTGTAAAACACCATTACCCTTACGATACGTTCAGTATTATTCATGTCTTTTCTAAATTCTCGTGACCGGAGGAAAATGATAATAGTTTATGTACTCACCACTCACAACCTCTTCGCGCCAGGATTTTATCCTTCTCAGGCTTAAAAATCTGAACAAGGACATTAAATTCATAGAAAAAATTCTATTTTATTCTGCGCGCCGTTTCCCCTTGCAGATAAAGCCTTGTCGATAACCCTGCCACGATCACAATTTTTCTTACAGCAATAGCATTAAGCCACTGAAAAATCGGTGGATTAACCCCATTAATTAACCGTCCGATGCTTATTATCCGCTCATTTACAGAATAAAAATCTGGCATGAATATTATTAGAAGATTAAAACAATTGCATATACCATTAAAACCCTTTTTCAATTTTATCTTCCTCTAATAATTGGCATCAGCTTTACTCGACGGTTTGTATTGGCTTACATTGATGCCATCGCATCGCGTTATTTAAAAAAGTGCTCGCTATTCTTTTAATAAGAGAGTGCGAACCGCCATTTTCTCTTATATGAACTGTTTACTCAGCGAAAGGAGAATGCCAATGCAAAATAAAAAAACAATTCACGTTGCCGTTGTTGACAGCTGCGAATTCACGATGATTGGCCTGCAATCGCTTGGAAAGCGTGAGCCTGATGAAAAACACGACGTTATTTTCCATGGGTTTACCCATATCGAAGAACTTGCTATGAGTGAACAACTCTTTGATATCATCATTTATGATCCGTTGAATACGCGTCATTTCCGGGTGACGACGAATGACGACATTCTCTGCATTAAACAGAACAAGTGACGGCGAAGATCTATATCTATTCGTTATCCGCCGGCTATTTGAAATTTAAACATGTTAATGGGGTCATCAGTAAAAGAGTCTCCCTGGGGGATATCAAAGCGCTGTGGCAAATACTGATGAGCCAGACGCCGCAAGAGTCTGGCCGTTACAATGTAGGCATGACGACCCGCTTACGCACCCCGGCGAGGCTGTCCAGCGAGGAGGCCAGCGTATTGCGCGGCTATTCCTGTAATCTCAAAACCAAGCAAATCGCCCGTCAGCTGGGGTGTAACGTCAGGCTGGTTTACTTTTATAAGAACAACGCCATGAACAAGCTTAAAGCCGTGCGTGGCCCCTCGTTTTACCAGAGCATTCGCTGGATCCTGAATTAAGAATTTGACCGTGTGTCGTTTGCCTTTTGTTCCCGTGTCCGCGGGAACCTTTTTTTCATTTTCTGAAGGCTGTTCCATGTATACCGTTCTTCCCTCTCCCCTGTTGCAACGTATCTCAGGGCTGCGCTTCCAGCCGCTTGTCGATCTTCATTCGGGCCAGGTGTTCGCGCATGAAGTGCTTGTGGAGATCCGTAACGTCAATCTTGAGGTGCTGTTTGCCTCGCTGCCCTCGCGCAGCGCGCTGCAAATCTTCTTCTGGCAGGCCAACACTCTCTTACAGATACCCGCCCGGGACGGTTACTGGCTAAACCTTCCGGCAGAGCACCTTCTCGACGAACGCGCTATCCGGTTGTTGCTGGCGTTACGCCATCAGCAGCGGTTAACGATTGAAATTCAGGATCCCCTGACCATCACACGGCTGAGCGAGGCTGAGCAACGTCATCTTCATGCCACGCTTGTTCGGTTAAAAGAGGCGGGATGGCAAATCTGGCTGGACGATTTAACCCGGGAGTTGGCTGAGGCGTTCGCGCGGCTTGCGCTACCGCTGGATGGGGTAAAAATTGACCGCTCAGCGCTGCGCGAGCGCGCGCCGCTTGCCCCGTTTGTGCAGGAGGTCAGGACAGGTATCGCGCAATCAATTCTTATCGAAGGCATCGAAAACTCGCGGGATCTGGCGCGCGCCCGCACGTCCGGCGCACAGTCTGGCCAGGGTTTTCTGTGGCCCGAAAGCCGAACCGATGCCCGCGTAACGCTTTGACGGCCAGCGGAGCGCTGGCCTTTTTACCGGGGCTTACCAGCCCGGCACCGCGCCACCGTTAAAAAGGGTCTCTGCCGCTTTCGCCACCTCCGGCGACTGATAGGACTGGATAAATTCCTTCACGTTTTCAGCGTCTTTGTTGTCTTCACGCGTGACCACAATATTCACATAGGGTGAGTTTTTGTCTTCAATAAAGACGCTGTCGTGTACCGGAGACAGCCCCGTTTGCTGGAGATAGGTGGTACTGATGATGGCCACATCCACTTTCGGATCGTCCAGCACGCGCGGCAGCTGCGCCCCTTCCAGCTCCATAATCTGTACGTTTTTCGGGTTCGCGGTAATATCCAGCGCCGTTGGCAGCAGGCCAACATCCGGTTTAAGGGTAATCAGCTTCTCTTTTTGCAGCAGCAACAGCGCGCGACCAAGGTTGGTGGGATCGTTTGGAATCGCAATGGTTGCGCCGTCCTTCAGCTCAGACACCGATTTAATCTTTCGGGAGTAACCCGCCATCGGGAAGACGAAGGTATTGGCCACGGCGACCAGCTTGTAATTGTGCGCCTTGTTATCTTCTGCAAGGAAAGGGCGATGCTGGAAGACGTTGGCGTCCAGTTCGCCCTGGTTGGTGGCATCGTTGGGTAGCAGCGAGCCGCTAAAGCCCACCAGCTCAACATCCAGACCGTATTTTTCCTTTGCCACCTTTTTGGCGACTTCCGCCACGTCCTGCTCAGCGCCATTGATTACGCCGACTTTAATGTGTCTGGCATCATTGCCGCCCTGGTCACAGCCCGCGAGCAGCAGGCCAGTCAGGAGAAGCGCACCCATTCGAAGTTTCACGAGACAGTTCCTTTTGAAAGACGTTTTGAAGACTATATCGACAACGAGACGGCAGGCTAAAAAACGAAAAGGAATCAGTAAGACGGTTAAGTTATATGCGGCCTGTTGCCGGGTGGCGCTGCGCTTACCCGGCCTACGTGACGGGGGAAGTGTAGGCCCGGTAAGCGTAGCGCCACCGGGCGATGGGCATCAGGCTACGGTAGTCCAGGCGCAAGCAGAACCGCTAACCTCACGCCTGCCGACGCAGCGGCGCTTCGCGCAAAAACCACGACAACACAAACGCCAGCACCATAATCCCCGCCGCCAGCATGAACACCGCATGGATCGCCGAGCCGAACGCATCCAGATAGTCCAGACGCAGGGCATCAGGCAGATGGTGTATGGCAACGGGATTAAGTTCACGCGGCAGTTCCGCCCCTTCAGGCAGCCTGTCGATCAGACCTGATTGCAGAATATGGGTGAACACCGCGCCAAACAGCGCAACGCCAATCGCCCCGCCAATGGAGCGGAACAGCGTCACCCCAGACGTCGCGACGCCGTATTGATCGGCTGACACGCTGTTTTGCACCGCCAGCACCAGCACCTGCATCACCAGTCCCAGCCCCATGCCCAGCACGCCGGTAAACAGGTAAAGCTGCCAGGTTGGAGAGGTGATTGAAATGCGCGTCAGTAACATCATCCCCACCACGCCGAGCAGCGTGCCGAGGATCGGGAACAGACGATATTTCCCGGTACGGCTGATGATGCGCCCGCTGATGATGGAGGTGAGCAACAGCCCCCCCATCAGGGGGATGAGCTGCAAACCGGCCTGCGTCGGCGTGGCGTCTTTTACCACCTGTAAATAGAGCGGCAGGAAAGTGACGGAGCCAAACAGCGACATGCCGATAATAAAACCGATCAGGCTACAGAGCAGGAAGCTGCGGTCGCGGAAGAGCGACAGCGGGATAATCGGCTCCCACGCCAGCCGCTCTTCGTAGATAAACCCGGCGATCCCCGTCAGGCCGAAGGCCAGAATACACCACAGCTGCGGGTCGCTCCATTGGCGGATCGTCCCGCCCTCGGTGGTAAACAGAATGATGCACAGCAACGCCATGCTGAGGTAAATCGCCCCCAGGTAGTCAATCTCATGCTTGCTGCGCTGCGCGCTGCCGTGGAAAACCGCGCCAATCACCAGCAGGGCAAACAGCCCCAGCGGCAGGTTGATGTAGAAAATCCAGCGCCAGGATGCGTGCTGAACGATAAACCCGCCGATCAGCGGCCCTATCACCGTCGCCAGGCCAAACACGCCGCCAAACAACCCCTGATAGCGACCCCGATCGGCAGGCGGGATCACGTCCGCCACGGCAGCCATGCTGATCACCATCAGACCGCCGCCCCCCAGCCCTTGCAGGGCGCGCATCAGCACCAGCTGGGTCATGTTCTGCGCCAGACCGCACAGCGCGGACCCTACAAGAAACAGCACAATCGCGATTTGCAGAACGATTTTTCGGCCAAACAGATCGCCGAATTTGCCGTACAGCGGCACCACGATGGTCGAACTGAGGATATAGGCCGTTACCACCCACGAGAGCTTATCCAGCCCGCCCAGCTCACCGACGATGGTCGGCAGCGCGGTGGAGACAATGGTCTGATCCAGCGCCGAGAGCAGCATCACCAGCAGGAGTGCGCTGAACAGCAGCTTAATCGACGGCGCCTTTTTCGCAGGTTGAGTCATTACGTCGGACTCCATAAGACATCACTTGAAATTAATTAATCGTATAATTAATATTTGTGGAAGTGATGAATAAGATCAAGAGATACGGTGACCATGCCAGCACAAAAGGACAATTCTGAACCCCGCCGCCCCGGTCGGCCACGCGGCGGCAAGCGCGTTACCGCCAGCCGTGAACAGCTGCTGGACATCGCCCTGAACCTCTTTTCCCGCCAGGGGATCGCCAATACGTCGTTGAACGCCATCGCCCGCGAAGCAGGCGTGACGCCCGCCATGCTGCACTACTACTTCAACTCCAGAGAACAGTTACTGGATGCGATGATTGAGGAGCGCTTCCTGCCGTTACGCGAGCGGATCGGGGCGATTTTCGCCGACAACCGGGATTCGCCGGTGGATGCCCTGACGGAAATGGTCAGGGTGCTGGCCGAACTGGCGGAAAAGTATCGCTGGTTTGCCCCGCTGTGGATGCAGGAGGTGATTGGCGAGATGCCGGTACTGCGCACCCATTTGCAGGCACGCTTTGGCGATGAGAAATATCACACCACGCTGGCAACCATCAAAGGCTGGCAGCAGGAAGGAAAGCTGAATCCGGCGCTGGCCCCCGAACTGCTGTTCACTACGCTGCTGAGCCTGGTGCTGGTGCCGTTCTCCCGCATGCGCAATGACGAGAGGCTTAGCGCCCTCTCGCCGGATATCGTGGTGCGCCACGTGTTAGCCGTGATAGGCACCGGGATCGGCGGTTAAAGATTTTTGGACAGATAGTGTCTCTGCATTCCCTGATAAGGGTAATCCTGCAAGGACATCTGCACCTGATAACCCTGTTTTTCATAGAACGGACGCGCCTGGAAGCTGACCGTATCCACCAGCGCGTGACGACAGCCTTTGCGACGGGCCTCCTCTTCAGCCGTTTTGATAAGCTGGCTTCCCACACCCGTACCCCGCACGCTGTCACTGACCCACAGATAGTCGATGTTCAGCCAGTCGCCTTTCCGTACGCCGATTAACCCGCCCAGCATGACGCCATTGTCGTCTCGCATATATACGCCAATATCGCCACTAAACGTCGCCAGATCTAAATACTGCGCGTTATAGGCTCTTAGCCCCGTTAATAATTCTTCTTTTTCTTCAGCCGTGACTTTATCTGTAATGCTCAGGTGCATAAATCTCTCCTTATTTTCAGCGCAATCTGAATATCTCACAGCTTAACCTTCATAAAAACTCCTTATTTCCTCCATTGTTTAAACAAGGAAATATTCATTCAATATGTAAATAAAAAAAACCTTTCCAATAGGCTCCGAAAACGTATAATGAGAACGATCATTCTCACTTTTTACGGTAGCCGACGATGAGCACAAAGCTGGAAGAACGACAAAAACTACGGCAGGACGAAATCATCACCGCCGCGCGCCGCTGCTTTCGCGCCAGTGGATTTCACGCTGCCAGCATGTCGCAGATCGCCAGCGAAGCCAGGCTCAGCGTCGGACAAATCTATCGCTATTTCAGTAACAAAGACGCGATCATTGAAGAGATGATCCGGCGCATTATCGACTCACGTATTGAGGAGATGCAGGGCAAAACCCTGGTTGAAGGGATGCCGCAGGCGCTTGCCTGGCGCCAGACGCTTAACGAAGATGATGACGCGCTAATGCTCGAAATGTCCGCAGAGGCCACGCGCAATCCGCTGGTGGCAAACATGCTGATCGAAGCCGAAGCCCGCATGTTCGCCAACGCCTGTGAGCACCTTAAAAAGCAGTTCCCCCACCTGAGCGATGAGCATATTCGCTGCTGCGTGGAGATTACCGCTGTGATGATCGAAGGCACGATTTACCGTCGACTCACGCCTTTAAAAGTACCGTCAGAACAATTAGAGCCCATATACCAGAATATTTTAAATATGCTTTTCTCTGCGAAGTAATCGCATGTGAATAATTAGCGGAAATAATTAATTTCCCTTTTTTCATTTCTGGCTCAGCCAGAGATGCGGGATCGCTGTGCTTTTAATTAGCCCTCCTCCCTGTTAAGCGATTAACAGGGCAGGCTTCGTTCACCCTGGAAAAAGATTATGAAAACCATAACAACCTCCATCGCGGCATTACTCCTCCTGACAGGGTGCGATAATGCGCAAACATCTGCTCCCCAGCGTCCTCTTCCGGAAGTGGGGATTGTCACACTCATGAGCCAGCCGGTGTCCGTCGTTAGCGAGCTGACCGGCCGCACCGCCGCCGCGATGAGCGCCGAAGTGCGCCCTCAGGTGGGCGGCATTATTCAGAAACGGCTCTTCACCGAAGGCGATACGGTCAAGGCCGGGCAGGCGCTGTATCAGATCGATCCTTCCAGCTACCGCGCCGCTTATAATGAAGCTGCCGCCGCACTGAAACAGGCGCAGGCGCTGGTGCAGGCCGACTGCCAGAAAGCCCGACGCTATGCGCAGCTGGTGAAGGACGACGGCGTATCACGTCAGGATGCGGAAGACGCGAAGTCCACCTGTGCGCAGGACAAGGCCAGCGTCGAGTCAAAGAAAGCCGCGCTGGAAAGCGCCCGCATTAACCTCAACTGGACCACCGTCACCGCGCCGATTGCCGGACGTATCGGCATCTCCTCTGTGACCCCTGGCGCGCTGGTGACCGCCCAGCAGGATACCGCGCTGGCCACCATTCGCGGGCTGGACAGTATGTACGTCGATTTAACCCGTTCCAGCGCCGATCTGCTGCGTTTACGCAAGCAAACCCTCGCCAGCAACAGCGATACGCTGAACGTGTCGTTGATCCTCGAAGACGGCAGCAGCTACAGCGAAAAAGGCCATCTGGCGTTAACCGAAGTGGCGGTGGATGAGTCTACCGGCTCAGTTACCCTGCGCGCCGTCTTCCCGAACCCGCAGCATCAGCTTCTGCCGGGCATGTTCGTCCGCGCCAGAGTGGATGAAGGCATCATGAATGACGCGATCCTCGCCCCGCAGCAGGGCATCACTCGCGACGCCAAAGGCACCGCCACCGCGCTGGTGGTGAACGCCAGCAACAAGGTCGAACAGCGTCAGCTGGAGACGGGTGACACTTACGGCGACAAATGGCTGGTGCTGAGCGGTTTGAAGGCTGGCGATAAGCTGATTGTGGAAGGCACCGACAAAGTCACCGCCGGGCAGGAAGTGAAAGCTGAAGAGATGAAAACCAACGGAGGAAACGCCTGATGTTTTCCCGTTTCTTCGTGCGTCGCCCGGTCTTTGCCTGGGTTATCGCCATTCTCATCATGCTCGCCGGAATGCTGGCGATCCGCACGCTGCCCGTTGCGCAGTACCCGGACGTGGCTCCGCCGTCGATCAAAATCTCCGCCACCTATACCGGTGCCTCCGCACAGACGCTGGAAAACAGCGTGACGCAGGTGATCGAGCAGCAGCTCACCGGGCTGGATAACCTGCTCTACTTCACCTCCACCAGCAGCTCGGACGGGTCGGTGAGTATTAACGTCACGTTTGAACAGGGAACCGATCCGGACACCGCTCAGGTACAGGTGCAGAACAAAGTCCAGCAGGCGGAATCGCGCCTGCCGACCGAGGTGCAGCAGTCCGGGATCACCGTCGAAAAATCCCAGAGCAACTTCCTGCTGATCATGGGCGTATATGACAAAACCGACACCGCCAGCAGCTCGGATATCGCCGACTGGCTGGTGAGTAATATGCAGGATCCGCTGGCGCGCGTGGATGGCGTCGGTAGCCTACAGGTGTTCGGTGCAGAATACGCGATGCGCATCTGGCTCGACCCGGCGAAGCTGGCGTCGTACTCGCTGATGCCCTCCGACGTGCAGAGCGCGATTGAAGCGCAGAACGTGCAGGTTTCCGCCGGTAAAATCGGCGCGCTGCCCTCGTCGAACGCCCAACAGCTGACCGCCACCGTCCGCGCTCAGTCGCGTCTGCAAACGGTCGATGAGTTCAAAAAGATCATCGTCAAGAGCCAGTCCAACGGTGCGGTGGTGCGCATCAGCGACGTCGCGCGCGTGGAGATGGGCAGCGAAGATTACACCGCCACCGCGAAGCTGAACGGCCACCCGGCGGCGGGTATGGCGGTGATGCTCTCACCGGGCGCCAACGCGCTTAACACCGCCACGGCGGTAAAAGATAAGATCGCCGAGTTCAAAAAGTCGATGCCGGAAGGCTACGACGTGGCCTACCCGAAAGACAGCACCGAGTTCATCAAGATCTCCGTTGAGGACGTGATTCAGACCCTGTTCGAAGCCATTATCCTCGTGGTGGTGGTGATGTACCTGTTCCTGCAAAACATCCGTGCGACGCTGATCCCGGCGCTGGCGGTGCCGGTGGTGCTGCTGGGCACCTTCGGCGTGCTGGCGCTGTTCGGTTACTCCATCAACACCCTGACGCTATTTGCGATGGTGCTGGCGATAGGGCTTTTGGTGGATGACGCCATCGTGGTGGTGGAAAACGTCGAGCGTATTATGCGCGACGAAGGGCTGCCCGCCCGGGAAGCGACCGAAAAATCGATGGGCGAAATTTCCGGCGCGCTGATCGCCATTGCGCTGGTGCTCTCTGCGGTATTCCTGCCGATGGCCTTCTTCGGCGGCTCTACCGGGGTCATTTACCGCCAGTTCTCGGTCACCATTATTTCGGCGATGTTCCTCTCCGTGGTGGTGGCGCTGACCCTGACGCCCGCGCTGTGCGGCTCGATCCTGAATCACACCGCTCCGCACAAAAAGGGCTTCTTCGGCGCGTTTAACCGCTTCTACAGTAAGACCGAGCACAGCTATCAGAACAAGGTGCTGCGCGCCCTGCGCCGTTCCGGTGGCATGCTGGTGATCTACGCCCTGCTCTGCGGCGCGATGGGGTTCGCCATGCTAAAACTGCCGGGCAGCTTCCTGCCAACCGAAGACCAGGGTGAAATCATGGTGCAGTACACCCTGCCTGCCGGCGCAACCGCGGTGCGTACCGCCGAGGTAAGCCGCCAGGTACGCGAGTGGTTCCTCACCAAAGAGAAAGCCAATACCGACGTGATCTTCACCATTGAAGGCTTCAGCTTCAGCGGCAGCGGCCAGAACGCCGGGATGGCGTTCGTCTCCCTGAAAAACTGGTCAGAGCGCAAAGGCGATGAGAATACCGCCCAGGCCATTGCCCTGCGCGCCACGCAGGAGCTGAGCACCATTCGGGATGCCACAATTTTCGCCATGACGCCCCCGGCGGTGGATGGTTTAGGCCAGAGCAACGGCTTTACCTTTGAGCTGATGGCCAGCGGCGGCACCGACCGCGACGCGCTGCTGAAACTGCGTAACCAGCTGATTGGCGAAGCCAACCAGGACAACTCGCTGCACGCCGTGCGCGCCAACGATCTGCCGCAGATGCCGCAGCTTCAGGTGGATATCGATAACAACAAAGCCGTGTCGCTGGGGCTGTCCCTGAGCGACGTCACCGACACCCTCTCCAGCGCCTGGGGCGGGACCTACGTGAACGACTTTATCGATCGCGGCCGCGTGAAAAAGGTCTACATCCAGGGCGACAGCGACTATCGCGCCGTGCCGTCGGATCTCAACAAGTGGTATGTGCGCGGCAGCGACAGCACCATGACACCGTTCTCCGCCTTCGCCACCACCCGCTGGGAGTACGGCCCGGAAAGCCTGGTGCGCTACAACGGCTCGGCGGCGTATGAGATTCAGGGCGAAAACGCCAGTGGCGCCAGCTCCGGCACGGCGATGAGCAAAATGGAGCAGTTGGCAAACAGCCTGCCGTCCGGCAGCACATGGGCGTGGAGCGGTTTGTCGTTGCAGGAAAAACTGGCGAGCGGCCAGGCGATGAGCCTTTATGCCCTCTCGATCCTGGTGGTGTTCCTGTGCCTGGCAGCGCTGTATGAGAGCTGGTCAGTACCGATTTCGGTCATCATGGTGATCCCGCTAGGGGTGCTGGGCGCGGCGGTTGCCGCCTCCCTGCGCGGCCTGAACAACGACGTCTATTTCCAGGTGGCGCTGCTGACCACCATCGGTCTGTCGTCGAAGAACGCCATTCTGATTGTCGAGTTTGCCGAAGCCAAAGTGGCCGAAGGCTACTCCCTGACGCGCGCCGCCCTGCGGGCCGCCCAGACGCGTCTGCGTCCGATCATCATGACCTCGCTGGCGTTTATCGCAGGCGTGACGCCGCTGGCGATTGCCACCGGCGCCGGGGCCAACAGCCGCGTGGCGATCGGTACCGGTATTATCGGCGGGACGCTGGCCGCGACGCTGCTGGCCATCTTCTTTGTTCCTTTATTCTTTGTACTGGTGAAACGTCTGTTCTCCGGTAAGCACGCAAACCGGAGGTCATAATGTTTCGTGTAACCGTATTAACGTTAGCGCTGCTGAGCGCGGGCTGTGTGTCATTAGATCCCACGTATCAGCGCCCGGACGCCCCCGTCCCGACGACGTTGCCGGGCGCCCATGGCGAAGCCAACGCCGTGGTGAGCCAGTGGCAGCAGGTGATGAATGATGCGCGGTTGAAAAGCGTGGTGACGATGGCGCTCAACAGCAACCGCGACGTGCAAAAAGCGATTGCGGATATCGACGCCGCCCGTGCCCAGTATGGCGAAACGCGCTCGTCCCTGTTCCCGACGGTGGACGCGGAACTGAGCCACACCCGCAGCCGCACGCTGGCGAGCGGTGTCGCGACAAGTGACGAAGCCAACGGCGCGGTCTCCAGCTTCGAACTGGATCTGTTTGGCCGCAACCAGAGCCTGTCGCGTGCCGCGCGTGAAACCTGGCTTGCCAGCGAATTCACCGCGCAGAACACGCGCCTGACGATGGTCAGCGAGCTGACCACGGCCTGGGTGACGCTGGCGGCGGATAACAGCAATCTGGCGCTGGCGAAGTCCACCCTGGAGAGCGCCGCAAACTCACTCAAGATTGTGAAGCGCCAGCAGGAAGTAGGCGTGGCAGCGGCAACGGACGTCAGTGAAGCGATGGCGGTTTACCAGCAGGCGCGCGCCAGCGTGGCGAGCTACCAGACGCTGGTGATGCAGGACAAAAACGCTCTCAACCTGCTGGCGGGCGATACGGTGCCCGAGAACCTGCTACCCGGCACGCTGGAGAGCCTGAGCGACAACGCCATCACGCTGATCCCGGCGGGCGTTAGCTCCAGCGCGCTGCTGCGTCGTCCGGACATTCAGGAGGCGGAACACAACCTGCTGAGCGCCAACGCCAACATCGGCGCGGCGCGCGCCAACTTCTTCCCGACCATCTCGCTCACCGCCAGCGCGGGCGTCGGCAGCGATTCGCTGTCGTCCCTGTTCAGCCACGGGATGAAGGTCTGGTCGTTTGCACCTTCCATCACCCTGCCGCTGTTCAGCGGCGGCAACAATATGGCGCAGCTGCGCTATGCGGAAGCCGAGAAAAAAGGGTTAATTGCGACCTATGAGAAAACCATCCAGAGCGCGTTCAAGGACGTGGCCGACGCGCTGGCCCGGCGCGAAACGTTGAGTGAACAGCTTGATGCCCAGCGTGAATACGTGGCGGCGGAGCAAAAAACGCTGGATGTGGCGACGCGCAGTTACAAGGCTGGCGCGGGCGATTATCTGACGGTGCTCACCGCGCAGCGGTCGCTGTGGTCGGCGCAGGAATCACTGATTGCCTTGCAGCAAACCGACCTGGAAAACCGCATCACGCTGTGGCAATCGCTGGGCGGCGGGATTCAGTAACATCACTGCCGGGCGGCGCAACGTTGCCCGGCCATCAGAGTAAATACCTATGGCAAAAGTCTCTTTTTCTTTCGCGGCCATCCTTGGCCTGCTGACGGCGATCGGGCCGCTGTGTTCCGATTTTTATCTTCCGGCGCTGCCGGAGATCGCCACCCAGCTCAACACCTCCACAACGCTGACGCAGCTTTCTCTTACCTCGGCGCTGATTGGCCTGGGGCTGGGACAACTCTTTTTCGGCCCGCTAAGCGATCGCATCGGACGTAAAACGCCGCTGCTGTTCTCACTTTTGCTGTTTGTACTGGCTTCAGTGCTTTGCGCCAGCACGCAGAATATTTACGCCCTGATCGGCTGGCGATTTGTGCAGGGCGTTGCCGGGGCGGGCGGCTCCGTACTTGCCCGCTCCATCGCCCGCGATAACTATCATGGCACGATGCTAACACAGTTTTTTGCCCTACTGATGACGGTCAACGGCATCGCGCCCGTGGTGTCCCCGGTACTCGGTGGCTATATCGCGTCGCATTTCGACTGGCGGATGCTGTTCTGGGTAATGGCAGGGGCGGGTCTGGCGCTGCTGATCGCCAGCCAGCTTTTTATCCGCGAGTCCCTCACAGAGAAACAGGGCAGGGGATCGCTGACGCAAACCGCCAGGACGGTACTTAAAAATCGTCGCTTTATGCGCTACTGCCTGATCCAGGCCTTCATGCTGGCGGGGCTGTTCGCCTATATCGGGGCATCCTCCTTTGTGATGCAAAACGAGTATGGCCTGAGCGCCATGCAGTTCAGCCTGCTGTTCGGTGTGAACGGTATCGGCCTGATCGTCTCAGCGCTGATTTTCTCCCGTCTGGCACGCCGCCATCTGGCGGAAAGATTGATGCGAACAGGCCTCGTTCTGGCGTTGTCCTGCGCGGGGCTGACATTGCTCTTTGCGTGGATGCAGCTTTCCGTTCCGGCACTGGTTGCACTCTTTTTCACCGTCGCATTTAACAGCGGGATCAGCACCATTGCGGGTTCAGAAGCGATGAGCGCAGTCGACACGAAGGAGTCCGGCACAGCGTCAGCCATTCTGGGCATGCTGATGTTTTTATTCGGCGGGATCGCAGCGCCTCTCGCGGGTATCGGCGGAGAAACGATGCTGAAAATGAGTCTCGCGGTGTTAGTAAGCTATGGCATTGCACTGGCGATCGGATCCCGCACGCAGAATGCGTAAATTCATACTTTTGGCTTGAATCGCGTTGATGAATGTAACGATATATTTCAGGGGAAGCATGTGACTTTCAAAGGAGGTTTCGATGAAATCTGCACACCTGGTTTGCCTGCTCGTTTGCCTGATTTTCGCTGCGTTTGTTCACGCGCAGGAGAAGAGCGCTCCGGAGAAAGAGGCCCAGATAAAACAGCAGGTCCTGAAAGATGTAAAGAAAACCTGTACCCCGCAGAAAAAGCAGAACGATAAGGCCTGGCAGGCGATGATTTTGTCGTCTGAGGCCAATCAGCTGCTGATCAAAAACGCCATCACCGCCGTGAAGCGTGACAACCTGGACGCCTACTGGGATGCAGTCAGTCAGGTGGATTGTATGGAAGATTACTGAGGGTTGAGCGCCGGGTGGCGCTGCGCTTACCCGGCCTACATTACACGTTTAACGCTTCCGCACATCTGGAATAATTAAATCCCCGCGCAGCACGTAGGACCCCAGCATCTGCGTTTTCTCTGTCAGCCAGCTCACGATACGCGCCGCCATGGCGTCCATGGAATACTCAATGGCCGGGATCACCGGGATACCCGGCAGATGCAGCGAACCGCCGAGGCTAAAGACCATGATGTCTTCCGGTACCGATTTATTAAACGCCTGTAACTGCGGGATCACCCGCTGGGCTTCCTGCTCATCCGCCACCAGCAGCGCGTTGAAGTTCAGCGTGGACGCGTTGTTGAGTAATTCCTGAAGCGCAACGGACGATGAAGTTGCGTCCATAAACACGAGGTTGCGATTAAAGGGCAGGAAGTTTTTCTCCAGCGCATGTTTGTAACCCAACAGCACCTGATCGGCAAAGCCGCTGCCGTGCGGGTGGATGAGCGCTATCTGGCGACGCCCCTGGCTGGTGAGATAGTTGCAGGCCGTTTCAGCCGCGAACGCGTGATCGAACTGAATGCTGTTGGCGTTATCGGCTTCCATACAGTCGACCAGAATCACGTTGTCCATGTCCACGTCCAGCGGGAAACGCGCGCCAATCACCAGAATGTCATCACATAAGCCGCAGGAGAGTTCTTCAAGGGCGTTCATCACTTCTGTTTTCGTGTGTGCGAAACGCAGCAGCAGATGTTTTTGATGCTGGCTGAGGTGTTTTTCCAGCGCGTACAGGTAACCGGTGGTCTGGTTAATGTTTTCCTGCGCGCAAATCACCCCAATGCAGCCCGTCGACTGGCTGAGCAGCGACTGGGCGATCACGTTGGGACGATAGTTCAGCTCGTCCACCGCTTTCAGAACAGCCTGGCGGCTGGCTTCTTTAACGCCACGCGACCCGCTCAACACCCGTGATACCGTGGCTTTGGACACCCCGGCCAGACGCGATACATCGTTGATTGTAGACATCTCTCTCCCCTGTCAGACGCAACTGGCGTCTGTAATTTCCATCACCGCTACGGCTCACATTATAGCCAGAACGGAGTATATCCGTTTCCGTTTTCCATGGAAACCGATTTTCCGTTTCCACTCAAATTGATGCCAAAACAGCCAAATTATGTGACCCACATCCGGTTAATTAGCCTCATAAGTAAGGGATCTTGATGGTTGTCACAGTTCTGTCTTTTATAAATGGAAACCGGTTTCCGTATCATGTCCAATCATCCTCGCAATAACTTTTTACATTTTGAGGATGGTTGTCGATGTTCAAGATTATGCTGTGCTGCTCTGCCGGGATGTCCACCAGCCTGCTGGTCAGCAAAATGATCGATGTTGCAAAAGAACGGGGCTTACCCGTGAAGATAGATGCGTATGGCGTATCCGAATTTGATACGCAGTTTCCGCACTATCAGGTGGTGCTTCTCGGACCGCAAGTGAAATACATGTTAAAGACACTCTCAGACAAGGCAGCGACGCAAGGCATTCCGGTGCAGCCCATCGACATGATGGATTACGGCATGCAGCGTGGCGATAAAGTACTGGACTATGCTCTGTCGCTTATCGAAGCGGCACACTAAAAGGTGTTCACATGAGTTCGTTATATCAATCTATGGTCGCGGTCATTGAGCAATCAATTACCCCGCTGGCCGCGAAGCTGGGTCAGCAAAAGTATGTGATTGCCATCCGCGACGGCTTTACCGCCGCGCTGCCGTTTATGATCATCGGCTCGTTTATGCTGGTGTTTATCTTCCCGCCGTTTTCGGCGGATACCACCAACAGCTTCGCCCGCGGCTGGCTGGATTTCTCCGAGACCTACCGCGAACAGCTGATGCTGCCCTTTAACCTCAGCATGGGCGTGATGACCTTCTTCATCTCGGTGGGGATTGGGGCGAGCCTGGGGCGTCAGTTTAACCTCGATCCGGTGATGTCCGGCCTGCTGGCCTTTATGGCCTTCCTGCTGGTCGCAGCACCCTATGCCGATGGCAAAATTTCGACCCAGTATCTCTCCGGCCAGGGGATCTTCACTGCGCTTATCACCGCGATCTACTCCACCCGCGTGTACGCGTGGCTGAAGCAGAACAACGTCACCATCCGCCTGCCGAAAGAGGTGCCGACCGGCGTGGCGCGTTCGTTTGAGATCCTGATCCCGGTGATGGTGGTGATCGGGACGCTGCACCCGCTGAACCTGTTCATTGAAGCGCAGACCGGCATGATTATCCCGCAGGCGATCATGCACCTGCTGGAGCCGCTGGTCTCGGCGTCTGACTCCCTGCCCGCGATTCTGCTCTCCGTGCTGCTGTGCCAGATCTTCTGGTTCGCGGGTATCCACGGCTCGCTGATTGTCACCGGCATCATGAACCCGTTCTGGATGGCGAACCTCTCTGCAAACCAGGCGGCACTGGCGGCGGGCGCGGCGCTGCCGCACGTTTATCTGCAAGGTTTCTGGGATCACTACCTGCTGATTGGCGGCGTAGGCTCGACCCTGCCGCTGGCGTTCCTCCTGCTGCGTAGCCGCGTTACCCATCTGCGCACCATCGGCAAAATGGGCGTTGTGCCAAGCTTCTTTAACATCAACGAACCGATTCTGTTCGGCGCGCCGATCATCATGAACCCGATGCTGTTTATCCCGTTCGTGTTCGTTCCGCTGGTCAACGCCTGCCTGGCGTACGGCGCAACTAAACTCGGCTGGCTGGCTCAGGTGGTTTCGTTAACCCCGTGGACCACGCCCGCGCCGATTGGCGCCTCGTGGGCGGCGAACTGGGCGCTGAGCCCGGTGGTGATGTGCCTCGTCTGCATGGTGATGTCGGCGCTGATGTACCTGCCGTTCCTGCGCGCCTATGAGCGTACGCTGATTAAAAACGAAGAGCAGAAAGCCCAGGCTGCAACCGTGGGTGCCGCTGAAGCCACAAGCAATTAAGTCAAAGAGGAAGGGTCATGAAATACGCATTTCCCGATAACTTCTGGTGGGGCAGCGCAAGCTCCGCTCTCCAGACGGAAGGGACACGAGAGGGTGAAACCACGTGGGACTACTGGTTTGCCCGCGAGCCGAACCGTTTTCACAACGGCGTGGGGCCGCAGCACACCTCCACGTTTTATCAGCACTGGAAAACGGACATTCAGCTGTTAAAACAGCTGAACCACAACAGCTTTCGTACCTCGATTAGCTGGGCGCGCCTGATCCCCGACGGTATCGGTGAAGTGAACCCGGACGCGGTCGATTTTTATAATCAGGTCATTGATGAGCTGAATGAACAGGGCATCACGCCGTTTATCACCCTGTTCCATTTCGACATGCCGATGGCGATGCAGGAAATTGGCGGCTGGGAAAACCGTGACGTAGTGGACGCGTACGCCCGTTATGCACAGATATGCTTCGAGCTGTTCGGCGACCGCGTGCTGCACTGGTTTACCTTCAACGAGCCGATCGTGCCGGTGGAAGGCGGTTATCTGTATGACTTCCACTACCCCAACGTAGTGGATTTCCGCCGGGCGGCCACCGTGGCGTATCACACGGTGCTGGCCCATGCGAAGGCGGTTCAGGCCTACCGCGCCGGGCACTACGCGGGGGAGATCGGCATCGTGCTGAACCTGACGCCGTCGTATCCGCGTTCGCAGAACCCGGCAGACGTGAAGGCGGCGCACGTTGCGGATCTAATGTTTAACCGCAGCTTCCTCGACCCGGTCCTGCGCGGCGAATACCCGGCGGATCTGGTGGCGCTGCTGAAATCTTACGACCAGCTGCTCGCCTGCAAGCCGGAAGACGGTTTCCTGATTGCGGAAGGGAAAATCGACCTGCTCGGCATTAACTACTATCAGCCGCGTCGCGTGAAGTGTCGCGACAGCGCGGTGAACCCGCAGGCGCCGTTTATGCCGGAGTGGTTCTTTGATAATTACGAGATGCCGGGCCGCAAGATGAACCCGTACCGCGGCTGGGAAATCTACGAGCCGGGTATTTACGATATTCTGGTTAACCTGCGCGACCATTACGGCAACCCCCGCTGCTTTATTTCGGAAAACGGCATGGGTGTCGAAAATGAGCAGCGCTTTATTGAAAACGGCCAGATTAACGATCAATACCGCATTGATTTTATTTCTGAGCATTTATCGTGGCTGCACAAAGGTATTAGCGAAGGCTGCAATTGCCTTGGCTACCATATGTGGACGTTTATTGATAACTGGTCGTGGTGTAATGCGTATAAAAATCGCTACGGATTTATCCAGCTCGATTTAAAGACGCAGCAGCGCACCATTAAAAAAAGCGGAGAGTGGTTTGCCGCTACCGCCTTAAATAATAGTTTTGATAAAGAGTAAAGATAATGATCGCACTAGAAGAAGCCGTAATGGAAATTATCGTCAACGCCGGTCAGTCCCGCAGCCTGTGCTTTGAAGCCCTGCACGCGGCGCGCCAGGGCAACCTTGACGAGGCCAAAAGCCTGCTGCGCGAAGCCGACGGCTACGCGCGCCAGGCGCACAAGATGCAGACCAAACTGATTGAGCAGGACGCGGGCGAAGCCCGCCAGCCGATGACATTAATTATGGTGCACGCGCAGGATCATTTAATGAATTCGCTATTAGCGCGTGAATTATCTGAAGAGATTATTCATTTATATCAGAGATAGTCTATGGCGAAATAATTTAATGTAATACCTCTGTACCTAAAACTAGAAATCCACTTGTTCTGATGATAGCGACATATTCTGTCAGATCGGAGCGGGATGGTTATTGTCTGAATAAAATTAAACTATATTGAGATAACCATGAATACGATTAAAAAACTTCCATTAACCATGGCGGTTATCGCCGCGCTTTGCCCAATTTCCGTCCTCGCTCAGGAATTCACGCAGGAGCAAATCGACGCCATTGTGGCGAAAGCGGTGGATAAAGCCCTGGCCGAGCGTCAGGCTAAAATGGATGCGGCGGTCGCGAAAAAAGCGGACGTGGTGACCGAGCCGCAGAGCGCGGCGCAATCTCCGGATATGGCGATCCCGTTCGGGGTTAAATTTACCGGCTACGCCCGCTACGGCGCGCACTTCCAGGCTGCCGATCAGAAATACGTGGCGGTGGACGGCTCCTACAACGGCGCGTCCGCCATTGGTCGTCTGGGTAACGAAGGCAACGGTGGCGAGTTCCAGCTCTCTAAAGCCTTCAAGGGCGAAAACGGCGCCATCTGGGACATCAACGTGATGATCGACCACTGGGGCGACGAAGTTAACCTCAAGAAAGCCTACGCCGGCGTGACCAACATTATGGCCTCCAACCCGAACGCCTACTTCTGGGCGGGTCGCGACTTCCACCAGCGTCCGCAGCAGGGCATCAACGATTACTTCTGGATGAACCACGACGGTCAGGGCGCCGGGGTGAAGAACTTCGATATCGGCGGCGTGCAGTTTGACGTCGCTGCCGTGGCGGCAGTGGAATCCTGTAGCCCGGAAGTGATGGAAGACGAAGCGAACCCGTCACGCATCACCTGTACCGGCGGGTCCGGCACGGGCGACAAAGGTAACTACGCGGCCACCTCTAAAATCCACGGCATGAAGCTCGGTCCGCTGGATCTGGAGCTGTACGCCAACTACGGCTTTGATTCAAAAGCGGTAGAGAGCGACGAGCGTCTTAACGCCTGGCAGGGCGGCGTGGTGCTGAGCCACACCAACGACAGCGGCGTGAACAAGGTGATCGCCCGCTACTCCGATAATTCGGACAACAGCGTGTTCAATAAAACCGAAGACCTGACCACGGTCTACGCCAGCTTCGAAGGGCTGTACAAATTCACCCAGGCGACGCAGGTGGAGTACATCCTCGCCTTCCACGATTACGACAATAGCCGCGATAAGACCGACAACCGCAAGAACTACAATGCCATCGTGCGCCCGATGCACTGGTGGAACGACGTTCACTCCACCTGGCTGGAAGCGGGCTGGCAGCACGTGGATTACGACAACGGCGGCGACAACAAGGGCTGGAAGCTGACCCTGTCGCAGAACATGTCTATCGCCATGGGGCCGGAGTTCCGCCCGATGCTGCGCTTCTACGTGACCGGCGGCAAGGTGGATAACGAACGCACCGCGCGCGTGAACAACACCAAAGATGAGACGCTGGACGACTTCAACGTCGGCGCGATGTGGGAGGCGTGGTTCTAAAGTAAAAGCAAAACGGCAACGAAAGTTGCCGTTTTTAGTGTTCGCTCCCTCTCCCCGTGGGAGAGGGCCGGGGTGAGGGCATCAGGCCGCACACAACCATGCTATGCTGTTGACCGAATTAACGACAACATAACAGGGGAGAACATGGGTTCCACACGCAAAGGGATGCTCAACGTCCTGATCGCCGCCGTTTTATGGGGCAGTTCCGGGGTTTGCGCGCAGTACATCATGGAGAAAAGCCACATTTCTTCGCCTTACCTGACCATGGTTCGTCTGCTGTTTACCGGCGTGATCCTGTTGACGCTCTCCTTCGTTCACGGCGACAAGATTTTCTCGGTCATCAAAAACCGCAAAGACGCCCTCAGCCTGCTGTTTTTCTCGCTGGTTGGCGCGCTCACCGTGCAGCTCACCTTCCTGCTGACGATTGAAAAATCCAACGCTGCGACGGCCACCGTGCTCCAGTTTCTGTCGCCGACCATTATCGTGGCATGGTTTGCGCTGGCGCGGAAAACGCGTCCCGGCATATTTGTCTTATCCGCGATTTTCACGTCGCTTGTGGGTACCTTCCTGCTGGTCACCCACGGCGACCCGACGTCGCTCTCCATCTCGCCTGCCGCGCTGTTCTTCGGTATCGCCTCAGCGTTTGCCGCGGCGTTTTACACCACCTATCCATCGACGCTGATTGCCCGCTACGGCACGCTGCCGATTGTCGGCTGGAGTATGTTGATTGCGGGATTAATGCTGACGCCGTTCTACGCCGGACGCGGCACCACCTTCGTGATCGACGGCGGCCTGCTGCTGGCGTTTTTCTACCTGGTGGTGATTGGCACCGCGCTGACGTTCAGCCTGTATCTGAAAGGCGCACAGATGATCGGCGGGCCGAAAGCGAGCATTCTGAGCTGCGCCGAACCGCTGAGCAGCGCGCTGCTGTCGGTGGTGTTGCTGGGGGTGGCATTCACCCTGCCGGACTGGCTGGGGACGCTGTTGATTGTGTCGTCGGTGGTGTTGATTTCGATGGATTCACGCAGAAGGGTTAAGGCATCGGCGTAGCCTGATGCCCTCACCCCAACCCTCTCCCACGGGAGAGGGAGAAAAGCACTACTTCGCCTTAACCTTCCCCGCCACCAGCAGCGCCGTCAGCAGCATCAGCGTGCCGGAAATCACCAGCGGTGACGTCAGCCCCAGATGGTCGAGCGCTACGCCGCCCACCGCCGCGCCGCAGGTGTTCGCCAGCTGGATCACCGCTACCTGAATCGACCCGGCTTTTTCCGCCTGATCGGCAAGCGAGCGGGTGATCCACGTCGACCAGCCCACCGGCACCAGCGCAAAGGCAAAGCCCCAGATAATCGCGATGGCAGACGCCACCCACTTATCGCTGCCCCACAACACCAGCACCGCGGCGCTGATCGCCAGCACCAGCGGGGCACCCGCCAGCGCCACTTTCAGGGAGCGCTTCAGGAACTGAGACGACAGTGAGGTGCCGACAAAACTGGCGATACCGAAGCTCAGGAGCACCAGCGTCAGGCCGTCCACGTCAAAGCCCGCCATGGTCATATACACCGGGCGGATATAGGTGAAGAAAGCAAACTGCCCGGCAAAGGCCATGAAGATGGCGGTCATCCCCGCCAGCACGCCCGGACGTTTCAGCAGCGCGAACATGTTCTGTTTGTGGTGCGCCGCCTCACCCGACAGGGACGGCAGCGCCTTCCACACCCAGATAATGCACAGCACGCCCATCACCGCCGCCGCGTTAAAGACGTTACGCCAGCCAATAATCCCGCCGAGGAAGCTGCCCAGCGGCGCGGCAATCACCAGCGCGATGGAGACCGCGCCGAAGATGACGGACAGGGCCTTCGGCACCGTCCGCGCGGGCACCAGGCGCATGGTCAGCGAGGCGGACATCGCCCAGAAGCCGCCTAACCCCAGCCCCAGGCAGGCGCGACCCAGCAGCAGCAGGGTGAAGCTTTCAGCGAAAGAGACCAGCAGGCAGGAGAGCGTCAGCAGCACGCTGAACAGAATGACCACTTTACGACGGTCAATGGTGCCGATCGCCTGAGTGATAAACAGGCTGGCGAACATCGCCACAAACGCGGTGACGGTAACGGACTGCCCCGCCACGCCCTCGGAAATGCCCAGATCCTGCGCCATCGGCGTCAGCAGGCTCACCGGTAGAAACTCGACGGTGATCAGGCAGGCGACGCAGAACGCCACGGAGAAAACCGCCGACCAGTTGGGGCGCGACACCTCTTTGGTCTGCGGTCTGGTTGTGGGCTGGATATGTTCTGTCATGGCATCACCTGAAGATAAAAACGTGCGGAAAAGTCGCGCAGTTTATCATCAAAAGTGTGACGAATTTAACGTTTCGACAACTTTTCTTGCATCGCTGCATTCGCCAGCCCAACGATCCACTCCTGGTGCCCGTTGATCATCGGATTCGGCACGGTGCGAGCAAGTTCCTGTGCAGGAACGCCTTTCTGCGACTCCTGAGTCAGAATACGGACGCGGTTTCCCGGCAAGTCTTCAAACAGCCAGGCGTGGATCACATCCAGACGCGAGCTGGCATCGCCCTCCACCCAGCCGTGCCAGGCGATCCGTGCGGCTTCGCCGTCAACGGGCGGAACATACTCCGTGACCTGCGCCTCAACCGGGAAGCCAAAGGTCGTAAAGCGGAAGCGGGCGTTGGCGCTCAGTTCCGGACCGCTGCCGTCGTGAAAACGAATATCTTCGGCGTTGCTGTAGTAGTTCGGCCACAGGGTAGTGTCGTTAAGCTGCGCCCAAATCTCTTTTGCGCTCAGCCCGGCGACGATGATTTCGTTGGATGCAAAGTTATCGGTTGTGCCTGGCAGGTAGTCGTTTGGCCAGATAATGGCGGATTGTTTCATGGTTCACCTCATCAGCGAGTGGATGAAGTGATGGTGCGCCTGCGGCAGATATAAATCTAATGACGATGCTTTATACTCTTCATCACGTTTCGTGATATCAGTGCAGATAAAACACGCCCTCTTCCGGGAGGAAAAGCTGGTTATAGCGCAGCTGGAAGGCGTCAAGCTCCTGCGGATCGGGCTCTATCTCGCGCATGAAGCCGAGCGCGAGGCGGATTTGCGCATCGGTGATCGGTGCGGCCAGGCGGGCTTTACGCAGCATGCGGTGCCAGGTATGCAGATTCTCTTCGCTCCCGTCGACGATGCAGACCTGCCAGATAAGCAGGACCTGGGCGGTGTTTTGCAGGTGCGCTTCGTCTGGGCGCTCAAGGTAGCGGATAAACTCATTGCCCGGCGTTTTACCGAACTGGTCGATCATCGATTCTACCGGCATCGGGGTGATACCCAGCCGTTCGCTCAAGCGTTTGATGGCGCGGCGGGAATCCGAGGTCAGGACACGAAACCCAACTACAAACACCACGGCAAGCGTTGCCAGCATTATCCAGACCATGCGTTCTCCTTAGACTAGCCGCCCATCATAGCGGGAAACGCAACGCGTCGACAGCGGGCAGCGCCATAATAGTGAACGGAAAAGAGGTAGCAAAACATCATGAAAGCGGATCTGCGCACGCTGGATCTAAACCTGCTGAAAACGCTTGACGCTCTGCTGGATGAACGCAGCGTCACCCGCGCGGCGGCGCGTCTTGCTCTGACCCAGCCCGCCGTGAGCGGCATGCTCAACCGCCTGCGGGACTACTTCGACGATCCGCTCTTTATCCGCGCCCCGCACGGCATGGTGCCAACCACGCGCGCGGAAGCGCTGGCCGCTCCGGTGAAGCGCATTCTCGCGGATATCGACGTGCTGCTTCAGCCCGTTGCCTTTGACCCAAATACCGCTCGCCTCACCTTCACTCTTGCCGCTACGGATTATGCACTTCGGGCGGTTGTTGTGCCGTTTATCGCCGCCCTTAAAACACAGGCGCCTGGCATACGCGTGCGCGTGGTGCCCGTTACCCCCGGTAGCCTTGTCAGCCAGCTTGAGCAGGGCGCTATTGACGTAGCGCTTATCACCCCCCACACCACGCCCGATGAGCTTCACAGCCGTGCGCTTTATGATGAATGGTACGTATGCATGATGCGCGCCGATCATCCAAACGCCGGAGAGCCAATGACGTTAGACCGATTTTGCGCCCTTGAGCATGTGCTGGTTTCTTACGAGGGAGACGGCTTTCGCGGGGTAACCGATAGCGCGCTGGAGAAAATTGGCCGGACGCGGCACGTGGGGCTCTCGGTGAGCCACTTTTTGGTTCTGCCGGACGTGCTGGCCCTCAGCGATATGATTGCCGTCGTGCCGTCACGCATCGCGGAAAATCAGACGGGGATGTTCATCTGCGAGACACCAGTTCCCGTGCCAGGCTTTACCAAGAGCATGGCCTGGCACGGCAGAACGCACCGCAATCCCGCGCAGGCGTGGCTGCGCGGGCTGTTGCTGCAAACCAGTCAGCGGGCCTGAAGCCCCTTAAGCAGCGCCTCGTGGAAGCGCTCAGGATCCTGCATCTGCGGCGCGTGGCCCATGTCGTTAAATTCCACCAGCGTAGCGTGCGGGATGCGCTTCGCCGTCTCCTTTCCCAGCACCGCATAGTTGCCGAGCGTTTTGCGGATCTCAGGCGGGGCGAGATCTTTCCCGATGGCGGTGTTGTCCTTCGTGCCGATCATCAATAATACCGGCATGCTGAGTTCGCTAAATTCGTAGATCACCGGCTGGGTGTAGATCATGTCGTAGAGCAGCGCCGAGTTCCAGGCCACACGTTCTTTTCCCGGCCCGTTGTTCAGCCCGGCGAGCATGGTCACCCAGCGTTCGTATTCCGGCTTCCACTCTCCGGCATAGTAGGTATTTTTCTCGTACTGACGAATGCCGTCGGCACTGACCTTCAGCTCACGCTGGTACCACTGGTCGACCGTAATATGCGGCACGCCGCGCGCTTTCCAGTCTTCAAGCCCTATTGGGTTCACCATCACCAGCTGCTCCACCTGCTGCGGCCACATCAGCGCGTAGCGGGTCGCCAGCATGCCGCCGGTCGAGTGGCCGATAACCGTGACGCGATCGACGCCCAGCGTTTTCAGCAGCGCGTGGGTGTTATCCGCCAGCTGCTGGAAGGTGTACTGATAATGCTCCGGCTTGGTGGATTTGCAGAAGCCGATCTGGTCGGGTGCGATCACGCGATACCCGCTGGCTGAAAGCGTGCGGATCGTGCCGTCCCAGGTACCGGCGCAGAAGTTTTTGCCGTGCATCAGCACCGCGGTGCGGCCGTTGGGTTTTTCCGGCTTCACGTCCAGGTAAGCCATATCCAGAGGCTGGTTCTGCGAGGTAAAGGTAAAGTGTTTTACCGGCCAGCCGTAGTCAAAACCTTCCAGCTTCTCGCCGTAGGTAGGTGCATTCGCGGCCATTGCGGGGGAGGCCAGCGCCATCAGCAGCGCCAGGCAGGACAATCGTCGGGTTAACATGCAAGCTCTCCGTTAGCAAAAGGGGCTAAGGCTGCACGAAAGGCGGCAGCAAAAACACTGTAGAGCATGGAGAAGGGTGAGTGTGTAAAGCGGGGTAAAGGTGTGGCGTGCAAATAAAAAAGCCCGGCATCACACACCGGGCAAAGAAGTTACCTGCACACTCAGGCTGTTTTTAATTTCTGCGCGCGATTTTCACGGCGAATTTTACGTTCTTCCAGCACCGCGACCATCGCCATCAGGACGATACAGCCGATCGCTGCCGCATCCAGCGCCGCGAAGGTGCCCGCCCAGCCGGTGAGGCCGAAAATCGGCGTGCCGTCGGCGATCATCCCCAGGCCCAGCTTGGCGAAGCTGTCGCCGATCAGGTAGGCGAAGGTGCCTTTAATCCCATCGGCGGCGCCGATCGCTTTTTTCGGCACGAACCCTACGGCCGCCACGCCAATCAGCAGCTGAGGGCCAAACACCAGGAAGCCGAGCGCGAACAGGGATGCGAGGTAAACGTACTGGTTGCTGGCGTGCTGGTAGACACCGAGGGTGGCGATAATCAACGCCAGCGCGATGCAGGCCACCAGCGCGCGACGGCCGTTGGCGAGGTCGGAGAGCCAGCCCCACAGCAGCGTGCCGACCAGCGCGCCCACTTCGAACAGGGTGAAGCCCTGAATCGCCACCTCTTTAGAAAGCTTCAGCTCCTGGAAAGCATACACGGTTGACCACTGGTCAATGCCGATACGCACCACGTAGAGGAAGATGTTTGAGAAGCAGAGCAGCCAAATCACTTTGTTTTTCAGCACGTACTCAACAAAGATCTGCCATTTGGTCATCTCGTTCTCTTCGGTCTCTTTGTCCTCTTCGCTGATCTCCTCGCCGAACAGCTCTTCGGCTTTGCCGAGGCCGTACGATTCCGGGGAGTCGCTGCCGTAGCGAAGGCCGATAAAGCCGACGATCAGGGCGATAATCGACGGGAAGATAAACATGCCGATCACATGGCCGTCGAACAGGTAGTTTGCGCCGAACAGCGCTACGCCAGCCGCGCCCGCCCCGCCGAGGTTGTGGGAGATGTTCCACATGCCGAGGTAGGAACCACGCTTGCGGCGCGGGGTCCATTTGGTAATGGTGGAATAGCTGCACGACCCGCCGGTACTCTGGAAGAAACCGCTCAGGGCGTAGAAGGCGATCATCAGGAACAGGCTAACGGAACCCGCGCCCATGCTGGCGCTGAAGCCGAGCATACAGATGGCGGAGAGGATCAGCATAAACGGCAGGAACTGCTTGGTGTTTTTGCCGTCTGCATAGTACGAGACAACGGTTTTCCCCACGCCGTACGTAATGGAGAAGCCCAGGCCAATCATCCCCAGCTGCGTCATGCTCAGCCCGTAGGTGGAGATCATGTCGTTCTGCGCGATATTAAAGTTTTTGCGGATCAGGTACATGGTCAGGTAGCCGATGAAGACCACCAGGTAGGACTGCATGAACGGTTTGAACCACATCTTGCGCCGCACGTCGAGCGGCAGATCCAGGGTCGGCTTGCGCACCTGATTTAAGAAGGCCAGCATGGTTGGTTTACTCCTGAGCTGATTTTTGCAGCATTGTAAAAATCAGCCGGGAGAGATGCCTGAGACAGCGTCCAGGTAAAACCGGGAAAATTTCTTAGTTTTGCGCCACTCGGAGTGAAAAGGTGAGGCGCATCACATCACACTGGCTTCACGCGGGGCCTGTGCATGTAAAAACGGCAGCAGCAGCAGGGCGGAAATTCCCGCCGCGATGGCGATCACCGCGAAGAAACCGCTCCAGTGCCAGATGTCGATGACCCGCGCCAGCGGCCAGCCGGAGAGCGATGCGCCCAAGTAGGCAAACAGCCCGACAAAGCCCGTCGCCGCGCCGGCCGCCTCCTTGTGCGAGCACTCCGCCGCCGCCATGCCGATGAGCATCTGCGGGCCAAACACGAAGAAGCCGATGGTGAAGAAGCACGCCGCCTGCATGACGTAGCTGGCGAACGGCATCAGCCACAGCGAGCCGACGGAGAGCAAGATCCCGGCGGCAAAGATCAGGTTCATCGGGCCGCGGTTGCCGTTGAACAGCTTATCCGAGCCCCAGCCCGCCACCAGCGCGCCGATAAACCCGCCCAGCTCGAACATCGTCACCGCCGAGTTGGCGGTCACCAGATCCACGCCGAGCGTCTCGGACATGTACAGATTGCCCCAGTCGTTGATGGCCGCGCGCACCACGTAGACCAGCACGTAGCAGAGCGACAGCAGCCAGATGTACGGGTTTTTCAGCACGTATTTGGTGAGGATCTCCCTGCGGGTCAGCCCCGCGCCCTCCTGCTGCTGGGCAATCTCCATCTCGTCGTGCCGCCAGTCGCCCACCGCAGGCAGGCCCACGGTCTGCGGCCTGTCGCGCAGGCGCCAGCAGAGGAACAGCCCGGCGACAATCGCCAGGCCACCCGCAATCATCATCCCCGCGCGCCAGCCGTAGTGCAGCGCCGCGGCACCCACCACCATCGGGATCAGCGCCCCGCCGACGTTATGTGCGGTGTTCCATATCGCCCACCAGCCGCCACGCTCGTTGCGCGAGTACCAGGCGGTGAGCAGACGCGCGCAGACCGGCGCGCCCCAGCCCTGGAAAAAGGCGTTCAGCGCCCACAGCAGGGCGAAGGCCCAGAGCGAGGTGGAGAAGCCAAACAGAATATTCACCACGCCGGTGGCGATCAGCCCGACGCCCATAAAATAACGCGCGTTGGAGCGATCGCTGACGATGCCGGAGAAGAACTTCGACAGGCCGTAGGTGATGTAAAACAGCGTCGCCAGCAGGCCGATATCGGTGCGGGTCATCACGCCGCTCGCGAGGATCTCCGGCGCGGCGGCGTTGAAGCTTTTGCGGGTAAAGTAGAACAGCGCGTAGCCGAGCCAGATGGTAATCAGGATATGGCGACGCCAGTAGCGGTAGCGGGAGTCGATTTCCGCTTTGTTGCTTAGCGGGGCGGCGCTGGCGGGGGTTTTAAACATGATGCGTCCTTAACGGCAAACTGACGCTGACGCGCGTCCCGTGGGTGCAGGAGAGGCTCAGCGTGCCGCCAAGCGCCTTTACGCGCTCGCGCATGCCCGCCAGGCCAAAGCCCTGCTGGCCGGAGCCCGGCGGCAGGCCGCAGCCGTCGTCTTCAATTACCAGCATCAGGCGCTCGTCCTGCTGCCAGCCCTGGATCGTGACCGCGCTGGCACTGGCATGTTTGACGATATTGTTCAGCCCCTCCTGACAGACGCGGAACAGGGTTACGCGCTGGCCTTCGCTCAGCGCAGATTCGTTAATTCGCCAGTCGAGATGGCTGACAATGCCGCGGCTTTCCAGCTCCATCTCGCGCATCAGGGAGCGTACCGCCTGCTCCAGGGAGAGATCGTCAAGCTGGCGCGGGCGCAGCCGCCCTAACAGGCGACGAACGGAATCATAGACGCCCAGCGAAAGCTGTTCGATATGCGCCCCGCCCTGCTTCACGCCCGCGTTTTCTGCCGCCAGGCGCTGAACAATGCCCGCCTGGGTACGGATGGCGGTGATGGTCTGGCCGATGTCGTCGTGCAGCTCGCGGGCAACCTCTTGCCGCACGCTCTCTTCCGTCTCCAGCAGACGCTCCGCCAGACGGCGGTTGCGCGCCAGCTCGTTTTGCAGGGACTGGTTCAGCTCGCGCAGGCGCTGTATGCCCGCGCCGAGCAGCAGCCCGGTCAGGCTCTGGGCCAGCAGGGAAAGCAGTAAATCTACCGGATGATCGTGCCAGGTCTGGCTGGCAATCAGCGCGATGGCGTTCATCAGCGTGGCGATCAATGCGCCCTGCCAGCCGTAGTGCCAGGCAAGGGCGATGATCGGCAGCGCCAGACAAAACGGCGTGAAGCGTGATAATTCAGCGGGGAGACCAAGCTGGAGCCACAGGCTCACCACAAACAGCAGCAGATACCAGATGAGATGCCGGGCGCGCCAGTTCACCGGCTGGGAGACCAGCGCCGGGCCGAGCGGCTGCCAGACAGTGCTTGTAAGATAATGCCAGATCACAAGGCAGGTCGGGGCCAGCGTCAGGCCGCCGGTAAGGGTCAGCAGCAGGGCGTTAAGCACCTCCTTTTCACCCACCCACGGCAGGGACTGCAACAGCGCGGCGGCAATTAGCGCCGCCCCCTGACGCAGCAGCGTGCGCCAGTCGCGCTGGTGACGGTAGCGGGAAATCAGGGCGACCGGGATAAGCGTGAGCAGGCTTCCGGTCATCAATAACGGCAGATGCGCCAGCGCCACTTCCTGCGCCAGCCAGATCAGCATCAGCCACTCTGCGCCCAGCAGCACCGGCCAGTAGCCGCGCGGGCATTGCAGCATCAGCCCCAGACGCAGGCCAAAGGGGAACAGCAGCACCGCCAACTCCGGGCGTTCCACCAGATGCAGGCTGATACTCCACAGGCAGAACCACGCGGCGGAGAAGATAAAAAAGCTGGCGACAACGGCGATCAGCCGCGAAAAAAGGGAGTTCATTGCCAGCTGTCAAACATACGGCGCGCCAGCTCGACATCGTTACTGACGTTGAGTTTTTCCATCAGGTTGGCGCGATGAACGTGAACGGTCTTTGGCGACAACCCCAGCTCTACGGCAATCTCTTTCACCGACATGCCCTGGGCAAGTTTCTCTGCCACCTGACGCTCGCGTCTGGTGAGTGGATCCTGCCGTCCCGCCGCCAGCTTGATGGCGATATCCGGCGTCAGGTAGCAGCCGCCGGTGGAGACGGTGCGCACGGCGGCGATCAGCTCATCCGGGCTACAGCGTTTTGAGAGGAACCCGCGCGCCCCCGCGTTGAGCGCCTGCTCGACCAGCGCCGGGCTGTCGTGGACCGAGAGCATAATGGTCGCCATTCCTTTCGGCAGCTGGCTTAACAGCTCCAGCCCGGAGAGATCCGGCATCGAAATGTCGCAGATACAGACCTGCACCCCGCGTCCCGGCAGGCCCGCCAGCGCCTCGCGACCGGAGCCAAACTCGGCCACGACCTGGAAATCCGGTTCGAGGTTGAGAAGCTGGGCAAAGCCGGAGCGGACGATAAGGTGGTCGTCGATAAGGGCGATGGTGGTCATGTGTGTTCCTGCGGTCTGAAAAAGCCGGATGACGCTGCGCTTATCCGGCCTACAAGAGCGAAAGACGCTTACCTTAAGCGATTTACTCGAAAAACACCGCAATTTTGTTAAACATGGTGGGATCGGACTGGTTGCGCGCCACGTTGGTGACGTCTTCCAGCTTGTCGATCTGCGCTATCATCTGCTCCAGACGCTGGTCGTCGTTGACCAGTAGCCAGATGCGGCTGTGCTCGCTGCCCTGAATCGGCAGGCAGAGAATGCCTTCCACGTTAAATGCCCGGCGGGCAAACAGCCCGCAGACGTGGGTCATGACGCCAGGGTGGTTGCGGACGGTGAGTTCCAGAATGACGTTATCATGTTGTTTCTGCATGGCTTATTCCCCCACCATCTCAGTATTGGCCGCACCCGGCGGCACCATCGGATACACTTTTTGTTCAGGGTCGATACGCACGTGGATCAACGCCGGGCCAGGGCGAGAAATCGCATCCTGCAACGCCGCGTGGGCATCTTCTTCGGCGTTCAGATCGCAGGTGTGCAGGCCAAAACCAGCGGCAATCTGCATGAAGTTGATCATCCCCGGATAGGTCGCCGCAAACACGCCCTGCTTATAGAACAGGCTCTGCTGCTGGTGTACCAGACCCAGCGCCTCGTTGTTCATCAGAATGATTTTGACGTCTAACTGGTTTTCGGCCGCCGTCGCCATCTCCTGAATATTCATCATCAGGCTGCCGTCACCGGAGAAGCAGATCACCTTACGGTCCGGGTTGGCGAGCGCCGCGCCAACCGCTGCGGGCAGGCCGAAGCCCATGGTGCCAAGGCCGCCGGAGGTCAGCCACTGGCGCGGGCGGTTCAGCGGATACGCCTGGGCAGTCCACATCTGATGCTGGCCGACGTCGGTGGTGATAATCGCGCTGTCATCCACGCAGGCGGCAACAGCGTTGATAAGACCATAGTGGCTCAGCGGGTCGCCCTCGGTTGGGATAGCGCCCGGGAACTCGCGTTGCAGATCGGCCACCAGCTGGCGCCAGTCGGCGCGGTCGGTTGCCACCGTCTGCGGGATCAGCTGCGCCAGCACCTCGGCCACGTCGCCCTGGATCGCCACGTGCGGCTGCTTGATTTTACCCAGCTCGGCGCGGTCGATATCCACGTGAATGATTTTGGCGTTCGGGCAGAACTGCTCGGTTTTGCCAATCGCCCGGTCATCAAAACGCGCCCCCATAACTATCAGCAAATCCGCCTCTTGCAGGATGTAGTTGGTGCTGCGCGCGCCGTGCATGCCCAGCATCCCTAAAGACAATGGATGCGCTTTGGGCAGCATACCCAGCGCCATCAGGGTCATGGTGGTCGGCAGGTTGGCTTTTTCCGCAAACTGGCGGATTTCATCCGCGGCGTTGATCGCCCCGCCGCCCAGATACAGCACCGGGCGTTTGGCGGCGTTGATCATTGCCGCCGCATCGCGCACGCTCTCAGCGCTGAACTCCGGCGCGGGGGCACGCTCGCCCGGCTCCGGCAGAATGTCGATCTCGATCTCTGCGGTCTGGACATCCTTAGGAATGTCTATCCACACCGGGCCCGGGCGGCCAGACTGCGCAATGCGGAACGCATCGCTGATAACCTGAGGCAGCTCGCTGATATCGCGAACTAAATAGTTATGTTTGGTGATGGGGATAGAGATGCCGTAGGTATCGACTTCCTGGAACGCATCGGTGCCGATCATCGAGGACGGCACCTGGCCGGTAATGCAGATCAGCGGAATGGAGTCGAGACGCGCGTCGGCGATGGCGGTCACCAGGTTAGTGGCGCCCGGCCCGCTACAGGCCATACAGACCGCCGGTTTACCCTGGGTACGCGCCATGCCCTGGGCGATAAAGCCTGCGCCCTGCTCGTGGCGCGCCAGCACGTGGCGGATCTGTGTGCTTTGGCTTAACGCATCATACAGCGGCAGCACGGTCCCACCCGGGATGCCCGCAACGGTGGTGATGCCCTGTCGTTCCAGTAAATGAACAATCAGCTGCGCGCCTGTAAAACGCGTCTTGGTGGATGTTGTGCCCGAACTTGCCATGCTCCAGTCCTTTTCTTCTGAGCCAGCTTTACGCGTCGTAGTTCAGGTTGCAGATGCGTTGGCTGCGTTCCCTCACCCCAGTCACGTACCTATGTACGCTCCTGGGGATTCGCTCACTTGCCGCCTTCCTGCAACCCGAACTACTTAGCGTATCCGGGAGGGGTCCTAAACGAAAAACCCCGCCCGGTTTGCGCCGGCGGGGTTTTGGATTCGTGTGTTGATCCAGTCCCTACGGCGCATTGCCGACGACCACCACCACACGCACGACGACCACTGCGGCAGGTTGCGCAGTTTTTAGTAGGGTCGAAGTGAAGATGGATGAAGTCATTGGGGACCTGTGTTTGGAATCATTGATTGGATTTATACAAACACAGGTTTTCGGGCGTGACAATGGAAATATTTTCATCTGCGCAAAAATGCGTCAGGGATCACGTTTCAGTAAGTTGCTCGCTCATTCCAGGCATCACTATAGATGACATTGCCGTCACAATACTTCCAGGTGATTTTCTCGTAGCGTATAAGAACCGTTTTAAGGTGTGTTCCGGTGTTTGCGCCGGGATACAGGTCTGGTGTGATTGAGGTTATTTTCACATTCTCAAGGAGGATATTAAAATATTCCTATTCTAAACCCGCCTCATTAATCTGATACATCTTAATAGTGGCTGACTTGAGCATTCTTCCCGTACTCAGCGCCCGAAATAAAATCGGGGTTACACGATCAAATTCCTTCTGAAACATGACGGGCATGTGTATGCGCGTGCCCGTTAATTTCCGGTATTTCCGTCGACTGGAATGTTGACATTATGAGTGAACGATTTGAGTTCAATTGCACCTTCACGCCCTGACACAAGGCAAGAGCCAACCATGGGAGAACCATTTTCATCTGTTAAAAACAAATAAGCTGGGTTTGACATAAAAAAATCCTTTTTATATTATTTAATCGTACTTATCAAAGTGGCCGAAAATTATCGGATGTACAATAATAAATACAATGATAGAAATGAATGTTAGTAATACCCAGTGGTCAGGCACCAACCACAGGAACAAGGAGGCGCACGCAAAAATATAAACAGGAAATAAAATATCCGTAAATAGAATTGATAACAGACTCTTAAACATGCTCCTTGCCCTTTAAGTCTTTATAAATTGCATCGAAATCCTTATAGAATCCCAACTGCACCTTCTTAATGAGTTCAGACAGGAAAGGCTCAAAAAAGTAGTAAAGCATCTCCAGTTGTGCGGCATAGAGGGTGGCGTAATACTTAGGGTCCAATGTTTTCAGGCGGCGAGCAGCAAGAGCGCACTTCTGTTCCGTTCCAATCAATTGAAGCGCCATGACAACGTTAGGTACGCGGCGTGCAAGCCGTTCGACGACGATTTCAGACAGCAGGCCTGATTCGGACAGGGATTTGGCCAGACCCCATGCTATTGCTAAACGCGCGGCCTTGCTGGTCGGTATGTTATTAACAAGCCCTGTTACTATTGAATCTATCTTGCGAACGCGATTGTGTTCATTCCCGTTTTCTGAATCGGAAATAACATGTTCAAAATAAAGATAGAGCATGTGTGCTATTACATCGCGATAACGGTAAAGCGAGAGGATTGAGAGGTACATTCTCTTTTCTTCGGAGAGAAGCTCGTCACACACATCGTGATAGCTGGGGGTTAAGCATGATGAGTACCAACTTACACACTCAATTCCTGAGTAAATATCAGAGCCAATCCCCTTTAATGCTCGCCATGTTCCTGCAACACCTTGCTGTCCATAAATAGCCAACTGCCTGTCACTCTGGAACTTCATCTTTAAATAATCAGATGCTTGCATAATGTATCCACACAATTATTGTGGCTATAGAAATATACATTGAAAAGTCCAGAAATTCAAACCAGTAAAATTGCTTTACATAAACATTCACATAAAATAAGTCAGTACGATTTTATTTATTAAGGTTATATACGAAACAACTTAATTACTTGAAGGGCATTAGCGGTTTTTATTAGTTCACACATTTTTAGTTTAATCATTGCAAAATGAGTCTAATACCTATCTCTATAAAGAAAGTTGCATAAGCGATGCTATCCCGTTCACAACGAAGCTAAATAGCAGAAACCTCGCTTTTACAGCAGTCTTTTTATGGGCAGTCCAGAAAACAAAAAACCCCGCCTAAGCGAGGTTTTTATCAGGGTTTTGCGGTTGGTCGCCGCAGAACACACTGTGTTACGTCAACGCGAAAAGTATACGCGATCGAAGACGAACGCGCAATTCCGGCACGGATTTTGACGTTTTTGAGTATGGATCGCCTTCCAAAATTTGTCCATAAAATACTGTTCATGCATACAGTATTTATCTATACTGAGGGTGTTCGCAGTGAGCGAGGGGGCCGCAGTTTACCGGCGCAACGAAGTCCTGGCTGAAACGGGTGGTGCCGTCAGTGCCTTAACCCCTGAAGTGAGCACACTGTGTTACGTCAATCCAGGTGCTGGCCACAGGCGGCGGAAAGGTACGCCAGCATCGTGCTCCTTTTAACCAAAAGGAGACGCGTATGAGCGTCGTGGATATGGTCATACTTGTCCTCAAACTCATTGTTGCTGTATTGCAACTGCTTGATGCTGTCCTGAAATACGTTCGGTGATTCAGGTTCAAGTCGCACCTGAGAGGGGCGGGCAACCGCCCCTCTTTAATAACGAGGGAATGCTATGTCGCGTCTGTTAATTGAGCCTGTTACGCCTGATGAACCGGGCTATATCGCCCTGAAGGCGGAGAGTATCGCGTTGAATTTCAATATGCTGCGCAGGCTGGAAGAAAACTGGCAGCGGGGTGAAAACCGCTTTAACACGCCGGGTGAAAAGCTGCTGGGGGCGTTTCTTAACGGCAGGCTGGTGGGCGTGTGCGGCCTCAACCGCGATCCGTTCAGCCAGCAGCCGCGCGCCGGACGTATTCGTCATCTCTACGTCAGCGAAAAGTGCCGTGGGCAGGGCATTGGCAAACAACTTTTGACCGTGGTGATGGCGGATGCCAGCATCTGGTTTGATTTTCTTAATACCCATGCGCCGGAAACCGCGTACGGATTTTACCATCGGGCGGGCTTCAGGCTGGTGTCAGACGAACCCCGGGTGACGCACCGCCTTTTTTGCGCAGTGTAAGCGGCTGGCAGCATCGACGGGTGAATGTTACAGTTGGATGACATTTCACCAACCGATACGCCATGACCATCACCGTTTTCTGCATTTTACTGTTCGCCGCACTGCTGCATGCCAGCTGGAACGCCATCGTTAAAGCCGGAACGGATAAACTCTACTCGGCGATCGGGGTCAGCGGTTCAGCCGCGCTTATTGCCCTGATTTTACTGCCCTTCTCTCCTCAGCCAACTGCCGCAAGCTGGCCATATTTGTTCGTCTCCTGTGCGTTACAGGTGGTGTATACGGTACTGGTGGCAAAAACTTATCAGGTCTCCGACATGAGCCAGACCTACCCCCTTATGCGCGGGACGGCCCCTCTGCTGGTGGCGCTGATCAGCGTAATGGTGCTCGGGGATCATCTCTCCCGGTTTGCGTGGTCCGGCATCGGGGTCATTTGTCTTTCGATTCTGGCGATGGCGATGAACGGCCGCATGCAGTCACGCAAGGGGATCTGGCTGGCGCTGCTGAACGCCTGTTTTATCGCCGGGTATACCCTGGTGGACGGCACCGGTGTGCGACTCTCGGACACTGCGCTGGGCTACACGCTCTGGACCTTCTTCATGAACGGTTTCTGTCTGCTGAGCTGGGCAATGGTGGCGCGGCGTCGCGAAGCGTCCAGCTACCTGCGCCTGCATTGGAAAAAAGGGCTGCTCGGCGGCGTCGGGACGATGGGATCTTACGGTCTGGCACTCTGGGCGATGACCCAGGCACCGCTGGCTGTGGTCGCCGCACTGCGTGAAACCTCTATTCTCTTCGGCGCATTAATCGCATTTGTGCTTTTAAAAGAGAAGGTTGCCGGCCTGCGCATCGCGGCGGCACTGGGAATTGCTGCCGGTGCGATCCTGCTGCGCCTGGCGTAATTCGCTGGCAACATTAGTTGCCGATCTTGTTTACAAATCCTGCCTTCACGTCTTCTGTCATTCATCACAGTAATGCTTAAATTGTCATCCCTCTGTGGTAGATTCCTCGCGCATTTATGGGAATGCATAGTCACTTATTCTTCATTTATCTCTTTTGGCAAAAGTATTCAGCGACATGAAAAAGCAACGGAACGTGAACTTATTGTTGATGCTGGTGTTACTGGTGGCCGTCGGGCAGATGGCGCAAACCATCTACATTCCGGCGATTGCCGATATGGCAAAAGATCTGAGCGTCCGCGAAGGTGCAGTACAGAGCGTGATGGCAGCCTATCTGCTAACCTATGGCGTTTCACAGCTGGTTTATGGTCCCCTGTCCGATCGCGTCGGGCGTCGTCCGGTCATTCTGGTGGGCATGAGCATTTTCATGGTAGCGACGATGATCGCCATTACCACTCACAGCCTGACCGTCCTGATTGCCGCCAGCGCCCTTCAGGGTGTGGGCACCGGCGTCGGCGGGGTTATGGCGCGTACCCTGCCGCGTGATATGTACCAGGGCACACAGCTTCGCCACGCCAACAGTCTGTTAAATATGGGTATTCTGGTCAGCCCGCTGCTGGCCCCGCTGATTGGGGGTCTGCTGGACACCGTCTGGTCCTGGCGCGCCTGTTATGCCTTCCTGCTGGTGCTGTGCATTATTGTCACCTTCAGCATGGGGCGCTGGATGCCGGAAACCCGCCCAAAAGACGCGCCGCGCACGAAGCTCATCGCCAGCTACAAAACGCTGTTCGGTAATGGATCCTTTACCTGTTATCTGTTGATGCTAATCGGCGGCCTGGCGGGCATTGCGGTGTTTGAAGCCTGTTCCGGCGTGCTGCTGGGCGCGGGCCTTGGCCTGAGCAGTATGGTGGTGAGTATTCTGTTTATTCTGCCGATCCCGGCGGCGTTCTTCGGCGCATGGTTCGCCGGACGTCCGAACAAGCGTTTCTCCACCCTGATGTGGCAGTCGGTGATCAGCTGTCTGCTGGCCGGGCTGATGATGTGGATCCCGGGGCTGTTTGACGTGATGTCGGTCTGGACGTTGCTCATCCCGGCAGCGCTGTTCTTCTTCGGCGCGGGCATGCTGTTTCCCCTCGCCACCAGCGGCGCGATGGAGCCGTTCCCGTTCCTCGCAGGCACGGCAGGCGCGCTGGTGGGCGGTTTGCAGAACATCGGTTCCGGCGCGCTGGCCTGGCTTTCGGCTATGATGCCGCAGACCGGGCAGGCGAGTTTAGGCTTGCTGATGACCCTGATGGGGCTGCTGATTTTGCTGTGCTGGCTGCCGCTGGCGTCGCGTGTCTCGCATCACGAACAGCCGGTTTAACCGCATGATGGCCCGGCTTCTCGCCGGGCTTTTCACAGACGGGCGCAATCATCGCCTGCAATAGCCGCTCTGGGGCAGGCCGCCACGCCCCCTCTTCCCCGTCATAAAACTGAACATCGGCGTTTATCGCATACGGGATGTTGGCATGTTGCAGCTCGCACGCCATCTGCGAGGCGGTTGGCGTCAGGCTTTTCGATTCGCCCACCCCCCAGCCGCCAACCCAGCTCACATGCCCGGTTTTTTGTTGCCAGTGCAGCGCGGCGTTGATTCGGTTACGGATAGCCGCTTTCTCAGCCGCAGTTCCGGACGTCCACGGGTATTTACCGTTCGTTTTCAGCGGACCCCAGGGGAAAATATGCCACTCCGCCAGCAGGTAATTCTGGCTGTGCGCGGGCAGCTTCAGGGTGGATAAATCCTCCGGCGCGGCGCGCAGACGAGGGGCGATAAAAATCATGCGGCTGGCATCAATGGCGTGAATGTCTTTGATCGCTTTCTCATACACCCGGTTGAGCGAAGCAACGTTGTGGTTGAGCTTGTCCGCCGGTTCGTAGATCAGGTCAAAGCCCAGCAACGGCGAGCGCTGACCAAAATAGTGCGCCACGGCAATCCACCAGTTAATCACCTCTTTTTCGGTATCCGCTTTCGGGTCGTTTTTATATTCATCGGCCTGATAAGCGATGATGGGGATGACGCCGTATTGCTCGCATGCCTCCACCAGCTTACGCAGGTGAATCAGCCGCGCTTCCGTCGGTTCGCCCGCCACCCGAATACGGACATGGTGTATGCCTTTCGCCTGAAAATCACGGACCACCAGCGGGTCGAATTCGCGGATACCGCGCTCGGTGCGTGCCCAGTCCACATCCATCCCGACGCCCAGCTGCTGCGCATAACGGGCAGCCGTCAGCGGCGGCTCAGCGGCAGTCGCCCAGCCGGAAGAGAGTAAGATCGCAGTGGCAATAAAAGGCTTTAACACGGTTTACCCTGGAAAAATCAAAAGCATTACCTGTATTTAGCACGCTTTTTCACATTTGGTGTAGAGCGAAAGCGTAATAATTCTTCAACCCGCCAGCTCTCTTAGCCAGCCGATAAAGGCGTCAATTTTCGGCCACTGACGGCCGGGAAGCGTTGAGACGTAATAATGCTGATGGCACTTGAGGGTTTCCCCATCAAAAGGTGCGATCAACTCCCCCCGTTCGAGACGTTTTTGCACCAGCCGCTTTCTCCCCATCGCCACCCCGACATTATTCATGGCCGCGATAATGGCTAAATCAGAACGATCGAAGCCAATACCCGATGATAACGGCATATTCACCGCGAAATGCTGCGCCCAGCTCAGCCACTCATGGAATCATTGCTCCAGGCCTGACGGTCGTGCAGTAACGTGCAGTGGCTGAGGTTATGGGGGTTTTTCAGCAGTTCATGCTCCCGGGCATACGCTGGCGAGCAGACGGGCAAAATCTCTTCATCCATCAAAAAGTGATGAGAAAGGTGGTTTGGCGGCGTATCGTCGAAATAGAGCGCCAGATCGATGCCGGTTCGCTGCATGTTGACGTAATCATTACCAGTCAGAATAGTAAGTGAAATCGACGGGTAGCGGCGGGTAAAATCCCCCAGCATCGGCACCAGCCAGCACTGGGCGATCGAGGGCCGGGAGTACACCGTTAGCGTACCTGACAGCGCCTGGTTTTTAATGTCCAGGATCTCCTGATTCAGGGTGTCGAGGGACGATTTCAGCGTCCAGTAAACGCGCTTGCCTTCCTGCGTCAGCTCCACTTTACGGTGTGAGCGGACAAACAGCTGAATGCCCAGCTCCTCTTCCAGCAGGTTAATGCGGTGGCTCACCGCGCTGGGGCTGAGCGACAGCTCCGCCGCCGCCAGGGCGAAGGACTCATGCCGGGCAGCCACTTCAAAGGTGTACATTTTCGACAGCTGCCAGCCGTTTAACAGCCGGTTTCTGGCTTCATTCGCATCGGTCATCACAATTCCCACACGTAATTTCTGCGTTCAGCATACCGCTCAAGAATGAATTTATGTGAACCAACGGCAAAATAAGTGCGCTTTTTAGAGTCCAGTCACTCAGTTGATCCAATCTGGCTCATCTGAACGCCAATTTATATCGTTTGTCAGCCCAAGCCGTTTTTTCGTCCAATATCCCCAGATGACATAAGGGTGAGGTGAGATATGGGATCTCAGGTCTGGGTTGTGGCAACGCTGCTTGTCAGCATCGTGTTGATTGTTTTAACCATCGTAAAACTGAAGTTTCACCCGTTCCTCGCGCTGCTGCTGGCAAGCTTTTTCGTTGGCGCGATGATGGGGATGAGCCCGCTGGATATGGTTAACGCCATTGAGAGCGGGATTGGCGGTACGCTGGGCTTCCTGGCGGCGGTTATCGGTCTTGGCACTATTCTCGGCAAAATGATGGAAGTCTCCGGCGCGGCAGAGCGCATCGGGATTACGTTGCAGCGCTGCCGCTGGCTGTCGGCGGACGTGATTATGGTCCTGGTCGGCCTGATCTGCGGCATTACGCTGTTTGTGGAAGTGGGCGTGGTACTGCTGATCCCGCTGGCGTTTTCCATCGCCAAAAAGACCAACACGTCGCTGCTCAAGCTGGCCATTCCGCTCTGTACCGCACTAATGGCAGTGCACTGCGTGGTGCCTCCGCATCCGGCCGCACTATTTGTCACCAACAAATTAGGGGCGGACGTCGGGACGGTGATTGTCTACGGTCTGATGGTGGGCCTGATGGCGTCTCTGGTTGGCGGCCCGCTGTTCCTGAAGCTGCTCGGCGATCGTCTGCCCTATAAGCCGGTTCCGGCGGAATTTTCAGACCTGAAGGTGCGGGAAGAGCACACTCTGCCGTCGCTGGGCGCCACGCTGTTCACCGTGCTGCTGCCGATTGCCCTGATGCTGGTGAAAACCATTGCCGAGCTGAACATGGCAAAAGAAGGCTCGCTGTATACCCTGCTGGAGTTTATCGGCAACCCCATCACCGCGATGTTTATCGCCGTGTTTGTCGCCTACTACCTGCTGGGGATCCGCCAGCACATGGGCATGGGCGCAATGCTGATCCATACGGAGCACGGCTTTGGCTCTATCGCCAACATTTTGCTGATTATCGGTGCGGGCGGGGCGTTCAACGCCATCCTTAAAATCAGTGGTCTGGCGGAGACGCTGGCGCATATTCTCTCGAACCTGCATATGCACCCTATCCTTCTCGCCTGGCTGGTGGCACTGGTGCTGCACGCCGCCGTGGGTTCGGCAACGGTAGCGATGATGGGTGCCACGGCGATAGTGGCGCCGATGCTGCCGCTCTACCCGAACGTAAGCCCGGAGATCATCACCATTGCCATCGGGTCCGGCGCTATTGGCTGCACGATCGTGACCGACTCTCTCTTCTGGCTGGTGAAGCAGTACTGCGGCGCGACCCTGAATGAGACCTTCAAATACTATACGACGGCGACGTTTATCGCCTCGGTGCTTGCACTTGGCGGCACATTCCTGCTTTCTTTCATTATCTGAGCGCGAAGAGACGTATTATGGAAAACGCAACTATCACTACTTTAACCGCACAGTTTCCTCTGGTTGAGGATCTGATTGCCCTGAAAGAAACCACCTGGCTTAACCCTCGCACCACGACGCTGGCGGAAGGATTGCCGTATGTCGGGCTGACGAAAGCCGACGTAGACGACGCGCACGCGCGCCTGAAACGCTTCGCGCCGTATCTGGCGAAAGCGTTCCCGGAAACGGCGGCAACGGGCGGGATTATCGAATCCGACCTGGTCGCGATCCCGGCGATGCAGGCGCGGCTGGAGAAAGAATCTGCGAAGCCTGTTACAGGCACGCTGCTGCTGAAAAAAGACAGCCATCTGCCGATTTCCGGCTCGATCAAAGCGCGCGGCGGCATCTATGAGGTGCTGACCCATGCGGAGAAACTGGCGCTGGAAGCCGGGTTGCTGAGCGTTGAAGACGACTACAGCGTTCTGCTGGAGCCGCGCTTTAAGGACTTCTTCAGCCAGTACAGCATCGCGGTGGGCTCAACCGGCAACCTGGGGATGTCCATCGGCATTATGAGCGCACGCATTGGCTTTAAGGTGACGGTGCATATGTCCGCCGACGCCCGCGAGTGGAAGAAAGCCAAACTGCGCAGCCACGGCGTGATCGTCGTGGAATATGAGCAGGATTACGGCGTGGCGGTAGAGCAGGGACGCAAAGCGGCGGAAAGCGATCCGAACTGCTTCTTTATTGACGATGAGAACTCACGCACGCTGTTCCTGGGCTATGCGGTTGCTGGCGAGCGCCTGAAGGCGCAGTTTATCGAACAGGGCCGCGTGGTGGATGCCGATCATCCTCTGTACGTCTACCTGCCGTGCGGCGTCGGCGGTGGTCCCGGCGGCGTGGCGTTTGGCCTGAAGCTGGCCTTTGGCGATAACGTCCACTGCTTCTTTGCGGAGCCAACGCACTCACCGTGCATGCTGCTGGGCGTTTATACCGGGCTGCACGATGAAATCGCCGTGCAGGATCTGGGTATCGACAACGTGACGGCGGCGGACGGTCTGGCGGTAGGACGTGCCTCCGGCTTCGTGGGCCGCGCGATGGAGCGCCTGCTCGACGGGTTCTATACCCTCTCCGATCAAAGCATGTACGACATGCTCGGCTGGCTGGCGCAGGAGGAAAGGATTCGCCTGGAGCCGTCGGCGCTGGCGGGGATGGCCGGGCCGCTGCGCGTCGATGCCGATGAGAACGTTACCCACCTGGTGTGGGCGACCGGCGGCGGCATGGTGCCGGAAGACGAGATGGCGAAATATTTAGCGAAAGGGAAGTAATTATGCCGGGTGGCGGCTGCGCCTTACCCGGCCTACAGGTGCAAAATTTGTTGAATGTGGGTTACCGCAAACAGCAGTGACAACGACAGCACGGCCAGGGCGATGAGGAACTTATCCCGCACCGCTTTCGGCTGCGCAAAGTCGTTCTGCGCCACGTCCATCAGGTTACGGCTGCGGGTGTAGCGCCATAAAATGATGGCTACCAGCGCCAGCACAACAATGGAGATCCAGAATGGCGCCCCCGTGCGGTGCCAGTTGTGCTTAATGGCAAGAGCGATCAGCGCGCCATACCCCAGCAGCGTGCGCAGCCAGGCCAGCGAGGTTCGCTCTGGCTGAAGGCCGGGGTCCGCTTCCCGCCGCGCTTTGCGGCTATCCGGCATACAGCACCAGTAACATCACTACGCCCGCAACCATCAGCAAAATCGTACTGATAATGAGCAAGCCGCGCGTGTAGGGGAGATCCTGCTTCAGACGCATCGCCTTTTCATTTCTCAGCCAGCGCAGATAGCCATAAATCGCCAGCACGCCGGCAATCAGGCACAGCAGCAGGGCCAGCACTTCGCGAATCAACGGGGTGGCAAAATCGGGGGCGAGCTGATCAAGGCCGACGCCTGCGGCCAGAAAGCCCAGGGCGGTGCGGATCCACGCTAAGAACGTGCGTTCGTTAGCCAGTGAGAAGCGGTAGTCCGGTGCTTCACCGAGGCGGGAAATGTTCATGAAAGTTCCTTGTCGTGCTGCATGCAGGCTTCAGCATAGCGTAATTCAGCCACGACAAGGAGACCGGCATCAGGCGATGCCGGTTAGAAAGATTAGTGCAGCTCTGGCCAGTAATCTTTATTCGCTTCAATCAGATCGTCCAGAATCGCCTTCGCCACCGATGCGCTCGGTACGGTTTTCGACAGGGTAATCGCCTGCCAGAGTTTCTGATACGAGCGCTGCTCCCAGGCGTCCACCACCAGTTTTTCCACCGCCACCTGCTGGCTCATGAGTCCTTTCTGGAAGTGCGGAATATCACCCACGGTCAGCGGCTCCGGTCCGTTGTGGCCGACCAGACAAGGGATTTCTACCATCGCGTCAGCATCAAAGTTATGGATAGCCCCATTGTTAGGCACAATCAGCAGCATGCGTTCCTGGGTGTTAAAGGCAATCGCGGTCGCCAGATCGACGATGTACGACGCATGTTCGTCAATTTCCAGTTCACCGGCAGAAGAATGACCGGCTTCGATAATCGCCCGACATGAACTGAATACATGCTTCTCACGGTGATCCATCACTTCATTGGCGCGGGTACGCTCCGGATTGGAATGGGCGACCACATAGTCCGGGAACAGGTAATACTTCAGGTAGGTGTTCGGCATGGTGTCCGGATCCAGCGCCTGTACGTCTTTGGCCTTGGCGAAGGTATCGTTCCAGCTCGCTTCAGTATGCACATCTTCCGAAGGCGGAACATAACCGTTTTTCGCCACGTATTCGCGCAGCTTCGGCATCAGATCGTTGCCGTTCTGATCTTCAATCGACGTCCACCAGCCGAAGTGGTTCAGACCGTAGTAGCGCACGCGCATCTCTTTGCGGTCTTTCAGGCCGACGATTTGCGCCATACGTCCTTCAATGCCGATCGGCATGTCGCAGATGTTGAGAATTTTCGCGTTCGGACGCAGGCGGCGCGTGGCTTCCGCGACAATCGCCGCCGGGTTGGAGTAGTTCAACATCCACGCGTTCGGGGAGTACTGCTCCATGTAATCCACCAGCTCCAGCACGCCGCCGATGGAGCGCATGCCGTAGGAGATGCCGCCCGGCCCGCACGTTTCCTGGCCCAGCACGCCGTGGCGCAGCGGGATTTTTTCATCTTTTTCACGCATGGGATATTTGCCAACGCGAATATGCGCCATCACGAAATCCACATCGGTAAAGGCCGCTTCAGGATCGGTGGTGTAACTAAATTCAATCTCCGGCGCCTGCTCCTTAAGGATGATTTTACACGCCTCGGCGATGATCTCCTGACGTGCTCCGTCATTGTCATAGAACTTCAGCGCACGCAGCGGGAAACGGTCACGGTTGGCTAACAGCATCAGGACGATACCAGGCGTGAATGTACTGCCGCCGCCTGCAATAACAACTGAGAATTTTTTCATGATATAGCCTCTGTCAGAGTGGTTTGTTCGTTTGTTAAAGGGGTTTTCATCAGCGATTCCAGCTGGTCGCGCACCTGAGGAACGTGCAGACCGACAATCACCTGTATGCCGTTGCCGCGCCGCACCACACCGTGTGCGCCCAGGGCTTTGAATACGTCATCGCTTTGGGTTTTCGTCATATCCACCAGGGCGATACGCAGGCGGGTGGCGCAGTTATTGATACTTTCGATATTCGCTGCGCCGCCGAGCGCCTGTAAGAACCCAGCGGCCTGTCCGACCTGCTGGCTGGCTGCCGCCGGGGCGGTGGTTTGCCCACGAGCGGCCTTATAGTCGGCCTTGCTGTAGAGCTTGATTTCGCTCTCTTCCCGGCCCGGCGTTTTGAGATTCAGACGTTCGATAAGCGTTCTGAAGACCACGAAGTAGATCCCGGTGAAGCAGAGGCCGATGCCAATCTGGGTGAATACCGTCGAGGCGTGGTTATGGAACATCGGGATCCAGTTTTGCGGCAGGAACTGGTCCAGCAGACCGCCGCCCATGTTCCCCACCACCCCGAAGATATACATCACCGTCGCCATCGTTGCGGCCAGCACGGCGTGGATGGCAAACAGCAACGGCGAGACAAACAGGAAGGTGAACTCCAGCGGTTCGGTAATGCCCACCAGCACGGCGGTAAGCGTGGCCGGGATCAGCAGACCTGCCACTTTGACGCGGTTCTCCGGTGACGCGGTATACCAGATAGCCAACGCAATACCGACTGAGCCAAACACCTTAGAGTTGCCGTGCAGCGCGAATCCGCCCTCCGGGAACAGCGTTTTAAGCGGCACAGTGCTCTGGCTGAATTCCTGAAGGTGCTGTGCCCAGTAGACCTGAATGCCGCCTTCTACCGCAGCCGGGCCGAAGATAAACGGGCCGTAGACAAAGTGGTGTAATCCGGTTGGGATCAGAATGCGTTCCAGGAAGGTATAAACCCATACGCCCAGCGCGCCAGCGGTACGTAGAAAGGCCTGCAACGACTCAATGCCCATCTGCACTTTCGGCCAGCCCAGCAGCGTCAGCCAGGCGCAGGGGATCATGACGAAGAACGCGAGGATAACGACAAACGAGGTGCCCTGGAAAATCCCCAGAAAGACCGGCAACGGCTTGTCGAAAAATCGGTTGTGGATGGCGGTGACGAGCCCGGAAATGATAATCGCCCCGATGATGCTGGTATCAAGCGTTTTGATTCCGGCAATCATCGCCAGCCCGCTGCCGGCAGTGGGTTCAGCAGAGAAGTCGACGCCAAAGAAGTGGCCCCAGGTCATCCCCATCGCGTTGATAAAATAGTTCCAGGTCAGGAAGCTAATCAGCACCGCCAGACAGGCGCGGCCCTGCGCCTGCTTTGCCAGGCCAATCGGTAAGCCGACAGCAAAAATCAGCGGCATATTACGGAACACCGCCCAGCCGCCCTCTTCGATGATGTGAACAATTTGCGCGAACAGATTATCAGGCGCGGTTAAGGCCTCACCGACAAACAGCGGATTGCGAAGCATGATGGCGATCCCAACCACGATCCCGGCAAAGGGAAACAGCAAAACCGGGGTGAACATGGCGCCGCCAAAACGTTGTATTTGACTGAGCATTTTTAAATCCTCATGAAACAACCTGTAGGGGATAGAGGCCTTTATGGTTTTTTACTGGCCTGAGGTGAGCATAAGAAGTTACTGATGCGGGAACATGGCGTGCCGCTGCGATTCGTGATCGCATTCATGGTTTTAATTTGACCAATCAGGTCTACTTTTTAAACTAAACATGGACAAGTTAAGACGTATTCCACGCCATGATGTGCGCAGAGAGGTCTACTGGTGATCTACAAATCAATTGCCGATCGGCTACGGCTGCGGCTGAATTCTTCGGACTACAACATTGGCAGTCCGTTACCCGGAGAAAAAGCGCTGGCAAAGGAGTTTGGCGTAGCCCGGATGACCGTCCGCAAAGCGCTGGATCTGCTGGTAAGCTGGGGGCTGGTTGAACGTCGACACGGTAGCGGGACGTTCGTGGCGCGCAAAGACGTTCATCATGAAACGACTAACCTGACTGGGCTGGTGGAGGTATTGCGCCAGCAGGGGAAAGAAGTGCAAAGCAAGGTGTTGCAGTTTGAAGTGATGCCCGCGCCGCCCGCCATCGCCAGCCAGCTGCGGATTCAGGTTGATGAGCGGATCTATTTTTCAAGGCGGGTGCGTTACGTGGACGGAAAACCGCTGATGCTGGAGGACAGCTTTATGCCGGTGAAGCTGTTCCGCAATCTTTCCCTGGCGCATCTCGAAGGGTCTAAGTTTGATTACATCGAGAAGGAGTGTGGGATCACCATCAGCGGCAACTACGAGAGCCTGACGCCGGTGCTGGCAGATAAACAGCTGGCCGGTTATATGAATGTGCCGGAACAGACGCCGCTGCTGCGCATCACCTCCCTTTCCTACAGCGACAGCGGCGAGTTCCTCAATTATTCCGTGATGTTCCGGAACACAAGCGATTACCAGGTGGACTACCATCTGCGGCGTATCCACCCGGAAGACTTATTAGCCCATCCCCCAGAATAGCACCGCCAGTAGCTGCGGGGTGATGATGCGCAGAAACATCACCAGCGGATAAACCGTGGCGTAGGATAACGCCGCCGCGCCGCTGGTGGCGTGCAGGTTATTGGCGAACGCCAGCGCGGGCGGATCGGTCATGGAACCGGCCAGCATGCCGCACAGCGTGAGATAGTTCATTTTAGCGAACATACGCGCCAATAATCCGACAGTTATCAGTGGGATAGCGGTAATAAATATGCCGTATCCTACCCAGCTCATCCCTTCGCCGTTCACCAGAGTATCGACAAAATCGCCGCCGGATTTCAGCCCCACCACCGCCAGAAACAGCACGATGCCCAACTCCCGCAGCGCCAGGTTAGCGCTCGGCGGCATAAACCAGTAGAGCTTACCGATGGAGCCGATACGCCCGAGGATAAGCGCCATAATGAGCGGCCCGCCTGCCAGACCCAGCTTCAGTGCTACCGGGAAGCCGGGCACATACAGGGGGATGGAGCCAAGCATGACGCCAAGCCCGACGCCGATAAAGACCGGCAGCATCTGCACCTGCTGGAGTTTTTGCTGGGCGTTGCCCACCATGTCCGCTACGGCATCAATAGATGAAGGACGCCCGACGAGGTTGAGAATATCACCGAATTGCAGGCTGGCATCCTGGCTGGCCACCAGCTCGACACCGGCGCGGTTAAGCCGGGAGATCACCACGTCATAACGCTCTTTAACCTGCAAATCGCGTATTTTCTTGCCCAGAACCTTCTCATTGGTCACTACCACGCGCTCCACGCGCATGTCCGTTCCACGGGTTGAGAGTGAGGTATCCACCTCCTGACCGATCACCAGCCGGGCATTGTTTAAATCCGCCGGTTGCCCTACCAGATGCAGGAGATCGCCGTGCTGAATAAGGGTATCCGGTGAAGGCACCATCAGCGTGTCATCACGTTTCAGGCGGGAACAGATAATGGTCGCGCTGTTCAGAATGGGAACATCCTGAATCGCCATATTGTTCAGATTAGGGTTTTCGACGCGAATGTTGATGGTTTTAATGAGCGCATGGCCGTTGGTCAGCGTGCTTTCATGCTCTTTTGCCTCCTGTCCAACGTTAACGCGGAACAGCACGCGCACCAGCCACATCGAGAGCAAAATACCGCAAATGCCAAACGGATAGGCCATGGCGTAGCTCATCCCCATCTGATCGACGACATCAGCAGGGATACCCAGATCGCGCAGAATTTGCTGGCCCGCCCCGAGCGCGGGCGTATTCGTGACGGCACCGGAGAAGATGCCCAGCACGACGGGCAGCGGAATAGCGAAGAGTTTATGCAGGATTGCGGTGACCAGCCCACCCATCACAACAATGCCGAAGGCAAAGAGATTAAGGCGTAAACCGGAGACGCGCAGGGAAGCGAAGAAGCCCGGCCCCACCTGAATACCGATGGTATACACAAAGAGGATCAGGCCGAACTCCTGGATGAAATGCAGCATATCGGCGCTGAGCACCCACCCAAGCTGGTCGGCAAAATGGCCGACAAAAATCCCGCCGAACAGCACCCCGCCAATCCCAAACCCGACGCCGCGGATTTTGATATTCCCCAGCCATAGCCCCACTACCGCGACAAGGGCCAACACGCTGACGGTTAACGCGATATCACTCATGTTCCACATCCTGTGTATAACCTTAGTTATGATAAGGATTCTCTCAGAGCTGGCGGCGGTTGTATGGGCGATGGCGCACAAAAAAGCCGAAGGTAAACGCAAAACGGTCACCCGAAGGTGACCGTTTTTAATGTTTGCATCCTCTCCTACAGGGAGAGGGTCGGGGTGAGGGCACCAGCCCGCACACGATTAGCTATTCAACGCCGGGCGTTCGCTAATGGCGATGCGCTGAGGCGCAATGGCTTCCGGCACGTTACGGGTGAGGTCAATGTTCAGCAGCCCGTTAGTGAACGTCGCGCCAGAAACTTCCATATGGTCTGCCAGAGTAAAGCTCAGGCTAAACGGCTGAGTGACAAGCCCCTGATGCAGCCATTTGGTCTCGGTGTCTGGTTTTTCCGGTGACCCTTTCACGGTCAGGCGCGCACCCTCAAGCTGGATGTCGAGATCTTCCTGGCGGAACCCGGCCAGCGCAAGCGTGATGCGGTAGTGGTTATCATCGCTTTTTTCGATGTTGTACGGCGGAAAGGTCTGCTGTTCGGTTGCGCTTTGCAGCGCGTTAGCCAGTTTGTCAAAACCGATCCACTGACGCAGCAGAGGGGAAAAATCATAGTTACGCATACTAAATCTCCTTCTGAGAAGCGAGTTCGGCACAGTTTAATTTTGTGCACAGTTGTACCTGCAAACCCTTGCGGATTCGCATATGCTCCCTTTACGGCAAGCAATTTCAGGTGGGCCGCAGCCGCGACCCGCTTAATTAATTGATTTCGATACGACGCGGTTTTTTCTCTTCCGGAATCACACGTTCCAGTTCGATAAACAGCAGGCCGTTCACCAGGTTCGCGCCCTTGACGTGGATGTTCTCAGCCAGCTGGAACTTGCGTTCAAAGTTACGCTCTGCGATACCCTGGTAGAGGTAGGTTCGTTCTTTCTGCTCGCCCGCATGGGAGCCTTTCACCACCAGCAGATTGTCCTGCGCGGTGATCTCCAGTTCGCTCTCTGCGAAACCGGCAACAGCAATCGCAATGCGATAGTGGTTTTCGTCAACCAGTTCAACGTTGTAAGGAGGATAGCCGTTGCTCTGGCTCTGGTTGTTTTCTAAGTGGTTGAACAGACGATCAAAACCAATGGCAGAACGGTATAGCGGAGAGAGATCGAAATTACGCATAGATAAATGCTCCTGAAATCAGCGAGAAAATGTAGCCTTCCACCATGGACAGGCTTCTGCTTCCCCGAACACCCATCAGGCGTGTCCGTTATCGGGTTACATTCTTAAAATGGGTATGGATACGGCCTTTTCAAGCCTGTTGATGTGAGATTTTTTTGCACTTTGCTGGTTGTCGCATAGACTCAGGGGCACAGCACAAAGGGTTAAATTGCGATGGCGACCACAGTGCGGGAGTTTGGAGCTATCCATTTTGGACGCGCCTCGCTATAACCCTGAGTTGCAGGTCAATGCCGTGCTACTAATGATGACTGAGTGATGATGAGAAATGTTCTGATTAAGCTGGCGACGTTCAGCGGGGTTGTTTTACTTTGCGGGTGTTCGAGCGTGATGTCGCACACCGGCGGTAAAGAAGGAACATATCCGGGGACGCGCGCCAGTGCCGCAATGATCTCTGATGATGAGACAAACTGGGGTACCAAATCTCTGGCGATTCTTGATATGCCGTTTACGGCGGTTGCCGATACGCTTTTGCTGCCGTGGGATATGTTCCGCACCGACAGCTCAGTGCGTTCGCGCGTTGAGAAAAGCGAGCAGGAGACGCTGGCAACCAACTCCGTCATCCCGCCCGCAGCGATGCCTCCACGCTAATTCTGTGCGGTTTCCGTTAGCCACAGCTGGCGGAAACCGTCCTTCTCTTCCATCCATGTAATAAATCGTCCGTCCGGGGAAAACACCACAGCGTCAGCAGACGGCGGATTGCCATGATCGGAGGTCAAAAACGTCACCTCACCGGTCTGCGCATCGCAGCAGGCAATGCGGCTTTCGAGCACAAACCCAAGTGCGCGGCCAGAAGGATGCCAGTTAAAAGCCGACTGAATATCACGCTCAGTGTGGGTCAGCTGGCGCGGCTCGCCGCCCTCAGGGGAGATAAGCCACAGCTGCACAACGCCGTTATCGTCCCGCATTAAAAACGCGACCTGCGTCCCCTGTGGATTGCTGCGCACCCAGTGGCGCGGCACGTTCACCAGCCCCGGATACGCCTTCTGATGGGTGAAGGTAAGGCGGCGTTGCATGACGCCCGCAGGCGGCGCGGGCATTGTATCCGGCGTTCCCTGCAACGGCGCATCGCCCGCTCGTTTCCAGCCCTGCTCGTCTTTGGGAAGATCGACAATAAACAGTTCGGGCACTTTCTCGCCTTTCGCAGACACCGTATCGCCGATAAACGCCAGCCTGTCGTTGCCCACCCAGCCCTCTTCATAGGCGCGGTTGATCTCATCGCTGCCCGGTTTCGGGTTCGGCGTTGTCCGGCTTACCAGTACGCTCCAGAAGGTTCCGGCATATTCCCGCGGATGGTTCCCCTGTGGGTTTACCGGACCACAAGGCGCCGCCACCCCGACGTTACGCAAATCCAGCTGCGGATCGCGCGCGTGCAGCACATGGTCGTTATAGGTAAAGCTGACGAACTGCCCGTTCGGGCTAAAAACGTGAACGTGGGTGCCGCCACGCAGCGCACCTGCCGTGTAAGGCGCGGTGATATCCATCGCATCAAGATTGCTCACCTGACCATTGTGCGCAATCACCCCCTGACGATGGTGAAAATCATACTGCCAGTCTGCATCCGGGTTTTTCGGGCCGTGGATAAAAACATATTTGTCCTGCGCCGGATGAACGGTTACCACGCCAACATGCGCGCCGTCAGTCGCACGGTAGATCGCCTCAACCTCGCCCGTACTAACATTGACCCGCTCAATGGTTTCACCGGTAAACGACGCGCCGGACGGGCGGACATCATAGACAAGCCACTGGCTGTCTGGCGTCCAGGTGTTGATGTTGGTGAGCTGGTGGTTGCGGGAAGCGAAGGTGATTTGTTTCATGAAAATACCCTGATGCGCGGTTATCGCATCAGGGTAAAACATCCGAAGGGATTAGCCTACTCGTTTCACGTCGCCGACCAGCAGGATATAGGAGAGCGCCCCGATCAGCGCCACGGCAGAGATATACACCAGCGCCGGACCAAAGCCGTAGTCCTGCGCCAGGTAACCGATGACCAGCGGCACGGTGATCCCGCCCAGGCCGCCAACGAAGTTAAACACGCCGCCGGTCAGGCCAATCAGACGCATCGGCGCCAGCGACGACACCAGCGACCAGGTGATGGAGGCAAAACCGTTCCCGAAGAACGCTACCGCCATCAAGGTCATGATCCACACCGGATCGTTGGTGTAGTTCGCTCCCATGATGCAGGTAGAGATCAGCAGGCCGCAGATAATAGGCGTTTTACGCGCAACGCCCAGTGAGAAGCCTTTTTTCACCAGTTTGTCCGCCAGCCAGCCCGAGAGCAGGACGCCGAAAAACGCCGCAAGGAAGGGTACGGTGGTCATAAAGCCCGCCTTTAGCGCGGTAATCCCTTTTTCCTGGGTCAGATAGTTCGGGAACCAGGTGAGGAAGAACCACAGCGTGGAAGTCACCGCGAACTGGCCCAGATATACGCCCACCAGCTTACGGTGGAAGACCAGCTTCCAGTCCGCTCTGGTCAGCGGCTGGCGCGCCTCTTTTTTCACGGGCGCATCGCCGTCCACCAGGCCACCGCCGTCGCGGATGTAGTCCAGTTCGGCTTTGGTGATGCTTTTGGTCAGGCGCGGCGGCTGATAAACCTTAAACCAGATTAACGACCAGATAATTCCGATCCCGCCGGTGACGATGAACACCCAGTGCCAGCTCAGTAGCTCCTGGATCCAGATTAACAGCGGCGTCAGAAATGCCAGGCCAACAAACTGCCCGGAGGTGTAAAAACCAACAGCGGAAGCGCGTTCGTGTTCCGGGAACCAGCTGGTCACCATGCGGTTGTTGGTCGGAAACGCGGGCGCTTCAAACACCCCGGTGATGGCGCGCAGGCCAATCAGTGACATCAGCCCGGTGGCGAAGCCCTGGAACAGGGTCGCCACGGACCAGCCAAAAATAGCGATAAAGTAGGTCAGACGCGACCCCACGCGGTCAAGGAACCAGCCGCCCGGGATCTGGCAGAGCGTATACAGCCAGGCAAACGCCGAGAAGACGTAGCCCATTTCCGCTTTGGTGATGCCAAACTCTTCCTGAATATGAGCCGATGCCACGGCAAGGTTGGCGCGGTCGACATAACAGATGACCACGGTAATAAAGATCATGATCAGCGTCAGGTAACGACGACGCCCGGTTTTTGCAGCAGTAACTGGAATATCCATCGCAATCTGTCTCCAGATTTTGGGCATAGCGAAGCCGCTCACCATGCCCTGTAATTTACAGAGGGTGTATTTGGTTTTTTTAATTAAAAACGTAAACGGAATACGCTAAATAATTCGTGCTGGGGGAAGGCGGCAAGTTTTCGCATCCCCGGGAGCATACAAAAGTATGTGACCGGGGTAAGAAAACGCAGCCAACGCATCACCAGCGCGAAGTATGACGCGCATTTACCACTCGGCTACGGAACCGTCTTCATGACGCCACAGTGGGTTACGCCAGTCCGGCGCACTTTTACTCAGCTCAATGACTTTGGCTTCGTCGATCTCCACGCCAAGGCCCGGCTTCGTTAACGGTTTAAAGAAACCGCCTTCCATGCTGAAGTCTTCCTTGTTTTTCACAAAGTCGAGCAGCTCCGCGCCCTTGTTATAGTGAATGCCCATGCTTTGTTCCTGGAACACCGCATTGCGCGAGACGAAGTCGACGTGCAGACAGGCCGCAAGCGCAATTGGCCCAAGCGGACAGTGCGGGGCCAGCGCCACATCGTAGGCTTCTGCCATTCCGGCAATTTTGTAGCATTCGGTGATGCCACCCGCGTGGGAGAGGTCCGGTTGCAGGATCGCAATGCCGCCCGCTTCCAGCACGCGTTTGAACTCGAAGCGCGAGAACATACGCTCACCCGCGGCGATAGGAATATGGGTCTGTTCAGCCAGTTTTGGATAGTATTCCGCCTGCTCGGCCAGCACCGGCTCTTCGATAAACAGCGGGCGATACGGCTCCAGCTCTTTAATCAGCACTTTGGCCATTGGCGCGCTAACGCGGCCGTGGAAATCCAGGCCAAACTCAATCTCGTTGCCGAAAGCCTCGCGGATTTGCGCCACGGTATTCACCGCCCGGTCTACCGCGCGCGAGTTGTCGATAACGCCCATCTCTTCGCAGCCGTTGAGTTTGAAGGTGTCAAAACCGATGTTGCGCAGTTGCCGGATACCGTCGATCACTTCCGCAGGGCGGTCACCGCCCACCCAGCTGTAGGCTTTGATTTTATCGCGCGCCAGGCCGCCCATTAATTGCCAGACCGGGGCATTCAGCACTTTGCCTTTGATATCCCACAGCGCCTGATCAATACCGGCGATGGCGCTCATCAGGATCGGACCGCCACGGTAAAATCCCGCCCGGTACATGACCTGCCACAGGTCGTTGATGCGCGCCGGATCCTGGCCAATCAGGTATTCGCCCAGCTCGTGAACCGCGGCTTCAACGGTGCGCGCACGGCCTTCAATCACCGGCTCGCCCCAGCCAACCACGCCTTCGTCGGTTTCGATTTTCAGGAACATCCAACGCGGGGGTAAACGGTACGTGGTGAGTTTGGTTATTTTCATTGCACTGCCTCTCGATACGCTTTCACAAATGCTGCCGCCTGCTGTGCGGTACGCTCAACGGGCTGTCCGGCACGATAGAGATCGCTGCCCAGCCCGGCGCCCACACAGCCCGCTTTTATCCACTGCACCAGGTTTTCCGGCGTGACGCCGCCCACGGCAAAGACCGGCACGCTGGCGGGTAAGACCGCTTTCAGCGCTTTGATGTAATCCGGACCAAAGGCCGACGACGGGAAAATTTTGAGAGACTGTGCGCCTGCATCGAGGGCGGCAAAGGCTTCTGTAGCCGTGGCGCAACCCGGGCAAACGGTCATGCCGTACTCCACCGCCCGGCGGATCACCTCGGGGTTGATATTCGGTGTGACGATAAGCTTGCAGCCCATCTTCGCCAGTTCATCCACCTGCTCCGGCTGTAATACGGTACCAGCGCCAACCAGCGCCTTATCACCAAACGCCTTCACAATTGCCGGAATGCTTTTTTCCCACTCCGGGGAGTTGAGCGGGATTTCCACCGCGTCGAACCCGGCGTCGATCACCGCGCCAACGTGCGCTAAGGCCTCACCGGGCGTGATACCGCGCAAAATCGCGATCAGGGGAAGTTCAGTTTGCCACTGCATGAGCGATGCTCCTTATGCCTGCCTGAAATGCCGTGTCGCCTTCCACCGCAGCAACATCCCGTCCGATAGCGTGGAACGCCTGGCGGTAACGAGACGTCAGCGATGAACCCGCGACGAGCGTGATGGCCTGCTGCCCGGCGAACGCGTCGCTCAGGGTGGCGACCTCTGCGCCAATCAGCAGGCCGGACAGAAATTCGCTGACCTGTTCGCGCGGAAGATTTCCCAGCACGTGCGAGGCGCGAACCTCAAAAAGTTGCGGCAAAACGGCAGGGGATGCGATCCCGCGCTCCAGCCCGGCGGCAAACGCTTCCGGCGAAGGGGTCTGCTCCGGCAAACCGGCCCCCACCAGCGAGTGCTTAAGCAGCAAGTGGTGCAATTCGCCGGTCATTACGGTGCGAAAGTCATGAATTTGCTCAGCATCCGCCTGGACCCATTTGCAGTGCGTCCCGGGCATGACGTAGACAGAAGAAGGAGAAAGCGTGCGCGCCCCGAGCAGTTGCGTCTCTTCACCGCGCATCACGTTATGGTTATCGTCGCGAGAGACGCATAAACCGGGGATAATCCAGACATTGTCGCCAACGGACGTTAACTGCTCGCCAACGGCAGTGAAATACACCGGAACCGACAGATAAGGCGCAACCTTCCAGCCTACGTTACTGCCGACCATTCCGGCCATCACCACTGGCGTAGTACCGTCGCGCCAGTTTTGTGTCACCTCTGCTAACACCGCTGCTGGGGATTTACCGTTCAGGCGCGTCACACCTGCTTCTGATTGCCTGCTTTCCAGGCACTGCTCACCCTGGTAGAGCCAGGCGCGCAGATTGGTCGATCCCCAGTCAATTGCGATGTAGCGTGATGTCATGTGATTTCCTTCAACCTTCGTGTCGAGCTGGCGATCATGGTCAGCGCCGCCTGCTCTGCCGCATCGCCGTCCTGATGCCGTATCGCATCGAACAGCGCTTTATGTTCCTGAAGCGTTTTCGGCATGTTGGCCTCATCGCCCATCCAGGTACGTTCAAATACTGCTCGCTGTAGTGAGCTGATCGCCACGCTAAGCTGCTGTAAAACCGGGTTATGCACCGACTGCAATACCGCTTCGTGGTAACGAATGTCCGCTTCGTTGAACGCCTCCCGATTCTGGTTATTGGCGATCATGTCGTTTAAAGCCGACTCAATCTGTGCCAGGTCACCTGACGTTGCGCGCTCAGCCGCCCAGCGGGCAATGGCCGGTTCCACCAGATTTCGGACTTCGCTCATCGCGCCGATAAGCCGTGGGTCGTAGTCGTTTTCCAGTACCCATTGCAGAACATCGGTATCGAGGTAGTTCCACTGGTTACGCGGCGCCACAAACGCGCCGCGATAGCGCTTCATTTCAATCAGCCGCTTCGCCATCAGCGAGCGGAACACTTCCCGGATGATGTTGCGCGAGGTTTCAAACTCCTCGCACAGTTCCGCCTCTGCTGGCAGCGGCGAACCGGGAACGTATTTGCCACCCACAATCTGAGTGCCCAGCGTGATGACAATGCGATCGGTTTTATTGAGTGTCATGGAGAGTCCTTGTGCTCTGTAAGTCCATCACTACTTTACCGCGACCGCTGAATTTCGCCTCACTTTTGCAGTACAAACGTGAGGCCTTTCGTCTTTGCCGTGGTGACAATGTAGTACAATCAATTAATGTTGTACTACAATCAAGATCACAAAAAGAACAATCCGATAAATTCAGGGCCAAAAAAAGCCCCGGTAGATAACCGAGGCTGATGATTACAGACAGCTGCTAGGAGAGGACAAATTTCTCGATCGCCCAGGCAACGCCGTCTTCCAGGTTAGATTTGGTCACGAAGTTCGCCACTTCTTTTACCGACGGGATGGCGTTATCCATCGCCACGCCCATGCCAGCATATTCGATCATCGCAATATCGTTTTCCTGGTCGCCCAGCGCCATGATCTCCTCAGGCTTGATGCCCAGCGCATCGGCAAGCGATTTGACGCCCGTGCCTTTATTGACGCGTTTATCGAGGATTTCGAGGAAGTACGGCGCACTTTTCAGCACGGTGTATTTCTCTTTTACCTCAGCCGGAATGCGTGAAATGGCTTTGTCGAGAACCGCAGGTTCATCAATCATCATCACTTTCAGGAACTGGGTTGCCGGATCCATTTTCTCCGCTTCACAGAACACCAGTGGAATGGTTGCAACGTAGGACTCGTGCACCGTGTAGTAGCTGATATCGCGGTTGGCGGTGTAAAGCGTATTGCGATCGAGCGCGTGGAAGTGAGAGCCCACGTCGCGGGAGAGTTTTTCCAGGAACCGATAGTCATCATAGCTCAGTGCAGTTTGCGCCACCGTGCTGCCATCGGCTGCCTTTTGCACCAGCGCGCCGTTATAGGTGATGCAGTAATCACCAGGCTGGTTCATGTGCAGCTCTTTCAGGTAACTGTGCACCCCGGCATACGGGCGTCCGGTGGTGAGCACCACGTTCACGCCTTTTTCGCGTGCGGCGGCGATCGCATTTTTAACGGCAGGAGAGATAGTGTGGTCTGGCAGCAGCAGCGTGCCGTCCATATCGATTGCAATGAGTTTGATGGCCATGGGGTCCCCGGGATAAATGAGTGCTACCTCATGCTAACGCGATTAAGCACACAAAAATAGAGCTACCTTGCGCAACAAAAAGCCCCTTTTACGTTTATTCCGGGAACGGGAACTCACTCGCGGGTGAGAACGATTTTGCCAAACGCACCGCGATACAGATGCTCAAGCGCCTGTTCCAGCTCGTCAAAGCGGTAGCGATGCTCAATCACCGGTTTTAACTCCGTGACATCAACAGCACGGACAAAATCTTCCAGCGCCCGGCGGTGTCCAACCCCAATCCCCTGAATGACGGGGGATTTCAGCAACAGCTCGCTTGCAGGCAGAGAAATTTCTGTCCCGGCCAGCACGCCAATGACCGATATCCGCCCATGAACGGCAACGGCCCGCAGGGAATGTCTCAGGTTCTCCCCACCCACGGTTTCGATAATATGGTCGATGCCGCGATCCTGCGTCAGTGCCAGCGTATTTTCAGCCCAGTCGCCTTTCAGTCGGTTGATGCCCTGGCTGGCCCCCAGCTTTTTGGCCCACGCCAGTTTTTCATCACTTCCCGAGGAGACAAACACCTCTGCGCCGTGCGCTTTTGCTATCTGCAAAGCGAATAGCGCCACACCGCCCGTCCCTTGTACCAGCACCGATTGCCCGGCGCGTAAATGACCGCGCTCCACCAGCGCGAACCATGCGGTAAGCCCCGCGCAAGGAAGCGTACTGGCCTCAGCGTCATCCAGGCTTTCCGGGGACGCCACCAGCGCGTTTTCACTCACAATCACATATTCGGCCAGCATGCCCTGGAAGTATCCACCGGACGTTTTATAGGGCAAATCGCGCGCGTCTGCCTGCGGCTTGCCGTCGATCCATTCCGGGAAGAAGGTTGAGATGACGCGTGCGCCGGGTTTGAAACGCGTAACGCCTTCACCGATGCTGTCCACCACGCCTGCCATGTCAGATGCTGGGGTAAACGGGAAGGAAAGCGGAATCGGCATCGTGCCTTCAATCACCATTTTATCCCGGTAGTTGAGCGCAACGGCATTTACCCGTACGCGAACCTCCCCCGGGCCTGGCTGTGGAACAGGCTCCTGAACGAGCCTGAGGCTTTCACGACCAAGGGCATCCATTGACCAGCGTTGCATTGTTGCTGTCATTTTTTTCTCCTGTCATCAGATGATTTTCATTTCTGACAGTCTACCGTTGACTCAGCGTCACCAGTGCCGATAAGTTTTCCCTTCATTGATGACCAAATTGATACAATTCATCCATGACCGATACGCTGAAAGATATTCCCGTTTTCGTTGCCTCCGTTGAGGCAGGAAGTTTTGCCCAGGCCGCCGTCCGTCTGCATTTGTCGCGCTCGGCGGTAGGAAAAAGCATTGCTCGTCTTGAAGAGAGGCTGGGGGTTCGTCTGTTTCATCGGACCACCCGCAGCCAGAGGCTGACCGATAACGGCGCGCTTTTTTATGAACGCTGCCTGCGCGCGCTGGAAGAGATCCGTGGCGCTGAATCGCAGCTTGAAACCGGAAAACATCAGGTCAGCGGTCGGCTGCGTGTTGCCATGCCGGTGCTGTTTGGTCGCCAGTGTATCGCCCCGCTGCTAATAGAGCTGGCGCAGGAGCATCCCGGGCTTGAGCTTGAAATGTCCTTTAGCGACCGCATCGTGGATCTTGTGGAAGAAGGGTTTGATATGGCGGTGCGCAATGGCACCCTGGCTGACAGCGCCGTGCTGGTCGCCAGAAGGCTGGGGGTGCACCGAATGGTTCTGTGTGCCGCGCCGGATTATCTGATTAAGAATGGCCAGCCGCAAAGCGTTGATGATTTACGCCAGTATACGGCCATTAACTACACGCGTGCGGGCAGAGTCTTACCCTGGCAGCTGATGGATTACGATGGCACGTCGCGCACGTTTATTCCCCGCTCATCCCTCAATATGGATGATTTGCAGGCGATCTGCGACGCGGCGCTGGCCGGCCACGGTATTGCATGGTTACCCTGCTGGATGGTCATCAAAGAAATTCATCAGGGAAATCTTGTCCCGCTCTTTAAGCAGGCCCCGGATGTACGCTTCGACGTTCATGCCGTCTGGCAGCAGACGCCACACCTGCCGCTAAGGGTAAGAATTGCCATAGATATGCTGGTCAAACGTTTACCGGCAGTGATGTCGCTGGAGTTTCCTGCGTCCATAAAAAAGCCGCGCTAAAGCGCGGCCAGTTATGTTGTCGTAAAGCGACGATTAAATATCGATATTCGCCGCCTTCAGGGCGTTCTCTTCGATGAAGGCGCGACGTGGTTCAACCGCATCGCCCATCAGGGTCGTGAACAGCTGATCCGCTGCGATTGCGTCTTTAACGGTGACGCGCAGCATGCGACGGCTTTCCGGATCCATGGTGGTTTCCCACAGCTGATCCGGGTTCATTTCGCCCAGGCCTTTATAACGCTGAATAGAGAGGCCACGACGGGACTCTTTCACCAGCCACTCCAGCGCCTGTTCGAAGCTGGCTACCGGCTGACGACGTTCGCCACGTTCGATAAACGCGTCGTCTTCGATCAGACCACGCAGCTTCTCGCCGAGGGTGCAGATACGGCGGTATTCCGGACCGGTAACAAACTCGTGCTCCAGCGGGTAGTCGGTATCGACGCCGTGGGTACGCACGCGAACAATCGGCTCGAACTGCTGCTCAGCGTTCTGCTGAACGTCGAACTTCCACTGGCTGCCGTGCTGCTCTTTCTCGTTCAGCTCGCTCACCAGGGTGTTCACCCAGCGGGTGACGGTCTGCTCGTTGCTCAGATCGGCTTCGGTCAGGGTCGGCTGATAAATCAGCTCTTTCAGCAGCGCTTTCGGATAGCGACGCTCCATACGGCCAATCATTTTCTGCGTGGCGTTGAACTCGGAGACCAGACGCTCCAGCGGCTCACCGGCCAGCGCTGGCGCGCTGGAGTTTGCGTGCAGGGTCGCACCATCAAGGGCGATCGCGATTTGGTACTGATCCATCGCGTCGTCATCTTTAATGTACTGTTCCTGCTTGCCTTTTTTCACCTTGTACAGCGGTGGCTGCGCAATGTAGACGTGGCCGCGCTCAACGATTTCCGGCATCTGACGATAGAAGAAGGTCAACAGCAGCGTACGGATGTGCGAGCCGTCGACGTCCGCATCGGTCATGATGATGATGCTGTGATAACGCAGTTTGTCCGGGTTGTACTCGTCGCGACCAATGCCGCAGCCGAGCGCGGTGATGAGCGTCGCCACTTCCTGAGAAGAGAGCATCTTGTCGAAGCGCGCTTTCTCAACGTTGAGGATTTTACCCTTCAGCGGCAGAATCGCCTGGTTCTTGCGGTTACGGCCCTGCTTTGCAGAACCGCCCGCGGAGTCCCCTTCCACAAGGTACAGTTCAGACAGCGCCGGGTCGCGTTCCTGACAGTCAGCCAGTTTGCCCGGCAGGCCTGCCAGGTCCAGCGCGCCTTTACGACGGGTCATTTCACGCGCTTTACGCGCCGCTTCACGGGCACGCGCCGCATCGATAATTTTACCCACCACGATTTTCGCGTCGGACGGGTTTTCCAGCAGGTATTCGCTCAGCAGTTCGTTCATCTGCTGTTCAACCGCCGATTTCACCTCAGAAGAGACCAGCTTGTCTTTGGTCTGTGAGGAGAACTTCGGATCCGGCACCTTCACGGAGACCACGGCAATCAGGCCTTCACGGGCATCGTCACCGGTGGCGCTGACTTTCGCTTTTTTACTGTAGCCTTCTTTGTCCATGTAGGCGTTCAGGGTACGGGTCATCGCCGCGCGGAAGCCCGCAAGGTGCGTACCGCCGTCGCGCTGTGGAATGTTGTTGGTGAAGCAGTAAATGTTTTCCTGGAAACCGTCGTTCCACTGCAAGGCCACTTCCACGCCGATACCGTCTTTTTCAGTAGAGAAGTAGAAGATATTCGGGTGAATTGGCGTTTTGTTCTTGTTCAGATACTCAACGAACGCCTTGATACCACCTTCGTAATGGAAGTGGTCTTCTTTGTTGTCGCGTTTGTCGCGCAGACGAATCGACACGCCGGAGTTCAGGAACGACAGTTCACGCAGGCGTTTCGCCAGAATGTCGTACTCGAATTCGGTGACGTTGGTGAAGGTTTCAAGGCTCGGCCAGAAACGCACCATGGTACCGGTTTTCTCGGTATCGCCCGTGACGGCCAGCGGCGCTTCAGGCACGCCGTGCTGGTAGATCTGACGGTGAATTTTGCCTTCGCGCTGGATAACCAGCTCCAGCTTCTGCGACAGGGCGTTTACTACGGATACGCCTACGCCGTGCAGACCGCCGGAAACTTTATAGGAGTTATCATCGAACTTACCGCCTGCGTGCAGAACGGTCATGATCACTTCCGCAGCAGATACGCCCTCTTCCGGGTGAATACCGGTTGGGATGCCACGGCCGTCATCGGTAACGGACACGGAGTTGTCCGCATGGATGGTGACCACGATGTCTTTACAGTGACCCGCGAGCGCTTCGTCGATAGCGTTATCTACCACCTCGAATACCATGTGGTGCAGACCGGTGCCGTCATCCGTGTCGCCGATATACATACCCGGGCGCTTACGCACCGCATCCAGCCCTTTCAGGACTTTGATACTGGAGGAGTCATAAGAATTCGACATCAACGTTTCTCGCTCATTTCAACTTGGGTTAATCCGTTATTTTACCCTTTTCCACGGTAAACATCTTCGAATTTTCGTCCGACATGTCCATAACGTGTTCAGCGCTAATGGCGCTGACGAAAACCTGCGACTGCGTGGCTTTCAGGCGGCTGGCAAGCAGCCCGCGCCGCGCGTCGTCAAGTTCCGAGGCAAAATCATCTATCAGGTACAGGCAGCGTCGCCCACTTTCGCGGGTGAGGAACTCCCCCTGCGCCAGGCGCAGCGCACACATCAGGAGCTTCAGCTGCCCGCGCGACAGCGTGTCTTCCACCGGCGCACCGTCGGCACGAATGCGGAAATCCGCCTTGTGTGGGCCGTGCGCGGTGTAGGTCAACATGCGATCGCGCTCGAAGCTTCTCTCTAACACCTCGGCATAGTCCGTCTCTTTCTCCCAGCCACGCTGGAAAGAGAAGGTGAGAGAGAACTCGGGTAAAAACTGTTTGCAGGTGTCGGCCATGTCTTCGGCGATACCTGCGCTGTATTCGGCACGCCAGCGGCTGATTTGTTCCGCTAGAGGGATGAGTTCCATGTCCCACGGACGCAGCTGGGCGTAGCGCGTGACCTGGCGCAATGCGGCGTTACGCTGTTTAAGCAGGCGCTTCAGGTTGCTCCAGGCGTTAAAGAAACCGGCTTCATTGTGAAAGCATCCCCAGTCGAGGAACGCTCTTCTGTATTTGGGGCCGCCGTTGAGTAAAGTAAACCCCTCGGGCGTAATCAGCTGCATCGGCATCAGCAGCGCCAGCTCCGCCACCTTGTGGCCATCGGTGCCGTCGATGCGCACCTTGCTGTCGCCCTGCTTGTCTTTGGTCAGGCCGATGGCGGTCTCCCGCTCCTCTCCCTGCAAACGCCCGTGCAGAACAAAAGAATCCTGCTCGTGGCGAATCACGCGACCAATCTGCAAACTGCGAAACGCCCGGCCGTGGCCGAGCGTATAGATGGCTTCCAGCACGCTGGTTTTGCCGCTGCCGTTCGCGCCAACCAGGAAGTTAAAGCCAGGGGATAAAGCGAGATCCGCGCTTTCGATATTGCGAAAGTCGCGGATCAACAGACGGGTGAGCGACATTACAGTCTCATTGGCATAACAACATAAGCAGCCGACTGTGATGCGGCATCTTCAATCTGTACGCTCGAAACGGAGTCAGTCAGCAGGATGCGAACGTTCTCGCATTTCAGTGCATTCAGCACATCCAGCACGTAGCTGACGTTGAAGCCGATTTCCATCTCAGCCCCGGCGTAGGTGACGTCCAGAATCTCTTCTGCCTCTTCCTGCTCCGGGTTGTTGGCGGTGATTTTGATCTGGTTTTCACTCACGTACAGACGTACGCCGCGGAATTTCTCGTTCGAGAGAATAGCGGCACGCGCAAACGCCTGCTTGAGGATGTCGCAACCCGCCTCCAGCGTTTTGTCCGGATTCTTCGGCAATACGCGGCGATAATCCGGGAAACGACCGTCTACCAGCTTCGATGTGAAGACAAAATCGCCCACGTGGGCACGAATATTGTTGCTGCCAATCTGCACGCGCAGTGGGGTATCGCCGCCGTCGAGCATGCGCATCAGTTCAATTACGCCTTTACGCGGTACGATCACCGAATGGTTTGGCAGTGAATCGCCAATCGGCATGGAACAGACCGCCAGACGGTGACCGTCGGTCGCCACGGTACGCAGCTCTTCACCTTCGGTTTCGAACAGCATGCCGTTTAAGTAGTAACGAACGTCCTGATGCGCCATGGAGAACTGCGTGGCTTCAATCAGACGCTTCATCGTCGCCTGCGGCAGGGTAAATTCAACTTCGCTCTGCCAGTCATCCAGGTTCGGGAAGTCCGCAGCGGGCAGCGTGGAGAGGGAGAAACGGCTGCGGCCAGAGCGCACCAGCATGCGGTCGCCCTCCAGCTGCACGGCGATTTCAGCGCCTTCCGGCAGCCCACGGCAAATATCAAAGAATTTACGTGCCGGAACCGTGGTCGCGCCCGCGTCGTGCGGCTGAGTCAGCGTAACGCGCGCGATCATTTCCATTTCCAGATCTGTACCGGTCAGCGACAGCGTACCGTCCGCGACCTGAAGCAGCAGGTTTCCAAGAATAGGCAGCGTAGGGCGGCCGCCTAATGGGCCACTCACCTGTTGCAGCGGTTTTAATAAATGTTCACGTTCAACGGTAAATTTCATAGCGTCACGATGATAATGTTCTGATTAAATTGGAAAAATCTTCTTTTATGTCGTGGCTTTCTTCGCGTAGCTGCTCGATCTTGCGACAAGCGTGCAGCACGGTCGTATGGTCACGGCCACCAAACGCATCACCGATTTCCGGCAGGCTGTGGTTGGTGAGCTCTTTTGCCAGCGCCATCGCCATCTGACGCGGACGCGCCACCGAGCGGGAACGACGTTTAGACAGTAAATCTGCCACTTTGATCTTGTAGTACTCAGCCACCGTCTTCTGAATATTGTCGATAGTGACCAGTTTTTCCTGCAAAGCCAATAAATCGCGCAGTGCTTCACGCACAAAATCGATGGTGATCGCACGACCGGTGAAGTTGGCGTTAGCGATAACGCGGTTCAGCGCCCCTTCCAGCTCACGCACGTTGGAACGCAAGCGCTTGGCAATAAAGAACGCCACTTCACCCGGCAGGCGAATGTCGTTCTCGTCGGCTTTTTTCATCAGGATCGCGACGCGGGTTTCCAGTTCCGGCGGCTCGATCGCCACGGTCAGGCCCCAGCCGAAGCGGGATTTGAGACGATCTTCAACGCCGTTGATCTCTTTTGGATAACGATCCGAGGTCAGAATGATCTGCTGATTGCCTTCCAGCAGGGCGTTAAAGGTATGGAAAAACTCTTCCTGCGACCGTTCTTTATTGGCAAAGAACTGAATGTCATCGATCAGCAGCGCATCAACGGAACGGTAGTAGCGTTTAAACTCTTCGATCGCATTGTTTTGCAGGGCTTTTACCATGTCCTGAACGAAGCGTTCGGAGTGCATATACACTACTTTGGCATTGGGCTTACGCGCCATAATGCCGTTGCCCACCGCATGCAACAGGTGCGTTTTACCGAGACCCGTGCCGCCATACAGGAACAGCGGGTTGTAAGCGCCACCGGGGTTATCGGCAACCTGGCGAGCCGCCGCGCGCGCCAGCTGGTTCGACTTACCTTCAACGAAGTTATCGAACGTGTGTTTCACGTTAACGTTAGAGCGGTAGGTAGGCTCAGCGGGGGCTGGAACGTTATCCCAGCCCTGACGAGCCGGTGCAACGCGAGGCGCTGGAGCGGGCGCCGCCTGTGCAGGGGCTGCCACATTGACAACTTCACGAACGGTTTGGGTGACCGGCTTTGTGCCCACTTCAAAACGCAGCTGTGGGGCATCTGACCCGCAGAAATCATTCAGCAGTCCATTGATGTTATTAAGGTATTTATCCCTTACCCAATCGAGCACGAAACGGTTTGGCGCATACAAAGCCAGCGTGTTATCGCTCAGTTCCGCCTGCAACGGGCGGATCCACATACTGAATTCTGTGGCTGGTAACTCATCCTGCAATCGGGCAAGACACTGCTGCCAAAGCGAAAGTGACACGGCGGACTCCACTCGAACAATAAAAGAAAACTATTGAATATTCATGATTGTTGGCGCACATCGACATGACCCCATCAGGGTGATGTGCGAACCGCTATCTGCGGTTATACACGCTATCGTTGATACAGCCTGAACGATGTTGTGTTTATGCCCGACCAGGATCGCTGGATCCCGATCGGGACCGCGGATCATAGCCTAAACTGAGCCAGAGATCTTCTGTTTCTCACAGATTCTTCCCGATTTATCCACAGGAAGATCCGGAATCGGGTAAGTGTAAACGATCCTGACGCGAGTGCCTCGCGATTTAGGCCGCATATTGGAAAATTTAATGAGCACAGACAATTTTTGGCTTAAATGATCTAACGAAGATCCTGGACGATCCTTGCGCTTTGTTGGCGAGCCCGTATAATCCTCGACCCGGCGCGTGATGCTCATCTTCCTGCGTCGTCCGTTGCTCATTTTCCACGCGAAATCGTGCGGAAATACGCGGGAAATAAGGAAAGAGAATTGACTCCGGAGTGTACAATTATTACAATCCGGCCTCTTTAATCACCCACGCTGAGGCGTTAGTCGTTCGAATCTCGTTCGGGTATACGCAAAAGTCAGTGAATTTATTCAAGTTTAGGTAGAAATCGCCATGAAACGCACTTTTCAACCGTCTGTACTGAAGCGCAACCGTTCTCACGGCTTCCGTGCTCGTATGGCTACTAAAAATGGTCGTCAGGTTCTGGCACGTCGTCGTGCTAAAGGCCGCGCTCGTCTGACCGTTTCCAAGTAATAAAGCTAACCCCTGAGTGGTTAAGCTCGCATTTCCCAGGGAGTTACGTTTGTTAACTCCCACTCATTTCACTTTCGTCTTCCAGCAGCCACAACGGGCTGGCACGCCGCAAATCACCATCCTCGGCCGCCAAAATTCGCTGGGGCATCCCCGCATCGGTCTCACAGTCGCCAAGAAAAACGTTAAGCGTGCGCATGAACGCAACCGGATTAAACGTCTGACGCGTGAAAGTTTCCGTTTACGTCAGCACGAACTGCCTTCAATGGATTTCGTGGTGGTGGCGAAAAAAGGGGTTGCCGACCTCGATAACCGTGCTCTCTCGGAAGCGTTGGAAAAATTATGGCGCCGCCACTGTCGCCTGGCTCGCGGGTCCTGATAGCCCTCATTCGGGTCTATCAACGCCTGATTAGTCCGCTACTCGGGCCACACTGCCGTTTCACGCCAACATGCTCAAGCTACGGAATTGAGGCATTGCGCAGGTTTGGAGTGATAAAAGGCAGTTGGTTGACGGTGAAACGCGTATTAAAATGCCACCCTTTACACCCAGGTGGAGACGACCCCGTCCCTCCAGGACCTTTTGATACCAGAGAACACTAACGATGGATTCGCAACGCAATCTTCTTATCATCGCTTTGTTGTTCGTGTCTTTCATGATCTGGCAGGCATGGGAGCAGGATAAAAATCCTCAACCCCAGCAGCAGACCACGCAGACCACGACCACCGCAGCGGGTAGCGCCGCCGACCAGGGCGTACCGGCCAGTGGCCAGGGGAAACAGATTACGGTTAAGACCGATGTGCTTGAGCTGACTATCAACACCCGTGGTGGTGATGTTGAGCAGGCGCTGCTGTTGACCTACCCGAAAGAACTGAAGTCTACCGAACCGTTCCAGTTACTGGAAACCACGCCTGAATTTATCTACCAGGCGCAGAGCGGCCTGACCGGTCGTGATGGCCCGGATAATCCGGCTAACGGTGCGCGTCCACTGTATAACGTCGAGAATGACACGTTTGTACTGGCTGATGGTCAGAACGAACTGGTTATCCCGATGACCTACACCGACGCGGCAGGCAACACCTTCACCAAAACCTTCACCCTGAAACGCGGTGAGTATGCGGTGAACGTGGGCTACAGCGTACAGAACGCCGGTGCGAAACCGCTGGAAATCTCTACCTTTGGTCAGCTGAAGCAGTCCATCAAACTGCCGTCTCACCGTGATACCGGAAGCAGCAACTTTGCGCTGCATACCTTCCGTGGCGCGGCTTACTCCACGCCAGATACCAAGTACGAGAAATACAAATTCGACACCATTGCCGATAACGAAAACCTGAACGTCAGCTCTAAAGGCGGTTGGGTCGCAATGCTGCAACAGTATTTCGCGACGGCGTGGGTACCGAATAACGACGGTACGAACAACTTCTATACCGCGAACCTCGGCAACGGTATTGCAGCCATCGGCTACAAATCTCAGCCGGTTCTGGTGCAGCCGGGTCAAACCGGTAAACTGGCAAGCACCCTGTGGGTCGGCCCGGAAATCCAGGACAAAATGGCTGCCGTTGCGCCGCACCTGGATCTGACCGTGGATTACGGTTGGTTGTGGTTCATCTCTCAGCCGCTGTTTAAGCTGCTGAAGTTCATCCACAGCTTCCTGGGTAACTGGGGCTTCTCCATCATCGTTATCACCTTTATCGTTCGTGGCATCATGTACCCGCTGACTAAAGCGCAGTACACCTCCATGGCGAAGATGCGTATGCTACAGCCGAAGATTCAGGCTATGCGTGAGCGTCTGGGCGATGACAAACAGCGTCAGAGCCAGGAGATGATGGCCCTGTATAAAGCAGAGAAAGTGAACCCACTGGGTGGTTGCTTCCCGCTGCTGATTCAGATGCCAATCTTCCTTGCGCTGTACTACATGCTGATGGGTTCCGTTGAGCTGCGCCACGCGCCGTTCGCCCTGTGGATCCATGACCTGTCCGCACAGGACCCGTACTACATCCTGCCGATCCTGATGGGCGTGACGATGTTCTTCATTCAGAAGATGTCTCCGACCACCGTGACCGACCCGATGCAGCAGAAGATCATGACCTTTATGCCGGTCATCTTCACCGTGTTCTTCCTGTGGTTCCCGTCAGGTCTGGTGCTGTACTATATCGTCAGCAACCTGGTGACCATCATCCAGCAGCAGCTGATTTACCGTGGTCTGGAAAAACGTGGCCTGCATAGCCGCGAAAAGAAAAAGTCCTGATTCGGTAACTTAACGCTAAAATAAGGGCGGTCGATTGACCGCCTTTTTTATTTGTATTGAACGAGAGCAACCATGAGCCATAACGACACTATCGTCGCCCAGGCAACCCCACCGGGACGCGGTGGTGTAGGCATTCTGCGTATCTCCGGCCTGAAGGCGCGTGAGGTGGCCGAAGCGGTGCTGGGTAAACTGCCAAAGCCGCGCTACGCTGATTATCTGCCGTTTAAGGATGCCGACGGCACACCGCTGGACCAGGGCATTGCGCTGTGGTTCCCCGGCCCAAACTCCTTTACCGGCGAAGATGTGCTGGAACTTCAGGGCCACGGCGGCCCGGTGATCCTCGACCTGCTGTTAAAACGTATTCTGACCCTGCCTGGCCTGCGCATTGCGAAGCCGGGTGAGTTCTCCGAGCGTGCTTTCCTCAACGATAAGCTCGACCTGGCGCAGGCCGAGGCGATTGCTGATCTGATCGACGCCAGCTCCGAACAGGCGGCCCGCTCCGCGCTGAACTCGTTGCAGGGCGCGTTTTCCGCACGCGTGAATCACCTTGTGGAAGCACTTACTCACCTGCGAATCTATGTCGAAGCGGCTATCGACTTCCCGGACGAGGAGATCGACTTCCTCTCAGACGGTAAAATTGAAGCACAGCTCAACCAGGTGATGAACGATCTCAATGCCGTCCGCGCCGAAGCGCGCCAGGGCAGCCTGCTGCGTGAAGGCATGAAGGTGGTCATTGCCGGACGCCCCAACGCTGGGAAATCGAGCCTGCTGAACGCCCTGGCGGGCCGTGAAGCGGCGATCGTCACCGACATAGCCGGCACCACCCGCGACGTGCTGCGCGAGCATATCCACATCGACGGCATGCCGCTGCACATCATCGACACCGCTGGCCTGCGCGATGCGAGCGATGAAGTCGAGCGTATCGGTATCGAACGCGCCTGGCAGGAGATCGAGCAGGCCGACCGCGTGCTGTTTATGGTGGACGGCACCACAACCGACGCCGTTGACCCGGCTGAAATCTGGCCAGACTTTATCGCCCGTCTCCCGGCTAAACTGCCGATCACCGTGGTGCGCAACAAGGCCGACGTTACCGGCGAAACGCTGGGCATCAGCGATGTGAATGGTCACTCACTTATTCGCCTGTCGGCCCGTACCGGTGAAGGCGTGGAAGCCCTGCGAAGCCATCTCAAACAGAGCATGGGGTTCGACACCAGCATGGAGGGTGGCTTCCTGGCGCGTCGTCGTCACTTGCAGGCGTTGGAAGAGGCGGCTCGCCACCTTGAGCAGGGTAAAGCCCAGCTGATCGGCGCGTGGGCCGGTGAACTGCTGGCGGAAGAGCTGCGTCTGGCGCAACAGAATCTGAGCGAGATCACCGGGGAGTTTACGTCGGACGATCTGCTTGGACGGATTTTCTCGAGCTTCTGCATTGGTAAGTAATTCACGTTAATACAGGGTGATTTCCTCCAGGGAAATCACCATTGTCCAAATGGCAACTCGCCTAATCCCCTTTCACCCCCTATCCTGCATGCCTGCATCTATGGGGGGTTTATGGCGCGTTTTCTGTTTTGTAGTTTCGCATTAGTTCTGCTTTATCCGTCCGGCATTGATATGTATCTGGTGGGGCTACCGCATATTGCCCGCGATCTGGGTGCCAGCGAGGCGCAACTGCACATCGCGTTTTCGGCCTACCTCGCGGGAATGGCGTCGTCGATGGTATTTGCCGGGAAAATCGCGGATAAAGCAGGCCGCCAGCCCGTCGCGATTACGGGTGCAGTTATCTTTGCGCTGGCATCAGTACTCTGTTCAGTGGCTCAGGAAAGCACAATGTTCCTGTCAGGACGTTTTATCCAGGGCATTGGCGCAGGCGGCTGTTACGTGGTGGCCTTTGCCATTCTGCGCGATACCTTGAGCGCCCAGCGCCGCGCCAAGGTGCTGTCGATGCTTAACGGCATTACCTGCATCATCCCGGTGCTGGCACCGGTTGTAGGCTACCTGATTATGCTTAAATTTCCGTGGCAGAGTCTTTTCTGGACCATGGCAGCCATGGGCGCCATCGTCTTTATCCTGTCCGTGACGGTGCTGAAAGAGACCCATCCCGGTTCGCAACAGCCATATCACACCGCAACCCTCCATCCGGCTGAAAAGCTGGTGAATCGCTTTTTCCTGAGTCGGCTGGCAATCACCACGCTTAGCGTGGCGGTGATCCTCACCTATGTAAACGTTTCCCCGGTGTTGCTGATGGAGACGATGGGCTTCGATCGCGGTGAGTATTCGTCGGTGATGGCGCTAACCGCGATGGTGAGCATGGCGGTTTCATTCTCAACGCCCTTTGCGCTCAACATCTTCCGCCAGCGCACGCTGATGCTCACCTCACAGACGCTGTTTCTCGCCGCAGGCGTGATCCTGGCGACCGCCACCTCACACGCTGTAATGCTGGTGGGCATTACTCTGATCTGCGCCGGATTCTCCGTCGGCTTTGGTGTGGCGATGAGTCAGGCGCTTGGCCCCTTCTCGCTGCGGGCTGGCGTGGCCAGCTCGGTGCTGGGCATTGCGCAGGTCTGCGGTTCTTCGCTATGGATTTGGCTGGCGGCGGTGATCGGCCTTAACGCGCTGAATATGCTGATCGGGGTTCTGATTGGCTGTAGCATACTCTGCATTACCTTACTTATGGTCATCCAGCCCGCGGCGCACTATGAAGAAGCCCATCAGCAGTCTCGATCTTAATCTTTTACTTTGCCTGCAACTTTTGTTGCAGGAGCGCAGCGTCACCAAAGCCGCGAAGCGGATGAACGTGACGCCGTCCGCGGTGAGTAAATCGCTGGCGAAGCTGCGCGACTGGTTCGACGATCCGCTGTTTGTGAAAACGCCTTTAGGGCTACTGCCCACGCCGCTGACGGTGAGTCTGGAAAAGGATTTGGCCGACTGGATGCAGATTGGCAACCAGATCCTCGATAAATTCCACCATAGCTCTCCAGGCGGGCTTAAGTTTGTGCTCGCCGCCGAAACACCGCTGATGCTGATCCGCTTTAATACCCTGCTGGAGCAGGTGAACGAGCGCTACCCACAGGCGACGGTGAAGCTGCGGCAATGGGATTACGATTCGCTGGACGCCATTACGCGCGGAGAAGTGGATCTGGGCTTCACCGGGCGTGAAACGCACCCTCGCTCGCGCGAACTGCTAAAGCTGATGCCGTGGTTTATCGACTACGAAATCCTGTTCAGTGACCGTCCGTGCGTGTATTTGCGCGAGGATCATCCCGCGCTCCAGGAAGCGTGGGATCTGGAGACGTTTCTGCGCTACCCGCATATCAGCATCTTCTGGGAACGCAGTGACACCTGGGCGCTCGACGAGGTGCTAAGGGAGATGGGCCGGGAGCGTAACATCGCCATGAGTTTGCCCGGTTTTGAACAGTCGATGTTTATGGCGGCCCAGCCGGATCACAACTACATAGCCACTGCGCCGCACTACTGCCATCACTACAACCAACTCCACCAGCGTAATCTGGTCTGTCTGCCCATTCCCATCGATGAGGCGCAGGCAGAAAAGCTCACCGTACCCTTCACGCTGATTTGGCATAAACGGAACAGCCATAATCCGAAAATCCTCTGGCTGCGTGAGACGATTAAAGCGCTGTATACCGCACCAGATCAGGTTTTTGCCTAAGATAATGTAAAGTTCGGTGCTCAGGCTTCTCTTATTTCCATTTACTGATTAAAACAGAAGCTAAGTTAAGCGATAATCATGTAACCGTTTAACCGACTACGACCATTATCAAGGAGCGAAAAATGGCTACGCACTTTGCACGAGGAACATTAACGGAAGGGCATCTCGTATCGGCCAGACTTTCTTCAGCCTGTCACAGTGAGGCGCTCAAACTACCTGAACACCGCAGGACGCGGTTTTTAGCTTCCAGAGCGCTCCTCGCAGAACTGCTTTTTATGCTCTACGGCACTAGCGAACTACCGGACATAATCACCCAGCCAGAAGGTCGCCCGGTTTTTGCGGACCCGGCACTCCCCCATTTTTCCATTGCGTACACCGGCAACATTGTTGGCGTCGCGCTGACGACTGAAGGTGATTGTGGCCTGGATATGGAGCTGCAACGCGTCACGCGTAGCTTCCATGGTGCTAACGCGCTCGATGAATACCCGCTCTCCAGCAATGAAAAGCTGTGGATACGTAACCAGAACGACCCTGTTGAAGCCAGAGCGCAGCTCATCACCCTTCGCCAGAGCATCCGCAAACTGAACGGCGCGGCGTCAGACGACGCCAGCCTGTTGCAGCTGCTCCCCGGCTCCGGACGCCTGCGCGCGACAAAAGCCTCGCTGGTAGAGGCGCTCAGCGACGCTGAGGACGTACTGATCTGGTCCGTTGCGGTGAGCCCCGCCATCGAACGGCTGAAAATCTGGGAATTTGACAGTATTCGCGGTTGGCGTAGTCTTCCGGATGTCCCTGAACGCGCCAACGAGCCCGCCGCGCGCCTGATGCGATTAACCAGTTTACCGGCAGAAAAAGCATACACCCATAGCTGATCCGTCCAGGGTCATCATGATGAAACAGGAGTAATCATGTCTGATACGTTGAAAGTTGTTACGTTACTGGGAAGCCTGCGCAAAGGTTCTTTTAACGGGATGGTTGCCCGTACGCTGCCGCAGCTGGCGCCTGCGGGAATGGAGATCAGTGCCCTGCCGTCCATTGGCGACATCCCGCTTTATGATGCTGACGTTCAGCAGGAAGAAGGGTTCCCGCAAAGCGTGGAAGCGATAGCCGAGCAGATCCGTCAGGCTGACGGCGTGGTGATTGTGACGCCTGAGTATAACTACTCGGTGCCGGGTGGTCTGAAGAACGCCATTGACTGGCTGTCCCGTTTACCGGAGCAGCCGCTGTCTGGTAAACCTGTGCTGATCCAGACCAGCTCAATGGGCGCCATTGGCGGCGCGCGCTGCCAGTATCACCTGCGTCAGATCCTGGTGTTCCTGGATGCGATGGTGATGAACAAGCCGGAATTTATGGGCGGCGTGATTCAGAACAAGGTCGACCCGCAGACGGGTGAAGTGGTGGATCAGAGTACGCGTGACCATCTCTCTGGCCAGCTGACCGCGTTTGGGGATTATATTAAGCGGGTGAAGGCGTAAGCCTTCGCCCTAACCCTCTCCCACAGGGAGAGGGAACTTTGCCCGTAGGTCAGGTAAGCGAAGCGCCACCTGACACCACCAGCATCTTAGTGTGAATCAATAAACACAATCTTCAGCACAAACAGCAGCGCAACAATAATCACGCACGGGCTGAGTTCGCGGAAGCGGCCGGTACCGATCTTCATCACGCAGTAAGAGATAAAGCCCAGCGCGATACCTTCGGTGATCGAGAAGCTGAACGGCATCATCACCGCGGTAATAAACGCCGGAACGGCTTCCGTCAAATCTTCCCACTTCACGCGCGCCAGGCTTGAGGTCATCAGCACGCCGACGTAAATCAGCGCGCCAGCTGCCGCGTATGGTGGCACCATCCCCGCCAGCGGAGAGAGGAAGATCACTAGCAGGAACAGCAGACCCACAACTACCGCCGTCAGGCCAGTACGACCGCCCACGGACACACCGGAAGAGGATTCAATGTAAGCGGTAACAGACGAGGTGCCGATGAAAGAGCCAGCGACGGACGAGATGCTATCCACATACAGCGCCTGCTTCATGCGCGGGAATTTGCCTTTTTCATCCGCCAGACCCGCTTTGTCGGTCACGCCAATCAGCGTACCGGAGGAGTCAAACAGGTTGACCAGCATGAAGGAGAAAATCACCCCGGCCAGACCCAGGTTCAGCGAGCCCGCCAGATCAACGTGGCCAATCACGGTAGAGACGCTTGGTGGCGCAGAGACGATACCGTTGTAATGTACGTCACCCAGCATCCAGCCCAGCAGCGTGGTCACAATGATAGAGACCAGCACCGCAGCATGGATGTTGCGCGACGCCAGGATCGCGATGATAAAGAAGCCCAGCACGCCCAGCAGCACGCTGTGAGAGGTCAGGTTACCAATGCTCACCAGCGTTTCCGGGTTCGCCACGATAACGCCAGCGTTTTTCAGCCCCATCATGCCGATAAACAGACCGATACCGCTGGTGATACCCACGCGCAGGCTCACGGGAATGTTCGCAATCATCCAGTAGCGCACGCGGAAGATGGTCAGCAGCAGCAGGCCGACCGCGCCCCAGAAAATAGCGCCCATCCCGACCTGCCACGGCAGGCCCATCGCCTGAACCACCACGAACGCAAAGAACGCATTCAGACCCATTGCCGGGGCCAGCGCCACGGGCAGATTAGCGAAAACGCCCATCAGGATGCTGCCAAGCGCCGCGATCAGACAGGTGGTCACGAAGACGGCGCTGGTGTCCATGCCAGCCACGCCCAGAATTTGCGGGTTAACGAAAACGATATAGACCATCGTCAGGAAGGTAGTAAAACCGGCGATCACTTCGGTGCGTGCCGTTGTGCCGTGCTCGCGCAGTTTGAACACGCGCTCAAGCAGCCCCTGACCAGACGTCTGGGTAGTGTGTTGTTGACTCATCATCAATTTCCGAACAAGGAGGGAAAATTCGTCGCTATCCTATACCAAAATGCGACAATAGTGGCGGTTACGGGATACTTTTTTCATTGATTTTGCTTATACGGCAACGATTGCGTCCCGGTGAACTGCCGTACGAAAACGTTAAACTTGTTAAAAGGGAAAGGCATGTCCGGAATTGAAGCGGTATTTTTCGACTGTGACGGTACGCTGGTCGACAGTGAGGTCATTTGTTCCCGCGCGTATGTCGCCATGTTCCAGGAATTTGGTATTACGCTCGATCTCGAAGAGGTGTTTAAACGCTTTAAGGGCGTGAAGCTGTACGAGATCATCGACATCATTAACGAAGAGCACGGGGTGGATCTGGCGAAAGCGGATCTGGAACCGGTGTACCGCGCCGAGGTCGCACGCCTCTTCGACGCCGAGCTGGAAGTTATCGCTGGCGCTAACACGCTGCTGGATGCGATGACGGTGCCGATCTGCGTGGTCTCTAACGGCCCGGTCAGTAAAATGCAGCACTCGCTCGGCAAGCTGAACATGTTGCACCACTTCCCGGAAAAACTGTTCAGTGGCTACGATATCCAGCGCTGGAAGCCGGATCCGGCATTGATGTTCCACGCGGCGAAGGCGATGAACGTCAACGTGGAGAACTGCATCCTGGTGGATGACTCGTCTGCGGGCGCGCAGTCGGGGATTGATGCGGGGATGGAGGTGTTTTACTTCTGCGCCGATCCGCACAACAAGCCGATCGATCATCCAAAAGTGACGACCTTTACCGATCTGGCGCAACTGCCAGCGTTGTGGAAGGCGCGCGGGTGGGATATTACTCGCTGAGTTTTCCCCTCACCCCGGCCCTCTCCCACAGGGAGAGGGAAAAAACCGAATGGTCCCCTCTCCCTGTGGGAGAGGGTTAGGGTGAGGGTAAAAATCACTCTTTCGGATCTTTGCCCGCCAGCAGCTTGTCCAGCTCGTCGCCGCCCACATGTCGGAAATCCTGCCCCTTCACGAAGTAGAAGATGTATTCGCAAATGTTCTGGCAGCGGTCGCCAATACGCTCGATTGAGCGCGCACAGAACAGCGCGGTGAGTACGCTTGGAATGGTACGGGAATCTTCCATCATGTAGGTCATCAGCTGACGCACTATGCCTTCGTATTCCTGGTCAACTTTCTTGTCTTCACGGTAGATACGGACCGCTTCGTCCAGATCCATGCGCGCGAAAGCGTCCAGCACGTCGTGCAGCATCTGCACGGTGTGGCGACCGAGAGACTCCAGACTCACCAGCAGCGGCTGGTGCTGCTGGGAGAATTTCTCCAGCGCGGTGCGGCAGATTTTATCCGCCACGTCACCAATACGCTCCAGCTCGGCGATAGTTTTGATGATCGCCATCACCAGACGCAGGTCGCTCGCCGTCGGCTGACGCTTCGCAATGATGCGCACGCAGGCTTCGTCGATGGCGACTTCCATCATATTGACGTTGTGGTCGCCTTCAATAACGCGCTTCGCCAGCTCGCTGTCCTGGTTGTGCATCGCCGTGATCGCATCAGAAAGCTGCTGCTCGACCATGCCGCCCATGGTCATCACCTGGGTGCGAATGCTTTCCAGCTCTGCGTTAAACTGGCCGGAAATGTGTTTATTAAGATTGAGGTTGTCCATGGTTTCTCCACATGCACTAAGGCAAATCAACCGTAGCGGCCAGTAATATAATCTTCGGTTTGTTTCTTCGCCGGACGGGTGAACAGCGCATCCGTATCGCTGAACTCAATCAACTCGCCCAGGTACATAAACGCCGTGTGGTCAGAACAACGTGCAGCCTGCTGCATGTTGTGGGTCACGATCACCACGGTGTAATCCTGCTTCAGCTCGGTGATCAGCTCTTCGATACGCCCGGTTGAGATCGGGTCCAGGGCTGAGCACGGCTCATCCAGCAGCAAGACTTCCGGGCGAATGGCGATACCGCGCGCAATGCACAGACGCTGCTGCTGACCACCGGAGAGAGAGTACCCGCTCTGGTGAAGTTTATCTTTGGTTTCGTTCCATAATGCGGCCTTGGTCAATGCCCACTGCACGCGCTCGTCCATATCCGCACGGGAGAGCTTCTCAAACAGACGCACACCAAAGGCGATGTTGTCATAGATCGACATCGGGAACGGCGTGGGTTTCTGGAATACCATCCCCACTTTCGCACGCAGCAGGGCGATATCCTGGGTATTGGTCAGGATGTTGTCACCGTCCAGGAGAATTTCACCTTCTGCGCGCTGCTCCGGATAGAGCGAATACATTTTGTTAAAGGTGCGCAGCAGCGTGGATTTACCACAGCCGGACGGACCGATGAATGCCGTTACCTGGTTCTTCGCGATATCCAGATTGATATTCTTCAGGGCATGGAATTTGCCGTAGTAGAAGTTCAAATCACGAACCTGAATCTTACCCGGGGCAGTATCAACCATACTCATTGACTCATTTCCTCATTCGGCGCCGCGAGCTGCCGCGCCGTAAAAATTTAACCGTGTTTCTTCTTCGCGAAAATGACGCGCGCCAGAATGTTCAGCAACAGTACGCAAAGGGTGATGATCAGCACCCCGGCCCAGGCCAGCTGCTGCCATTCCGCGAATGGGCTCATCGCAAATTTAAAGATCGTCACCGGCAGGTTGGCGATCGGCTGCATCATGTCCGTGCTCCAGAACTGGTTGGAGAGGGCGGTAAACAGCAGCGGTGCGGTTTCACCGGCGATACGGGCGATAGCCAGCAGGATACCGGTCATGATCCCCGAGACGGATGCTTTCAGGGTGATCGCCGAAATCATTTTCCATTTCGGCGTGCCCAGCGCGTAAGCCGCTTCACGCAGGCTGTCCGGCACCAGTTTCAGCATGTTTTCAGTAGTACGAATAACGATAGGCACCTGCAACAGCGCCAGCGCAATCACACCCGCCCAGCCGGAGAAGTGTTCCATTTGCGCCACCACGATGGTGTAAACAAACAGACCCACGACAATCGACGGGGCAGAAAGCAGAATGTCGTTAATAAAGCGGATGACTTCAGCGATCCAGGACTTGCGCCCATACTCCGCCAGATAGATACCCGCCATAATGCCCAACGGTGTACCGAAAACGGTCGCCCACAGGATCAGCAGGCCGCTACCCGCCAGGGCGTTTGCCAGACCACCGCCCGCCGTGTTCGGCGGCGGCGTCATTTCCGTGAACAGCGCCAGGGACATTCCATCGATGCCGCGGGTGATGGTTGACATCAGGATCCAGATCAGCCAGAACAGGCCAAACGCCATCGTCGCCATGGAAAGCGTCAGCGCAATGCGGTTTTTAATCCGGCGCTTTGACTGCATTTTGCGACGGGATTCCGCAAGCTGAGCGGTATTTTGCATATCGAGAGTCGCCATTAGCGTGCCCCCTCGTTTTTAGCCAGACGCATAATCATCAGCTTGGAGATAGCCAGCACAATAAAGGTGATAACAAACAGGATCAGGCCCAGTTCCATCAGCGCCGCGACGTGCAGCCCGGATTCCGCTTCGGCAAATTCGTTCGCCAGCGCAGAAGTAATACTGTTCCCCGGCATATAGAGCGAAGCGCTATCGAGCTGGTAGGTGTTGCCGATGATAAAGGTGACCGCCATGGTTTCACCGAGCGCGCGACCTAAGCCCAGCATAATGCCGCCAATCACTCCATTTTTGGTGAACGGAAGGACGATGCGCCAGATAACCTCCCAGGTGGTGCAGCCGATGCCGTAGGCGGACTCTTTCATCATCACCGGGGTTTGTTCGAAGACATCGCGCATGACCGCCGCAATGTACGGAATAATCATGATGGCGAGGATCACACCCGCCGCCAGAATGCCGATACCGAATGCCGGGCCGGAGAACAGCGCCCCCACAAACGGAACGGCAGAAAGCACGTTACCGACCGGCTCCTGGAAGTACGTTGCAAACAGCGGAGCAAAAATAAACAGGCCCCACATGCCGTAAACGATACTTGGGATGGCCGCCAGCAGTTCAATGGCGATACCCAGCGGACGCCGCAGCCAGCCTGGCGCCAGTTCCGTCAGGAACAAGGCAATACCGAAGCTCACCGGAACCGCAATTAGCAGGGCGATAAAAGAGGTCACCAGCGTGCCGTAAATCGGCACCAGCGCACCGTAAATATCGTTCGGCGCATCCCACTCTTTGGTCCACAGGAAGGCGAAACCAAATTTTTGAATGCTCGGCCAGGAGGAGAAAATCAGGGACACGATAATGCCGCCCAGCAGCAATAGCACAATCAGCGCAGCCAGTTTCACCAGCGCGCTGAAAATCATGTCACCTTTTTTACCCGGAGGGTTAAATGCAGGCTTGGTTGCAGCCATAAATTACTCTTCTTTATGAGACGTCTTACGAATATGCCCGGTGGCGCTGACGCTTACCGGGCCTACAGAGTAAACCGTAGGGCGGGATCGCTGCGCGCCACCCGCCATCTTCGTTAAAAATATCCTGTTAGTACAGCGCTTTACCGCTGCTGTCTTTCACGTTGGTTTTCCATGCAGCACGAATCTGCTCAACCACGCTGTCTGGCAGGCTGGCGTAATCCAGGTCATTAGCCTGTTTGCCGCCGTTTTTGTATGCCCAGTCGAAGAACTTCAGCACTTCTGCGCCCTGCTCTGGTTTCTTCTGCTCTTTGTGAACCAGAATGAAGGTGGTAGAGGTGATTGGCCACGCGTCTTCACCTTTCTGGTTAGTCAGGTCCTGAGCGAAGGATTTGCTCCAGTCAGCGCCTTTGGCGGCGTTGGCGAAGTTCTCTTCGGTCGGGCTAACCGGTTTGCCGTCGGCAGAAACCAGTTTGGTGTAGGCCAGATTGTTCTGCTTAGCGTAGGCGTACTCTACGTAGCCGATAGAGCCAGGCAGACGCTGTACGAAGGCTGCGATACCGTCGTTGCCTTTACCGCCCAGACCGGTTGGCCAGTTAACGGTAGAGCCGGAACCGACTTTAGATTTCCACTCTTCGTTCACTTTCGCCAGGTAGCTGGTGAACACGAAAGAGGTGCCAGAGCCGTCAGCACGACGAACCACCGCGATATTCTGCGAAGGCAGCTTAACGCCCGGGTTCAGCTTAGTGATGGCTTCGTCATCCCATTTTTTGATTTTGCCCAGGTAGATGTCACCCAGGGTTTTGCCGTCCAGCACCAGCTCGCCTGATTTCAGGCCAGGGATGTTAACAGCCAGCACAACGCCGCCAATCACGGTCGGGAACTGGAACAGGCCTTCCTGATTCAGTTTCTCATCAGACAGCGGAGCGTCGGATGCGCCGAAATCAACGGTATTCGCGGTAATTTGTTTTACGCCACCGGAGGAGCCGATACCCTGATAGTTGACCTTGTTACCGGTCTCTTTCTGGTAGGTATCCGCCCATTTGGCATACACCGGCGCAGGGAAGGTTGCACCAGCGCCAGTCAGGCTTGCTGCTGCGAAGGCAGAGAAAGCGCTCATCGATAAGGTCGCGGCGACAACAGTTGCGACAGTGGTACGCATAACTTTCATAATGTCTCCTGCAAGGATTTCGTAAATCATTGTTTAAGTGGCTACGATGAGCAAAATAGGACAAACAGGTGACAGATAAATGTACGAAATATGACAGTTTTATGACAATCAAGGCGTTGGATATAAGCCATTGAAAATGATAATTATATATTCAACCCCCTGCCATAAAATTGTCACAATAAGCATGTTTAGTCTGGTTCAAAAAGCGCAATATGACAACGGCTGTCATAAACAGCCGTTGACGAATCAGTTTTTAATTTCCATCGTAATGGTGGCAGTCGCGGTAAACGTTCCTGGCTCAGGCCTGGCTCCCGTCGCGCTCGCCGGCGCAGCAGAAAAATTAAACTCACCCGTCTCCACACCCAGTCGAGAACGGGTTCCCATGTCCGTTTCCATGCGTCCGCCGTTAACATCCACTTCTTGATTAAACTCGTCGTAGACCTTAATACCCACATCCTGGTTTGTTGTCTCAATCATGGTTGAAAACGCGCCTGCCTGGGTGGCATGGAGTGAAACTTCAACATCTTGCCCTGAGCTCATCCCAGTGCATCTTACCGACGCCTTGATGGGTATTTTCTTATCGGAAAGGCCAGTGCCCGCTACAGATGAAAATGAAGACGCAGAGATTTTACCAAAATCCACTTCAATGATTTGACCGCCGTTAACTTCACACTCCTGCGGCGCGGTAATATCCCCTTGAATAAAAACATCAGCCAGTTTATTGCCATAGTCGGTGGCTAATACACTAGAAGTATTAGCATACAGCGAAGCGAGTAACGTCAACGGAATAGTAACGGTGCCGATAAACGGTTCTTTGACATAAAAATAAATGGTTGCGTCGGAACCGCTTGTAAAGGTGGTCGTATTAAGGGAATTAACGCAGTTGTAATAACCACTGGGGTTGTTAGGCCGGTCCTCAAAGGGAACGTTGATATAACCGCGCCCCATGATCATGATCGACAATCCAACATCTAAATACTCATCTAATACATAGTATTGCACTTTATTTCGGCTGACGCTTTTCTGCAAGGCGGGGTTATCTTTGGCTGTAAAGTAAACATAGTTATAATCGCGATTACAGTGGCATACCCCTTCATACTGACCACCGTTATCTACTTGTTTGCTAATTGTCTGGCCAGCTTTATTCTGTGAGGCGCTGAGCGTAGTGCCGGAAAACGAAAGTATGCTGTGGTGTGTACCGCCTTTAGCTTCGCAATATGTATCCGCAGACCATGCGTGCTGGCACACTGCGCAGATGCACAGCACGATGATTAATTTAACGATATTCAATTTGATACTCCGTTATTAGCGCATGTTACCGGCAGTTGTAACAGCCCATTGTCCTTTGGCGCTTCGAGATGATACTCAACCTGGCAGATGGATTGACCAGTAATATTAAAACGGCCAACTAAGGACATTCCTGAAAGATAAAGCTCGCCGTTATCCCCCACAATCCCGGTTACCGTTCCCGTATCCAGATCGGCCGTCGCCATTGCGCCAAACGGCGCAGGTTTGCCGTTAGCCATAATGACGCTGAATAAAACGCGATAGCCGATGCGAGTTTTAAACGCTGCTTTCACTACCGCGCCGCGGGTAGGTACAAGATTAACAACGGTATTATCCAGTTCGACGTTAGCACGTGAAAAATAGTTGCTGTTAATCGCTATACGGTTTTCTTCGTAAGGATTAAGCTGCGTTTTGACGGTGTATCCACGCCAGTCCGTCGCTACCCCGGTCGTGTTTTCAACCGACAGGCCGCCCGCTCCTGGCGCTTCCACTAGCGCCACCGTTTCACCCAACTCCTGGGAAAAGGTCACGCCGTCGCGGTGAATCAGAATACCGCCACGCGCCCCGTAGTTTATACGCTGCGAATCCTGGCTATAGGCGTAGCTGCCATTTACCGATCCGTAGGTGCCGTCGTAGTTCAGGCTGGCATTGCTGCTATGGGTATTATTCGATGTATTCGTCCAGGACTCCTGCACGCTATACGCCAGATTGTGGCCTTCCAACAGAGTGCCGCCGATCCCGGCCTGCATGCTACTGTCGTTATGATTATTCTGGGTCATGGAGTAGTTAACGTAACTCCCTTCCAACCAGCCAGAGAGCGGCAAAGAAACCGTGAACATAAAAATATGTTCGCTATCGGTGTAGTCGTCGCTGTGGCTGCCGCTGGAATAGCGGTTGATCGAGTCGGTATAATTCCATGTCAGGTTCCATGATATCTGCCGCCAGTTATTGCTGTAACCAAGCTGAAGCAGACGCTCGACCTCATCGGTGTGCCAGTACTGCTGACGGCTCAGCGTCAGGTAGAAATTTCCCCGATCGGGCCCCAACGATTGGGTCCAGGTACCTTCCAGGCGACTACGCCGGTTTCCCATGTTCCAGAAATCAGAAACATCATTCTGGCGAGATGCCCACTCGGTTAGTGAATAAAAGCCTTCTGTAGAGTACCGGTATCCTACGAGACGAAAATTGGTATCTGTATCATCAAATCGTTTGGAATAGAGGAAACGGTATGATTGCCCTTTTTCCTCGTCGCCATTGTCAAAAGACGAGCGAGCCTGGGTTATATCTAGCGACATCGCACCCAGCGCACCCATATCCTTCCCCATCCCTATAGCTGCGGAGGCATAATCTTGCGCAACCTGCGTTCCACCGTAGAGCGTTAATCCCCACGGCATCCCGTGTAATACCTGCGCCTGTAACACATCGGGTGTAAAGCCGCTCTCAGCGCGCATTTCACCGACGCTGACATCAACGTCGGCCTGTCCTTCGCGTTTCAGTATTGCCAGAGAAGCGTAAGGCTGTGTAAAACGCTGCTCGCTGCCGTCTTCCTCTTTGATTGTTACGTCCAGATCGCCGCCACCGCTGGTGGTATTCAGATCGGTGATTTCAAACGCGCCCTGCGGTACCGCCGACTGATAGATCACATAGTTATTCTGGCGGATCGTCACGGTCGCGTTGCTTTTTGCGATACCGCGCACTATCGGCGCAAAGCCATTCTGACTGGACGGTAGCATGTCGTCATCGGTATAGAGTCTGACGCCGCGGATCTGCGTACTGTCAAAGATGTCGCTTGCGGTCCAGGTATCGCCAACCATGATCTGGCTGCGTAGCGCGGCGATATCTCGCTGCACATAGCTGCTGATGGAGTGGTACTCAGCGCTGCCTGCTGTCGAATTCACTGTGCTGTAGTTGCGAAGCCGCCAGGACCCGAGATTAAGACCATTGCGCAAATTCAGGTAGTAGCTGTCATCCTCCTCAGAATCATAATTTGATCGAAGAGTATGCGAACCGGAAAAGTCATAGTTGGTCATCAAGGCGTTAATGCCTTCATCCCATCGCGAGGGACTAATATAATCATACGCCGCTGAATCAAGATAAATTTGTGGAATGGAGATGTTCAACACCAGCTTGTTGCCGTCGAATAGCCAGCGTGATCCCTCCACCAACGGAGCGGGGTTGACGCAGGCGGTGCTATCCACTCCACGCAGCGTTTTCAACGCCTCAACCTTTACGCCGTAAGATATAAGGACATCATTGATAGCGACGTAGCAAGGATGGAGTTCGTCCTCGGGAGCATCCTGCACAAACGTCACTTCCTTACGTTCAAAAAATTTGCCGTTAATGAATACATCAACTTTATAGCTGCCAGGGGGAAGCGCGTTGGAACGGTTAAATTGACGAATATCGACATCGACCGGATGATCGATTTCCAGAAGTTTCGGGTTAAACAGGCTGTCCTGTGCTAATGACTGAACAGGAATGCTCAGACATAACCCCGATATCATGGCAATGCAGTGACGTAAGCCAATCATTAAGACATCCCTATCAGAATATTAAAGCACCTGTTTTACTGGGTTGCTGACGGCGCCGTAATCATTAATAAAACGCCAAACAAGCGTATGGCCTGCACTTCCTGGTGGTAATGTCAGCGAGAGTTTTTCAAAGGGTTTGATCATATTGACTGGTATGTCTTTACCATCAACTGATACATCCATGATATTGATATGGATAGGATTATTATTCTGAACAATAAGTTGCCGACCTTGTTTTGACCATGCGACGTTCGCTACCGCCTTCTCAGGGATTAACGTAATAGCCGCCGGTCGCCAGAACAGTTTGATACGTGTCTTAATCGCAATTTCCAGCGAGCTGGTCTCTTTTTTACTGCTGGATGGCGGAATATTTTTTATGTTCAGCCAAAAAACGGATTCGCGATCGGTGGGCAACGTCCCGGCCATTTTAAGTACGCGTAAGACCTTTTCCTGCATTGGCTCAAGCCTGGAAACGGGTGGTATGACGGTAAAAGGCGGTTTATGTTTATCTTCTTTGTCAAAGGGGTCGACCCAGGTTTGTATCAGGTACGGCAGATCGCTCTCTTTGTTGTAAATCGATATGGTGGCATCAGGACTATCAGCCAAAAAAATGACGCGCGTGCCGCCGACAATGATGCCTGCACAGGCTATTGACGAGCTGAGACACAATGTCGCAGCCATGAATGTTTTAAATAAACGTGTAAAAGCAACCATACAGCCTCTCATTAGTTGACGCCCTTAAAATGTTTATTATTAGCAACGCGAATAAGGGCGTCTTTTAACTAATAAATGTAATTATTTCACATATTCAACGGTGAACTGAGAGTCAGCGTTAGCTGTACCTGGCGTTACGGTCGTAGAGGTTGCAATATAACGTGCAATGAATTTTAAATCGGCCTTAGCATCCACAATATCAGTTGTGGCAGAATCTTTGTATAACTCAACCTGAGAGTTGTCTGCGCGGTTATAGATACGAATCGCTACGCCCGTTGCAGTGACCGCGTCGCCTGTACCCGTAAAGTCGCCTGGCGTGCCTGTTTTTGCCGGGTTACCTATCGCCAGATCGCCATTGCCAGCTTCAGTACCGTCAAATCGAACCGATGCCTTGGTATAGGTTGGCGGGCATTTCTCCAGGCTGATAGTGAATTGCGTTGGTGCGGAGGTGCTGCCTACACCGTTGAATGCCGTTTTACTGACTTTACCTAAATCAACGTTTTGTTCTTTCGTAACGGTGGTAATTTCACAAGCGCTATCAATGATCTCACCACGGAAATGTACAGTACCGTCAGATGCCAGAGCAGCACCAGATAATATGGATGAAGACAAGATTATTGCGCTGGCGATAGCATTTAGTTTCATGACAACCCCTATTAATTTTATATCGATGACATTTATTTATTAACCAAATAAAATGATTAAATTTGAAGCGGCGTAATATTACGATCCTAAAAACGCCTCTGACAAATAAGTTTTCCAGCTTGTAATATTTTATTTTAAGAAGGATGAATGAAATGTATCAGATTCAATCATGTTATAAATATCAGCCACAAACAATAAATGCGATATCTACTGGCAGGAGGATTATTTTAGGAATATATTAATATCTTAATAATAAACAATTATTATTTGATCATTTTTGCAACAGCACAAGTCCAAAAAACGGAGAGCGAGAAAAATGTAACCACATGTTTTACATGAAACATTTTACGCCATAGGGTACACAAGAAAGTAAAAATGAGGCGTGTAAAGAAGTAGCAACAAATAAAAAGGCTGCCACGCAAATGGCAGCCTTTTTACAGGAAGTGATTACTCTACGGTAACCGATTTAGCCAGGTTACGTGGCTGGTCTACGTCGGTGCCTTTGATCAGCGCGACGTGATAAGCCAGCAGTTGCAGCGGTACGGTGTAGAAGATCGGCGCAATCACCTCTTCCACATGCGGCATCTCGATGATGTGCATGTTGTCGCTGCTGGCGAAACCGGCATCTTTATCCGCAAAGACGTACAGAACACCACCACGGGCGCGCACTTCTTCGATGTTAGATTTCAGTTTTTCCAGCAGTTCGTTGTTAGGTGCCACCACGATAACTGGCATATCCGCATCGATCAGCGCCAGCGGGCCATGCTTCAGCTCGCCTGCCGCATAGGCTTCAGCGTGAATATAAGAGATCTCTTTGAGCTTCAGTGCGCCTTCCAGCGCAATCGGATACTGATCGCCACGCCCCAGGAACAGGGAGTGATGTTTGTCAGAGAAATCTTCAGCCAGCGCCTCAATGCGTTTGTCCTGAGACAGCATCTGCTCAATACGGCTCGGCAGCGCCTGAAGGCCATGCACGATGTCGTGTTCAACGGAAGCATCCTGGCCTTTCAGACGCGCCAGTTTCGCCACCAGCATCAGCAGAACGGTCAGCTGAGTAGTAAACGCTTTGGTGGAAGCCACGCCGATTTCGGTACCCGCTTTGGTCATCAGCGCCAGATCGGATTCACGTACCAGCGAAGAGCCCGGCACGTTACAAATGGCCAGCGAGCCGAGGTAACCCAGTTCTTTAGACAGACGCAGCGCCGCCAGGGTATCGGCCGTTTCGCCAGACTGAGAAAGGGTGATCATCAGGCTGTTACGACGCACCGCAGATTTGCGATAGCGGAACTCAGAGGCGATTTCCACATCACACGGCACACCCGCCAGGGATTCAAACCAGTAGCGCGAGACCATACCGGAGTTGTAAGAGGTACCGCAGGCCACGATCTGAATGTGCTCGACTTTGCTCAGCAGTTCGTTGGCATTGGCGCCCAGCTCGCTCAGATCCACTTCACCATGGCTGATGCGACCAGTCAGGGTGTTTTTAATGGCGTTTGGCTGTTCGTAGATCTCTTTCTGCATGTAGTGACGGTAAGCACCTTTGTCGCCCGCGTCGTATTGCAGGTTTGATTCGATCTCCTGACGCTTAACCTGCTCGCCTTTTGTGTCGAATACGGTCACGCTGCGACGTGTCACCTCGGCAATGTCTCCCTCTTCCAGGAAGATAAAGCGACGGGTAACCGGCAGCAGCGCCAGCTGGTCGGAAGCGATAAAGTTTTCACCCATGCCCAGACCAATCACCATCGGACTACCGGAACGCGCGGCCAGCAGCGTGGACGGGTCGCGGGAATCCATGATCACCGTACCGTAAGCACCACGTAGCTGAGGGATAGCGCGCAGCACCGCATCACGCAGTGTACCGCCCTTTGCCAGCTCCCAGTGCACCAGGTGAGCAATCACTTCGGTGTCGGTTTCAGAGACGAAGGTATAGCCGCGCGCTTTCAGTTCTTCACGCAGCGGTTCGTGGTTTTCGATAATGCCGTTATGCACGACCACGATGTGTTCAGACACATGCGGGTGTGCGTTGCCTTCAGATGGCTCACCGTGGGTCGCCCAGCGGGTATGCGCAATACCGGTGCCACCGTGCAGCGGATGTTCTTCCGCAGCCTGGGCCAGCATCTGCACTTTACCGAGACGGCGCAGACGGGTCATATGACCTTCTGCATCAACGACAGCCAGCCCGGCTGAGTCGTAACCACGGTATTCCAGACGACGTAAACCTTCGAGAAGGATTTCAGCAATATCACGCTGCGCAACTGCGCCAACAATTCCACACATAGTTATATTTCCTGATTATGGCGTTATGCCATGCGTTGTCGCTGACCTGTATTTGCCCTTTCCGGGCGCCCCGAGCCTTGTAGAGAGTGGGGTTATTTTTATGGGTACTGCTTGTGGGGGGAGGATTATGTTATCCCCTCACCCCGGCCCTCTCCCCAAAGGGGCGAGGGAGAAAAACACCGCACCGAACAATCCCCTCTCCCCTGTGGGGAGAGGGTTAGGGTGAGGGGTATAAATCCGTTACTTCTGCTTCACCGGGCGTTTCCAGCCCTGCTTGCTGACCTGCGGAACGCGGCTTAACACCAGCTCGTTCTCGGCCACATCGCGCGTAACGGTTGTCCCGGCGGCAATGGTCACGCCTTTGCCCACGGTAACAGGCGCCACCAGCTGGGTATCGGAGCCTACAAACACGTCATCACCAATGATGGTTTTAAACTTATTGGCGCCGTCATAGTTACAGGTAATCGTCCCTGCACCAATGTTTACGTTGTCGCCAATTTCCGCATCGCCCAGATAGGTCAGATGACCCGCTTTAGAGCCCTTACCCAGACGCGCTTTTTTCATTTCCACGAAGTTACCTACGTGAGCACCTTCCAGCAGCTCAGCGCCTGGGCGCAGACGCGCAAATGGGCCAATCGTACAGGCCGCCTCAAGATGGGCATCTTCCACCACGCTGTACGGGCTGATTTCGCAGTCGTCACCGATCGCGCTGTTTTTAATCACACAGCCGGTGCCGATTTTGACGCGGTTGCCCAGCGTGACGTTACCTTCCAGGATAACGTTAGTATCTATTTCAACGTCGCGCCCGTGGGTCAGCGTGCCACGCAGATCGAAACGCGCCGGATCGCGCAGCATAACGCCCGCGAGCAACAGCTTTTCTGCCTGCTCGGACTGGTAAATACGCTCAAGACGGGAAAGCTGGAGACGGTTGTTTACCCCGTCCGTTTCGCTGATACGCGCCGGATGAACGGCAGCAATCTCACGCCCTTCCTGGTAAGCCATCGCAATGATGTCGGTGATGTAGTATTCACCCTGCGCGTTGTTATTGTTGAGTCTGGACAGCCAGCGCTTCATATCCGCACCGTTCGCAATCAGGATGCCGGTGTTGATCTCCTGAATCTGGCGCTGTTCGTCAGTGGCATCTTTATGCTCAACAATCCCCGTCACGTTGCCGTTTTCACGCGTAATGCGGCCATAGCCGGTTGGATCGTCCAGCACGACGGTCAACAAACCGATGCCACCCTGCGGTTTGGCTTCACGCAGGCGGGTGAGGGTTTCAACGGAGATCAGCGGGACGTCGCCGTAGAGCATCAGGATATCTTCATCATCAGCGAAGAAGGGTGCAGCCTGCTGCATTGCATGACCCGTACCCAGCTGTTCTGCCTGAAGCACCCAGTTGAGATTGTCGTCACGCAGCGTTTTTTTCAGCAGATCGCCGCCATGTCCATAAACCAGATGCACCTGGCTGGCGCCTAATTCATTCGCTGCATCAATAACATGCTGAACCATTGGCTTTCCTGCCAGCGTGTGGAGCACTTTAGGCAGATCGGAATACATGCGGGTACCTTTGCCTGCGGCAAGGATCACCACGCTCATCGCACTGTTTAACATACGCATCCTGACGGTAGTTTGTGTGAGAAGTAAAAACGTTTGATGCTTAAAATTCTACATCTTTTTCATCATGAATTAAGGCCGAAAAAAAAAGCCAGCCTGGGATCCAGACTGGCTTTTGTGCTTTTCAAGCCGGTGTTACATCGCTTTTTTGGTCAACTCGATAACGCGCAGTTTCGCGATCGCTTTGGCCAGCTCCGCAGACGCCTGAGCGTAATCCACGTCACCATGAGAGCTGTTAATGTGCTCTTCAGCCTTACGCTTCGATTCCAGGGCTCGCGCTTCGTCGAGATCCTGGCCACGAATAGCGGTATCGGCCAGAACGGTCACACTGCCTGGCTGCACTTCAAGAATGCCGCCGGACAGATAGATAAACTCTTCATGACCGAACTGTTTAACGATGCGGATCATACCAGGCTTAATGGCGGTGAGCAGCGGTGCGTGACCCGGGAAAATACCCAGTTCACCTTCACTACCCGTTACCTGGATTTTCTCGACCAGACCAGAGAACATTTGTTGCTCTGCGCTGACGACGTCCAGGTGGTAAGTCATTGCCATATCACCCTCCGATTAAGGCGTTAAAGTTTTTTGGCTTTTTCCACGGCTTCTTCGATGGAACCAACCATGTAGAACGCCTGCTCTGGCAGGTGATCGTATTCGCCTTCCATGATGCCTTTAAAGCCACGGATGGTGTCTTTCAGGGAAACGTATTTACCTGGAGAACCGGTGAATACTTCCGCAACGAAGAACGGCTGGGACAGGAAGCGCTGGATCTTACGCGCACGTGCTACCACCAGTTTGTCTTCTTCAGACAGTTCATCCATACCCAGGATGGCGATGATGTCTTTCAGTTCCTGATAACGTTGCAGCAGGGACTGTACGCCACGCGCGGTGTCGTAGTGCTCCTGGCCAACAACCAGTGGATCCAGCTGACGGCTGGTGGAGTCCAGCGGGTCAACGGCCGGGTAGATACCCAGAGACGCGATCTGACGGCTCAGTACCACGGTTGCATCTAAGTGAGCAAAGGTGGTGGCTGGAGATGGGTCAGTCAAGTCATCCGCAGGTACGTATACCGCCTGAACGGAGGTGATAGAACCAGTTTTGGTAGAGGTGATACGTTCCTGAAGAACACCCATCTCTTCCGCAAGCGTAGGCTGATAACCTACCGCTGAAGGCATACGACCCAGCAGTGCAGATACTTCAGTACCGGCCAGGGTGTAACGGTAGATGTTATCAACGAACAGCAGAACGTCACGGCCTTCGTCACGGAACTTCTCAGCCATCGTCAGGCCAGTCAGCGCAACGCGCAGACGGTTTCCTGGTGGCTCGTTCATCTGGCCGTAAACCAGGGATACTTTATCCAGAACGTTGGAGTCGGTCATTTCGTGGTAGAAGTCGTTACCCTCACGAGTACGTTCACCTACGCCCGCAAACACGGAGTAACCGGAGTGCTCGATCGCGATGTTACGGATCAGCTCCATCATGTTTACGGTTTTACCTACACCCGCACCACCGAACAGACCGACTTTACCGCCCTTCGCGAACGGACACATCAGGTCGATAACTTTGATGCCGGTTTCCAGCAGTTCCTGAGAGCTGGACAGCTCTTCGTAGGAAGGTGCCGCGCGGTGGATAGCCCAACGCTCTTCTTCACCGATGTCGCCTTTCATGTCGATTGGTTGACCCAATACGTTCATGATACGACCCAGTGTTGCTTTACCTACCGGGACTTCGATCGGGTGCTCAAGGTCTTTTACTTCCAGACCACGACGCAGACCGTCGGAAGAACCCATGGCGATGGTACGCACGATACCGCCGCCGAGCTGCTGCTGAACTTCCAGCACCAGGCTCTCGTTACCATTCTGTACCTCAAGCGCGTCGTACACGCGTGGTACGGCGTCCTGAGGGAACTCGACGTCCACCACGGCGCCGATTACCTGGACAATCTTTCCAGTAGCCATCTTGAATCCTCTACGTAATTCGTAAACCTGGTTAAACCGCGGCGGCCCCCGAGACGATCTCGGTGAGTTCCTGAGTAATGCTGGCCTGACGAGCTTTGTTGTAAACCAACTGCAGCTCTTTAATCAGGCTGCCGCCATTATCGGTCGCGGCTTTCATCGCCACCATTCGTGCGGCCTGCTCGCTGGCCAGGTTTTCTACAACGCCCTGATAAACCTGAGATTCAACGTAACGACGCAGCAGGGTATCCAGCAGCGGTTTCGGATCGGGTTCATACAGGTAATCCCAGGCTTTCTGTTTCAGCTCGTCATCTTCTGATGCCGGTAACGGCAGCATCTGAGTGAGCGTAGGCACCTGAGACATGGTGTTAATAAATTTGTTGCTGACAACGTACAGTCTGTCCAGACGGCCTTCATCGTAGGCCTGCAACATCACTTTAACCGGGCCGATCAGTTCGGACAGGGACGGGTTATCACCCATACCGGTCACCTGAGCGACAATGTTGCCACCAACGGAGTTAAAGAAAGAGACGCCTTTAGAGCCAATCAGTGCCAGATCGCACTGAACGCCTTTATCGGACCAGCCTTTCATATCCGCCAGCAGTTTTTTGAACAGGTTAATGTTCAAGCCGCCACACAGACCACGGTCAGTCGACACCACCAGGTAGCCCACGCGCTTAACGTCGCGTTCTTCCAGGTAAGGGTGCTTATATTCCAGATTACCGTTTGCAAGGTGACCAATCACTTTGCGCATGGTCTCTGCATAAGGACGGCTGGCCGCCATGCGATCCTGCGATTTACGCATTTTGGAAGCGGCGACCATCTCCATCGCTTTAGTGATCTTTTGCGTGTTCTGGACGCTTGCGATCTTACTACGTATCTCTTTTGCGCCGGCCATGAGCTTCTCCTCAATGCCAGACGGCTTGTCCTGAGACAAGCCGCCGGACGATTACCAGGATTGGGTTGCTTTGAAGGAATCGAGGATAGCTTTCAGCTTGCCTTCGATTTCGTCGTTATAGCCACCGGTCTGGTTGATCTCTTGCATCAGCGGAGCGTGATCACGGTCGACGTAAGCCAGCAGAGCGGCTTCGAAGCTACCGATTTTCGCCAGTTCCACATCTTCGAGGTAACCGCGTTCAGCCGCGAACAGTACCAGGCCCTGCTGAGCAACAGACATTGGCGCGTACTGTTTCTGCTTCAGCAGCTCGGTCACTTTCTGACCGTGGCTCAGCTGTTTACGGGTTGCTTCGTCCAGATCGGATGCGAACTGAGAGAACGCAGCCAGTTCACGATACTGTGCCAGCGCGGTACGGATACCACCGGACAGTTTCTTGATGATCTTGGTCTGAGCAGCACCACCCACACGGGATACGGAGATACCCGGGTTAACCGCCGGACGAATACCGGAGTTAAACAGGTTGGTTTCCAGGAAGATCTGACCATCGGTAATGGAGATTACGTTGGTCGGAACGAACGCAGAAACGTCACCCGCCTGGGTTTCAATGATCGGCAGGGCGGTCAGAGAACCTGTTTTACCCTTCACTTCACCTTTGGTGAAGTTCTCGACGTATTCCGCGTTAACGCGGGAAGCACGCTCCAGCAGACGAGAGTGGAGGTAGAATACGTCGCCCGGGAATGCTTCACGTCCTGGTGGACGACGGAGCAGCAGGGAAACCTGACGATAAGCAACAGCCTGTTTAGACAGGTCATCGTATACGATCAGCGCATCTTCACCGCGGTCACGGAAGTATTCGCCCATTGCGCAACCGGCGTATGGTGCCAGGTATTGCAGTGCAGCAGATTCAGACGCGGTTGCTACCACAACGATGGTGTTAGACAGTGCGCCGTGCTCTTCCAGTTTACGAACCACGTTGGAAATGGTGGACGCTTTCTGGCCGATAGCCACGTACACACATTTGATGCCGGAATCACGCTGGTTGATGATGGCGTCGATTGCCATCGCGGTTTTACCGGTCTGACGGTCACCGATGATCAGTTCACGCTGACCACGACCGATTGGGATCATGGCATCAACGGACTTATAACCCGTCTGTACTGGCTGATCAACAGACTGACGGTCGATAACGCCTGGTGCGATAACTTCGATTGGGGAGAAGCCATCGTGCTCAACCGGACCTTTACCGTCGATTGGCGCACCCAGGGTGTTAACAACGCGACCCAGCAGGCCACGGCCAACCGGCACTTCAAGAATACGGCCAGTACACTTAACCTTCATGCCTTCGGCGAGGTCAGCGTATGGACCCATCACAACGGCACCTACGGAGTCGCGCTCCAGGTTCAGTGCGATAGCGTAACGGTTACCCGGCAGGGAAATCATCTCACCCTGCATACAATCGGCCAGGCCGTGGATGCGGATAACACCGTCACTTACAGAAACAATAGTACCTTCGTTGTGAGCTTCACTCACAACATTGAACTGAGCAATGCGCTGCTTGATCAGTTCGCTGATTTCGGTGGAATTCAGTTGCATGCTCCAGTCCCCTTAAGACTGCAAGACGTCTGCAAGGCGCTCAAGACGGCCGCGTACGCTGCCATCAATGACCATATCACCCGAGCGGATGATTACGCCTGCCATTACAGACTTATCGATTTTGCAATTCAGCTTAACTTTGCGTGACAGACGTTTTTCCATCGCGGCGGTGATTTTCGCAAGCTGTTCGTCACTCAGTTCAGTCGCGGAAGTTACTTCAACTTCAGCGGTAGCTTCACTAAGGGCACGTAAGTGCTCAAACTGCTCGAGAACATCCGGGAGCACACGGAGACGACCATTTTCCGCCATCACCTTAATCAGGTTCTGGCCGTTGGCATCCAGTTGCTCTCCGCACACGGCGATAAACGACGCGGCGAGGGTTTCAGGCGCTAACGCACCAGAAAGCAACTCGGCCATTTGTTCGTTTTTCGTCACCTCAGCGGCAAACGCCAGCATATTCTGCCAGCGATCGACATTTTGGTGTTCGACAGCAAAGTCAAAAGCTGCTTTGGCGTAGGGGCGAGCTACCGTAACAAATTCAGACATCAGCCCCTCCCTCCTTACAGTTCAGCGACAAGTTTGTCCACGATGTCGCTGTTAGCAGCTTCATCCACGGAACGTTCGATGATCTTCTCGGCGCCAGCAACAGCCAGAATCGCAACCTGCTTACGCAGTTCTTCACGAGCACGTTTACGCTCAGCTTCAATTTCAGCCTGAGCCTGTGTCACGATCTTAGTACGTTCCTGTTCTGCTTCAGCTTTGGCTTCGTCCAGGATCTGAGAACGGCGTTTGTTAGCCTGTTCAATGATTACCTGAGCTTCAGCTTTCGCTTTTTTCAGCTGGTCTGTCGCGTTGGCCTGTGCAAGGTCCAAATCTTTCTTAGCGCGTTCTGCGGAAGCCAGACCGTCAGCAATTTCTTTCTGACGTTTTTCGATGGCAGCCATTAAAGGCGGCCATACATACTTCATGCAGAACCAGACAAAGAGAATAAACGCGATGGCCTGGCCGAGGATTGTTGCGTTCATGTTCACAGCACAATACCTCTTAAATTTCTGTGGCTTGGGGTTTTAAAACAACTACTACGCGACAGCAAACATCACGTACAGACCCAGACCTACAGCGATCATTGGGATTGCATCCACCAGACCCATAACGATAAAGAACTGAGTACGCAGCAGAGGAATCAGATCAGGTTGACGCGCTGCGCCTTCCAGGAATTTGCCCCCGAGGATGCCGATACCGATCGCAGCACCGATAGCCGCCAGACCCATCATCACAGCGGCAGCCATGTACAGCAGATCCATATTCAGGTTTTCCATGACAGTCTCCAGTTTGTTTCAATTAAAACGTAGTAGTGTTGGTAAAAAATCAGTGCTCTTCAGACGCCATCGACAGATAGACGATCGTCAGAACCATGAAGATAAAGGCTTGCAGCGTAATGATCAGGATGTGGAAAATGGCCCATGGCACATTCAGAATCCACTGTGACCACCACGGCAGAAGACCCGCGATCAGAATGAAAATCAGCTCACCCGCATACATGTTGCCGAACAGTCGCAGACCCAGTGAAACAGGTTTGGACAGCAGGCTAACGCCTTCCAGAATCAGGTTGACCGGAATAAACGCCCAGTGGTTGAACGGCTGCAAGGTAAGCTCTTTCACAAAGCCGCTTACGCCTTTCATTTTGATGCTGTAGAACAGAATGAGGATAAATACGCCCAGCGCCATCGACAGGGTGATGTTCACGTCGGCAGACGGAACCACGCGCAGTGCAGGCAGGCCGAGTACGTGCTCACCGATCCAAGGTAAGAAATCGATAGGCAGGAGGTCCATCAGGTTCATCAGGAAGACCCAAACGAACACGGTCAGGGCCAGCGGAGCAATCAGTTTGCTCTTACCATGGTACATATCTTTCACGCTGCCATGGACGAAGCCGATGATCATCTCGATGAACGTCTGGAATTTCCCTGGAACACCGCTGGTCGCCTTTTTAGCAACGCTGCGGAACATGGCCAGGAACAGAAGACCCAAAACCACCGAGAAGAACATGGAGTCGATGTTGATCGTCCAGAAGGTGGCCGGGGGGTTATGTGGATCCACCAGCGAGAATGTACGCAGGTCCAGCTGAAGGTTATTCAGATGGTGACCTATGTAATCCTGCGGCGTCATATTTTCTGAAGCCATGATGCCTTTTACCCTTTGTTATTGATTACAGCTGGAGCCAGAACTTGTACCACCAGCACCAAAACCCACGTTGCTATCAGCGGCATGAATACCACTTTCAAAACCGCCAGCGCCATCACCAGTAGAGCAAAGGTCAGCAACACCTTACACACTTCGCCGAGAGCGAAGGACCAGGCCACGCGGCCTTTGGCAGGTGTATGCGCCTGATGACGCCAGGCAAAAATCATAAACAACACGTTTGGCAGAACCACCGCCAAACCTCCGCACGCGGCGGAGATGCCCCAGAAGGGGTCTTTGAGGCTAAACAGCAGTCCACTTGCTATCACAGCCAGAAACTGAATGAACAGAAGCTTACGAGCAACGTTTCTACTCAAGAGCGACACAGACATCACGTTTTTACTCCTGCTCCCTTCGAGGTATGCCGCGTGTCGTATAAAACGTCCTTTAAGGCTCAGAGTCAAGCATCAAAAAGCGGTCAAATTATACGGTGCGTACCCGTGATTTCAAACATTAAGTAGCGAAAAGGTGAATAAATGTTTAAATATTTTTCCCCAGTCCTATTTTTCAACTTTTGACCCAAGCGTTGACCTTCAGGCAAAACTGCAAACAGCGCGGAAACGTTGGTGATAAAGCGTGCACGAGATCACAAAATACACATTTGCGATAAAATGGTATTTATCAAAGACGTAAAACGATTAATTTCATCTGCATGAAATTAAAGCAAAAAAACCGCAACTATTTTTAAAACAGAGCCGTATACAACAAAAACCTTTTATTGACATTCTTAATAAATATTTAACATTCCATTCTTGTTGCTTTTACCCACTTTTAGCAGACTGATAATTTCATGGTTGACTATCCTCTGAGTGAACGAATCACGTCAGGTTAACCATAAGAAAATCCATGGTAACAACAAGGTTAAATTAACGACGACCAAATCAGACTGAATGTGCTGCTTTTTAACACGATCAGAACAGCACAAATTCCACATTTTTTATTAATTTTTTAAAAAGTGTTTGGCTTAATTATCACCAGATGACGCTCACCTTCGAGCTGAGGGATCTGGAGTTTCTCAATAGATTCGACAACAAAACCGTCCGGAAGCTGCTCGATTTCGTCCCCCGGAAGTTGCCCTTTCAGCGCATAAAAACGCCCCTTCTCCGCTGGCAGGTGTTTGCACCAGCTCACCATGTCATTGAGTGAGGCAAACGCGCGGCTGATAACACCGTCAAACGGTGGCTCTGCCGGGAACTCCTCTACCCTGCTCTGTACGGGCGTAATGTTTTCCAGCTTCAGCTCATGCTGAACCTGGCGTAAAAAGCGTACGCGCTTGCCCAGGCTGTCCAGCAGCGTGAAATGACTCTCCGGTCGAACAATAGACAACGGAACGCCCGGCAAGCCCGGACCGGTGCCCACATCGATAAAACGTTCACCGTTCAGATACGGCGCCACGACGATGCTATCGAGAATATGGCGAATCAGCATCTCGTTGGGATCGCGTACGGAGGTGAGGTTGTACGCTTTATTCCATTTGTTCAGCATATCGACATAGGCCACCAGCTGATTTTTCTGGTGATCGGTGAGCGAAATACCTGCCTGTTCCAGCAGACGAGAGAGTTTATTGAGCACGGTGGATACCTGTTGAGAAACTTAAGTGGCGGGTGGCGCTTCGCTAACCCGCCCTACGGGTTCAGTAGGCCCGGTAAGCGCAGCGCCACCGGGCTATTTACAGAGCATTACGCGCTACGGCGCAGCATGCCCTGCTTTTTCAGCCACACCAGCAGAATCGAAATCGCGGCAGGTGTGACGCCAGAGATACGTGAGGCCTGGCCAATCGACACAGGTTTGTGATCGTTCAGCTTAGCGATCACTTCGTTGGAAAGGCCCGTCACCTGACGGTAGTCCAGCATTTCCGGCAGCAGCGTGTTTTCGTTGCGCTGCTGTTTTTCGATCTCATCCTGCTGACGCGCGATGTAGCCTTCGTACTTCACCTGAATTTCGACCTGCTCGGCAGCTTCAGCGTCTTCAAGGCCCGGTGCGAACGCCGTCAGTTTGACCAGATTCTCGTAGGTGACTTCAGGACGGCGCAGCAGATCTTCCCCACTGGCTTCGCGCGACAGCGGTGCTGTTAAGTGAGCATTCACTTCAGCAGCAGTTTCCGCCTGCGGATTCACCCAGGTGGTTTTCAGGCGCTGACGTTCCTGTTCAATGCGCTCCAGCTTCTCGTTGAAGCGCGCCCAGCGCTCGTCATCCACCAGACCCAGCTCGCGGCCCACCTCGGTCAGACGCAGATCGGCATTGTCTTCGCGCAGCATCAGGCGATATTCCGCACGAGAAGTAAACATGCGGTACGGTTCTTTGGTCCCCAGCGTGCAGAGATCGTCGACCAGAACGCCCAGGTAAGCCTGAGAACGCGCCGGTGCCCAGCCCTCTTTCTCGGCAGAGAAGCGAGCGGCGTTCAGACCGGCCAGCAGCCCTTGCGCGGCAGCTTCTTCGTACCCGGTGGTGCCGTTAATCTGGCCTGCGAAGAACAGACCCTGAATGAATTTGCTTTCCAGCGTCGGCTTCAGGTCACGCGGATCGAAGAAATCGTACTCAATAGCGTAGCCAGGACGAACGATCTTCGCGTTTTCCATGCCCTGCATTGAACGCACAATCTGCATCTGCACGTCGAACGGCAGGCTGGTGGAGATGCCGTTCGGGTAAATTTCGTTAGAGGTCAGCCCTTCCGGTTCGAGGAAGATCTGGTGCTGATTACGATCGGCAAAGCGCATCACTTTGTCTTCGATCGACGGGCAATAACGCGGGCCAATCCCTTCGATCACACCAGCATACATTGGGCTGCGATCGAGATTATTGCGGATCACGTCATGGGTTTTTTCATTGGTGTGCGTGATGTAGCACGGCACCTGCTGCGGATGTTGCGCCGCATTGCCCATGAACGAGAACACCGGCATCGGGTTATCGCCGTGCTGCTGTGCCAGCACGCTGAAATCAATGGTGCGCGCATCAATACGCGGCGGCGTGCCGGTTTTCAGGCGGCTTACGCGCAGCGGCAGCTCACGCAGACGACGAGATAACGGAATTGACGGCGGATCGCCAGCACGACCACCGCTGTAATTGTCCAGACCAATATGGATTTTACCGTCCAGGAATGTCCCGACCGTCAGCACCACCGCTTTTGCGCGGAATTTGAGACCCATTTGGGTCACGGCACCAACAACACGATCGTTCTCCACGATAAGATCTTCTACCGCCTGCTGGAAGATCATCAGGTTCGGTTGGTTTTCCAGCGCGGTGCGCACAGCCTGACGGTAAAGCACACGGTCTGCCTGTGCACGGGTGGCGCGAACAGCCGGACCTTTACTCGCGTTTAGTATCCTAAACTGGATGCCTGCATGATCGATCGCTTTCGCCATCAGGCCGCCAAGTGCATCCACTTCTTTTACCAGGTGTCCTTTCCCAATGCCGCCAATCGCCGGATTACAGGACATTTGTCCCAGCGTGTCGATATTGTGTGTCAAAAGCAGGGTCTGCTGACCCATTCGCGCTGCGGCCATTGCGGCCTCAGTGCCTGCGTGACCCCCGCCAATGATGATGACGTCAAAAGGATCCTGATAAAACATGGTGGTCTGCCTCGTGTAAAGCGGTATGAAAATGGATTGAAGCCCGGGCCGTGGATTCTACTCAACTTTAGTCTTTCGAGAAAGCATTGGGATCCTGGGCTATTAAAAAGAAGATCTTTTTATTTAGAGATCTGTTCTATTGTGATCTCTTATTAGGATCGCAGACCTTTGTGGATAAGTCCGATCCCATAAATAAGATCATGCAGTTAGGAAGAATCGTTTGCTGTGAATGATCGGTGATCCTGGACCGTATAAGCTGGGATCAGATCGCCACTTTATACACAGGTCAAAAACTAAACCAACGTTGTTATTTGGATAACTACGGCTTAATACGAGCTTTTAACCAGAGTTATCCACATCTGATCGCACGATCTTTAATCGTTTTTGAGTAAATTTTTCCATTCCGCGAGCCAGATCTCGGCTGGATCTTCGGGAATATCATGATCGAGGATATTGATCTTCAGCGTTTCACCCAGCTGTTTTGCTCCGCAGGCGGTCACCGCAGCTTCTACTTTCTCTATGGCGCCACAGAAAGTGTCATATTCACGGCTGCCGATCCCCACAGCGCCAAACCGGACGTTTGACAGATCGGGCTGTTGTTCCAGCAGTTCGTCATATAAAGGTTGCAGGTTATCTGGCAGATCGCCCGCGCCGTGCGTGGAGGTGATCAGCAGCCAGACCCCGTCAGTCGGGAGATCTTCCAGCAGCGGTCCGTGCAGCGTTTGTGTAGAAAAGCCCGCGTCTTCCAGCTTCTCAGCCAGATGTTCCGCTACATATTCCGCACCGCCCAGGGTGCTGCCGCTGATAAGAGTAATGTCCGCCATTGATCGCTCGCTCAGATAAAGAGGCGGCCATTGTACGCTGTGAACGAGCTGGGATCTACCTGTGGAAAATGTGGGAATGAAATTGCCCGATCACGGGCGGATAGTACGCATGATCGGGTTTTGCAGGGAGATCAGTGTTTCAGTGGACTGAATTTCATCGATTGTTTGGATCTTGTTGATAAGTACCTGCTGGAGGGCGTCAATGGATCGGCACATGACCTTTATAAAGATGCTGTAGTGCCCGGTGGTGTAGTACGCCTCGGTGACTTCATCCAGCGCGTTCAGTTTCTCCAGCGCGGAGGGGTAATCTTTGGCGCTTTTCAGAATAATGCCAATGAAGCAGCAGACGTCGTAGCCGAGTTGCTTCGGGCTGACATCAATGCGTGCGCCGGTGATGATCCCGGCCTGCTTCATTTTCTCTACGCGAACGTGAATGGTCCCCGGGCTGACGCCAAATTGTTTCGCCAGTTCGGCATACGCGGTGCGTGCGTTGGCCATGAGCGCTTCCAGAATGCCGCGGTCCAGATTGTCGATCTGATAATTTTCCATAGGTTTTTCTTATGAAGATTAATGATTCCTTCTATTCTAGCGTCTTATTTTAACGAATCAAAAGTGAAGGAGGCTTTTTGTTAATGAGTTATTGAATTAAGCGCCTGTTCTGTTGCTTAATCAGTATCAACAGGACGCAGGAGTATAAATAATGAAAACCGCTTACATCGCAAAACAACGCCAGATCAGTTTCGTTAAATCCCATTTTTCCCGCCAGCTGGAAGAGAAGCTTGGCCTTATTGAAGTTCAGGCGCCGATTCTGAGCCGCGTGGGTGACGGGACGCAGGATAACTTGTCTGGTTGCGAAAAAGCGGTACAGGTAAAAGTGAAAACACTGCCAGACGCCCAGTTCGAAGTGGTTCATTCCCTGGCGAAGTGGAAGCGTCAAACCCTGGGACAACACGACTTCAGCGCGGGCGAAGGGCTTTACACGCACATGAAAGCCCTTCGCCCCGATGAAGACCGTCTCTCCCCAATTCACTCTGTCTACGTTGACCAGTGGGACTGGGAGCGCGTAATGGGTGACGGCGAGCGCCACGTTGGCACGCTGAAGTCTACCGTTGAGGCGATCTACGCCGGGATCAAAGCGACCGAAGCGGCCGTAAGCAAAGAGTTTGGTCTGGCACCGTTCCTGCCGGAAACGATCCACTTTGTTCACAGTCAGGAATTGCTGAGCCGTTTCCCGGATCTGGATGCCAAAGGCCGTGAACGCGCGATTGCCAAAGAGCTTGGCGCGGTATTCCTGATCGGCATTGGCGGAAAATTGTCTGATGGTAAACGTCACGACGTCCGTGCGCCGGATTACGATGACTGGAGCACAGTGGGCGAAAGCGAATATGCTGGTCTGAATGGCGATATTCTGGTCTGGAACCCGGTTCTGGAAGATGCGTTTGAACTCTCTTCAATGGGGATCCGCGTGGATGCTGAAGCACTGAAGCGTCAGCTGGCCGTGACCGGTGATGAGGATCGTCTGCAACTGGAATGGCACCAGGCGCTGCTGCGCGGTGAAATGCCGCAGACCATCGGCGGTGGTATTGGCCAGTCTCGTCTGACCATGCTGCTGTTGCAACTGTCCCATATCGGTCAGGTGCAGTGTGGGGTCTGGCCGCAGCAGGTACGTGAGAGCGTAGGTTCTCTTCTTTAATTAACGTCGCCAGCGTCTGAGCAGGCGGCTACGCAACCCGGTATCAAAGCGCCAGATATGATCGAAGATGCGCATGATGCCGGGTTTTCCATGTGCAGACATCGCCACGGCATGGAAACGGTGCTGGTGCACGCGCTGCATCTCCTTCACTTTATTCACGACCTCGTCCGGCAGCCGCTGGGCAATAAAATCGGAAATCACCACCGCATCCGCGTCGTACCAGTCACCGCCCTGCATGCGCTCAATGATACTGCGAAAACAGCTGGCCAGATCGGTGCCGCCGCGAAAGCGCTGGCTTAAAAAGCGGATCGCCTGCTCCAGCCCCTGCGGGCTGGTCAGTTCATACCCCACCACTTCGCTGGAAAAGAGCATGATGTAGCAGCGACGACGATCGGCGAGCGCCACGCGCATCAGGGCCAGGCAGAACGCTTTTGCGCACTGTTCATTAAAGCCCCCCATCGATCCGGACGTATCGACGCAAACAATGAATGGGCCGCGCGGTTGCTCATCAAAATCCTGGTGCACCACCGGACGCTGGCTGATCTTCTCGCGCCAGGCTTCGCCATGCAGTCGATAGGTAATGAGCTGTTTTTCCACCAGCCGACGATAAAACTCATACTCCAGTTCGGTCATTCCCAGCGTGCTGAGTTCCGTAGGCAGCAGACGCAGGATGTCATCGCTTTGCTGTAACCCGTCCACCTGCTCCGGTACGGTGGAGGGCTCGCGTACCAGCGTTCGGAAGGTCTCCATCGGCGCATCTTTCTTTGGGACCGACCGGGCCTCCCGGGAGCGGCCGAGCTGTTCTGCGAGCTTCATCAGCTCCGGCTGTTGCGCCAGAAAGTCGCCGTACTTCACGATCAGCTGATAATCGCCCCGCTTTAACTGGCCGGCACTCATATCCCAGAGTCGACCAGCGGCGTTTTCATTCTCCACCAGCACCTGTTCTAACTGGCCGCTCAGGGTCATTCGCTCCTGGACCTCACTGAGCAACTGTTCGCGCTCTTCGTCCAGCAACTGCTGATTGAGGGCCGTGGCCTGGACCACAAGGCTCAGTCGCCAGCGCTGTAAAAACAGCGTATGCAGGGCGGGAGTGAAGCTGGGGTTGTCCGTGACCAGCGCTCTGGCCTGGCTGGCAAACGGGGAGTGAACGTTATCAAGCAGCGTCAGAGTTTGCTGTAGCTGGGCAATAAACTGCGGCGTTGAAAGCCGCTGGCACTGCTGGTAACCAGCCACTTCCTCTGTCAGTTCCGGCGGGACTTCCGTCTCCTTAAACCGCTGGCGCAGGTTATCGCGCCAGCGGGGAAGATCGTCCGTCATTGCTTTTCGGAGCTTCGGGAATTTTTCAAAGAAGGCCGCCAGCTGCGGTGAAGCGAGCAGGGTAATGACGACCTCTTCGATCAACCCTTCCTCGCTAACCGCCAGCATGACGTTAAGCGTGTCCAGCGTTAGCATTGACGCGCCTGTTTAATCTGCGCGCTGACATCCTGCAAGCTGGCTTCAATGCGACCTAACCAGTCGCTATGGATAAAGAGGCATTTCTGCTGCTCGCTGAAGCGGGTGTGCTGCTGATGCCATTCGTTATCCAGCGCGTCGAGCTGCTGTTTGATCTCCTCCGGCACAGTGTCGGAGGCCGTGCCCGGCAGAGCCAGGCGCGATCCCTGAAGGCTGACGTCGCGGATCACAAGGTGCTGGCTGCTGTCGACTTCCATCGACAACGGCTGTGCAAAGCCGATACCGTTGAGTTTACCGCGGATCTCACCGCCCTTATCCAGCCACTGAACCAGCGCAACGCGTTCGATAGTCACATGCACAACCTGCATATCATGAAGCTTCAGCGGCTGCTGAAGAAGAAGCGTGAGCGAGGCGTCAGTCAGCCCGGCTGGCAGTTCGTAGTGCGGTTTACGGGCAAACATCCCGCCAAGACGGTTCACCTTCAGCGCGGTTTTGTCACTTTGCTGCTGCTGGAGCTGAAGGCGACGTTGAGCAATCGCCCCCAGTTGATTAAGCATGGATTGCTGACCCCACGCGTGTCCGGTCATCAAAACGTCCAGCTGCTGCTGCATCAGATTCATCCCTTCTGCGTCATGCCACAGGCAGTCTTTCAGCAGGATCAGATCGATGGGAGCGACAGCATCGCGGCCGCTAAACAGCGCGCTTGCCTGGAGCAGACGAATGGCTTTTTTCCAGCGACGATCGGAGACGTACGGCGCGGAGGGCAGTAAATCAAGCTGCTGGCGCAGCATGAAGATCAGCTCAAAAACGGGATCAGGCAGTTTTATCTTGCCGATCTCCTCCTGCCACTGGTGGTATTCCTCGTCCGTGACCTGCAATGACGCTGCCACCGGATTTTCGTTTTCATCCTGCTGGCTTACCAGCATAGAACGGAAGTTTGATTTATCCTGGACTTTATCCAGCCACAGGCGGATCAACATACGGTCATACAGCGCTTCCAGGCTGCTGTCGGCTTCGGGCAATTCGTTTGACGCGGCCACCAGCAGGCGCATGGGGATCTTCTCTTCGCTGGCGCCGTTGCGGAATCGGCGTTCGTTAATTGCCGTCAGCAGGGTATTCAGAATGGCCGGGCCGGCTTTCCAGATCTCATCAAGAAAGACGATTTCCGCTTCCGGGAGATAGCCCGCCGTCAGACGTTCATAGCGTCCCTCATCTTTTAGCGCCTGAATGGAGAGTGGGCCGAAAACTTCTTCCGGCGTGGAGAAGCGCGTCATCAAATACTCGAATGCGCGCGCGTTCTGGAAAGCGAATTTGAGGCGGCGTGCGATCAGACTTTTGGCAATGCCCGGCGGCCCCAGCAGAAACACGCTTTCCCCGCTCAGCGCCGCCAGTAAACAGAGGCGAATGGCGTGGCTACGCTCGTAAAGGCCTTTTTCCAGCGCACTGCTGAGACGGGAAATTCTTTCTGCTAATAAATGTGAGTGAGCCATAATAGTTTTGCATCCTTTCGCCGTCGTGGCGGCTAATTGAAGCGAGTATAGACGTTTCGGTCTGGCCTGGTAATAGGCTGAAGTGCGGCGCTATTTTCTTTGCGCTACATTAATGTGGCTGCATTTAGGGGTACGATTTTGCATTGAATCGTGCATACTGTGCGCTTTTTGTGGGCCAAGGGACTAAGCACACATTTGTTATTCAAACGAAAAGACTAGTCTATGAGCACTGATAATAAGCAATCATTACCCGCAGTAACGCTTGCGGCGATCGGGGTTGTCTACGGTGATATCGGCACCAGCCCGCTTTATACGCTTCGTGAATGTCTGTCCGGTCAGTTTGGTTTTGGTGTAGAGCGTGACGCCGTATTTGGTTTCCTCTCGCTCATCTTCTGGCTGCTGATCCTGGTGGTCTCCCTTAAGTATCTCTCTTTCGTTATGCGGGCTGATAACGCGGGCGAGGGCGGTATTCTGACCCTGATGTCCCTTGCCGGGCGCAATACGTCTGCAAGAATGACCTCCGTGCTGGTCATCATTGGCCTGATTGGCGGCAGCTTCTTCTATGGAGAAGTCGTGATTACGCCGGCGATTTCGGTAATGTCGGCCATAGAGGGGCTGGAGATTGTCGCGCCACAGCTTGATACTTGGGTGGTGCCACTCGCTATTATCGTGCTGACGTTGCTGTTTGCTATACAAAAACACGGTACCGGGCTGGTGGGTAAGCTGTTCGCGCCTATTATGCTGGCCTGGTTCCTGATCCTGGCGGCGCTGGGCTTACGCAGTATTATCGCCAACCCGGATGTCCTGCACGCGCTGAACCCATTGTGGGCGGTGCATTTCTTCCTGGAATATAAAGTGGTGTCGTTTGTGGCGCTGGGCGCGGTGGTACTTTCCATTACCGGTGTTGAAGCGCTGTATGCGGATATGGGCCACTTCGGGAAACTCCCTATTCGCGTCGCATGGTTTAGCGTGGTCTTGCCTTCACTGGTGCTGAATTACTTCGGTCAGGGCGCGCTGCTGCTTGCACACCCTGAAGCGATTAAAAACCCGTTCTTCCTGCTGGCGCCGGACTGGGCGCTGGTTCCGATGCTGATCCTGGCGACGCTGGCGACGGTCATTGCCTCTCAGGCTGTCATTTCCGGCGTATTCTCCCTGACGCGTCAGGCCGTGCGGTTGGGTTATCTCTCCCCAATGCGCATTATCCATACCTCAGAGATGGAGTCTGGCCAGATCTACATTCCGTTCGTCAACTGGCTGCTCTACTTCGCGGTGGTGATTGTCATCGTCAGCTTTGAGCACTCCAGTAATCTGGCGGCGGCGTACGGTATCGCGGTAACCGGAACGATGGTGTTGACCTCTATTCTCTCCACCACCGTGGCGTACCGTAACTGGCACTGGAATAAGTTCCTCGTGGGGCTGATCCTGGTTGGCTTCCTCTGTATCGACGTGCCGCTGTTTTCTGCGAATCTCGACAAGATTGTCTCCGGTGGCTGGCTGCCGCTGACGCTGGGTCTGGTGATGTTTATTGTGATGACGACGTGGAAGAGCGAACGTTTCCGCCTGCTGCGTCGTATGCATGAGCACGGTAACTCTCTGGAGGCGATGATTGCCTCGCTGGAGAAATCCCCACCGGTGCGCGTGCCGGGCACGGCGGTGTATATGTCTCGCGCGCTGAACGTAATCCCGTTTGCGCTGATGCATAACCTCAAGCACAACAAAGTGCTGCACGAGCGCGTGATCCTGCTGACGCTGCGTACTGAAGATGCGCCGTACGTTCACAACGTGCGTCGCGTACAGATTGAACAGCTGTCGCCAACCTTCTGGCGCGTGGTGGCAAGCTACGGCTGGCGCGAAACGCCGAACGTGGAAGAGGTGTTCCACCGCTGCGGTCTGGAAGGCCTGAGTTGCCGCATGATGGAGACGTCGTTCTTTATGTCCCACGAGTCGCTGATCATCGGCAAGCGCCCATGGTATCTGCGCCTGCGCGGCAAGCTGTATCTCATTCTGCAACGTAACGCCCTGCGTGCGCCTGACCAGTTTGAGATCCCGCCTAATCGCGTGATTGAGCTGGGCACGCAGGTCGAGATTTAAGACTCCGTGCGGGCTGATGCCCTCACCCCGACCCTCTCCCACAGGGAGAGGGCGCAACCATAAAAAACGGTAACCTGACGGTTACCGTTTTGCATTTACCTCCTCTGCATTTCACTTAGCGAAACGTTTCGACGTTGATCACAAATCCGTTACGTCATGATGGTTTTCTGAACACTTCTGCGGCTACACTGTTTTTAGCGAAACGTTTCGCTAGTGGAGCAAAAAATGAAGAAAGGCACAGTACTCAACTCAGAAATCTCATCGGTGATTTCCCGTCTTGGGCATACCGATACGCTGGTGGTTTGCGATGCAGGCTTACCGGTTCCGCGCAGCACAACCCGTATCGATATGGCGTTAACGCAGGGCGTACCCTCGTTCATGCAGGTACTGGAAGTGGTCACCGCGGAGATGCAGGTTGAGGCGGCCATTCTCGCCGCGGAAATCAAACAACATAATCCGCAACTCCACGAAACGTTGCTCAGCCACATTGAGCAACTGCAACAGCACCAGGGAAACACCATAGAAATTCGTTACACAACGCACGAGCAGTTCAAACAACAAACCGCAGACAGTCAGGCGGTGATTCGCAGCGGGGAGTGTTCCCCGTATGCGAATATCATTCTCTGTGCTGGCGTCACCTTCTGAGGCCATCATGGACGCATTACTGCAACTCAAAGGGATCGATAAATTGTTCCCGGGCGTAAAAGCCCTCTCCGGCGCGGCGCTGAACGTCTATTCCGGGCGCGTCATGGCGCTGGTGGGCGAAAACGGCGCCGGCAAATCCACCATGATGAAAGTGCTGACCGGTATCTACCAACGCGATGCCGGTTCGCTGCTGTGGCTGGGTAAAGAGACCACCTTCAACGGCCCTAAATCCTCTCAGGAAGCGGGCATCGGCATCATCCACCAGGAGCTGAACCTGATCCCGCAGCTCACCATTGCGGAGAACATCTTCCTCGGCCGTGAGTTCGTGAACCGGTTTGGCAAAATCGACTGGAAAACCATGTATGCCGAAGCGGACAAACTGCTGGCGAAGCTGAATCTGCGCTTTAAGAGCGACCGACTGGTGGGCGACCTTTCCATCGGCGATCAGCAGATGGTGGAAATCGCGAAGGTGCTGAGCTTCGAGTCGAAGGTCATCATTATGGATGAACCGACCGACGCCCTGACCGATACCGAAACCGAATCCTTGTTCCGCGTGATCCGTGAGCTGAAATCCCAGGGCCGCGGCATTGTCTATATCTCACACCGCATGAAAGAGATCTTCGAAATCTGCGACGACGTCACCGTCTTTCGCGACGGGCAGTTTATTGCCGAGCGCGAAGTAGCAACCCTGACCGAAGATTCGCTGATCGAAATGATGGTGGGACGTAAGCTCGAAGATCAGTATCCACATCTGGAGAAAGCGCCGGGTGAGATCCGCCTGAAGGTGGATAACCTCTGCGGACCGGGCGTGAATGACGTCTCCTTTACCCTGCGCAAGGGCGAGATCCTTGGCGTCGCGGGCCTGATGGGGGCGGGGCGTACTGAACTGATGAAAGTGCTCTATGGCGCACTGCCGCGCACCAGCGGCTACGTTACCCTTGACGGTCATGAAGTGGTCACCCGCTCGCCGCAGGACGGGCTGGCGAATGGCATCGTCTATATCTCTGAAGACCGTAAGCGCGACGGCTTAGTGCTGGGCATGTCGGTAAAAGAGAACATGTCCCTGACTGCGCTAGGCTATTTCAGCCGCAGCGGCGGCAGCCTGAAACACAAAGATGAGCAGCAGGCGGTCAGCGATTTTATCCGTCTCTTTAACGTTAAAACCCCATCGATGGAGCAGGCGATTGGCCTGTTGTCCGGCGGTAATCAGCAGAAAGTGGCGATTGCCCGCGGGTTGATGACGCGCCCGAAAGTACTGATCCTCGATGAGCCCACCCGCGGCGTGGACGTGGGCGCGAAAAAAGAGATCTATCAGCTGATTAACCAGTTCAAGGCCGACGGTCTGAGCATCATTCTGGTCTCTTCCGAGATGCCAGAAGTATTAGGCATGAGCGATCGCATTATCGTCATGCATGAAGGGCATCTCGGCGGTGAATTCACTCGCGAGCAGGCCACCCAGGAAGTTCTGATGGCTGCCGCTGTGGGCAAGCTTAATCGCGTGAATCAGGAGTAAGAAGATGACTACCCAGGCTGTTTCTGGTCGCCGCTATTTCACAAAGGCATGGCTGATGGAACAAAAATCGCTGATTGCCCTGCTGGTGCTGATCGCGATTGTCTCGACCATGAGCCCGAACTTTTTTACCGTCAATAACCTGTTCAACATTCTTCAGCAGACCTCTGTCAACGCCATTATGGCGGTGGGGATGACGCTGGTGATTTTGACCTCGGGTATCGATCTGTCCGTCGGTTCCCTGCTGGCCCTCACCGGCGCGATCGCCGCGTCGATTGTCGGTATTGAGGTCAACGCGCTGGTGGCCGTTGCCGCTGCGCTGGCGGCAGGTGCGGCAATTGGCGCCGTAACCGGCGTAATTGTGGCGAAAGGTCGCGTTCAGGCGTTCATCGCCACGCTGGTGATGATGCTGCTGCTGCGCGGTGTGACCATGGTGTACACCAACGGCAGCCCGATTAATACCGGCTTTACCGATAACGCCGATCTGTTTGGCTGGTTCGGTATCGGTCGCCCGCTGGGTGTCCCGACCCCGGTCTGGATCATGGCTATCGTTTTCCTGGCGGCGTGGTACATGCTGCACCATACCCGTCTGGGTCGTTATATCTATGCGCTGGGCGGTAACGAAGCGGCAACGCGCCTGTCCGGTATCAGCGTTAATAAAGTCAAAATTATCGTTTACTCCCTGTGCGGCCTGCTGGCGTCTCTGGCGGGCATCATCGAAGTGGCGCGCCTCTCTTCCGCACAGCCAACGGCGGGTACGGGCTATGAGCTGGATGCCATCGCGGCAGTGGTTCTGGGCGGTACGAGCCTTGCGGGCGGTAAAGGTCGCATTGTTGGGACATTGATCGGCGCACTGATCCTCGGTTTCCTGAATAATGGTTTGAATTTGTTAGGTGTTTCCTCCTATTACCAGATGATCGTTAAGGCAGTGGTGATTTTGCTGGCGGTACTGGTAGACAACAAAAAACAGTAACTGACGACACTACAGGACATCTTAGATATGAACATGAAAAAACTGGCTACCCTGGTTTCTGCTGTCGCGCTGAGCGCAACCGTAAGTGCTAACGCCATGGCGAAGGACACCATCGCGCTGGTTGTCTCTACCCTGAACAACCCGTTCTTCGTCTCCCTGAAGGATGGCGCGCAGAAAGAAGCAGATAAACTGGGCTACAACCTGGTGGTGCTGGATTCTCAGAACAACCCGGCGAAAGAGCTGGCTAACGTTCAGGACTTAACCGTTCGTGGCACCAAAATCCTGCTGATCAACCCAACCGATTCCGACGCGGTCGGTAATGCCGTGAAGATGGCAAACCAGGCGAAGATCCCGGTAATCACCCTTGACCGTCAGGCAACGAAAGGGGATGTGGTCAGCCACATTGCGTCTGATAACGTACTGGGCGGAAAAATCGCCGGCGACTACATCGCGAAGAAAGCCGGTGAAGGCGCGAAAGTGATTGAGTTGCAGGGTATCGCCGGGACTTCCGCGGCCCGTGAACGTGGTGAGGGTTTCCAGCAGGCTGTAGCGGCGCACAAATTCAACGTGCTGGCGAGCCAGCCGGCAGACTTCGACCGTACAAAGGGTCTGAACGTCATGCAGAACCTGCTGACCGCGCATCCTGATGTGCAGGCGGTATTCGCACAGAACGACGAAATGGCGCTCGGTGCGCTGCGTGCGCTCCAGACTGCGGGTAAATCAGATGTGATGGTTGTCGGATTTGACGGCACGCCGGATGGTGAAAAAGCAGTAAATGATGGCAAACTGGCTGCGACCATCGCTCAGCTGCCTGAGCAGATTGGCGCGACAGGCGTGCAAACTGCCGATAAAGTGCTGAAGGGCGAAAAAGTTCAGGCCAAATATCCTGTTGACCTGAAACTGGTCATTAAGCAGTAAAGGCGATTCAGGCAGTCGCTGGCTGCCTGAGGGACACCAAATAAAAGAAAAGTGTGGCATACGCCACCGGGTAATACCGGTGGCGCTCTCAGATGGACACCTCAATACATGAAAACCGCAGGCAACCTCGTCGTCCTTGGCAGTATCAATGCCGATCACATTCTTAACCTTGAAACGTTCCCCACTCCGGGCGAAACCGTCACCGGCAATCAGTATCAGGTGGCGTTCGGCGGTAAGGGCGCAAACCAGGCGGTTGCCGCCGGACGCAGCGGGGCGAATATCGCGTTTATCGCCTGTACGGGTGATGACGATACCGGCGAGCGCGTACGCAAACAGCTCGCAAGCGACAACATCGACATCGCACCCGTCAGCGTGGTTGCAGGGGAATCTACCGGCGTGGCGCTGATTTTCGTCAATGCGGAAGGTGAGAATGTCATCGGTATTCATGCAGGGGCTAATGCCGCGTTAACGACTGAACGCGTCGAAGCGCAGCGTGGAATCATCGCCGGAGCGGAAGCCCTGCTGATGCAGCTGGAGTCACCGGTTGAAAGCGTGCTGGCCGCTGCGAAAATTGCGCATGAAAATCATACCTCTGTCGTACTTAACCCGGCACCTGCCCGTGTATTATCAGACGAGCTGCTGGCGCTGGTGGATATTATCACCCCGAACGAAACCGAAGCGGAAAAGCTGACGGGTATCCGTGTCGAAAATGATGACGATGCAGCGCGTGCCGCGCTTGCGCTGCATGATAAAGGCATCGGCACCGTGATCATCACCCTCGGCAGCCGTGGGGTGTGGGCTAGCGTCAATGGCGAAGGTCGTCGCGTGCCGGGCTTTAAGGTCAAAGCCATTGATACCATCGCCGCAGGAGACACCTTCAACGGTGCGCTGGTAACGGCGCTGCTGGAAGGAAAAGCAATGGATGACGCGATCCGCTTCGCGCATGCCGCCGCTGCGATCGCGGTGACGCGCAAAGGCGCTCAGCCTTCTGTTCCATGGCGTAAAGAGATTGATGAATTCTTAAGTCAGCAGGGGTAACGCTTGGCCACAATGAAAGATGTCGCCCGTATGGCGGGCGTTTCTACCTCGACTGTTTCCCACGTTATCAATAACGATCGCTTCGTCAGCGAGGCGATTCGGGAGAAAGTTGACGCTGCAATTAAAGAACTCAACTATGCGCCGTCTGCGCTGGCCCGCAGCCTGAAGCTCAACCAGACGCGCACCATCGGCATGCTGATCACGGCCAGTACCAACCCTTTTTATTCTGAACTGGTGCGCGGCGTGGAGCGCAGCTGCTTCGAGCGCGGCTACAGCCTGGTGCTGTGTAATACCGAAGGCGATGAGCAGCGCATGAACCGTAACCTGGAAACGCTGATGCAAAAACGCGTCGACGGGCTGCTGCTGCTCTGTACCGAAACGCATCAACCTTCGAAAGAGATCATCCAGCGCTACCCTTCTATTCCCACGGTGATGATGGACTGGGCGCCGTTCGACGGCACCAGCGATCTGATCCAGGATAACTCGCTGCTGGGCGGCGATATGGCGACTCAGCATCTGATCGATAAAGGTCATACCCGCATTGCCTGTATTACCGGCCCGCTGGATAAAACCCCGGCGCGCTTGCGTCTGGAAGGCTATCTTTCGGCCATGGAACGTGCGGGGCTTGCCATTCCTGATGGCTATTGCATCACCGGCGATTTCGAATTTAACGGTGGATTTGAAGCAATGCAGAAACTGCTGGCGCAAGAGCCGCGCCCGCAGGCGGTGTTTATCGGTAATGATGCGATGGCATTCGGAGCTTATCAGGCGCTTTATCAGGCGGGATTACGTGTCCCGGACGACATGGCGATCGTCGGTTACGATGATATCGAACTGGCGCGCTACATGACGCCGCCGCTGACCACCATCCATCAGCCGAAAGATGAACTGGGCGAGCTGGCCATCGATGTGTTGATCCACCGCATGGCCCAGCCCACGCTGCAACAGCAACGTTTGCAGCTTACTCCTGTTCTGATGGAACGCGGTTCGGTTTAGCCTTCTCTTTGTGACGCTCTTTAATCAGGTTCCGGCCGTCTTTTGGTTTTAACAACATAAAGACCACCGCCGATACCACGGTAAGCGCGCCCATGGTGATAAAGGTATAGTGGAACTGCTCAACGGTATTAGTACCGTCAAACCCTTCATAAAACCGCAGTACCGCCGCGCTTACGGCAACCCCGAGGCTGATCGACAGCTGTTGAGTGACCGCCAGTACGCTGTTGCCGCTGCTGGCATTCTCGTCGGTGAGGTCCGCAAGGGTGATGGTGTTCATCGACGTAAACTGCGTCGACATGGCCATACCCAGCACAAACAGCGGCAGGATCAGCATCCAGATTGGTAACGCCGCAGATTGCAGAGAGAACTGCGCAATCATCAATCCGATAAAGATCGTCACGCCAACCAGCGTCTTACGATAGCCAAACCAGCGCAGCACCTGCGTGACCGTCGATTTTGCCAGAATCGAGCCCATCGCCGTGGGCGCCATCATGCAGCCAGCAATCAGGGCCGGATAGCCGAAACCGACCTGGAGCATCAGCGGCATCAGGAACGGTACGCAGCCCGTGCCCAGACGCGAGGCAATATTGCCCGCGATCCCGACGGAAAACGTTCGGGTGTTAAACAGAGATAAAGAGATAAGCGGTGTCGGATGGCGACGCGCATGACGTATATATAGAAGGAACAGCAGAATCCCGCTAAGGATGACGGCCAGCGCCAGCCACGTCGCTACGATTTTCTCGCCAAACAGCTCCATCCCGCTGGAGAACAGGACCAGGCTCAGGCCAAACAGGAAGAAGCCGCCCATATCGAAGCTGCGTCTTGGCGTGGTGAAGTTCGGCATATATTTACGGGCATAAATCAGCCCTGCCACACCAATCGGAATATTAATCAGGAAGATCCAGTGCCAGCTTGCCCAGGTCACCAGTACGCCACCGAGAACCGGGCCAAGTATCGGGCCGACCAGCCCCGGCATAGTCACAAAGTTGAGCACCGGGAGCAGTTCGCTGCGCGGATAGGCGCGCAATAACGCCAGACGCGCGACGGGCATCATCATCGCGCCGCCTATCCCCTGTAGAACGCGGAAGATAACCAGTTCCGTCAAAGAGGTGGAGAGGGCGCAAGCCAGAGAACCGAGGGTGAACAACGTCACCGCCAGCATGAATACTTTACGCGTGCCGAAACGATCGGCCAGCCAGCCGCTGACCGGAATAAGCATCGCCACCGTCAGGGTGTAGCTGATGATGGCGGATTGCATCGCCAGCGGGGAGCGGTTAAGGCTTTGGGCTATGGCGGGAAGGGCGGTATTGAGGATAGTGGCATCAAGTGCCTGCATAAAGAACGCCATGGCTGCAATCCACGGCAATCCGGCCATACTGCGTGCTTTTTTCTCTGTCATTTATTTACCTGCTGGTGGGTTGGCGCGGCCAGCAACGCCTGGCACGCACTCAGGGCTCGCTGCCCGTCGCTCTCCTGAATGGCATCGACTATCGCCTGATGCAGATCCAGCTTCACCACCTCATCCTGTGTGATAGAGGTAAAGTAAGTGTGGTACACAGAATGGAATAAAGAAGCAAAGGAGGTCAGGAAAGGATTTCCGCTCATATTATAGATATGTTCATGCCAGGCCATATCGACCGCTATCCAGCGCTCGCGGTTAAAGTGCTTTTTCAGATCCACCATCTCTTCCATCAAAGTATTGAGCTGCGCTTTTTGCTCTGCTGTGCCGAGCGTGGCGGCAAGCAGACAGGCCTGAGGTTCAAGACTGCTGCGCATGACCAGAAAGTGATCGACGACCTGATTAAAGTTATCTTCGGTCATCCACCAGGTGAGCAACTCCTGATCGAGAAAGTTCCAGTTTCCCTGAGGCATAACGCGGGTGCCAATGCGCGGGCGTGGAAGCACCATCCCTTTCGCCGTTAATGTTTTTACCGCTTCGCGAACGGCTGTACGGCTAACGCCAAACTGATCTCCCAGCTCCATCTCGCTGGGCAGGATGCTACCTGGAGCATATTTACCCGCTAAGATCAGCTGCGCCAGTTTCTCTGCCAGCACATAGGACAGGTTTTTTTGAGCTGCCAGCTGTTGTGCGCTTAATGGCATCGCTTTTATTCCTTAGATATTGATGCGGCTAATTATGCCATCTCAGGTGTGATTGTGGTTGCAGATACATCAAATAGAACAATTTGTAGCTGGATCTCATCGCTTTTGGTGAAAAAAAACACGGTCAGAAATTTTTTTTAAATTTCCTCTTGTCACTTCAGAAGAACTCCCTATAATGCGCCTCCACTGACACGGAACAACGGCACACACGCCGCCGGGTCAGCAGAGAAAAGCAAAACAAACGCTTGACTCTGAAGCGGGAAAGCGTAATATGCACACCCCGCGCCGCAGCGAAAACGAAGCGGCACTGCTCTTTAACAATTTATCAGACAATCTGTGTGGGCACTCAAAGTGACATGGATTCTTAATGTCCTCGGACACTAAATGAATACCAAGTCTCAACGAGTGAACACGTAATTCATTACGAAGTTTAATTCATTGAGCATCAAACTTTTAAATTGAAGAGTTTGATCATGGCTCAGATTGAA
>NZ_JBMKGT010000007.1:0-386975 GCF_049238805.1 Enterobacter cloacae complex sp. CDL013 | reverse complement strand
TACCAGACACCAGCTGAATTCGCAACAGACTGGCGAAACAGGAAATATGAAGAAAAACCAACCGACATTACTAACTGAAGGTTGTAGCTAATCCTGGGGGCAGGTCAGAAACCCTGCATTACTTCTATAAATCCAAACCGACAAAGATCAGCTACGGTGACATTATCGAACGTTCTGGATGTTCGCAAGGTGGTGTGATGTTCTGGCTACATTCTCTTAAATCTTTCGGTGTGATCGATTTTAAAGAAGCTGGACATCTCGACATAACAATAAAATCTATGATCTCGGATTATGAGATCATTTATTCGAACGACTAAATAACAACAATCGGGAAACTTTTATGATCATCGCTATGTATTGGTTATTTGCATTTTACGCAGTATGGACATTAACGAGAAAACACGGAAGTTTCCCTCTACGAGGAATGAATGGGACGAAAAGAACGAAGTAACATTGTTAGAATCGAAAAAGCCACTCGCGCCAGCAAACGTAAATACACCTCTTCTCTACAAGACCTCGCAAGAGAGTCTATTCCAGGAAAATGGATCACCGAAATAATAGAATACCCTGCAACGGTGCCCGTAGGGGCAGAGTTTGAACTATTGCAGGATGTTTTATCGTCAACGGATAACGTCTTCTATAAACCACGCCGCCGCCGTGAATACCGTGTTGATTCATCGAATCTTAAGAAGTGGCAGCTATACGCAGAAAACTATATTGACTGGGTGGGATATTCCCAAACTAACGGCTTATCTCACCACATACAAGATTTTGACATTCTCTTTGACGACAAGGAAAACAACAATGAATAATAAAACTTTGGACATCGTGAACAACGTGAACACCCTAATTAACTCTTTCCACGATATTTGGCATTTACCAACCCTACAGCTTGTTAATAAGGCGTGGCGTGAGAGAACGCCCTCCGTGCTCCTGGAGGCGGTGCAATACACTGAACAGGCAATCACTGCCCTTGAACACTGGTATGCTGCTGTAGAGCACCTGGTGCAGATGAACGGGGATACCGTCACCGTGGATCAGGCGTGGCGCATTGCCAATGATATGGAGGAGCTTGCCCTCGCTATGGAACACACCACCGTTGAACTCGGAGAGCTTGCCATCCAGATCGCGGAAGAATGCGCATAACATAAAAGTTACGAAATGCCTTGACTTATTGTGCTATTTATGTCATAATTAGAGTTATAGGGTAAGAATTCGAATCACTTCTCCCTCCTGAATGCCGTTTCCCATAGCGGCACTCTTTCCATTCGAATGTTCTCTCTGAAAGTGTTGGTTCTTTCTTCTTTGTCTTGTTTAGTTCCGAAGGAATGCGCGGGATGTAATGTCTCGTTGTGTTGGTATTGCATCGCAATCACCGCGCATCTCCGACTTTTTCAGAAAGGGCATTCGCTCTTTACTCATTCATTCCGTTAGGGTGAATGTAGTCAGACTGAATAAATGCCGTCAGTGGTAGTTACGTTCAGGCTGGCAATCTCTTATTACTATTCCAGTGGTGATATTGAGATTCCATTCCCACTTCTCGCCATGACAGAAGGGCTTCTGTTTTGAAGTGGGAGCAATGACGGGCGATCCTTCTTCTGTTATTCGTAACAGTTGCGCCCTTCATTATTTTAGATGTCATTCTTTAACATCATGATCCTCCGAAACGAAAATGATTTTAACAGAATGCTTTCTAACAAGGGCATATCTCCTGGCGACTTCGGTCGCCTTTCTTACGCTCAATGCGTAACAGAAAAGTTAATAAAACGCGAAGGAACAACATGTTTCTATTAAATAACAAATCGCGTGTACTCAAATATAAAAATGATGTTCTCACCGTCAATCCTCAGATGATTGAGATGGTGGCTCAGTATGCTGGTTGTTCGGTTGATGAAGTGATCAAAGCGATGGATACGTGTTTTCCTGACGAATCACCAAAACAAGAAACAACTATTCAGGATTTGATTGCACGTAAAGTAAATAAGGAATCAACCAAACAATGATTATTGACCTATCAGAAGTCTTTCCGGTACGTAAAAGCTACACAGATATTGTGAGTGCTGCGACCGACAATTTTGCAGCAGTAGACAGTAAAGTGTTTGCTTCTCTTCCTGCTGATGTGCAGTGCGGCGATGTGCTCGATATCACTGGCGCTCTCTATACCTCTGGGAATGTGGCTTATGTCGTCGTCTCAGACTTCGTTAAAGCTGGTAGTAATAAGCCTGTGAACGTCCTACGCGCTCCTAACGTTGGATCATACGTTGCCCTCAAGAGCGACAATCTCAACGCAGCTAACCACGCAGCAGCGATCAGCGCATTACAGGCGCAAGGCTTCGCCACTCGTGAATTTTTCACCTCTTAAGCAAGGAAGATAAATAATGATTATTGGAAACGAGCGTATCGACCTTTCCCCATTATTCCAACTAACCAGCACCAGAAATTTCCTACTCAGTTCTCTAAATCTCTTTGATGGTGTGGGCGTTTCTTCTCATAAAGTTAGTGTGTCCCGTCTGCTGGAAGATAACACCAGCCTGTTCAACCAGCCTACGGCGCGTTTCTCAAACGAGCATAACACCACGCAGCGTCAGAGCGGCAAAGAATGGCTAATCGAGCTTCCGTATTTCCTTCGTGAAGATCTGATCACTCCGTCAGATATTCAGGGCAAGCGTAAGCCAGGAAGCGATATTCAAGAAACAGTGACGGACATTTACAGCGATTACATGGGTAAACACGCTGTAGCGTTTATGCGAACCCGTGAAAGTTACCTCGCACGATCACTCTTCTCTGGTCAGGTGTATACACCTAAGACAGACGATCTGTTAATCGACTTTGGCGACCTGTTCGGCGTAGCCCCGATGAATGCCACTCTTGATCTGTCAGCTACAGATAGCAGCACTCTACGTGCGATTGACGACATGGTGAGTCAAATCACCGAAGCGGCACAAAGCCAGGCGGCGGCAGTGGAGCGAATTATTGTTTTCGCCAAGGGTGGATTCTATAGCGATCTGCGTTTCAGTCCTGCGATGGAGGCGGCTTTCCGCTATGTCAGCCCACTTGATGAAGGGAACGTAGTGTTCCAGCATCGTGAACTACTTCCAGGTGTAAGCACCTTTTCGATCCCTGGCTCAAATGTAGATGTGATCAAGGTGACAGATCCGCTCCTGATCGCACAAATGGGTGATGCCGACGCTATCGCCATCCCGCAATTCGCTAAGGGAAGTGGTATTTACACCAATATCTACGGCGCGGCTTCGTCAACGTTCGAACTCCTTAATGCTGCACCTGCGGAAGTTTATAGCTGGAGCTTCGAAAGTGAGCGCGGAAACACGATCAACGTGATCTCGGAAAACTCAGCACTGCCAGTTAACCACGGCCTGAACTTCTCCGTTCACATTAAAGCCTCAGAATAACGAGCGATAGACGGTAGTTCTTCCCGTCTGAAATAAAGAAGAGCTTTTAATCAGGGGCGTAGGGAACTGGAACACGCAAAGCAAATGCGCCAGCCCTTGCCCCTTTTTATTTCCAGAATATGAGGAAAGATAGATGCAAGTGATTTTAAAAAGCGCGGGGCTTCACCTCGCCGTAAATGCTGAAACAGCAGAAGAGTTATTAAATCTGGCGGGAGTGTGTCGTGTGCTTGAAATAGATCACGGTCATCTACGTCAGTTATTACATCGTGGGCGTAGTGTATCAGATGCACTTAATTATCCGGTGAGTAAGAAAGGCGGTGGCGATGCTTGATATTTCGGTCAGTCAGATCCGCAATACGGTTACATTCGTGGTGGATAAGCAGAGCATTGCTCTGGCTAAAGCCGCAGCGGATAACCTTCAAAAGCACTTCCAGAAAATAGCCGATCCCAAGATTCGCTTCCAGGCTCAGAAGCAGCGCAGACAGAAAGCTCGTCAACAAGCCGATGATGCACGTTTTAATGATAAACCTCGTGATACGAAGGAAATGAAAGCCCAACGTGCGGCGCAGAAGCAGAAAGCCAGGGATGAAAAGGCCAATCTGAAAGCGAAGCAGCAGCTACAGAAGCGCCAAGAGACAGCCGAGCTTAAACTTCGCCATGCAGGGCTACAAGTGTCAGGAATTAAAGGTAAATACGGACTTGATCCTAAATCTCAATATGAAGCGTTACGTTTCATACGTCAGCAAACAGAGGAATTTGCCAAAGGCAATCTGACCAGTGCCCGTATGAACGCATCTATTCGTGAGCGTGTAACCCTGTTACGCAGAGAAGCCGCACAGCAAGCCAAAGTGACACAGGCACAGCGTACCCAGTATGCCGCAGCAGCCACTAAGCTAAAGGCTCAGAAGGGCGGGAATGCTCCTATCGTCGGTGGTGGGGTATTAGGAAGCCTTGCGTTAACGGCTGGCTCCCTCGGAGTGGGGCAGCGAATTGTTGACAAAGGGAATGAAAATCTTGACCTGGTGCGACAGTCGGCTCTTGTTAAGACAAATCCTAATGCAATCAAGACAATGGTAGCCTGGGGGCAGCAACATGGGGTTGACTCAGCTAATACATCTAAAGCCGTTGATAATATGAAAGATGTTCATGAACGCCTCGCCATGACTGTTAACGATGCTCAAATGAAGAATGGCGAATGGAAGGGTGGGGATGGTGGCATTACGTCGATAATGAACAAATTTGGATGGAGTAAGGATCAGATTTCCAAGTTCCAAGATTCACCACTCGATTTTGTTCAAGCTACAGTGAATGAAGGGCAACGCCGTGGTATGTCACAGGCTCAGATTGGTACGCTGATTGAGAGTTTAGGTGATGACCTGATGCACTACACAGATATGTTCATGAATAACGGAGCTGAGTATAACAAGACGCTGAAACAGCTTGTGGAAAGTGGTCAAACTCTTAACGACGAGCAAATCAAACAAACCTACGCTTACGGCGATCTGTCTGTGGCAATGGGTAATCTGATGAATGGTGTGGATAATTCTTTATTCACCGGATTCATGAAAGGCTTCGCTGATGGTGGTGATGACCTTGTGAAGAACACCAAAGTGATTACTGAATCGGCTGGAATGCTCGGAGAGGGGTTAGGCAATCTCTCGAAAGAAATCACCGGATTTGTGGGTGAGATTTCCAGTGTGGTGAGTGATATCAATGCTGGGCTTCGCTCTCGTTTCCCAGAGTGGTTTAGCAATGCTAACAAACCAGCGGCACAGAGTTTGTATGATGGTGCTGTTACAGGAAGTGCCAACAGTGCTGCCGATTGGGTGCAGGACAAGACAGGGTTTAATACCCGTAGTGTCGGTCATGCTGTTAAAGGTTGGTTAGGAATAGATGATAAGCCTACAGGGACAGCGGTAGAACAGTACGGCCTGAATGGTGATTCTCTGCGAGGGGGAGCGCTTCGTGATTCTGCTATATCATCCCTAACCAGCACCAATAGTGCGCCATCGTACAACCTTGCACCTGTATTCAATCTCAATCTTGAAGCGTCTGTTCCGCTCACCATCGCCAGCGATAGCTCAAGATTAAGCGATTACATTGATTTCCAGGCGAGAGCCTCACAAGCAAGTTTCGCACAGTCACTAACCTTGTCAGCCTTGAGCGGTCAAAGCAGTACAGGCGGGTGATACATCAAAGGGGCGTAAGCCCCTTTTTTGATGGTTTCAACACTACAGCAATAAATCCACGTTTTTAAAAGGGACAGATTTAAAAAGATACCCCTGTAATCCCCAAATCCCCACCTCACGCAGTAACCCCATATGATCTCTATTCTCAATCCCTTCAATAATAATTTTGTCACAGTGTTTTTTGATTGATGCAATCAGCTGGTTGAAGGTTGGTTTCTGCACCTGTTCATTAAAGAAGCAGCGATCTACCTTTACAACCTCAAAGTATCCTTCCATCAAACTAACTACATTCGCGTTTCCTGCGCCAAGGTCATCGAGCCATAGCCCATTTACACCCTGGCTCAGCGATTTTAATAAGGGACTTTTCAATCCCTTATCCAAACCAGGGAAATGCTCAGAAAGTTCAAGTTTGATGAATGGCATCGATTCGAAAGTTTGTCTAAGTATGTAGTCATGACGTATCAGAAAAGCCATTTGCTGATCAATGTTCAGTGTACAAAATAGATTCTTTTGCTCGAACCACGTTTGCTTAATGGCAATGTTTCCACATTGTTCGTATAGGAAAAGCCGCTTCCTATCTAAATCCCAAGATGAAATTACGAACTCAGGGTGAAGGGGACGTCCATCTGAGGTAATGAAGCGAGTGAGAAGCTCAACGCCTAACAACCTCTCGTCAATGCTCACAATTATTTCCGCGATAAATTGAGTCTGCATGTGTTTACTCCATGAATGTAACAGACTGATAATGATGCATTTAAAAATGCTGATCAATAAAAGCGATCAATTAGCAATATACGATTGATAATAACGATTGATATAAGCGATTGAAATATGGGGGGAAAATAAATTTCAGATCATTCCTAATCATGGGTTAGGGGGATGAGGATTTATGTGTTCTTGAGCGGGAAGATATAAATGGGGCATCAGCCCCTTTTTTAGTTCTGGAAGTCAACTACACATAACAGGTCTTTAAGCGGTGGGCGATGCGTGTAAATAGAGGTGACGCCTAAACTTTGGGTTCGGGAATGACCAACTACAAACTGCATCAAAGGTAAAGACACGCCCCCAGATGCAAGGCAATGGCTTACGAAGGTGTGACGAAGACTATGTATGCGCCTTTTTAGCCCAAACTCATCATAATCAGGGATACCTGTTTCATTCATCAACTTACCCCATTCGACTGTTGCTGTGGTGTAGTTAGGTAAGTCACTGAAAATCAGATCACCATCGTTTAGAGCATCGGCAAGACTGAGTAAACCTGACTCTAAAACCTTATTGAGTGGTATCTGGCGTTGGGCATGTTCGGTTTTCCCGTCTTCTATATAAATGTACCAGCGTGAAGTTTCTTCATCTAAACGGATGTCCCGCTTTCTGATAGAGGCAATCTCGCCACGTCGAGCACCAGTATAAATGAGGGTGAGGAAGTACCATTTGCGCCAATCGTTATTTTCCAGTGAGAACAGCTTGGTTTTAAGCTTACTCAACTCAGTGTTGCTGAAATGACCTCTCCGATTAGGCTTCACCTCATATGTGATTCCATCGGTTGGGGATTTCTCTAACTGGTCTTTGGTTTCGACGAGGTAAGTTTTAAAAAGCGAGCGCCAGATCTTGAGATGTTTTTCAACATGCTGACTACTGATCAGATCTTCCTCTGGTACGTCATAATCAATGCATTCAGGCAAAGATAGGCGCTTGTATGGCAGCTTAGTACGAGTAGGTAAGTTTTCGGTCACTTTCAGCGCTTCACGAATATCTTGCTTAGTAACCCGATCAATCGGTTTATCACCAATAACGTAAATCAGCACATCAAAGAAACGCTGGTTCTCGTTAGCGATGCTTGCTCGCCATTTTTGACCTTTTTCTTCAACATACTGCGTCCATGCTTCGGAAAGTTTGATTGCTTGGCTTGCGGTATCTTTAACTTCCGTTGAAAAAGCCTGGTTTGTTTCAACCCTACTTTGGGGTGAAGATTTTAGTTTCTGCTCTTCTAACTGATTTTGCAGTGTTGCAATGAGTTGGCGATATCGTAGCAAATCTTTCGAATAGAATGCTTCATAGGCTTGCGCGACGGTCGCGCGGCTCATATCAAGTGCAGCACCTACTTGATTCGCAAAGGGCAAATCTCCCTTGGAAAGTTCAAGTTTATTCATGTGAAGACTTGCAAGCACTTCGTTTGCTGTCTGATCGCTACCATTAACCACGCGTTGGAAGTGAGCTTCCGAATAGCCTTGTGCGGCTTCTACCGTATCTGAAGCAGATAATAGACAATTAGGATGTATGTTTCTGTGCCACTGTCCTAACTCCGGCAGACGCTCCACCTCTGCAATATCTCTTTCGAGTGCATGTAGAAGATAGTTGTCAAAGTCCTGCTTAGTGGCAGCTCGGTAGCCTTGCATTTTGCGTTTGAACTCTTCGAGGCTCATCGTTCCATTCTGCACAAGGGGAATGAAAGGGCGGATCTGATTCATGATCACTTCTGCTTGCTTTCGGCTATCAGTACCGAGACTCAGACGCACAAAACTTGTTGAATCATTTAGTCTAAAGTTAGTGTAGTATGTGCGCCCACGAATCATTGTGTGTGACAGCTTGTGTGACACGTTGTTTGCCATGCTGTGTACCATGAAAGAGTTACAGATCAGTGAGTTAAGTCGATTTATTGGCTAACTCGTTGTTTTAGAAAGTATACCAGACGCCTGTGAAGGCGACACCTGAGGAAGCTCAATGAGCGAGAAGTTACAGAAAGTGCTGGCGCGTGCCGGCCACGGTTCGCGCCGTGAAATCGAAGCCATTATTGAAGCAGGCCGCGTGAGTGTGGACGGTAAAATCGCCACGCTCGGTGACCGCGTTGAAATCGTACCGGGGCTGAAGATCCGCATTGACGGCCATCTTATCTCCGTGAAAGAGTCTGCTGAACAGATCTGCCGCGTGCTGGCTTACTACAAGCCGGAAGGCGAACTGTGTACCCGCAACGATCCGGAAGGTCGCCCGACGGTGTTTGACCGTCTGCCAAAACTGCGTGGCGCCCGCTGGATTGCCGTAGGACGTCTGGACGTGAACACCTGCGGCCTGCTGCTGTTCACCACCGATGGTGAACTGGCAAACCGTCTGATGCACCCGAGTCGTGAAGTGGAACGTGAATACGCCGTTCGTGTTTTCGGCCAGGTTGATGAGAACAAACTGCGCGACCTGTCGCGTGGCGTTCAACTGGAGGACGGCCCAGCGGCGTTCAAAACCATCAAGTTTACCGGTGGTGAAGGCATTAACCAGTGGTACAACGTTACCCTGACAGAGGGACGTAACCGCGAGGTGCGTCGTCTGTGGGAAGCGGTCGGTGTCCAGGTAAGTCGCTTGATTCGCGTCCGCTATGGCGACATTCTGCTGCCGAAAGGCCTGCCACGTGGCGGCTATACCGAGCTGGATCTGCCGCAAACCAACTACCTGCGCGATCTGGTTGGCCTGACGCCAGAAACCTCGTCGAAAGTGGCGGTAGAGAAAGATCGTCGTCGCATGAAGGCGAATCAGATCCGCCGTGCGGTGAAGCGTCACAGCCAGGTCAGCAGCAATCGCCGCTCTGGCAGCCGTAATAACAACGGTTAATTGAAAAGCCCGGTGAATACACCGGGCTTTTTTTCTTCAGTAATCAATCCCAATTTGCGCTTTGATTCCCGCATCGAACGCATGCTTAACCGGACGCAGCTCGCTGACGGTATCGGCCAGCTCCAGAATATCCCGATGACACCCGCGCCCCGTGACAATAACCGTCTGATGCGCTGGGCGGTTTTTCAGGGCAGCCAGCACGGCCTCCAGCGACAGATAGTCGTAGGCGACCATATAGGTGATCTCATCCAGCAACACCATGTTCAACGACGGGTCAGAGAGCATCCTTTTAGCATGCTCCCAGACGGCGAGGCAGGCTGCGGTATCGGTTTCTCGGTTCTGGGTATCCCAGGTAAAACCGGTCGCCATCACCTGAAACTCAACGCCATGCGGCTCGAGCAGATTACGCTCGCCGTTGGGCCATTCACCCTTGATAAACTGGATCACGCCCACTTTCTGCCCATGTCCGACTGCGCGGGTGGCGGTACCAAATGCGGCGGTGGTTTTTCCTTTACCGTTGCCGGTGAACACGATGAGGATCCCGCGCTCGTCCTGAGCGGCTGCCACGCGTGCATCAACCTGTTCTTTCAGACGCTGCTGGCGCTGCTGATGACGATCTTCACTCATTGCGATATCCCCGGTTTGCGGCCTGGCTGGGCATCGAAGGTCATTCCGGTTTTACGACGGCTGTCGTCACCCATCAGCCACAGGTAAAGAGGCATAATATCGGCCGGGGTTTTAAGCTTTTGCGGATCTTCTGTCGGGAAGGCGCTGGCACGCATTTTGGTGCGCGTACCGCCCGGGTTAATACAGTTAACCCGCAGGTGGCGGCTTTGGTACTCTTCGGCCAGCACCTGCATCATTCCTTCGGTGGCAAATTTTGAGACGGCGTAAGCCCCCCAGTTCGCACGCCCCTGACGCCCCACGCTGGAGGAGGTAAAGACCAGCGAGCCGGAATCGGAGTTGAGTAATAAAGGAAGCAAGGCCTGGGTCAGAAAAAACGTCCCGTTGACGTTAACCTGCATCACCTGCTGCCAAATCTCTGGATCCTGTTCATCCATCGGGCGCACTTCGCCCAGTAACCCCGCGTTGTGCAGTACGCCATCCAGACGCGGATAATGCGTGCTGATACGCTGGGCAAGGGCCTGACATGACGCTGGCGTACAGGTCAGCAGATCGAGCGTATACCAGGGCGTGGGGGTACCGCCGGCGTTTTCGATTTCACGGGCGACGGCCTTGAGCTTTTCTTCATTACGTCCCAGCAGAATAAGGCTCGCACCGTATTCAGAATAGGTCAGCGCCGCTTCGCGACCAATCCCGTCGCTGGCACCGGTAACCAGAATGATGCGGTTCTGTAGAAGGTTTTTTTGTGGCTGATAATGCACGGTGGCTCCTCAGGCGCATTGGGCGTAACTTGCACCTTTATTTATGACTTTTCGGCTTTATGCCCGAAACAGCGTCAGAATTCAATCAGTCTACAGGACAGATCGCTGGGAAATTAACAATTTGCAAAGATTTAAACCAGAAACGGGGGATTCCTGAAGCCGCCTCGCAGAGGTAATGTCCAGAGCGAGACGCCTGCGCAGGGCTGTTGTACACTGGCGTGAAAGATTCGTGGTTAAATCAAGGTGGAACGCGTGGAATTACTTTCTCAGTATGGGTTGTTTTTGGCCAAAATCGCGACGGTGGTTATAGCTGTCGCGGTGATTGCCGTCCTGATTGTCAACCTGACGCAGCGTAAGCGTCAGCGTGGTGAGTTACGCATTACCCGCCTGAGCGAACAGTATAAAGAGATGCAGGAGGAGATGTCTCTGGCGCTGCTTGACGATCATCAACAGAAGCTGTGGCTAAAAGCCCAGAAGAAAAAACATAAGCATGACGCCAAAGCTGCGAAGGCGAAAGCTAAACTCGCCACGCCACAGGCTGACGCAAAACCGCGCGTCTATGTGCTCGATTTTAAAGGTAGCATGGATGCGCATGAAGTCTCCTCACTGCGTGAAGAAGTGACGGCGGTGCTGGCCGTGGCGACAGTCCAGGATCAGGTGGTGGTACGCCTTGAAAGCCCGGGTGGCGTAGTGCATGGGTATGGACTGGCGGCTTCGCAGTTACAACGTCTGCGGGATAAACAGATCCCGCTCACCGTGGCGGTAGATAAGGTCGCGGCGAGTGGCGGCTATATGATGGCGTGCGTGGCGGATAAAATCGTCGCGGCACCGTTCTCCATTATCGGCTCGATTGGGGTAGTCGCGCAGATCCCTAACTTCAATCGTTTCCTGAAAAATAAAGAGATCGACATTGAACTGCATACGGCGGGCCAGTACAAACGTACGCTGACGCTGCTCGGCGAAAATACCGAAGAGGGACGGCAGAAATTCCGGGAAGATCTGAACGAAACCCACCATCTGTTCAAAGATTTCGTGCACCGCATGCGCCCAACGCTGGACATTGAGCAGGTGGCTACGGGCGAACACTGGTACGGCACGCAGGCGCAGGAGAAAGGGCTGGTGGATGAAGTGGGTACCAGCGACGACCTCCTGCTCAACCTGATGGAAGGCCGTGAGCTGGTGGGGGTGCGCTTCACCCGACGTAAGCGCCTGCTCGACCGTTTTACCAATAGCGCGGCAGAAAGCGCGGATCGCCTGCTGCTACGCTGGTTGCAGCGCGGACAAAAGCCGCTGCTGTAAAGAAAAACGCGAGGCAGATGCCTCGCGTTTTCGTTTTAATCGACCAGGTGGTACTTCTCTGAGAGGGTATGCGCCAGGTATTTAAACATGTTAAATACGGCGGTGCTTTTTGGGGTGGGTAATCCTTGTTCATCAAGGAAGTATTCACCGCTGAACACCAGCACGCCATTACGTTGTTCCACGCCAGTCGCTTCAATCCCCGCCAGGGTGTCTTCATGGTCGCGAATGAGTTTGTTTGCTTCGATAAGCAGTGAAGCTCGGTCAATGGGTTGGGTCGTATTCTGCATATTCCACTCCTTAAACAGTGACAATAGTCTACGCCTGGGTCGCTTCGGGGGCAAATTTTCCCTGTTATCCGAGGGGATAAGGAACAGGGGCTGGCTGGCGGGATTTGCTTTTGCATGCTAATAAAGTTGCGTAACGAATTTTATCAGGTACAGTGTGCGCTTTCGTCATTCTGGCAACAGAATTGCTTGACATTCGACCGGGAATTCGTCACGAATGAACTTTGATGTGAGAAAAATACCCGAAAACTCAATGACCTGGATGTCGCCATTCTGACGTTCGGTAACACATAGGGGTTGATATCCCCTGACGACGTCGCAATATCAATGGCTCGTCGTCAGCGGAAGGGAAATCAACGTGCGGCGTATTCCTGGAAGAATTAAATTAGGTAAAGGTGAATATGGGTAAAGCTCTCGTCATCGTTGAGTCCCCGGCAAAAGCCAAAACGATCAATAAATATCTGGGCAATGACTACGTGGTTAAGTCCAGCGTTGGTCACATTCGCGACTTGCCGACCAGTGGCTCAGCCAGCAAAAAGAGCGCAGACTCTACCTCCACCAAAGGGGCTAAAAAGCCTAAAAAGGATGAACGTAGCGCGCTTGTCAACCGCATGGGTGTTAACCCATGGCACAACTGGGATGCACATTACGAAGTGCTGCCAGGCAAAGAAAAAGTCGTTAACGAGCTGAAACAGCTTGCTGAAAAAGCAGACCACATTTATCTCGCAACCGACCTTGACCGCGAAGGGGAGGCCATCGCATGGCACCTGCGGGAAGTGATCGGGGGTGATGACAAACGCTACAGCCGTGTAGTGTTCAACGAAATTACAAAGAATGCGATTCGTCAGGCGTTTGAAAAGCCGGGTGAACTGAATATCGACCGTGTTAACGCTCAGCAGGCGCGTCGCTTTATGGACCGCGTTGTAGGCTACATGGTCTCGCCGTTGCTGTGGAAAAAGGTCGCTCGCGGCCTGTCTGCGGGGCGTGTGCAGTCTGTTGCTGTTCGTCTTGTTGTTGAGCGTGAACGCGAGATCAAAGCGTTCGTCCCGGAAGAGTTCTGGGAAGTGGATGCGAATGTCACCACGCCGGGCGGCGATGCGCTGCCGTTGCAGGTGAGCCACCACAACGACAAACCGTTCCGACCTGAAAATCGCGATCAGACCATGGCCGCCGTGGCGCTGCTGGAAAAAGCGCGTTATCAGGTTCTGGATCGTGAAGACAAACCGACCAGCAGCAAGCCTGGCGCACCGTTTATCACGTCAACGCTTCAGCAGGCGGCGAGTACGCGTCTGGGTTACGGCGTGAAGAAAACCATGATGATGGCCCAGCGTTTGTATGAAGCGGGTTACATCACCTACATGCGTACTGACTCCACCAACCTGAGCCAGGACGCTGTCAACATGGTGCGCGGCTATATCGAGGACAACTTCGGTAAGAAATATCTGCCGGACAGTCCTAATCAGTACGCCAGCAAAGAGAATTCTCAGGAAGCGCACGAAGCGATTCGACCTTCTGACGTTTCCGTTCTGGCAGAATCGCTGAAAGATATGGAAGCGGACGCCCAGAAGCTGTATCAGCTGATTTGGCGCCAGTTCGTAGCCTGCCAGATGACGCCAGCGAAATACGACTCCACCACGCTGACCGTCGGCGCGGGTGATTTCCGCCTGAAAGCGCGCGGCCGTATTCTGCGCTTCGACGGCTGGACAAAAGTGATGCCTGCGCTGCGTAAAGGTGATGAAGACAGAACGCTGCCTTCAGTCAACAAAGGTGACGAGCTGTCGCTGGTTGATCTGGTCCCGGCTCAGCACTTCACCAAGCCACCTGCGCGCTTTAGCGAAGCATCGCTGGTGAAAGAGCTGGAAAAACGCGGCATCGGTCGCCCGTCCACCTATGCGTCAATCATTTCGACCATTCAGGATCGTGGATACGTTCGCGTTGAGAACCGTCGTTTCTATGCTGAAAAAATGGGGGAGATTGTCACCGACCGTCTGGAAGCGAACTTCCGCGAGTTGATGAACTATGACTTCACCGCGCAGATGGAAGACAGCCTCGATGAGGTTGCCAGCCATAAGGCAGAGTGGAAGAAAGTTCTCGACAGCTTCTTCAGCGATTTTACCAATCAGCTTGAGAAAGCCGAGAAAGATCCTGAAGAGGGCGGCATGCTGCCGAACCAGATGGTACTGACGAGCATCGACTGCCCAACCTGTGGCCGTAAAATGGGGATCCGTACCGCGACCACGGGCGTGTTCCTCGGTTGCTCTGGTTATGCGCTGTCACCGAAAGAGCGTTGCAAAACCACCATCAACCTCGTGCCGGAGAACGAAGTTCTCAACGTGCTGGAAGGGGACGATGCGGAGACTAACGCACTGCGCGCCAAACGCCGCTGTAAGAAATGCGGCACGGCGATGGACAGCTACCTGATCGATCCAAAACGCAAACTGCACGTTTGTGGCAATAACCCGACCTGCGATGGTTATGAGATCGAAGAAGGTGAGTTCCGCATTAAGGGCTATGACGGTCCGATCGTTGAGTGTGAGAAATGTGGTTCCGAAATGCACCTGAAAATGGGACGCTTCGGTAAGTACATGGCATGCACCAACGACGACTGTAAAAACACGCGTAAGATCCTGCGTAACGGTGAAGTTGCGCCGCCGAAGGAAGATCCGGTTCCGCTTCCTGAGCTGCCGTGTGAGAAGTCAGACGCGTATTTCGTGCTACGTGACGGCGCTGCCGGGGTATTCCTGGCGGCCAACACCTTCCCGAAATCGCGCGAAACCCGTGCGCCGCTGGTAGAAGAGTTGTACCGCTTCCGTGACCGTCTGCCGGAAAAACTGCGTTACCTGGCCGATGCGCCACAGCAGGATCCGGAAGGCAACAAAACCGTGGTGCGCTTCAGCCGTAAAACGAAGCAGCAGTACGTGGCGGCAGAGAAAGAGGGCAAAGCGACCGGATGGTCAGCCTTCTTCGTCGACGGGAAATGGGTTGAAGGCAAGAAATAATCTTCCCTTACCGTAATTTACCTGTGAAAGGGCCGGACTTCCGGCCCTTTTTTATTACGTAGTTATTATTTTTTGTTCCGTACTATACAGCCTGGCTATAAATGATATAGTGGTTATAGTTAACCCGTTTCTTATTATTAAATCGTCTTAAGCGATTGACTCATGCGCTAAATCGGATGGTCTGGCATGAAATTACAGCAGCTTCGCTATATCGTTGAGGTCGTCAATCATAACCTCAATGTCTCTTCCACCGCAGAGGGTCTTTATACCTCGCAGCCCGGCATCAGCAAGCAGGTGCGTATGCTGGAGGATGAGTTAGGTATTCAGATCTTTGCCCGCAGCGGTAAGCACCTGACTCAGGTCACGCCGGCTGGACAGGAAATCATACGCATCGCACGGGAAGTGCTCTCCAAAGTCGACGCCATTAAATCCGTCGCTGGGGAACATACCTGGCCGGATAAAGGCTCTCTGTATATTGCCACCACGCACACCCAGGCGCGTTATGCGCTTCCCGGGGTGATCAAAGGTTTCATCGAACGCTATCCCCGCGTTTCCCTGCATATGCATCAGGGCTCACCGACGCAAATCGCAGAGGCCGTATCTAAAGGCAATGCAGACTTCGCTATCGCGACGGAAGCCCTCCATCTGTACGATGATCTGGTCATGCTCCCGTGCTACCACTGGAACCGCTCTATTGTCGTGACCCCGGATCACCCGCTGGCGGGGAAGGGCGAAGTGACAATCGAAGAACTGGCGCAATACCCGCTGGTGACCTATACGTTCGGCTTTACGGGCCGTTCTGAACTGGACACCGCGTTTAACCGCGCCGGATTAACGCCACGGATTGTCTTTACGGCGACGGATGCGGACGTCATAAAAACATATGTGCGTCTGGGCCTGGGCGTTGGGGTTATTGCCAGCATGGCGGTAGATCCTGTCTCAGACCCGGATCTGGTGCGTCTGGATGCGCATGATATTTTCAGCCACAGCACCACCAAGATAGGTTTTCGTCGCAGCACGTTCCTGCGCAGCTATATGTATGATTTTATTCAACGCTTCGCGCCACATTTAACGCGCGACGTGGTGGATACAGCTGTAGCGTTACGCTCCAATGAAGACATCGAAGAGATGTTTAAAGACATTAAACTTCCCGCCAAATAATCACACCCGGTATCTTTCTGGTACGGAAAGATACCGTCATTCCCCTTTAAACCTGAATTAGAATTATCATCATCTACGTCCACTGTCATATATCGTCATAACCCATTAAATGACTATGGTTTTACTGTCGCAAATTTGCGACAAAAGTAGAAACTAATTTACAGGTGTGCAAATTATTCTTTTCAATTATTTATTTCGGGTCAAAAGATTGAATTTTCCCAGGCCCAGATACGTAAATTCACTGGCTTTTCGGCTAAAGTTTCTTTAGGATTTATCTCATCAGATGATTACTTGTGCCAATTGTTTGGTCTCTAAATGATAAGCGATGTCGATTGTATGAGGTTAGCAATGCCGTCAGGAAGTGAAGAACCGCAAAGGGATCCCGCGCTTAAGCGTAAAGCCTGGCTGGCGGTCTTTCTTGGCTCTGCCCTGTTCTGGGTGGTGGTTGCTCTTCTTGTCTGGAATTACTGGGGTTGATTATGGTCATGACGGTGCGTACAGAAGCGAGAAAAGAGATGTGTCAGCTTCGTGACAATGCTCACAAAGCCCGTAAGGCGCCAGCAACCAGCGTGCCAGCTTCCTGGAAACTGACGCCACAGCAGCAGGCCTTTATTGATGTGTTCGCGGAAGACGAACCCAAAAAACAATAATTTTGAATTTTGCGTAATGATGCAAATAGTCTGAATAAAGACTGTGCGCTTTTGTACTCCTTAATAAATACACATCAGCAATATAGAACGAGGGCAGACCTCGCAACCTTAAATAATTAAAGTCTGGTGTCCCTATGATGAATAACATGACAACCGTAAAATACTGGTCATGGCTCGGCGTATTCTCAGCGTCGATCCTCTTCTGGTGTCAGCTCCTCTGGCTGGCCTTGCACTAAATCGTAAAACCTCGCCACGGCGGGGTTTTTTGTTTTATCCCTCGTGTTGGACCATTCCTAAATTTATCAATTTGGGTTGTTATCAAAACGTTACGACATCTTTGTGTTATCTTTAATTACAGCCCTGATGATTGTCAGGACATCCCTGTTTTTAAGGAGGAGCTTATGTCGTTAACCCTACGCGAAGCCAGTAAGGACACATTACAGGCGGAAAATAAAACCTGGCGCTACTATAGCTTACCGCTGGCTGCCAGAACGCTTGGGGACATTTCGCGGTTACCCAAGTCGTTGAAAGTCTTACTGGAAAACCTCTTGCGCTGGCAGGATGGCGACTCGGTTACCGAGGAGGATATCCAGGCTCTGGCAGGGTGGCTGAAGAATGCACATGCAGACAGAGAAATTGCCTATCGCCCGGCCAGGGTGCTTATGCAGGATTTCACCGGCGTACCAGCGGTTGTGGATTTGGCTGCCATGCGTGAAGCCGTTAAGCGTCTCGGGGGCGATACTGCTAAGGTTAACCCCCTGTCCCCGGTAGACCTCGTCATTGACCACTCCGTCACCGTCGATCACTTTGGTGACGACGATGCTTTCGGCGAAAACGTCCGTCTGGAGATGGAACGTAACCATGAACGCTACGTATTTCTGAAATGGGGTCAGCAGGCGTTCAGCCGCTTCAGCGTTGTTCCACCGGGCACCGGCATTTGTCACCAGGTCAACCTGGAATATCTCGGCAAAGCCGTCTGGAGTGAATTGCAGGATAAAGAGTGGGTGGCTTACCCGGATACGCTGGTGGGCACCGATTCACACACAACCATGATTAACGGCCTTGGCGTTCTGGGTTGGGGCGTCGGTGGTATTGAAGCGGAAGCGGCCATGCTCGGCCAGCCGGTATCAATGCTCATTCCCGATGTGGTGGGCTTTAAGCTGACCGGTAAATTGTCCGAAGGCATCACCGCCACGGATCTGGTTCTGACGGTCACCCAGATGCTGCGTAAGCATGGTGTGGTGGGTAAATTCGTTGAATTTTATGGCGATGGTCTGGATTCCTTGCCGCTGGCGGACCGGGCCACCATCGCCAACATGGCGCCGGAATATGGCGCGACCTGCGGCTTTTTCCCGATTGATAGCGTTACGCTGGAGTATATGCGCCTCAGTGGTCGCAGCGAGGAGCAGGTGGCTCTCGTTGAGGCCTACACCAAAGCGCAGGGCATGTGGCGTAACCCGGGTGACGAGCCGGTATTTACCAGTACGCTGGAACTGGATATGGGCACCGTTGAGGCAAGCCTCGCAGGGCCAAAACGTCCGCAGGACCGCGTCGCCCTGAGCAACGTTCCCAAAGCCTTTGCCGCCAGCAATGAGCTGGAGGTTAACGCCGCGCAAAAAGATCACCGTCCGGTGGACTATGTTCTGAACGGGCATCAGTATCAGCTTCCTGACGGCGCCGTGGTGATCGCCGCTATCACTTCCTGTACCAACACGTCCAACCCGAGTGTGTTAATGGCTGCCGGGCTGCTGGCAAAAAAAGCGGTAGAACTGGGGCTCAAGCCACAGCCATGGGTTAAAGCCTCTCTGGCGCCTGGTTCGAAAGTGGTTTCCGATTATCTGGCGCAGGCCAGACTCACGCCTTACCTCGACGAGCTGGGCTTCAACCTGGTGGGCTACGGCTGTACGACCTGTATCGGTAACTCTGGTCCACTGCCTGAGCCTATTGAAGTGGCGATCAGGCAGGGTGATTTGACCGTTGGCGCGGTACTTTCTGGTAACCGAAACTTTGAAGGGCGTATTCATCCGCTGGTGAAAACCAACTGGCTGGCCTCGCCGCCGCTGGTTGTAGCCTATGCGCTGGCCGGAAACATGAACATTAACCTGGCGACCGATCCGATTGGTCACGATCGCAAAAATGAACCGGTCTATCTGAAAGACATCTGGCCATCATCGCGTGAAATTGCGCGCGCGGTAGAGAAAGTTTCCACCGAGATGTTCCGCAAAGAGTATGCGGAAGTGTTCGAAGGCACAGCGGAATGGAAAGCGATCGACGTGGTGGGTTCCGATACCTATGACTGGCAGGATGATTCCACCTATATTCGCCTGTCGCCATTCTTCGACGAAATGCTGGCGGAGCCTGCACCGCTGAAAGATATTCACGGCGCGCGGATCCTGGCGATGCTGGGCGATTCCGTCACCACCGACCATATCTCTCCGGCGGGGAGCATCAAGGCGGACAGTCCGGCAGGTCGGTATCTGCAAAGCCGTGGCGTGGAACGTCGCGATTTCAACTCCTACGGTTCGCGCCGTGGTAACCACGAAGTGATGATGCGCGGGACCTTTGCCAACATCCGCATTCGCAATGAAATGGTTCCGGGCGTGGAAGGGGGCATGACGCGCCACCTGCCGGATACAGAGGTCATTTCAATTTATGACGCAGCCATGAAGTATCAGCAGGAGGGGACGCCGCTGGCCGTTATTGCCGGTAAAGAGTACGGCTCCGGTTCCAGTCGCGACTGGGCGGCAAAAGGTCCGCGTCTGCTCGGGGTTCGCGTGGTGATTGCCGAATCCTTTGAACGTATCCACCGCTCAAACCTGATCGGCATGGGGATCTTGCCGCTGGAGTTCCCGCAGGGCGTGACGCGTAAAACGCTGGGTCTGACCGGGGAAGAGCAGATTGATATCAGCGGTCTGCAAAATCTGCAACCGGGTAAAACCGTTCCGGTGAAATTAACGCGCGCAGATGGTACGACAGAAGTGCTGGATTGCCGGTGTCGTATTGATACGGCAACAGAGCTGACCTATTACCAGAACGACGGCATTTTACATTATGTAATTCGTAAGATGCTGGACTGATAAAAACGCCCGGCACATGTGCCGGGCGTTTTGCGTTTACTCGCTCAGCAGATGCCCCATTTTGGCGGCTTTAGTATCGAGGTAGTGCGCGTTTTTCGGGTTGCGGCCGACAATCAGCGGCACGCGTTCCACGATATTGATGCCCGCTTCAGTGAGTATTTCCACTTTTTTCGGGTTATTGGTCAACAGACGCACTTCGTCCACACCCAGCAGCTTGAACATATCTGCGCACAGGGTGAAATCGCGCTCGTCAGCAGCAAAGCCGAGCTGATGGTTCGCTTCGACGGTATCGTAGCCCTGATCCTGCAACGCGTAGGCGCGGATTTTATTCAGCAGGCCAATATTGCGTCCTTCCTGACGGTGATACAGCAGAACGCCACGTCCTTCCTCTGCGATATGAGAAAGGGCGGCTTCAAGCTGGAAACCGCAGTCGCACCGCAGGCTGAACAGCGCGTCACCGGTCAGACACTCTGAATGAACGCGGGACAGCGCCGGCGTTTGCCCCGAAATGTCGCCGAATACCAGGGCGACGTGATCTTGCCCGGTTGCCAGTTCTTCAAAACCCACCATCAGGAAATCGCCCCATGGGGTTGGCAGTTTGGCTTCTGCCACACGTTTAAGCTGCATGTGATTCTCCAGACCAGGCTGACACGTTTCGTGCCTTTGCCCCATTATGCTTTCTGTATTGGACTATTTTGCCACAAGCCCGGCAACTTCACCTAATCACCACCACGCTTTACAAACGTTAAACGCACAATCCGACATATCCACCAGAATGAAGAAATTCAGTTATGATTGTGGTGCTTAGTGAAAAAGGAGAGGACATGCTTTCGATTGCCAGACGAACGGCCGCAGGTGCCGCCGTATTGCTCGTTATACCCCTGGTCGTTTGGTTCTCCGGCTGGATGTGGCAGCCCGGACAAAACGAGACGTGGCTGAAAGCCCTATACTGGATAACCGAGACGGTCACCCAGCCGTGGGGGATTATTACACACGTGCTGCTCTGTGGCTGGTTCCTGTGGTGCCTGCGCTTTCGCCTTCGTGCGGCGCTGGTACTGTTTGCCATTCTCGGCGGGGCCATACTCATCGGGCAGGGGGTGAAGTCGTGGGTGAAAGATCGCGTGCAGGAACCCCGTCCTTTCGTCGTCTGGCTGGAAAAAACGCACCATGTTCCGGTGGATGAGTTCTACAATTTAAAGCGTAAAGATCGCGGTGCGCTGGTAAAGGAGCAACTTGCGGAACAGCAGGATATCCCGACCTTTTTACGCAAACACTGGCAAAAAGAGACCGGCTTTGCGTTTCCTTCCGGGCATACGATGTTTGCTGCCAGCTGGGCGCTACTTGGCGTAGGACTGCTGTGGCCGCGTCGGCGTACCCTCACGATTGCGATTTTGCTGGTCTGGGCGACAGGCGTAATGGGCAGCCGGATGCTGCTGGGGATGCACTGGCCGCGTGATTTGGTGGTGGCAACGCTGATCTCGTGGGTACTGGTGACGCTGGCGACCTGGCTTGCACAACGTTTTTGTGGACCCCTGACGCCGCCGCCGGAAGAGAAGGAAGAAATAGCCGAAAGGGAGTCTGGCGGAACCTGAAGGTTGATATTCCGCATTTTGACCATAAATCCATGTAGGGCGCGTTACTTTTTCCATTTCGCGCCCGCCACTAAAATGGTAGCTTATAAGGCTGATTGCAGTGAGTTGAACACGCTTTATACGCTCGAACCACATAACGGGAAGTCATGTGAAATATTTACTCATTTTCTTACTGGTGTTGGCGATTTTCGTCATTTCAGTCACATTGGGCGCGCAAAACGATCAACAGGTAAGTTTCAACTATCTGCTGGCGCAGGGCGAGTACCGGGTGTCGAGCCTGCTGGCTGTGTTATTCGCGGCGGGGTTTGTCATCGGCTGGCTTGTATGCGGCCTGTTCTGGCTTAAGGTTCGTGTTTCTCTTGTTCGCGCTGAACGTAAAATTAAACGACTTGAACATCAACTTACGCCTGCGTCTGACATTCCGGCGAGCTCTGGTGTGCCGGTAGTCAAGGAATAATCGAATATGCTGGAGTTGTTGTTTCTGCTTTTGCCTGTCGCCGCAGCCTATGGCTGGTATATGGGCCGCAGAAGCGCGCAACAAACAAAACAGGATGAAGCAAACCGACTCTCCCGTGACTACGTAGCGGGGGTGAACTTCCTGCTGAGCAATCAGCAGGATAAAGCGGTGGATCTGTTCCTCGATATGCTTAAAGAGGATACCGGCACCGTTGAGGCGCATCTCACCCTGGGAAACCTGTTCCGCTCGCGCGGAGAGGTTGACCGTGCCATTCGTATCCACCAGACCTTGATGGAAAGCGCTTCGTTGACCTATGAGCAACGGTTGCTGGCCGTGCAGCAGCTGGGGCGAGATTATATGGCCGCGGGGCTTTACGATCGCGCCGAGGATATGTTCTCTCAGCTGGTGGATGAGACGGACTTCCGTATCGGTGCGCTTCAGCAGCTTCTGCAAATCTATCAGGCCACCAGCGACTGGCAAAAAGCGATTGATACCGCTGAACGGCTGGTCAAACTCGGCAAAGACAAACAGCGCGTCGAAATTGCCCACTTCTATTGCGAGCTGGCTCTCCAGCAGATGGGTAGCGATGACATGGATAAAGCCATGGCACTGTTAAAGAAAGGCGCAGCGGCCGATCGCAACAGCGCGCGCATCTCGATCATGATGGGGCGGGTCTTTATGGCTAACGGTGATTACGCCAAAGCCGTGGAGAGCCTGCTTCGCGTTATCGATCAGGACAAAGAGCTGGTCAGCGAAACGTTGGAAATGCTGCAAACCTGCTATCAGCAGCTCGGTAAGCAGGACGAGTGGGTTGCGTTTCTGCGTCGCTGTGTTGAAGAGAATACAGGTGCCACAGCCGAGCTGATGCTGTCAGATGTCGTCGAAGAGCATGAAGGAAGCGATACCGCCCAGGTATACATTACCCGTCAGTTGCAGCGTCATCCTACCATGCGTGTCTTCCATAAGCTGATGGATTACCACCTTAATGACGCAGAAGAAGGGCGCGCTAAAGAGAGCCTGATGGTGCTGCGAGACATGGTGGGTGAACAGGTGCGCAGCAAACCGCGCTATCGCTGCCAGAAATGCGGCTTCACCGCCTATTCGCTCTACTGGCATTGCCCTTCCTGCCGGGCGTGGTCCACCATTAAGCCAATCCGAGGTCTGGACGGACAGTAATTTTTTAAAACGCTGCACTTTAGTTACAACATACTAATGGTTACAGTAATTCCATCAGCACCGTGCGGTCTGGGGTTCAGCAGGAAAAGCATTCGATTCTGTTCATTTACCCCGAGGGCAGGTAGAATGCACGCCGTTTATCTGTTCCGCGCCGCTGCGCGCCCATAGACGAAAAGGGCTGGTCATGACGTCTGTTACATCCTCCACTTCCCGCGTAGTTACCGATTCTCCCGTAGTTGTTGCCCTGGATTACAATAACCGTGACGCCGCACTGGCCTTTGTTGATGGCATTGATCCCCGCGATTGCCGTCTGAAAGTAGGCAAAGAGATGTTTACGCTGTTCGGCCCACAAATCGTCCGCGATCTGCATCAACGTGGTTTCGACGTTTTCCTCGACCTGAAATTCCACGACATTCCAAATACCACTGCGCACGCCGTTGCTGCGGCAGCTGAACTCGGCGTGTGGATGGTTAACGTACATGCATCGGGCGGGGCACGCATGATGACGGCTGCGCGCGAAGCGCTGGTGCCGTTTGGTAATGACGCTCCGCTTCTGATCGCCGTCACCGTGCTGACCAGTATGGATGAATCCGACCTGCGCGACCTGGGTGTGACGTTGTCACCTGCCGAACATGCAGAGCGTCTGGCGCGCCTCACGCAACAGTGTGGTCTCGATGGCGTGGTCTGTTCGGCTCAGGAGGCGGTTCGCTTCAAATCTGAGTTAGGCCGCGATTTTAAACTGGTGACGCCAGGTATTCGTCCAGCAGGCAGCGAGTCAGGGGATCAGCGACGTATCATGACGCCAGAGCAGGCGCTGAGCGCGGGTGTAGACTATATGGTGATTGGTCGCCCGGTGACGCAATCCGCTCATCCGGCAGAGACCCTGAAAGCGATTAATGCATCACTGAAAAAGGGGGCATAATGCGTGACGCCAACAGTCGTCTGGTCTATTCAACGGATACCGGGCGCATTGAAGAGCCAAAAGAGAAAGCTGAACGTCCAAAAGGCGATGGTATCGTGCGAATTCAGCGCCAGACCAGCGGCAGAAAAGGGAAAGGCGTTTGCCTTGTCACCGGCATTGACCTGGATGATGCAGACCTGGTAAAGCTCGCCGCTGAGCTTAAAAAGAAGTGCGGATGCGGTGGGGCAGTAAAAGACGGCATTATTGAGATTCAGGGCGATAAACGAGATTTAATTAAAACGCTGCTGGAAGCCAAAGGAATGAAAGTCAAACTGGCGGGCGGCTAAAATAAATGAGCCACGGACATTGCCGTGGCTCTTTTTTTACGTGCGTAAGTCAGACCTGAAAATACTTAATATATTATTATGCCGGTGAGAGCCGTTATGGTGATTATTTGCCCACCTGGTGACCGATAATACCACCTACGGCAGCACCACCTAATGTACCCAGCGTACTACCATCCGTTAATACTGCACCACCAAGCGCACCAGCACCGGCACCAATCGCGGTGTTACGGTCACGTTTAGACCAGTTAGAGCAAGCGCTCAGGGACATTGCTACAGTGATTGCCAGAACAGCGGCGGCTAATTTTTTGCTGGTAAAGGTCATAATACTTTCTCCTGAATTATCGATTCACGGAAAGGAATGCACTTTAAGTATAGACAATATCCATACTTAAATTCTGTTCCCGTGAAAGCTGGTCGCGCAGGCGTTTCATCATCACGCAGGTGATAGTCACTTCCTGTTATATCGCTAATACTAATTTTACGTGTTTAGAACGGTTTCAACAGGTAAAAACTCTTAAAGGAAGGGTCGGAATACTCTCAGAGAAAGGTTTAAGTGCGCCCATTATTCGGGCGCAGCAGGATAATCAGGCTGTTTTTTTTACAATATCGACAGTCAGACCGTCTTGTTCTAATTGCTGGCGATATTCATCACGCAAACGCTCATCCGTGATTACACGGCTGAAGCGCGAGGCCGGCCCCATCGTATAAGGGTGTACGGCGCCAAACTTAGAGCTGTCGGTCAGCACAATCGCTTCACACTCTTTGGCGAGTACGGCGTTAACCACGTCTGAACGCATCATGTCGCGGCCGGTAAAGCCGGTGTCGGGCTGCCAGCCATCAATACCTATGAATGCCTTACTGAAGTGAACTTGCTGAACATATTGGCGCGTTAATGGCCCCACCATGCTTTCGCTTTTCTTCTGGTAAATGCCGCCCAGCAGAATCACCTCGCAGCGAGTTTCCTTCAACAGATGGGCAATATAGCTGCTTACGGTGATGATGGTAACGTCTTTTTGATCGGCAAGCGTGCGCGCCAGAAGGGCGTTACTGCTGCCATTTTCAATAAAGACGGTCTCACCGTTATTCACCAGGGATGCAGCAAACTCCGCCAGCTCCCGCTTGAGCGCATAATTGTTCATCATGCGGGTTTCAACGTCGTCGCTGTCCAGTGGAACGGCATATCCGTGCGCACGCCGCAGGTAGCTCTGTTTTTCCAGAAGATTCAGATCCTGACGAATGGTGACTTCAGAAACGCCGGTGGCTTTAGCGAGATCGACCACGCTTACGCGTCCCTGATCGATCACCATCTGCAAAATGATTTGTTGTCGGGAGTTCATAGCATCCATTTAAAAGGCAAGGTCGGAAACGACGTGGTTACACTTCCCACGGGGCTTTAGGTTGAGTGGATTCTGGAGCGTTATCAGCGCCGTTCTCAGCCAGCAGTTCAGACTTGAGGATCTCAAGATTACGGATAGCAGAGTGATAATCGCCTGCGACAAGAATATCCAGCACAGTATCAATACGCTGCGCCACGGCTGTTGCATCAATGTTAGACATAAGCTCACCCTGAAGCGAAAAGTTAATATTATCAATGATGCAGAAAATTGATTCAAAAGAGAAGGTAAAAAATGCAATAACCAAAGTCCATAAATGAAAGTGATAAATTTAACCCCCGTCTGCTGCGGGTTGTAGGGGTGGATTAGTCTAAAACTGCGCGCAACGCGCTTTTTTATAAGAGGAATTCGACTATGACAGTTATCAACCAGACAACCTGCACATTGTTTACTGATGCTGAACGATTCACTCAACTGGCGGCTTATTATGAGGCCGAACGGCGTACGGTGTGGATGATGTTACGTGCCACGCCACGGCCTTGCTTCAACCATGCGCTGATCGAGGAGATCATGAATCTCTCCTGGCTGGTTCGACAGTCCGGATTTGTCGTTGATTTTTGGGTCACCGGATCGCTGGTCCCCGACATCTACAATACCGGCGGTGATTTACAGTTCTTCGTTGAGTGCATCAAAAACAACCGACGCGAAGCGTTACGCGCCTATGCCCGGGCCTGTGTGGACTGCGTTCATGCCGCCTCGCGAGGGTTTGATACCGGCGCTGTCACGCTGGCTATGGTGGAAGGAAGCGCTTTAGGGGGCGGGTTTGAAGCCGCCTGGCGCATCATTTCATTCTGGCCCAGCGCGATGCTCGATTAGGCTTTCCGGAAATCGCGTTCAATCTGTTCCCGGGCATGGGCGGCTATTCACTGGTGGCGCGTCGTGCCGGCATGAAAATGGCGGAGGCGCTGATCTACAAAGGTGAGACGCATACGGCGGAATGGTATGAGCAGCATGGTCTTGTGGATCTCTTATTTGAGCCGTTACAGAGCTATGTTTCGGTGCGGACGTTTATCGACACGCTACAGCCGAAGCTGAACGGCGTAAGGGCCATGCTGCGTGCACGTACGCGCGTGCTGCCACTTCCGCGAAGCGAGTTGATGGACATTACTGAGGATTGGGTTGATGCCGCCTTCTGCCTTGAACCGAAGGATATCGCCTACATGGAGCGGCTGGTTATGCTGCAAAATCGCCATCAGGCGACGGGCTTACGCAAAGCCAGCTAACGGACATTCCTGGCCTGATAACGTTTTAGCCATCGCTCGAATGCGGCAGCGGGCATGGGCTTAGCAAAAAGATAACCCTGCCGTTCGTTGACGCCATTCTTCGTCAGAAAGGCGTCTTCTTTTGCACTTTCCACCCCTTCAGCAATGACCTGCAAATTTAACGCCTGGGCCACGGCGACTATCGCACGCACCAGCGACTGTGAAATGGACTGCTTATGGATATCCCGCACGAAAGACTGGTCAAGCTTAATGGCATCGATAGGGAAGCGCGCCAGTTGCGACAGGGAAGAGTACCCCGTACCAAAGTCATCCAGATGAATTTGCGCTCCCAGGCGGCTAAATTGCTGGATCACTGACAGGGCCAGTTCTTCATTTTCAATGAGACAGCTTTCGGTTAATTCCACGTCAATCGGGCAGTATTCAAAATTCAGGTCTTTCAGCGCCTGCTTCAGGTCACTGAAGATGGTCTGGTCCGCCAGCTGACGGGCGGAGACGTTGACCGCGACGCGCATGTTGATCCCCTTGTCGCGCCATTTTGCTACCTGGCGCACCACATCAAGCATAACCCAGCGGCCCAGAGGCACAATCAGCCCTGATTCCTCGGCATAGGAGATAAACTCCATCGGCGGGATCAGGCCACGCTCTGGCGACTGCCAGCGCACCAGCGCCTCCAGACTTCTGACTTCGCCGCGCCAGGTCATTTTGGGCTGGTAGTGGATTAACAGCTGATCGTTATCCAGCGCTTTACGCAGGTTGGTATCCAGCCACAGGTATTCAAATACGCGCTGGTTCATCTCTGGCGAGAAGACGCAGAATTTGCCCCGGCCATTTTCTTTGGCGGTGTACATGGCGGTGTCGGCATTGCGAATGACGCTTTCGCGATCGTTACCGTGCTGGGGCGCAAGCGCGATGCCCAGCGAGCAGCCGGTGTAAACCTCAATCAGTCCGATGCGGAAAGGTTGACGCAGTCGGGTCAGTATTCGCGACGCCATCGCTTCCAGCGCGCCCTGCGAGGTATCGGTGGCCATCACGATAAACTCATCCCCACCCAGGCGCGCCAGGGTTTGTCCTTCGTCCAGGCAGCTCAGGATCGCCAGCGCAACGGCCTGTAGCAGCTGGTCGCCAAACATATGCCCATAGGCATCGTTCACTTTTTTAAAATTATCCAGATCGAGATAAACTACGCCAACCTGCGTGTCACCCCGAGCGGTGATGGCATCAGAGATCAGCTCATGGATGGCATTTCGGTTAGGCAAACCGGTAATCGTATCCGTATTGGCGAGAACGCGCAGGCGCTCCTGGGCCCGACGCTCCTCGGTTATGTCGGTACCTGAACAGATGAGGAAAATTTCATTTTTTCCGCTGCCGCTGTGAACAAATTTATTTCTGAAGAGAAACAGGCGCTGCCCCTTGCGGGTCTTGATCCAGCGTTCAACTTCGTAGGAGCTGCCGTTACGAAAAAAACCGGTGATGTTGCGTTTGGAGGCCGCGGCTTCGCTGCGGCTCATAAACAGTTTGAACACGTTTTGCCCGATAACTTCCTGTTCCTTCAGGCCCGTATATTCTTCACTTAAACGGTTGAAGCGCTGAATATTCCCGTTCTGGTCGAGGATCACAATCACGGAGTTAGCCTCGGAAACTACCTGTTCGGCGAAGGAGAGCCCCTGCGCCAGGTCGCGCGCAACGGAAGGGGTATCGTTCCAGGCTGATGCCGTTCCTGCCCACTCATTTTTGTTAATTTTACGGCCGACAAGATGAACGGGAACGTCCACACCGTACAAAGGCAGGGTCATGGCAATGCTGGAGGTGATTACGGTGAGCTGGCGGATCAGCGCGGCCTGTTCATCATCCAGCGCAACCACCTGAATGATGTCAGCGCTTTCACTGGCAGCAAGATGCAGAGCATTGCTGTCTGCTGTCAGTCGCCACCAGGGGCTATGCGTACCCATGTAACGAAACAGCAAATTCTGCTCCAGATCGTCCATCACGTTTTCTCCCGCGGCTGCTGAGTAGCGCACAAATTATTCATTTGCAGTCGACAATGACGGCTCTCTTTTACTGTAGATAATTCTGGAGAAATGTGGCGTTGGGAAACAGAAAAGTGTGAGAAAAAACGATGATTTTGCGGGAGATAATTCAGGAGAGAACTCCCGGCCACCCCTTAACGGAACGGCCAGAAGTTTACGCGGTTATCAGGCGACAGGGCGCGCGATAATACTGCGGGTTTCCATGCGCACTTCAGCGATGGTGACATCAATCACGTCAGTGACCTTGTAAACCGTTTCGCCTTTAATTTGCACGGTCCCGTTTTCCTGGCTACAAACCAGTTCGTCGCGGACGGCATGCAGGAACGGGGCAGGAATAAAGGCAACGGCGCCATTATCCACCAGGCGAACGCGCATACCGCCGCGGCTGATGTCAATGATTTCAGCCGGGAAACGGGTATCAGTCCCTGCCTTATCATTCAGGAAGCGCGCGTACAACCAGTCGCCGACATCACGCTCCGCCATACGGTTGAGACGGCGACGTTCTGCCATCTGCAATGTCGTACCATCCTGTGGGCGGGCAACAGATTCCCCTTTGATGATCGCTTTCAGCAGACGATGGTTAACCATGTCGCCGTACTTACGGATCGGGGAGGTCCAGGTCGCATAAGCCTCAAGGCCAAGGCCGAAGTGCGGGCCAGGCTCGGTGCTGATTTCCGCAAAGGACTGGAAGCGGCGAATACGGCTGTCGAGGAACCCTGACGGCTGTGCGTCCAGCTCGCGGCGCAGTTTGCAGAAACCTTGCAGGGTCAGCACTTCCTCAGGATCGACGTGTACGTCATGGGTTTTCAGCAGGGCAGCCAGCGCTTCGGTGTTCGCCGGATCAAACCCGGTGTGCACGTTGTAAATGCCAAAGCCTAATTTGTCGCGCAGCACGCGTGCAGCACAAATGTTGGCGGAAATCATCGCTTCTTCAACGATGCGGTTGGCAATACGGCGCGGCTCAGCGACGATATTCAGCACTTCACCTTTTTCACCCAGCACAAAACGGTAGTCCGGACGATCTTTGAAGACCAGCGCGTGAGTTTGACGCCATTCGCTGCGGCTCAGGCAGACGCGGTGCAACAGACGAATTTGTGCGGCAATGTTGTCCGACTCGGGTTTCCAGTTGCCCGTGTTCTCCAGCCAGTCGGACACGTCGTCATAGGCCAGCTTGGCTTTGGATTCGATGGTGGCGGCGAAGAATTCAATATCTTCTTCAATGGTACCGTCAGCCGCAATGGTCATCCGACATGCCAGCACCGGACGTACTTCATGCGCACGCAGCGAACAAAGATCGTCGGAAAGTTCACGCGGCAACATCGGAATGTTAAAGCCCGGCAGGTAGTTGGTGAACGAGCGCACTTTGGCCATCTCGTCCAGCCTGCTGCCTTCGACAATCCATGCGGTAGGGTCGGCGATGGCGACGGTCAGATGCAGTTTGCCATCGACTGTCTCTTCGGCATACAGCGCATCGTCCATATCCTCGGTGCTGGCGCTGTCAATGGTGACAAAGTCCAGCGCCGTCAGATCGCGACGTTCCAGACCTTCGTCCTGCATTTCAGTCGCCACGCCATCAGGCGCTTCTTTTTCGAGATTGTGGCGCGCCAGCGTCACCCACCATGGGACGAAATGGTCGTCGCCGAAGGTAATGTATTGGGTAAGCTCGGCGTAGAAACCGCGATCGCCTTTTAAAGGATGACGGCGCATCTCAGCAACCGCCCAGTCACCCTCAACAAAATCATGCTCAACGCCACGCGCGGCGCGGCACGGAATAGCATCTTTCAGGAGAGGATGGTCCGGCACGACGGAAAGACGATCGTCTTTTTTATGCACTTTCCCGACAAAGCGGGTCAGGAAAGGTTCGATCAGTGCTTCCGGCTCGGCAGACTCTCGTTCCTTTTCGGTATGAATAACGGCCGAAATACGGTCGCCATGCATCACTTTCTTCATCTGAGGAGGCGGAATGAAGTAGCTCTTCTGCCCATCAACTTCAAGAAAGCCAAAGCCCTTTTCCGTGGCTTTTACGACCCCTTCTGCACGCGGCGTCTGGGAATGCAGTTGCTGTTTAAGCTGCGCTAGCAGCGGGTTGTCCTGAAACATAATGTTCTATTTTCGTAGCCATTGAGCGGCTGACAGTTTTACGCGAATCTCACTGCTACAGCAAGCGCTCTTTAGGTAAAGAGTATGGTTATTCCTCTTTGCCGAGCGCCACACGCAGACGGTCCAGCCAGCCATAAAATGCATCTCGGGTTAGCAGATTGATGGCCTTCTCTGGCGAGAGACCTGACCCGGTCAGGGGCGTTAACTGGGCGGCGCTAAAGCGATCCGGAGAGGCGACGAGCAGCGCACGAGCGGCTGAGATCATCGAAGACGCGGGGCCTTCACTTAGCGGATGGTTAAGCAGAATTTCGCCCGTCAGATTAAGCAGCATCGGCTCATGACACAGCACAGGGGTGAGCGCTTCAAGCGCCGGTTCCGCCTGCCAGCGTGAGAGCGCCTCAAGCTGAAGCGCACTGGCATATTTTAGCTCAACCGCGGGTAGCGTGGCGGTCCATCTGCTGAAGCTAACCGGCAGCGTATGGGGCTGAATGTGGTGCCCGGGCAACCAGCGTACCGGATGGCCAAGCAATGCCTGAAATACCGCGACCACTCGCGCCTGAAAACCGACAAAGCCGATGATCTGGTTGATAAGCACAATGTCATACGTTGTGAGTCCAACCTCATCAAGCTGGTTTTGGGCTTTGTCATCGATCACATCGGGTGAGCTTGCTAACTGGCGGGCATACTGGGTAATTTCTGCAAGGCGTCGATTGCTTTCCCGGGAGGAGTCCGGCCCCGGAAGAGGGGCGAGCAGGGCAGCGTAGTGGTTACAGAGCCGCTGAACACCACACGCCTGGGCAACCGTTAATGCCGTGCTCAGCCTGTCGTAGGCGCTGAGCGTATGCAGACGGCTCACGGGAGTATCAAGCGGGAACAAAAGATGACACAGGGTTCGGGCAGGCGCAAGCCAACCAGCACAGCTTGCGAGAATGTCATCGGGCAGGGCTAAATCGAGCAAAAAACGGTCGTCGACGTTAGCGGCTTCGGGCACCAGCGGCAGAACGTCCGTCTGCGAATGATTCGACTGGGTTTCATGATACCAGTGGCCTTTGCCGGAAAAACGGCGTTGTTCCATGGGCGTTCCTTGATCTCAAAATGGCGATCAATATCCTGGCGTAAGGCGGATGAGGGGAAAAATATTGTTAGGTGATAACAAATAGCAGAACGGAATAACGAGGAGCGGGGCGGTGAGAAACTCTCTTCCCTGGCGGGAAGAGAGTGACAAGCTTATTTGATTTCCAGCTCGTTCATTGCAGCGATGTTGAAGCCGCCGTCAACGTGAACCACTTCGCCGGAGATACCTGCGGAAAGGTCAGAGCACAGGAATGCCGCAGAGTTACCCACATCTTCGATGGTAACGGTACGACGAATCGGGGTAACCGCTTCGCAGTGTGCCAGCATTTTACGGAAATCTTTGATACCGGAAGCGGCCAGGGTACGGATTGGACCCGCAGAAATAGCGTTAACACGCACGCCTTCAGGACCCATTGCGTTCGCCATGTAGCGCACGTTGGCTTCCAGAGACGCTTTCGCCAGACCCATAACGTTGTAGTTAGGGATAGCACGTTCTGCGCCGAGGTAGGACAGGGTCAGCAGGGCTGCGCCCGGGTTCAGCATCGCGCGGCAGGATTTTGCCATTGCAACGAAGCTGTAGGAGCTGATGTCGTGGGCGATTTTGAAGCCATCACGGGTAACCGCGTTCACATAGTCGCCGTCCAGCTGGTCGCCAGGAGCGAAGCCGATGGAGTGAACAAAACCGTCGAATTTCGGCCATGCTTTTGCCAGTTCAGCAAACATGCCATCAATGCTTTCGTCTTGTGCAACGTCACATTCCAGAACAATGCTGGAACCCAGCTGCGCGGCAAATTCTTCAACACGGCCTTTCAGCTTGTCGTTCTGGTAGGTGAACGCCAGCTCAGCGCCTTCGCGATGCATTGCCTGTGCGATGCCGTATGCGATGGACAGTTTGCTGGCAACGCCAGTCACCAGAATGCGCTTACCGGAAAGAAAACCCATAGCTTTAATCCTTATATTCATTGCTTATTTTGCCTTGTAATTCATAGCGTTACAGGCAGTATTTCAAAATCATTCGAAATTAGCTCGAAATTATAGCCCACTCACAGCCCCATGTGTCACGATATTTCTCGCTCCTACGCCGTGAATGGGCTCACGGAAGAGGTTGAACTGACTCTTCATCAGGCCGTTTCGTGTGTATCCCAGCAGTATATCACCGCACGCGGGGTTCGCCTCATCCAACCAGCGGGCACCGTGACGCCGCCCTCATGCTGATGTGTCCAGCGCCTTTTGCGCAAAATGATCCGTTTAGCCCTTTAAACGCTTTAAAATTGCGCGAGGGTCGATAACGGCTATGCCATTTTGAGTCTTTATCTGTGTGCGGTAAGAAGGAAGATGAAAAATATAACGTTGGCCGAAAAACTGATCATGCTGTCAGGTGCGGCGCTTTTTGCGCTTATGATCGCGGTGAACTCCTTTTGCGTGAATGATAATCCTGGTTTCAGGGTGCCTATGACCACCTATTTGATCGTCATGATTGCGCTGTTCTTTCTGGATACCATTATCTTTATTTTTATCCAGATGCTGTATGCCTCCGACCGATCGCGTTTTTCCTTATTCATTCTGAGCCTGGCATTTCTTAGTGGGCTGGTTTATTTCATTGAGACGATCATTGTCATTCAGCTTCCGGAGCATGCTGGTTTTACCCAGGCGGCAAAAACCAACGATACGGCGGTATTCTATTTTTTTCGGCAGCTGAGCTTTATCGTATTACTGGCGCTGGCGGTCCGTGTGGAAAAAATCACGATACGATCCACGCTCAGATTCCGAAATAAGATCAGCATGACGTTAGCATTAATGATGACACTGGTTATGTTTCCGATGCTGGCCCATTATCTCAGCAGCTACCATCCGGCCTGGACATTAACGATTGCAGCATACGAAGATGAACATCATTATCCTGTCTGGGATATCAGGTACGTAAACGTTCTGATCCTGCTCTGGTCGGCTTTACTTTGTTATATGATCTCTGTGACACGCCTGGCGTCCGGGATCTGGAACAGTATTATTGTGGTTTGCCTTTCCGCCATCGTTTACAATTTTTTCCTCTTACTGCTTGATACTTACAATCTGTCGCTCTGGTATATCAGCCGGGCAGTAGAGGTCCTCAGCAAATTATTTGTGATTTGTACCTTAATATTCCATGTCTTTAACCTGTTGAAAATTTTCGGCGATCGGGTTGATCGCGATCCGCTTACTCAGATCTACAACCGTAAATATTTTTATGAGGCACTTCCGCGGGTCCGCTCGCTCAGGACAGAAAAGGGGACCAGCATTATGATGCTGGACATCGACAACTTTAAGTCGATTAACGATAACTGGGGGCATCTTGTGGGGGATCGCGTGATTCTGGCGGTCGTGGATATTATCAAAGACAGCATACGCGATAACGACATCTTTGCCCGACTGGGAGGCGAGGAATTTGGTCTGCTGCTGCCGGATACCGACGGTAAGCAGGCTATGGCCGTCGCGGAGCGTATTCGCCAGAACGTTCAACAGCGCACCGGGCCGGGCTATCATTATGCTCTCCCTGTAAAGGTCACATTAAGTATCGGCGTGTGCTCAGCCATTCAGAATAACGTCAACGGCAATGATATTATGCGTGACGTGGACGAGGCGTTGTATGAGGCTAAGCACAACGGTAAAAACAGAATTGTTACCAGACAGGCTGAATGAAGCTGAGGTTACAGGATGGGGATGAAAACATCAAAATCGACAGACTCGTCGCTGTACGCATTAATTTTCATCAGGTAAATACCGTCGCGCAACGTCAGGCGTTGGTTTACCATCGCCTTAACGAAGGCAATCTTGTTAAACGCGCTGTAGATTTCCCAGCTACCGCTAAAGGGCATTCTTGCGTATCTCCCACGCACAATGCAGAATTTTTTATTTGTCACCGTGTCGCTTTGTAACGCGTACGATATTAATACCTCGACCAGATACGATCGGCTTTTGCCTAACTCGGGGCGGCGGGGCATCAGAATAATTTTATCGATATCATGGCGGTTTTCTGTCAGGAGCTTTTTGATTTTTTTAGTAATATCATGCACTGAGGTATCAAAAAGATGATCGTGTTCGATAATTTCATGCGTATAGATAAACGTTTCATCCAGATAGCAGACCTCGAGCTCAGGCGTTTCATGTTCGCTTAATAAAAAAGAAGGCTGTAAGATGTCAAAATTCCACCCTCTGGCACATCTGTACTCAGAGGGTGTCAGCCCCATCATTTTTTTAAAGGCTCTGGAAAATCCCTGACTGCTCTGGTAATGGAATAAATACGCAATATCCGTCACCGGAATCGACGTCATTCTCAGCATAATGGCGGCACGGCTTAACCTCCGTCGGAGAATATATTCACCTAAAGAGAGCCGATACTTCTCTTTAAACCATGTTTCGATGGTTCTTCTGCTGTATCCAATATCTGCAACCAAATCACCAATGTGTAAAATAGTAAAGTTATTTTCTTCTACCCAGGAGAGAATATAGTTGCTGATGCTGTCTTTCATTTGTGCGTCAGTGATAGCTTAACGGTAAATCAGTTTACTGCCAGATGTTAATTCGCGGGCGTAGGGATCCTGGCGATAACCTTAATTTCGAAATCAAAACCCGCAAGCCAGTTAACGCCTATTGCTGTCCAGTTTGGGTAAGGGGGGTGCGGAAACGCCAGTTTTTTTGCTTCCATGATGGCGGGGAACTGGTTTTCAGGATCGGTATGAAACGTCGTGACATCAATCAGATCGTCAAAAGTACACCCTGCGGCTGCCAGAGTCGCCCGTAAATTATCGAACGCCAGCTGCACCTGAGCGGGGAAGTCGGGTTCAGGTGTGCCATCGCTGCGGCTGCCAACCTGACCGGAAACAAATAACAGATCGCCAGAGCGGATTGCTGCTGAATAGCCATGCTCTTCATAGAGGGCATGCCGATTAGCCGGAAAGACGGGGTCACGTGGATGCATGGCTTTTCCTTTTCTGTCAGAGGTATTGTTGTGGTTACGCAGTAGAAGTAACATACGCGATGTATGTCAAAAATGTAATCCACATACGCCGCGTATGTCAAATTATAATTACCGCTTAATGAAGGAAGTCCCATGGCTACAAAACGTCGTGCTGAAACGGCCCAGGAAAATCGCGAGAAAATGATTCAGGCGGCGCGGAAGGCATTTGCTGAAAAAGGCTATGCCGCAGCGTCAATGGATGAACTCACGGCAAGCGTGGGGTTAACACGCGGCGCGCTATATCATAATTTCAACGACAAGAAGGGATTACTGGCGGCGGTGGTCGCGCAGATAGACAGCGAAATGGCAGCAAACGCGAAAGCGATTGCCGCCGCCGCCGATGATGACTGGGAGCGACTGCTGGCGGAGGGCATCGCCTATATCAAAATGGCGCTCGTTCCGGAAGTTCAGCGTATCGTCCTTCTTGACGGCCCGGCTGTTCTGGGCGACCCGGCGCAATGGCCCAGCCAGAACAACTGCCTTGAGTCGACCCGTCAGACCATCGAAAAAATGATGGAGTGCAACGTAATCAAAAAGATGGATGCCAGAGTCGCAGCCCATCTGCTGAACGGCGCTGCGCTGAATGCGGCTCTGCTGATTGCCGCGAGTGATGAACCGCAGAAGACCCTTCCGCATGCTATAGAGGTGTTTACTCTGCTGGCAAGCGGGTTACGCAACGGCTAACGATCTTTACGCCACGCGTCCGCCGTCAATGCTTCACCAAAGTGTCCGGCAATCAGGCGTTTTGTCAGGTCATGGAGCGGGGAAGCCAGTACGTCAGCGGTACTGCCGCGCTCGACCACTTCTCCCTGGTGCATCACCAGCACCTGGTCGCTGATGTGTTTCATCATGCCCAGGTGCTGAGTCACGTAAATATAAGAGATCCCCTGCTTTTCCTGTAACTCCAGCATCAGGTTAATGAGCTGCGAACGCATCGACATATCCAGCGACGCCAGCGCTTCGTCGGCGATAATAACTTTCGGGCGCAGGATCAGCGCGCGGGCCAGACCGAGACGCTGTTTTTGGCCCGGGGCCAGCATGTGCGGGTAATAGCTGACATGGTCGGGCAGGAGGCCTACCAGACGCAGGGTTTCGACAATCCGTTTGCGACGCGCTTCCGGCTCCAGGTCGGTATTCAACCGCAGCGGGAAATCCAGGATCTGGGAAATACGCTGGCGCGGGTTCAGGGACGTCGACGGATCCTGAAAAATCATCCGGATGCGCTGACTGCGAAAAGAATAGTCCCCAAATTCCAGAGGATGATCGTCAATCAGTATTTCACCGCCGCTTGGCTCGACCATGCCCGCGAGCATTTTTGCCAGGGTCGATTTGCCCGAGCCGTTTTCACCGATAATCGCCAGCGTCTGCTTTTCGCGCAGCGTAAAGCTCAGCGGTTTAACCGCCTCGACGGTCTGACGGTGAAACAGGCCGGTGCGATAGCGAAAGGTCTTACTCAGGTTACGTACTTCCAGTAAGGTTTCGACCATTTCACTCTCTCTCCATGTTCAGCGGGAAATGACAGGCAAACAGATGGTTTTTCGGCCCTGTCAGGCGCGGTGTTTCAATGCATTTACGCTGAGCATACGGGCAACGCGGTCCCAGACGGCAGCCAATGGGCAGCGATTCCAGCAGCGGTATCGCGCCAGGCAGCGTATTCAGACGGCTTTTGTGCGGCATCGCGCTGCCAAAGTCCGGGATCGCCCTGATCAGCGCCTGCGTGTAGGGATGATGTGGCGTCGTCACCAGGTCTTCACTTGGCGCGGTTTCTACCGTCTGGCCGCAATACATTACATCAATTTTATCCGCCCACTTGCTCAGCATTTGCAGGTCGTGGCTGATCAGCAAAATGGTGGTGTTGTTATTCTGGTTCAGACGCGTGAGCAGGCGGAAAATCTGGGCCTGGGTGGTTGGCTCCATCGCGTTCGTTGGTTCGTCCGCAATCAGCAGACGCGGCTGATTCGCCAGGGCGATGGCAATCATCACTTTCTGGCATTCACCGTCGGTCAGTTCGTAGGGGAAACTGCGCATCGCGTCTTTATGGTCTTTGATCCCGACACGGTGCAACAGCTCAATGGCACGGCGTTTGCGCCAGCCGAAACGCTGCCACCAGCGGCCTTTATAGGTCCAGCCGGGGATGTTCTGCATCAGCTGTTTCCCGACGCGCTCGGACGGATCGAGACAGGATTGCGGCTCCTGGAAAATCATCGAGACGTTATGGCCCACCAGTTTACGGCGTTCGCGCGGGGAGAGACGCAACAGATCGATGTCGTCGAAGCGCATACGATCGGCGGTCACCCGCCAGTTGTCTTTCGCCACGCCGCAAATGGCCTTGGCGATCAGACTTTTCCCCGAACCCGATTCGCCCACCAGCCCGCGGATTTCGCCCTCTGCGAGCGTAATACTGATGCGATCCACGGCCTTGACCCAGCCTTCGCCCGTTTTAATTTCTATCGTGAGGTTGCGGATATCGAGTAACGGCATTATTGCACCCCCGCATTGATTGCGCGGCGAATCCCGTCGCCCAGCAGGTTAACGAGCAGCACGCTCACCATGATGGCCGCGCCCGGCAGCATGACCGTCCACGGCGCAACGTAAATCAGCTCCAGCGCATCGCCGAGCATGGCGCCCCATTCCGGGGAGGGAAGCTGCGCGCCAAGGTCCAGGAAGCCCAGCGCTGCGATATCCAGAATCGCCATCGACAGGGCGCGAGTGATCTCCGTCACCAGCCCGGCGGCAATGTTAGGCAGCACGGCAAACCACAAAATATTAAACGTGGTGGCGCCATCCAGACGGGCGGCGACGACATACTCTTTTTCCAGCTCGTCGTGAACCAGGCTGTAAACCGAACGCACCATGCGCGGCAGAATGGCCAGCCAGACGGCGAACATCGCATGGGTGAGGTGCGGCCCCGCGAAGGCCACGACGATAATCGCCAGCAGCAGCGAAGGAATAGAGAGCAGGGTATCAAGAATATGGTTAAGCACGGCCGACCGCAGCCCGTGGGTTGAGCCGGCAAAAATGCCCAGCGCCAGGCCGCAGATCGCGGCAGCCAGGGTGACCACGAACGCGCCGCCTACCGTAGGTGCGGCGCCGCTCAGTAAACGACTTAGCACGTCGCGTCCGAGATCGTCAGTCCCCAGGAAGAACGAAACCTCCCCGTAACGCGACCACGACGGCGGTAAAAGCTGATAACCAAGGAACTGCTGATCGATGCCATACGGTGCAAACCACGAACCCAAAACGCACAGCAACACGAGGCCAATGCAGCCGTAAAAGCCGATCATCGCCGTGGTGTCGCCGTAAAAATTACGCCACACGGTACGTAGCGCACCGGGCGTGCGCTTTTCGCTGTAGACGTTATCGTAAGGCATACCATTCCTTATGCTTCAATGGGTTGGCCATGGCACCCAAAATATCGGAAACAACGTTAACAATAATGACCAGGGAGCCAATCACCATCACGCCGGCAGAGATCGCCGCGTAATCCTGCTGGCGAATGGCGTTGATCATCCAGCGTCCAAGGCCCGGCCAGCTGAAAACCATCTCGGTGATCATCGCCAGCGTCAGCATGGTTGAAAATTGCAGCCCAAGACGTGGGATTACGGGTGGCAGCGCATTGTGCAGCACATGGCGACGGAGAATCGTCAGGCGAGACAGTCCGCGCGTGGCGGCGGCCTTCACATAGTTTTGATCGAAGACGTCGATAGTGCTGATACGCATCAGGCGAATTACTTCGGTCGTCGGCGCGACGGCCAGCGTGAGCACCGGCAGCACCATGTGGCGCAGCGCGCTCACGATCATTTCGTCGCGCCAGACTGAATCAGAAAGCCAGGCGTCAACAATGGCGAAGCCGCTCACCGTTTGCACGTTATACAGCAGATCAAAACGGCCAGATACCGGCAGCCAGCCTAACGTCAGTGAGAAGAAGAGGGTAAGCAGTAGCGCCAGCCAGAAAACAGGGATGGAAAAGCCAATTAAGGCAAGCGCGCTGATGAATTTATCCTGCCACTTATTACGATAAATGCCCGCCAGCATCCCCACCGGGATCCCCACCATGAGGGCAAAGCCAAAGGCGAGTACACACAGCTCCATGGTGGCCGGGAAAACCACTTTCAGCTGCTCGGAGATGAGCTGTCCGTTAATGCTGGACACGCCAAAATCCCAGTGTAGCAGGCCATTAAACCAGAACAGCCAGGCGTCCCAGAGGGATGAGCCCTGAAGCGGGGCGTGCGGCGTAAAGTAGCTCAGGCTAAAGCCGACAAAGGTCAGGAAGAACAGGGTGACCAGCAGTAACAGCAGCCGACGCAAGGTAAATATAATCATGGTTTCTTCACCTCTTGTTCTTTCTCACGGGTGACGCCCGCGAAGGAGGCGTTACCAAACGGGCTGAGTACCAGCCCTTTAATATCGTAACGGTAGGCCTGGAGGCGCAGGGAAGAGGCAAGCGGCAACACGGGAAGTTCTCTGGCCAGAATATTTTGCGCTTCATCATAGGCCTCAATGCGTGAGGCAAGCTGTTGAGACGCCAACGCTTTTTGCAGCACGGCATCAAATTCCCGGTTACACCAGTGGGCGTAGTTGGTCTGGGAGTTGATTGCCGCACAGCTCAGCAGAGGACGGAAGAAGCTGTCCGGGTCGTTACTGTCGGTGGACCAGCCAGCCAGCGTTAAGTCGTGATTCATGTCCATCAGACGCGCCTCCTGAAAACGGCCTTCGACAGGCACGATGATCACCTTAACGCCCACCTGCGCCATATCAGCCTGCAACAGCTCAGCCGTTTTAAGCGGGCTGGGGTTCCACGCCTGAGAGCTGGTGGGCACCCACAGCTGTAGCGTCAGGTTTTCTGCCCCCAGCGCTTTAAGCTGTTCGCGCGCTTTCGCCGGATTATATTCGGTAATCTTCGCCTCGCCGTCATAGGCCCAGGAGGCGCGCGGAAGAATAGAGGCGGCGGTTTCCGCGGTCCCGTAGTAAATCGACTGCATCAGACGCTGATTGTTGATCGCTAACGCCAGCGCATGGCGCACGGCCGGATTATTCAGCGGCGGCTTATCGGTGTTAAACGCCAGATAAGCGATGTTCATTCCCGGGCGCAGGGTCAGGCGCAGGCGTGGGTCGTCGCGCAAAATGGTCAACTGGCTGGCCGCAGGCCAGGCAAGCACGTCGCACTCGCCGGTCAGCAGTTTGGAGAGTCGGCCTGTTCCACCTGAACCCAGATCGACAATGACCTGCGGCATCAGCGGTTTGCCGCGCCAGAAACGATCGTGGCGTTGCAGGCGAATGTATTGTCCGGCGCGGTACTCTGCTAACTGGAACGGACCTGTGCCCACAGGCTCACGATCGAGACGTTCCTGACGATCCTTTTTCGTCAGCTGATCCGCGTATTCGGCTGACATGACCGAGGCGTAGTGCGTTGCCAGATGCCAGAGGAAGGAGGCATCCGGGCGCGTCAGGCGAAACTCAACCGTACGGTTATCCAGTTTGCGAACGCTTTTGACCGAGTCCGCGAATTGCAGACTGTCGAAATAGGGGAAGTTCCCGCCATTAACGTTATGCCACGGATGATTGCGGTTGAATATGCGCTGGAAGGTGAAAACCACGTCATCCGCGTTGAGTTTACGGGTTGGCGTAAACCACGGAGTGTGCTGAAAGGCGACATCATCGCGTAGACGAAAGCGGTATGTGGCGCCGTTATCAAGCACTTCCCAACTTTCAGCAAGCTCCGGAACCAGCCGATAGGTATAAGGATCGACGTCGAGCAGGCGATCGTAGAGCTGTGCGGCCAGCGTATCAACAATCAGGCCGCTCCCCGCTTTTTGTGGGTTAAAGGTATCAACTTGCCCGCTGACGCAATAGACGAAACCACTCTCTCGGATATCAGGGGGCACAGCGCGATCGGGCGCAGCAAAGGCCAGATTGCTGAACAGACCGAGTGCAAACAGGGACGATAAAACCAGGCGCATAGTTTTTAAGGTTTTTAGATTCGATCTGCAAAGTGTATCGCACTTACGCCTGCTTCGTAAAAATGTCTGGGGGTAAGTGCTGATAATGTCAGCGCATTTGATGTTTTTTGAGCAATGCCCTTAACTGATGGTAGGTCAGACCCAGCAGTTCAGCCGCCCGTTTCTGATTATATTTCGCCTCTTTCAGGCTCTGCTCGAGCAAGTTTTGTTCCTGCTGATGCTGGAACTGGCGTAAATCGAGCGGCAACGCCGGATCCTGCTGGCGCGTCGCCGGAACCGGGGGCTGTTTATCCTCGCGACGAAACGGATCGAGAATAATGTTGTCCAGTTCGGTTTCGCTGCTGCCATGCCGGTAAACGGACCGTTCCACCACGTTTTTCAGTTCACGAATATTGCCCGGCCAGTGGTAACCGAGCAGGGTCTCAGTGGCCTGTTCGCTAAAGCCCGGAAAGAGCGGCAGGCCCAGTTCCCGACACATCTGAATGGCAAACTGATCGGCCAGCAGCATGATATCGCTGCGCCGCTCCCGCAGCGGCGGCAGCTGAACGACATCGAAAGCCAGCCTGTCCAGCAGGTCGGCGCGGAATTTGTCTTCTGCCACCATCGCGGGCAGGTCGGCGTTAGTAGCGCACACCAGGCGAACGTTAACCTGGAGCGGCTGACTGCCGCCAACGCGTTCCAGTTCGCCATACTCAATGACGCGCAGCAGCTTTTCCTGCACCAGCATCGGCGCGGTCGCCAGCTCGTCGAGAAAGAGCGTTCCGCCATCGGCGCGCTCAAAGCGTCCGGGATGGCGTTTTTGTGCGCCGGTAAAGGCGCCAGCTTCATGACCAAACAGCTCGGTGTCGAGCAGATTTTCATTCAACGCCGCGCAGTTAAGGGAAATAAAAGGGCCGTCCCAGCGGCCAGACAGAAAGTGCAGGCGGTTAGCGATAAGTTCTTTACCCGTTCCGCGCTCACCGATAATCAGCACCGGTTTATTCAGCGGCGCGAGGCGCGAAACCTGTTCAAGCACTTCCAGGAAGCTGTTGGCTTCGCCAAGCAAATTATCTTTATATTCAGCCATGATGAAATTAACCACTCCTTAGTGATATTCACCAGGTGAGAATAGCCGCTGGATGGATAAATATCAATCACATTGAGTAAAATCAATAAGATAAAAAGTTGGCATGGGATTTGTATTATCTGTTCAGCAGGGCATCGCCCGATAACAGAACTATGAGGATTGAATTATGGGTATTTTTTCTCGTTTTGCCGACATCGTGAACGCCAACATCAACTCGCTGCTGGAGAAAGCGGAAGATCCGCAGAAGCTGGTGCGCCTGATGATTCAGGAGATGGAAGACACGCTGGTTGAAGTACGCTCCACCTCCGCCCGCGCGCTGGCAGAGAAAAAGCAGTTAACACGTCGTATCGAGCAGGCGACTGCCCAGCTTAACGAGTGGCAGGAAAAAGCGGAACTGGCGCTGCGTAAAGATAAAGAAGATCTGGCCCGCGCTGCGCTGATTGAGAAGCAGAAGCTGACCGACATGGTTGCCACGCTGGAACATGAAGTGACGCTGGTGGATGATACTCTGACGCGTATGAAGAAAGAGATTGGTGAGCTTGAAAACAAACTCAGCGAAACCCGTGCACGTCAACAGGCGCTGGCGCTGCGCCACCAGGCTGCAAGCTCGTCCCGCGACGTGCGTCGCCAGCTGGACAGCGGCAAACTGGATGAAGCAATGGCGCGTTTCGAATCGTTTGAACGTCGTATCGACCACATGGAAGCGGAAGCCGAAAGCCACAGCATCGGTAAGCAGAAAACCCTGGATCAGCAGTTTGCTGACCTGAAGGCCGATGATGAAATTAGCGAGCAACTGGCTGCGCTGAAAGCCAAAATGAAACAAGACAACCAATAATAATTCCTGCGGCACCTGAGCGTGCCGCATCGTTAGACAAGGAGTACACATGAGCGCGCTTTTTCTGGCTATACCCCTGACCATTTTCGTGCTGTTTGTTCTGCCCATCTGGTTATGGCTGCACTACAGCAACCGCTCTTCACGCGGTGAGCTGTCGCAGAGTGAACAACAGCGGCTGGCGCAGCTCTCTGCCGAGGCAAATAAAATGCGCGAACGTATTCAGGCGCTGGAAGCCATCCTGGACGCGGAACACCCAAACTGGAGGGAACGGTAATGGCTGGACTGAATCTGAATAAAAAACTGTGGCGGATCCCACAGCAGGGCATGGTTCGGGGCGTTTGCGCCGGGCTGGCGCACTATCTGGATGTCCCGGTAAAACTGGTGCGTGTGGTCACCGTATTGTCGATTTTCTTCGGTCTGGCCTTTATTACACTGGTGGCATACATCATTCTGTCGTTTGTACTCGATCCTATGCCGGAAGGTGAGCTGAATGCTGAGAACACGCCAACCAGCAGAGATCTCCTGAACGCGGTGGATGAACAGCTGAGCGCAGGGGAGAAGCGATTGCGCGAGATGGAACGTTATGTCACCTCCGATACCTTTACGCTGAGAAGTCGTTTTCGTCAGCTTTAAGAGAGAACTTACATGAAACAAAACTGGCAACAGGCCGGTCAGAAGGTAAAACCCGGCCTGAAAATCGCAGGTAAACTGGTTCTGATGACGGCGTTACGTTATGGCCCGGCCGGTGTGGCGGGTTGGGCGATCAAGTCTGTTGCCCGCAAGCCGGTCAGAATGATGCTGGCGGTCGCTCTGGAGCCGCTGTTACAGAAACTGGCAAAACGCGTTTCCCGGCGCTACCTGTCACGCTAGTTCCTCCCGCATAAGCCCTTTCTCCCCCAGAGAAGGGGCATGACTTTCCTTTCTGCGTTTCTTCTGCTTTTCTGCTTTCTTTGCGGCAGCTCACAATAATGCGTTGCGCTGCGCTGAGAATGCTGCTTTCTGCCCCCGGGTCCGTTGACAGATATTTTTCATGGGAGTAGATTGCCACTCCGTGGGACCGCTACCATGGAAAATAATGTGAACGCAAAAATTAAAAAACTCATCAATCATATCTACGGTGAATCATTTTCAGATGCACACCTTAACGTGTTATTAACTAAGCTTGTAAAAGCGGCGGCTAATATTACGGAAAAGCGTAAGTCAGGCTGGGATGAAAAAGACGTTGTGCTGATTACCTATGCCGATCAGTTCTCCACAAAAGGGGAGCAAGCGTTGCCGGTATTTACCCGGTTCTATAATGAATGGCTTTCTCGTACGTTTTCCCATGTCCATCTGTTACCTTTTTATCCGTGGTCTTCGGATGATGGATTTTCCGTTATTGATTATCACGAGGTTGCTCCTGAAACAGGAACCTGGCGAGATGTCGCGGAATTAAAACATTCAGCCAGCTTAATGTTTGACTTCGTTTGCAATCATATGTCAGCGAAAAGCGAATGGTTTGCTAATTATCTTGCGCAGAAGCCGGGCTACGAAGATTTCTTTATTTCTGTCGACCCCGAAACCGATTTATCCGCGGTGACGCGTCCACGCGCATTACCGCTGCTGACGCCGTTCACGCTTCATGATGGCAGCGTTCGTCATCTGTGGACCACATTCAGCGATGACCAGATCGATCTCAATTTCGCCTCGCCGCAGGTGCTGATTGCCATGGTTGACGTTCTGCTCCATTACCTCATGGAAGGGGCGCGTTATATCCGTCTGGATGCGGTCGGGTTTATGTGGAAGATCCCGGGAACCACCTGTATCCATCTGGAACAAACCCATTGCCTTATCCAGCTGTTCCGCGCCATCACGGACGCTGTGGCGCCTGGAACGGTGATCATCACTGAGACAAATGTTCCCCACAAAGACAATGTCTCTTACTTCGGTGATGGTGAAAATGAAGCCCAGATGGTCTATCAGTTTTCCTTACCTCCGCTGGTGCTGCATGCTGTTCATCGTCAGGATGTTAAAGCCCTATGCCAGTGGGCGGGGTCACTGGCGCTGCCTTCAACTCATACCACCTGGTTTAATTTCCTGGCCTCGCATGATGGTATCGGTTTGAACCCGTTACGCGGCATCCTTCCGGAATCAGAGATCCTCTCGCTGGTTGAAAAGCTTCAGCAGGAAGGCGCGCTGGTCAACTGGAAAAATAATCCTGACGGTACGCGAAGCCCCTATGAAATTAATGTCACCTATCTTGATGCGTTGAGTTTGCGAGACAGCTCAGATGATGAGCGCATTGCACGGTTCATCCTGGCGCATGCTGTGTTGTTAAGTTTTCCTGGCGTACCGGCTGTATATATTCAAAGCATTCTCGGTTCGCGTAACGATTATGAAGGTGTCGAACGTCTTGGATATAACCGCGCAATAAACAGGAAGAAATACACCGCAGGTCAGGTTGATCTGGAACTCAATAATAAGAAGAGTATTCGTTATCAAATTTATTCTCGTTTGAGTGAGCTTATTGCTATTCGTCGCGGCGAGAGTGCGTACCATCCGGATAGCCAGGCTATTTTTGACGCAATCGGCGAACATATTCTTAAAATTGTTCGTGTTGCTGAAAATGGCGAGCGAATGACAGCATTATTTAATTTTAGCAATAAAATGCAGACCATTTATGGACAAACGCTCTTTGGTAGGGAATTACTATCAGGACACGATATTAGCGGTACGGAACTGAACCTCAATCCATGGCAGGTAATGTGGATTAAAGAAAACTAAAAAGGACCCTAAAATGAAAATGCCCAAAATTGTGCTGTTATCAGCACTGGTTTCGTGCGCCCTGTTATCAGGCTGTAAGGACGATAAAGCATCTCAGGTCACAATTGAGTTTATGCACTCGTCGGTAGAACAGGAGCGTCAGGCAGTTATTACGAAACTGATCGAAAAATTCGAGAAAGAGAACCCGACTATTACGGTGAAACAGGTACCCGTTGAGGAAGATGCCTATAACACCAAGGTCATTACGTTGGCCCGTACCGGCGCGCTGCCGGAAGTGATTGAAGTCAGCCATGACTACGCCAAAGTCATGGATAAAGAGCAACTGCTGGACCGTGACGCGATCGGCAACGCGATTAAAGCCGTCGGTGAAGATACCTTTTATGACGGCATTTTACGCGTTGTTCGCACTGAAGACGGCAAGGCATGGACGGGGGTGCCGGTTAGCGCCTGGCTGTCCGGCGTCTGGTATCACAAAGATGCGCTCGCGGCAGCAGGAATCGAAGAACCGCACAACTGGGAGCAACTGCTGAAGGCCAGTCAGTCGCTCAACGATCCGGCGAAAAAACATTACGGTATCGCGCTGCCAACCGCAGAAAGCGTCATGACCGAGCAGGCTTTCTCGCAGTTTGCGTTGTCAGGCGGAGCCAACGTCTTTGATGCAAACGGCAACGTGAAAATCGATACCCCTGAAATGTCGAAAGCGCTGGCGTTTTATCGGGCACTGGCCGCGAACACCATGCCGGGCTCGAATGATGTCATGGAGATCAAAGACGCCTTCATGAACGGCTCTGCGCCGATGGCCGTTTACTCCACCTATATCCTGCCCGCGGTCTACAAAGATGGCAATCCGGCCAACCTGGGGTTCGTGGTCCCGACGGAAAAATCATCAGCCGTGTACGGCATGATCACCTCGTTGACGATCACGACCGGCCAGACCGAAGAGGAAACGCAGGCGGCAGAAAAATTTGTGACCTGGATGGAGCAGGCTCAAAACGCGTCTGACTGGGTGATGATGTCCCCTGGTGCGGCGCTGCCGGTGAACAAACTCGTGGTGGGCACTGAGAGCTGGAAAAACAACGACGTGATCAAAGCCTTTGGTCAACTGCCTTACGAGCTGATTGCGCAGTTCCCGAACGTCCAGGTATTTGGCGCCGTAGGCGACAAAAACTTTACCCGCATGGGAGATGTTACCGGGTCCGGCATTATCAGTTCCATGGTGCATAACGTAACGGTGGGACAAAAAGATCTCAATGCGACGTTAAGCAACAGCCAGAAGAAACTGACTGACCTGATCTCACAACGATAGGAGCGCTTTGCGAAGGGAATTATGAAGACGTTGTTTTCTGGTCGTTCAGATATGCCTTTCGCCATGCTGCTGTTGGCCCCCAGCCTGATTTTGCTGGGGGGCCTGGTGGCCTGGCCAATGATTTCCAACATTGAAATCAGTTTTTTACGTTTACCGCTGAACCCGCGTATTGATGCGGTGTTCGTCGGCCTGGATAACTACATTCGCATTCTGGGCGATGCTGCGTTCTGGCACTCCCTGTGGATGACGTTCTGGTATACGGCCCTGGTCGTGCTCGGCAGCACCGGGTTGGGACTGGCCGTAGCGATCTTCTTTAACCGTGAATTCCGCATGCGGAAAACGGCACGTTCACTGGTGATTCTGTCCTACGTGACGCCGTCTATTTCACTGGTATTTGCCTGGAAATACATGTTCAACAACGGCTACGGGATTGTGAACTACCTGGGCGTTGATCTGCTGCATCTCTACGATCAGGCGCCGCTGTGGTTCGATAATCCTGGCAGCAGTTTTGTCCTGGTTGTGCTGTTCGCCATCTGGCGTTACTTCCCGTACGCCTTTATCTCGTTCCTCGCAATTTTGCAGACCATTGATAAATCATTGTACGAAGCGGCAGAGATGGACGGGGCGAATGCCTGGCAGCGTTTTCGTATCGTGACGTTGCCCGCCATCATGCCGGTGCTGGCCACGGTGGTCACGCTGCGAACCATCTGGATGTTCTACATGTTTGCGGATGTGTATCTGCTCACCACCAAGGTCGACATTCTGGGCGTATATCTCTACAAAACCGCCTTTGCGTTCAATGACCTGGGTAAAGCAGCCGCCATTTCCGTTGTGCTGTTTGTGATCATCTTTGCGGTCATTCTGCTGACCAGAAAAAGGGTAAACCTCAATGGCAACAAATAAACGCGTTCTGGGCCGTATCGGTTTTTATCTGGGACTGGCGGTATTCCTGATTATCACGCTGTTTCCGTTTTTTGTAATGTTGATGACGTCATTCAAAAGCGCGAAAGAGGCGATCTCGCTGCACCCGACCATTCTGCCGCAGGAGTGGACGCTACAGCACTACATCGACATCTTTAACCCGCTGATTTTCCCGTTTGTGGATTACTTCCGTAACAGCATGGTGGTGTCGCTGACCTCCTCGGTCATTGCGGTGTTTCTCGGTACGCTGGGCGCGTATGCGTTATCCAAACTGCGCTTTAAAGGGCGCACGACGATCAATGCGAGCTTCTACACCGTCTATATGTTCTCCGGGATCCTGCTGGTGGTGCCGCTGTTCAAAATCATCACCGCGCTCGGCATTTATGACACCGAACTGGCGCTGATCATCACCATGGTGACGCAGACGTTGCCTACCGCGGTCTTTATGCTGCGCAGCTATTTCGACACCATCCCGGACGAAATCGAAGAAGCCGCGATGATGGACGGCCTGAACCGCCTGCAAATCATCTTCCGCATCACCGTGCCGCTGGCGATCTCGGGTCTGGTGTCGGTCTTTGTCTACTGCTTCATGGTGGCGTGGAATGACTATCTGTTCGCCTCCATTTTCCTGTCCAGCGCCAGCAACTTCACGTTGCCGGTGGGGCTGAACACGCTCTTCAGTACGCCAGATTACATCTGGGGTCGCATGATGGCGGCATCGCTGGTAACGGCACTTCCGGTCGTCATTATGTATGCCCTGTCTGAACGTTTCATTAAAAGTGGTTTGACCGCCGGCGGCGTGAAGGGCTGAGGCGGCCGATATTAACAAGGAGTCAGTCATGAAAAAATTAGTTGCGACAGCGCCTCGTGTAGCGGCGCTGGTGGAATACGAAGATCGTCCTGTTGCAGCACATGAGGTGAAGATTCGTGCCCGTTATGGTGCCCCGAAACACGGCACCGAAGTCGTGGATTTCCGCGCGGCAAGCCCGTTCATCGATGAAGAGTTCAACGCTGAGTGGCAGATGTTTACCCCGCGTGAAAAAGGTGCAGCGCGCGGCATCGAATTTGGTAAATTCCAGCTGGGGAACATGATCGTCGGCGACATTATCGAATGTGGTGCGGACGTGACGGAATACCAGATCGGCGACAGCGTCTGCTGCTACGGCCCGTTGCAGGAAACGGTCATCGTAAACGCGGTGAACAACTATAAGCTGCGCAAAATGCCGCAGGGCGCATCCTGGAAAAACGCCGTTTGCTACGATCCGGCGCAGTTCGCCATGAGCGGCGTGCGTGATGCTAACGTCCGCGTAGGGGATTTCGTCGTGGTTGTGGGGCTGGGCGCGATTGGCCAGATTGCGATTCAGCTGGCGAAAAAAGCCGGTGCGTCAGTGGTTATTGGTGTCGATCCTATCGAACATCGCTGTGAGATCGCCCGCCGTCACGGTGCAGACCACTGCCTGAACCCAATCGGTACCGATGTCGGTCTGGAAATTAAGAAACTGACCGGCAAGCAGGGCGCCGATGTGATCATCGAAACCAGCGGATTTGCAGATGCGCTGCAATCTGCGCTGCGCGGTCTCGCCTACGGTGGAACGATCTCCTACGTGGCTTTCGCCAAGCCGTTTGCGGCAGGCTTCAACCTTGGTCGCGAAGCACACTTCAATAACGCCAAAATTGTCTTCTCCCGCGCATGCAGTGAACCCAACCCGGATTATCCGCGCTGGAGCCGCAAGCGTATTGAAGAGACCTGCTGGGAATTGCTGATGAACGGTTATCTCAATTGCGAAGATCTGATCGACCCGGTCGTCACCTTCACCACCAGCCCGGAAAGCTATATGAAGTATGTCGATCAGCACCCGGAACTCAGTATCAAAATGGGCGTCACTTTTTAAGCTAAGGACAGCAATCATGAAAATCGCAACACAAAACCAGGCCTTTTTCCCGACCGCTATCATGGAAAAATTCGAATACATCAAAGCGATGGGATTTGATGGCTACGAAATTGATGGCCGACTGCTGGTGGAAAACCTCGACGAAGTAAAAGCGGCTATCAAAGCCACCGGCCTGCCGGTCACGACGGCCTGTGGCGGATACGATGGCTGGATCGGGGATTTCATTGAAGAACGCCGCCTGAACGGTCTACAGCAGATTGAACGCATTCTGGAAGCGCTGGCAGAAGTGGGCGGAAAGGGGATTATCGTTCCGGCTGCCTGGGGGATGTTTACCTTCCGTCTGCCGCCAATGACTTCGCCACGTAGTCTGGACGGCGATCGCAAAGCGGTCAGCGCTTCCCTGCGCTGGCTGGATGAGGTGGCAGCGCGCACCGGTACTACCGTCTACCTGGAGCCGCTGAACCGCTATCAGGATCATATGATCAACACTCTGGCCGACGCGCGTCGTTATATCGAAGAGAACGGCCTGAAGCACGTGCAGATCATCGGTGATTTCTACCACATGAATATTGAAGAAGACTCCCTGACGGAAGCGCTGCATCAGAACCGCGACCTGCTGGGTCATGTGCACATTGCTGATAACCACCGCTATCAGCCGGGCAGCGGCAGCCTCGATTTCGCCAGCCTGTTCGATCAGCTGCGTGCCGATAATTATCAGGGTTACGTCGTGTACGAGTGCCGGGTGCGTGCCGACGATCCGGCTCAGGCCTATAAGGACTCTCTCACTTACTTGCGTGAATGCTAAGGATGACGAGCGTGATGAGTGCTTCTACACCTTTGCCTCTGCGCGTCGCCATCATTGGCGCCGGGCAGGTTGCAGACAAAGTGCATGCCTCGTATTACGCCACGCGCAGTGATGTTCAAATGGTGGCTGTCATGGACAGCCGCCTTGAGCAGGCACAGGCGTTCGCGGAACGTTATGCTATTCCATCGGCATGGCATGACGCTCACGAGATGTTGCAGGAAGTAAAACCGGATGTGGTGAGCGTCTGTTCGCCTAACCGGTTCCATTTTGAACATGTGATGGCGGCTCTCGAAGCAGGCTGTCATGTGATGTGTGAAAAGCCGCCGGCGATGACGCCGCACCAGGCGGATGAGATGCGTCTCGCGGCGCGCAAGGCCGGAAAAGTCCTCGCGTACGATTTTCACCATCGCTTTGCGCTGGATACCCAGCTCCTGCGCGATGCGGTAATGAACGGAACGCTCGGTGAAATTTACTTCACCTCCGCGCAGGCGCTGCGTCGTTGCGGTGTGCCGGGGTGGGGCGTTTTCACCAATAAATCGCTCCAGGGCGGCGGGCCGCTGATCGATATCGGCATTCATATGCTGGATGCCGCGATGTATGTGCTGGGTTTCCCGCCCGTGAAGCGGGTAACCGCGCACAGCTTCCAGAGACTGGGGAACCGGAAACACACCGGCCAGTTTGGCGAATGGGATCCTGCGCAGTTTACCGTGGAGGATGCCCTGTTTGGCACGATTGAGTTTTGCAACGGTGGCATTCTGCGTCTGGACACCTCTTTTGCGCTTAATATCCGCGAGCAGTCGATCATGAACGTCTCTTTCTGCGGTGAGAAGGCGGGTGCAACGCTGTTCCCGGCACACATTTATAACGACGAAGCCGGAGTTTTACAGACGCTGACCCAGCGGGAGGAGGCTGACGGTCGCCGACATCTGCGCAGTATGGATGCGTTTGTTCGCCACGTAATGGGCGAGCCGGTCATGATTGCCGATGCGGAGCAGGGGCTGGTGATCCAGCAATTAGTCGCGGCGTTATATGAAGCCGCGGAAACAGGGGAAAGCGTGACGTTATGCTGAACCAGTCTGTATTAACCGATCCGGGCTTTTGCCCGCATAGCCTGAATAAGTACGCGTCCATTATGGCCTGCGGCAATGGCTACATGGGCATTCGCGCCACGCATGAAGAAGATTACACCCAGCAGACCAGAGGCATGTATCTCGCGGGGCTGTATCATCGCGCGGGACGCAACGAAACCACAGAGCTGATCAATCTGCCGGATGTCACCGGGGTTGAAGTTGAGCTGGACGGCGTCAATTTCACGCTCCTTTCAGGCGAAATTCTTGAGTGGCAACGCGAGCTGGCCTTTGCTAACGGCGAACTGCATCGTAACGTTGTCTGGCGTTCGCCGGACGGAAAACGCTATCGCCTCGAGAGCCGTCGTTTTGTTTCGCTGGACCAGTTGCCCTTAGTGGCAATGCGGCTCTCGATTACACCGCTTGATGGCGCCGCTCAGGCCGTGCTGAAAACCGGCATAGATGCGACACAGACGAACAGCGGCAGGCAGCATCTGGATGAAATCTCGGTCAGGGTTTTTGACCAGCACTACATGCAGGGTGTGTATGAAACGCAGGACCGGGCGTCTGAAGTTGTTGTTTCGGCGTTTTGTCAGCTCTCCGCTAAGAGCGACAGCTGTTTCACCGCCAAAAATCGTCGCCTCAGCGTTCATCATTCTCTGACTATCTCGAAAGGTGACACCGTCACGCTTGAGAAAATCATCTGGCTGACGCATCGCAGCGATAAAGCGCTCTCGCAGGAGTCTTTCGCCCGCAACGCGCTGGCCGATCTCAAAGTCTGCGCGGCAAGAGGCTACGATGCGTTGCTTGAAAGCTCAGCGTATGCCTGGAAAGCGGTATGGCGTGACGCTCGGGTGGAAGTGACTTGTGCAGAACAGCAGGATCAGCTTGCGCTGGATTATGCCGTCTGGCACCTGACGACAATGACGCCAGCCCATAGCGAAAGAAGCAGCATTTCCGCGAAAGGGCTGACGGGGGAAGGGTACAAAGGGCACGTCTTCTGGGATACCGAAATTTTCCTGTTGCCGTTCCATCTGTTTACCCGTCCACAGATTGCCCGCAGCCTGCTGCGCTATCGCTGGCTGAATCTTTCTGGCGCGCGTGAAAAAGCACGCCGTAACGGTTGGCCGGGCGCGTTGTTCCCGTGGGAAAGCGCCGCCAGCGGAGAGGAAGAGACGCCAGAATTCGCAGCCATTAACATCCGCACCGGGGTTCGCCAGAAGGTCGCCTCCGCACTCGCTGAACACCACATCGTGGCTGATATTGCCTGGGCCGTTGTCGCTTACTGGCAGGCAACACACGACGATGCCTTTATGCGCAATGAGGGTCTGACGCTGCTGATGGAAACCGCTTCGTTCTGGATGGGACGCGCGACGGAAATTAATGGTCGTCTTGAGATCCATGACGTGATCGGACCGGATGAATACACCGAGCATGTCAACAACAACGCTTACACCAACTATCTGGCCTGGCACAACGTGGCCTGCGCGCGTCAGTTTATGGCGAAGTTTGGGCGTGAAGATGCGCGTTTTACGGAGAATGCCGGTAAGTTCCTGGCGCGCCTGTGGCTGCCAGAGGCCGACGCAGAGGGTGTGATCCCGCAGGATGATACCTTCATGGCAAAACCTGCCATCGATCTGAGCCGCTATAAAGCCAAAGCGGGTAAGCAAACCATTCTGCTTGATTACTCTCGCGCGGAAGTGAACGAGATGCAGATCCTGAAGCAGGCCGACGTGGTGATGCTTAACTACCTGCTGCCGGAACGGTTTACGCCGCAGCAATGTGCCGCCAATCTGGCGTTCTACGAGCCACGCACGATCCATGATTCATCCCTGAGTAAAGCCATTCACGGCATCGTGCTCGCACGCTGCGGTGACACCGAGGGGGCGTATGCCTTCTGGCGCGATGGGATTGCCATCGACCTGGGGGACGACCCGCACAGCAGTGATGACGGTATTCATGCCGCCGCCACCGGTGCGATCTGGTTGGGCGCCATCCAGGGATTTGCTGGCCTGCACATTAGCGAAGGGGAGCTGCATCTTGCGCCGAAGCTGCCTGCTCACTGGCAGAAACTCGCCTTCCCGCTGCGGTGGCGGGGCGCAACAATGCACATTACCTGTGAAGATGACCAGTTAACCATTGAAACCACCGCACCTGTCACGTTGACGCTGTGGGGGGAAACGCTGCATGTATCAGGGCGAAAGGTCTGTGAGCGTAAGGACTTTCTTGTACCTGTTAATGGGACCGCTACCACGGAGGGGCGCCATGACGCTTAACGCTGTTGTATTCGATCTGGACGGGGTGATCACCGATACCGCGCATCTTCACTTTCTGGCCTGGCGCGCCGTGGCAGAGGAGATTGGTATCACCTTCGATGAAGTATTTAACGAACAGCTGAAGGGAATAAGCCGTATGGACTCCCTCCAGCGCATTCTGAAACATGGCGGGAAAGAGGGGATGTTCAGTGACGAGCAGCGCCTGGCGCTGGCGACGAAAAAAAACGCGCTTTACGTCCAGTCGCTGGCATCACTGACGCAGGATTCGCTGCTGCCGGGTATTCGCGACGTGCTGGCGGATATTCGCGCCGCGAAGGTCAAAATTGGCCTGGCATCCGTATCGCTTAATGCTCCTGGGATTTTGCACGCGTTGGGTATTCATCAGGCTTTCGATTTTTGCGCCGATGCTTCGCGTATTAGCCGCTCAAAGCCGGACCCGGAAATCTTCCTTGCGGCCTGTAAAGGACTGAACGTGCGTCCTGAAGAGGCCATTGGTATCGAAGATGCCGCCGCAGGGGTAGATGCGATCAACGCCGCAGGAATGCTGTCGGTCGGGATTGGGCCTGGCCTGAACCATGCGGGATTACAACTTCATTCAACGCAGGAACTGACCTGGGAACGCCTGACGGCTTTCTGGGCATCCCGGGCGTATTGATAAGGAATTAATAATGGCTCAACTGTCTCTGAAACACATTCAGAAAATTTATGATAACCAGGTCCACGTGGTGAAGGATTTCAACCTCGAAATTGAAGACAAAGAATTTATCGTCTTCGTCGGTCCATCGGGTTGTGGGAAATCCACGACGCTGCGAATGATTGCCGGCCTCGAGGAGATCAGCGCGGGTGAACTGATTATTGACGGGGTTTGCATGAATGATGTTCCCGCAAAGTCCCGTGATATCGCGATGGTCTTCCAGAACTATGCGCTCTATCCGCATATGACGGTCTACGACAACATGGCGTTTGGCCTGAAAATGCAAAAAATTGCGCCCTCCGTCATTGAAGAACGCGTTACCTGGGCGGCACAGATCCTGGGCTTGCGCGATTACCTCCAGCGTAAACCTGGCGCGTTGTCCGGCGGTCAGCGTCAGCGCGTGGCGTTAGGCAGGGCGATAGTGCGCGAAGCGGGGGTGTTCCTGATGGATGAGCCCTTATCCAACCTTGATGCCAAACTTCGTGTGCAGATGCGCGCTGAAATCAGCAAGCTGCATCAGAAGCTTAATACCACCATGATTTACGTGACGCACGATCAGACGGAAGCCATGACGATGGCGACCCGCATCGTGATTTTAAAGGACGGCATCATTCAGCAGGTGGGCGCGCCGAAGCAGGTCTACAACGAGCCGGCGAATATGTTCGTTGCAGGATTTATTGGCTCACCGGCGATGAACTTCATTCGTGGCGCAATCGACGACCGCTATTTTGTGACGGAAACGCTGCGTCTGGAGATCCCGGAGGACAAGCTGGCCGTACTGAATGCGCAAGGTTACCAGCGTAAAGCGGTTGTCTTTGGGATCCGTCCGGAAGATATTCTCACCGTACAGCGAAGCGGCGAAAACATCACGGCGAAGATCAGCGTTGCTGAGCTGACCGGGGCTGAATTTATGCTTTATGCCACCGTGGGTGGGCATGAACTGGTTGTCCGTGCGGGAGCGGCGGATGATTACGTTGCCGGAGATAATATAGGCATCCAGTTCGATATGAATAAGTGCCATTTCTTCGATGCTGATACTGAAACAGCTATTAGATAAGAAAGGTGTTCGCCGGAAATGAAAGTTTCCGGTTTTTTGTATGTTAATTATAAAGGAATATTTTAATGAGTACTCTACTAAGAAGTGCTGCGCTCGTCCTGTGCGCAGGGGTGAGCTGCGCGCAAGCAACTGAATCAGCCAAACAGTGGGAATTTAATATTGGCGCCATGTATGAAATTGAAAACGTCGAAGGTCAGGCAGACGATAAAGATGGATTATATGAACCCTCCGTGTGGTTTAATGCCACTTGGGATGCATGGACCATTTCGCTGGCTATGTATCAGGAAGGGCCGGTTGATTACAGTAGCATGACGCGCGGCACCTATTTCGATCGTCCCGAAGTAGAATTACGCTATCGTATTATTGGTACCGATGATTTCACGCTGGGACTGACGGGTGGTTTCCGTAATTACAGCTATCATTTCAAAGATGAGGATGGCGCGAAAGCGGGCAGCGCAAATATGCAGCGCTATAAAATTCAACCGGACTGGGATGTAAAATTAACCGATGACTGGCGTTTTGGCGGATGGTTTGCCATGTACCAGTTTGCGAATGACCTGGCAAAAACCGGTTATTCTGACAGCCGTGTTGAAACGGAAACCGGTTTTACCTGGACAATTAACGAAACCGTCTCTGCAAAAGTTAATTACTATTTAGAGCGGGGTTTCAATATGGACAGTTCACGTAATAACGGTGAATTCTCCACTCAGGAAATCCGTGCGTATATGCCTGTTTCATTAGGACAGACAACCCTGACGCCGTATACTCGTCTTGGGCTTGACCGCTGGTCAAACTGGGACTGGCAAGACGATCCTGAGCGTGAAGGACATGATTTCAACCGTTTGGGTATGCTGTACGCCTATGATTTTAACAATGGTTTATCCATGACGCTGGAATATGCCTACGAATGGGAAAACCATGACGAAGGGGAAAGTGACCGCTTCCACTATGCCGGTATCGGCGTGAATTACGCGTTTTGATAACACTTCACCAGGGGCGTTTGCCCCTGGTTTTTAGCGTAATGAAGCCGCATCTGAAAAATGCGTTTCAACCAATACCTTATGCGGGGCAGGTTTACCCGCAATGCACCTGAACAACAAATCGCAGCTCTCTTCGCCCAGCTTTCTCGTGGGGATATCAAAACCGCCTGGTGCAGGGGTTAAAATGAGAGATAGCATCGGGTCGCTGTATCCTGCCATTGCGACCTGTTCCGGGATCGTCAGATTTAGCTCATCCGCGGCACGATAAAGACTTAGCAATTTCATGCTGTCCGTCGCAAAAACTGCATCAGGCGGGTTGTCTGATGAGAGTAGCTGACAGGCCGCCTGAAGCGCGCTTTCATGGGTATATCCGCCATCAATAACCCAGTCCGGATTAATCGCAATACCGTGCTTCTCAAGGCTCGATTTATAGCCCGCCAGGCGATCGATAGAAACGTGATAATCGAGCGGGGCATGCAGGCAGGCAATTTTAGTGCGACCATGTTTGATAAATGAGTCGGTTAATATGGCGCTGTCGTGGAAATTATCCGTGTCGACAGAATAGATATTCTGGTAATTGCCTTCCACTTTACCAATAACGACCACGGGCACACCGTATTCGTCCAGCGTCGCGAAAAAAGACTCGTTTGCCGGCGAGCTTAGCATGATGATCCCTTTGATCATCTTCTGCTTTATTTTACCCACGCATTTTTGCAGATCATCTTCGCTGCTTTTGGACGTTTGTAAAATAACATCAAAACCTTCTTCTTCTGCTTTTGCCGTTATGGCATGCAGTACATCAGAGAAAAACGGATTCCCTGCGGTGGTTTTGGTTGAACGGGTCGAAATAACCATAATGGCGTCGAAGCCAGAAGAAGTAAGTGCGCGGGCAAGTTTATTCGGTTGATAATTTAATTCTTCTATCGCCTTCAACACCTTTTCGCGCGCTTCAGGAGAAATATTCGTTTGTTTATTCAGAACGCGCGACACGGTTGATTTCGAAACGCCAGCAACGCGGGCAATATCATAGATGGTGGGTGACATACACCTTACTCACTCCAGACGGACAGCAATTGCGCCCATCTTACTGGAGAGAAAACGGCAATAGCAATAATTAAGAATTGATAATCAACGATCTGCCCCAATTTACTGTATTCTGAAGTGACTTTTTTCAGGGTTCCAGGCAATGAAGGACGGCGATGAAGCGACTTAAAAACGAATTCAATTCTCTGGTGAACCGTGGCGTTGATCGCCATCTGCGTCTTGCCGTGACGGGGCTGAGCCGCAGCGGTAAGACAGCATTCATTACGGCGATGGTCAATCAGCTGTTGAACCTGCATGCAGGGGCGCGCCTGCCACTGCTTAGCGCAGTGCGCGAGGAGCGGTTGCTGGGGGTGAAACGCGTACCGCAACGTGATTTTGGCATCCCCCGTTTCACCTATGATGAAGGTCTGGCGCAGTTATACGGGGAACCTCCCGCCTGGCCCACCCCGACGCGTGGCGTGAGCGAAATCCGTCTTGCGCTTCGTTTCCGCTCGAATGAATCCCTGATGCGTCACTTCAAAGAAACGTCCACGCTCTATCTCGAAATTGTGGATTATCCGGGAGAATGGCTGCTCGATTTACCGATGCTGGCGCAGGATTACCTGAACTGGTCCCGACAGATGACCGGTTTGTTGCAGGGGCAGCGGGCAGATTGGTCGACCAAATGGCGCCAGCTTCGCGAAGGGCTGGACCCGCTGGCGCCGGCGGATGAAAACCGTCTGGCCGTCATAGCCGAAGCCTGGACGGATTACCTGCATCAGTGCAAGCAGGAGGGGTTGCATTTTATTCAGCCGGGCCGCTTCGTTCTGCCGGGTGATTTAGCCGGTGCTCCCGCGCTACAGTTTTTCCCGTGGCCGGACGTTGACAGCATCGGCGAATCGAAACTGGCGCAGGCGGACAAGACCACCAACGCCGGTATGCTCCGCGAGCGATACAATTATTACTGTGAGAAGGTGGTTAAGGGCTTTTATAAAAATCACTTTTTACGCTTTGACCGCCAGATCGTGCTGGTGGACTGCCTGCAACCGCTCAACAGCGGGCCGCAGGCGTTCAATGATATGCGGCTGGCGCTGACGCAGCTGATGCAAAGCTTTCATTATGGCCAGCGTACGCTGTTTCGCCGTTTGTTCTCGCCGGTCATCGACAAGCTGCTGTTTGCCGCCACAAAAGCTGACCATGTGACGGTCGATCAGCACGCCAACATGGTATCCCTGCTGCAACAGCTGGTGCAGGATGCCTGGCAGAATGCGGCCTTCGAAGGGATCAGCATGGACTGTCTGGGGCTGGCGTCCGTACAGGCTACGCAGAGTGGGTTGATTGACCTGAATGGCGAGAAAATTCCGGCCCTGCGGGGCAACCGTCTCAGCGACGGCGAACCGCTCACGGTCTATCCGGGAGAAGTTCCGGCGCGTCTGCCGGGCCAGGCTTTCTGGCAAAGCCAGGGTTTTCAGTTCGAAGCCTTCCGTCCGCAGAGCATGAACGTTGATCAGCCATTGCCGCATATCCGTCTGGATGCTGCGCTGGAGTTTTTAATTGGAGATAAATTGCGATGACGGAACCGTTAAAACCACGCATTGATTTTACCGGCCAGCTTGAGCAGACGCCCCATGAGGCGTTTAAAACGGCGCAAACCTTCAGCGGCCCGCAGGCTGACAACTTTGCTCCCGTGCTGGCAGACGAGCCGATGGTTGAAGAGGGGCAGGCGGAAGCGGTGGTTGATGCGGCACTGCGCCCGAAACGCAGCCTGTGGCGTAAGATGGTGACCGCCGGGTTAGCCCTTTTTGGTGTGAGCGTAATCGGCCAGGGCGTGCAGTGGGGCGTCAATGCCTGGCAAACGCAGGACTGGGTGGCGCTGGGGGGATGCGCCGCCGGGGCGTTGATTGTTGGTGCGGGCGTTGGCTCAGTCGTCAGCGAGTGGCGTCGCCTCTGGCGTTTGCGTCAGCGTGCCCACGAACGCGATGAAGCGCGGGATCTGCTGCACAGTCACGGCACAGGAAAAGGGCGTGCTTTTTGTGAAAAGCTTGCGGCTCAGGCCGGGATAGATCACTCTCACCCGGCGCTTCAGCGCTGGTATGCGGCGATCCACGAAACCCAGAATGACCAGGAAGTGGTCACGCTCTATGCGCACATTGTTCAGCCGGTACTGGATGCGCAGGCTCGTCGTGAGATCAGCCGTTCGGCGGCGGAATCTACCCTGATGATCGCCGTCAGTCCGCTGGCAATGGTGGACATGGCCTTTATCGCCTGGCGCAACCTGCGTCTGATCAACCGCATCGCCAGGCTGTACGGCATTGAGCTTGGCTATTACAGCCGACTGCGCCTGTTCAAACTGGTGTTGCTGAATATCGCCTTCGCCGGGGCAAGCGAACTGGTACGGGAGGTCGGGATGGACTGGATGTCGCAGGATCTTGCGGCGCGTCTCTCTGCCCGGGCGGCGCAGGGGATTGGTGCCGGTCTGCTGACGGCACGCCTGGGCATCAAAGCGATGGAGGTTTGTCGTCCACTCCCCTGGATCGATGGCGATAAGCCGCGGCTGGGGGATTTCCGTCGCGAATTGATTGGCCAGCTTAAAGAGACGCTCAATAAAAAACCTGCTCAGTGAGGTTTTGTTTACTAATCGTGCGGGCTGTCAATATTTGTTGACAGCCACCTTCCCGAACACCGTGATCTGACATATCATTTTACTGTTATTGGCTTAAACGGTGAATTTCCCATGCGTCTGGAAGTCTTTTGTGAGGACCGTCTCGGTCTGACCCGCGAGTTACTCGATCTTCTTGTTTTACGTAGCATTGATTTACGTGGCATAGAGATCGACCCTGTCGGGCGAATTTACCTCAATTTTGCCGAAATTGAATTTAATACCTTCAGTAGCCTGATGGCGGAAATCCGCCGTATCGCTGGCGTTACGGATGTACGCACCATCCCCTGGATGCCGTCCGAGCGGGAACATCTTGCGCTGAGCGCGCTGCTGGAAGCAATGCCGGAGCCGTTTCTCTCTCTCGATCTGAAAAATAAAGTCGAGCGCGTTAACCAGGCCAGCTGCCAGCTGTTTGCGCAGACTCAGGAAAAACTTATCGGGCACCACGCCACGCAACTGATCACCGGTTTTAATTTCCAGCGCTGGCTGGACAGCAACCCGCAAAATACCCATAGCGAGCATGTCGTCATCAACGGACAGAATTTCCTGATGGAGATCACGCCGGTCTACCTGAAAGGGGAAAATGCCGCGCGGGTGCTGACCGGCGCAGTGATCATGCTGCGCTCCACGGTGCGAATGGGGCGTCAGTTACAGAACCTTTCCAGCCAGGACGTCGGCGCATTCAGCCAGATTATTGCGGTGAGCCCGAAGATGCGTCATGTGATCGACCAGGCGCGCAAGCTGGCAAATCTTACGGCGCCGCTGCTGATTACCGGGGATACCGGTACGGGGAAAGATCTGCTGGCGCATGCTGTGCACATGGCCAGCCCGCGTGCGGCAAAACCGTATCTGGCGCTGAACTGCGCCTCTATTCCTGAAGATGCCGTTGAAAGTGAGCTGTTCGGGCATGCGCCGGAAGGTAAAAAAGGCTTCTTTGAACAGGCGAATGGCGGCTCGGTGCTGCTGGACGAGATTGGCGAAATGTCGCCACGCATGCAGGCGAAACTGCTGCGTTTCCTCAATGACGGCACGTTCCGCCGCGTGGGGGAAGATCATGAAGTTCACGTGGACGTGCGCGTCATCTGCGCCACCCAGAAAAACCTGGTGGAGCTGGTGCAGAAAGGGGTATTCCGCGAAGATCTCTACTATCGTCTCAACGTTCTGACGCTCAATATTCCGCCGCTGCGCGATTGCCCACAGGACATCATGCCGTTGACAGAACTGTTCGTGGCCCGTTTTGCCGATGAGCAGGGCGTGCCGCGTCCGAAGCTCTCTGCCGACCTGGGCACCGTGCTGACGCGTTACGGCTGGCCGGGCAATATTCGTCAGCTTAAAAATGCGGTCTATCGCGCATTAACTCAGCTTGAAGGGTATGAACTGCGCCCTCAGGATATTCTATTGCCGGATTACGATGCCGGGACGGTCTCGGTAGGCGAAGAGGCAATGGAAGGCTCGCTGGATGACATCACCAGCCGTTTCGAGCGTTCGGTGTTAACGCAGCTATATCGCAGCTATCCGAGCACGCGCAAGCTGGCTAAACGTCTTGGGGTGTCACATACCGCGATTGCGAATAAGTTGCGCGAGTATGGGTTAAATCAGAAGAAGGGTGACGAATAAATAAAAAAGCCTCTTTGCAGAGGCTTTTTTACGTTTAGGCTTTAAGCGCCTCAAGTGCAGCGGTGTAATCCGGTTCGGTAGTGATTTCGTTAACCAGCTCACTGAAAACAACGTTGTCGTTTTCGTCGATCACCAGCACCGCTCGAGCAGCCAGACCCTTCAGCGCGCCTTCGGAAATGGCAACACCGTATTTCTCCAGGAAATCCGGGCTGCGCAGAGTGGAAAGGGTGATGACGTTGCTCAGGCCTTCAGCGCCGCAGAAGCGGGACTGGGCAAACGGCAGGTCAGCAGAAATGCACAGCACTACGGTGTTGTCCATTTCGGTCGCCAGCTGGTTGAATTTACGCACTGATGCAGCGCAAACGCCAGTATCGATGCTTGGGAAAATGTTCAGGACTTTACGTTTGCCAGCAAACTGGCTCAGCGTGACGTCAGACAGATCTTTAGCCACCAGAGTAAAAGGCTGCGCTTTGCTGCCAGACTGTGGGATGGAACCTGCAACAGCAACCGGGTTGCCCTGGAAATGAACGAGTTGTGACATAGATATCTTCCTGTTTACAAATAGTTAACGTCGTGGCTAGTGTATGTCATCCGCAGTTAGCACGGCAAACCAATTTTCTGCCTTTCCGGCCTGCAAGGAGTCAGTGATGAGAAGCGTTAAGGTCTATGAAGAAGCCTGGCCATTGCACACCCCGTTTGTGATCTCGCGCGGCAGCCGTAATGAGGCCTGCGTGGTCGTGGTTGAATGTGAAGAGAACGGCGTAAAAGGCGTCGGAGAATGCACCCCTTATCCACGTTACGGAGAAAGCCTGGCGTCAGTCATGGCGCAAATTATGACGGTAGTGCCCGAGTTGCAGGCGGGCCTGACGCGTGAGGCTCTTCAGTTTCGGTTGCCGGCCGGCGCGGCACGCAACGCGATTGACTGCGCACTCTGGAGTCTGGAAGCGGCGAAACAACAAAAGCCGCTGCCTGCGCTGCTGGACGTTGCGCTGCCGCAATCGATCGTCACCGCGCAAACGGTGGTCATCGGTGAACCAGAGCAAATGGCCGCCAGCGCTCAGGCGTTGTATGCCACCGGTGCAACATTATTAAAGGTGAAGCTCGACGATTGTCTGATTAGCGAACGCATGGTCGCCATTCGTGCGGCGGTACCTGATGCCACTCTTATCGTCGATGCGAACGAATCATGGCACAGCGAAGGGCTGGCAGCCCGTTGTCAGCTGCTTGCCGATCTGGGCGTTGCCATGCTGGAGCAACCCCTCCCGGCAGAAGACGATGCCGCGCTGGCGAATTTTATTCATCCGCTTCCCGTCTGTGCAGACGAAAGCTGTCATACCCGTGAGAGCCTGTCAGCCCTCAAGGGACGTTACGAAATGGTGAACATTAAGCTGGATAAAACAGGTGGATTAACCGAGGCTCTGGCTCTGGCACAAGATGCGCAGGCGCAAGGCTTTGCTCTGATGCTGGGCTGTATGTTGTGTACGTCCAGAGCGATCGGCGCTGCACTCCCGCTGGTGAACAGCGTGCGCTTTGCCGATCTGGACGGCCCAACCTGGCTGGCGGTTGACGTCTCACCCGCGCTGAATTTTACCTCCGGCGTACTTCATCTTTGAGGCTGCCAGCGCAGGAGATCTGTCATCGCCCGCAGGTATTTTTCGCTCGCTTCATCCGAGGAGATGGGCGGAAACTCTGCGGTGATACAGTGAAGGCTGAGGTCTGCGCACCAGCTGCCAAACGACCCGGGTGTTTCATAGCCAACGCTGCTCACCAGAGGTAGAGCAAACGCATCCGCCAGCCACTGCCCGAGCGCCGTATGACGAGGATCTTCAATACAGGCGAGGGGATCGTGGAAAGAGACAACCCAGGCCGGGTGGATCTTATGAATAAGCTGGCACAGCGCCTGAGTCTCCGGTTCGGAACCGGGTTTGTCTCCTGTGAGCAGGACCACATCTCGCTCCTGCGCCGAACTGTTCCAGCGATACACCGTTTCACCGGCGCGCCAGTTTGCCGCCGGGAAGTTCCTGTTCAGGTCAACGCCGCGTGCATTCGCCCTCAATCCAAGCTGACAACCGTCCGGGTTGACGGTCAAAATCACATGATGACGTCGTAAATCGGGGGCCAGCGTACGTAGCGCGCACGAGAGTGTCACGACAGACGAGTTTTCATCGCCATGCGTGCCTGCAATGATTAAGCCGCTATTGCGATCGGCCTCGGGGGCCGGAAACCAGATCAGCGGCGCGCCTAAAAATGAGCGTCCATAATGTTCAGTTCCGGGCGGGAAGGCGCCGCGTTCCGTTCTTGGTCGGGTAGTTGCCATAGTAAACCCTGATGATAAAGTCACTTCTGGCAGTGTTGTGCAAAAGCCGCGCTTAATCAAATAGTTTCCGTGTGTGTGGAAAATTGCCTGACATCAACTTTCCAGAGGAAGCATTTGCATTTCTCCGTTTCGAAACAAATAATTACGCATCTGCCTGTTACCTGACATCATTAAGGGGATCGTATGAAGCATCCTGTTTCGCTTCTTTGTACTGCGCTGTGGCTGTGCGGGCTTTCTTCACTTTCATATGCCGCGGAGGTTCCCGAAGGAACGGTTCTGGCGCAAAAGCAGGAGCTGGTTCGACATATCAAAGATGAGCCCGCTTCGCTCGATCCGGCAAAAGCGGTGGGATTGCCCGAGATACAGGTGATTCGCGACCTCTATGAAGGGCTGGTGAATCAGAACGAAAAAGGGGAGTTAGTTCCCGGCGTGGCGACGCGCTGGCAGAGCAATGACAACCGCGTCTGGACGTTCACGCTGCGGGATAACGCTAAGTGGTCTGACGGTACCCCGGTGACGGCACAAGATTTTGTCTATAGCTGGCGTCGTCTGGTTGATCCTAAAACAACGTCACCTTTCGCCTGGTTTGCGGCGCTGGCGGGCATTAACAATGCCCAGTCCATCATCGACGGCAAAGCTGCTCCGGATACGCTCGGCGTGACGGCGGTCGATGCTAAAACGCTGCGCGTGCAGCTGGACAAACCGCTACCCTGGTTCAGTAATCTGACGGCTAACTTCGCGTTTTATCCTGTTCAAAAGGCCAATGTGGAGAGCGGTAAGGAATGGACGCGCCCTGGCGCGCTCATTGGCAACGGTGCTTATGTGCTGAAAGATCGCGTGGTGAATGAAAAACTGGTGGTTGAGCCGAATTCACATTACTGGGATAACGCCAGGACGGTGCTTAAAAAAGTCACCTTTGTGCCAATCAACCAGGAGTCCTCAGCGACCAAACGCTATCTGGCGGGCGATATCGATATTACAGAATCGTTTCCGAAAAACATGTACCAGAAGCTGCTTAAAGATATTCCGGGACAGGTATATACACCGCCACAGCTTGGGACCTATTACTACGCGTTTAATACGCAAAAAGGCCCAACCGCGGATGCACGCGTACGTCTCGCGCTCAGCATGACTATCGACAGACGTATTATGGCGGAAAAAGTCCTGGGGACCGGCGAGAAACCGGCCTGGCATTTTACTCCCGATGTCACTGCGGGTTTTACGCCGGAAACCTCGCCATTTGAGCAGATGTCACAGCAGGAGCTGAATGCGCAAGCGAAAACGTTGTTGCAGGCGGCAGGCTATGGCCCCCAGCGTCCGCTAAAATTAACGCTGCTGTATAACACGTCTGAAAACCACCAGAAAATCGCGATTGCCGTTGCATCCATGTGGAAGAAAAATCTGGGTGTTGACGTTAAGTTGCAGAATCAGGAGTGGAAAACCTACATCGACAGCCGCAATACCGGGAATTTTGACGTCATCCGTGCATCGTGGGTAGGGGACTACAACGAGCCGTCGACATTCCTGTCGCTGCTGACCTCTTCCCATAGCGGGAATATCTCACGATTCAACGACCCTGCTTACGATAAGATTATTCATCAGGCGACGCTCGAAACTACTGAAAAAGCGCGTAATGCCGACTACAACATGGCCGAGAAGATCCTCACCGAGAAAGCACCGATTGCCCCTATTTATCAGTACACCAATGGACGTCTCATCAAGCCATGGGTTAAAGGTTATCCGATAAATAACCCGGAGGATGTTGCGTACAGCCGTACAATGTATATTGAAAAGCATTAAAAAGAGGTCAGGGCGCTACGTGATTATGGTAAACATCCATTAACCGCATAAGCGCCCGCTCTCAGGGGGCATGATTTTACAGCCTGGTTAATACCGTATATCCCCTTCATATCAGCCCATCACTCATTGTCATGATGAATATCTTCAGAGAGATTCTTTCTCCCGTTTATCGAAAAACGCGTAGTCATTTATTCGCCATTCCTGTAGCAGTATAGTCATTACTGTTTTCAAGATTAAATTTGTCCGATACAGGATTTTTTCATATTCAGGCCATTTATTGAATTAAAACCTTATTTCTCTGCGCTGTTACGGGGCGTGTTAATAAATGCATTGATGTAAATCAATTATTCAACCTCATGGGACAATAAGTTCAATATTTCCAATCAAAGCAGTCATTTCTGCCAAATTAATGTGAATAAATAGTTAATTTTTACTGTGTATCATGTATCTATGGCATTTATGAGTACACTAATTTAGTGGAATATTCTTAAGAAAAGTCTAATGGCAGATCTTTGATCTTGGAAGTTGATTTTAAATGGGGTTTTGCTCTAATATGGCTTTGTAAAGAAACGTCACTCACTTAACATTTATTTCTTTTAAAGAAAGGGATTGCTATGGCCGATTCATTCCAGAATGAGGTGCCCAAGGCACGCATAAACTTAAAGCTGGCTCTGCATACAGGTGGCGCGCAAAAGAAAATCGAACTGCCGCTTAAACTCCTCACCGTCGGTGATTTCAGTAATGGAAAAGAGAATCGCCCATTATCGGAAAGGGAGAAAATCAACGTCAATAAAAATAACTTCAACAGCGTACTTTCGGAATTTAACCCGGAAGTGAATCTGACGGTTCCTAACACAATGGCCGGGGATGGCTCGGAAGAAAGCATAAAACTGAATTTCTCCGATATTAAGGATTTCGAACCTGAACAGGTTGCCCGCCAGATCCCCCAGCTCCGCGCCATGCTGGCCATGCGTAATTTATTACGCGACCTCAAATCCAATCTTCTTGATAACGCCACTTTCAGAAAAGAACTCGAGAAAATTCTCAAAGACCCGGCGCTGTCTCAGGAATTACGCGACGAAATGAGTGCACTGGCCCCGAAATAAGCGGCATGTGTAATTTAATGGATTAACCGGGAATATGCTGATGTCTGTGAATACTGAAACCGCCTCCGCGCAGGGGCAGACCACCGTACTGGAAAAAGAGGGCGTTTACGCCTCCCTGTTTGAAAAAATCAACCTGACCCCGGCCTCCAGCCTGGGGGATATCAATGCGTTTCTGGATGACGCCGCGCTTTCTGACGCTCCGGCGGGTGAACGCCTGACGGCGGCGATGCAGGTGTTTATGGACTGCATCCGCAAATCCGGTCAGCCGGTGGAGAAGCTCGACAAAACGCTGATTGACCACCATATCGCTGAGCTGGATTTCCAGATCAGCCGTCAGCTGGATGCCGTAATGCATCACCAGGAGTTCCAGAAGGTGGAGTCCCTGTGGCGCGGCCTGAAGCAGCTGGTGGACAGCACCGACTACCGCCAGAATGTGAAAACCGAAATTCTGGATGTGTCGAAAGAAGATCTGCGTCAGGACTTTGAAGACGCCCCGGAACTTATTCAGAGCGGCCTCTACTGGCACACCTATACCGCCGAATACGACACCCCGGGCGGCGAGCCGATTGGTTCCGTGATTTCATCCTATGAATTTGACGCCAGCCCGCAGGATGTGGCGCTGCTGCGCAACATCTCTAAAGTATCAGCTGCCGCACATATGCCGTTTATTGGCTCTGTCGGTCCGAAATTCTTCCTGAAAGACTCGATGGAAGAGGTCGCTGCAATTAAGGATATCGGCAACTACTTCGACCGCGCCGAGTACATCAAGTGGAAATCTTTCCGCGACACCGACGACGCCCGCTACATCGGCCTCGTGATGCCGCGCGTGCTGGGGCGTCTGCCGTATGGCCCGGACACCGTACCTGTACGCAGCTTTAACTACGTTGAGCAGGTGAAAGGCCCGGATCACGAGAAATACCTGTGGACCAGCGCGTCGTTCTCCTTCGCGTCAAACATGGTGAAGAGCTTCATCAATAACGGCTGGTGCGTGCAGATCCGTGGCCCGCAGGCGGGCGGGGCGGTGAAAGAGCGGCGTATGCCAGCCGTACGTCTCTCCGGCATACGGCTTCGCCATCCGCAGCCACAGGTATGCGAATCCCTGTTCCGCATCGTTCCGGTCAAAGTCCAGCCTGACGCGGTAGCGGCCCTGGTCGTCCAGGTGGGCGTAGATATCGTTCTTTTCCCGGCTCTCAATGCGGGCGGGCAGGGTACCGTGGATTTCCGGGCGCGAAACTTCCCTCGGGCGGAAACAGTACCGTTCGGTGTAGGGCATGCCCCAGACCGACACGTGCAGGCGGGAATCACGGGCGCCCCGGAAGGTCACCAGCGTGAGGATGACCCCCTCTTTCAGGGCAGCAATGACATCGCCCTGCGGCTCCAGCACCTGACCAGGTGACAGTACGGAGGCGTTGCTGAACAGGTGGATACGGACTGATTTATTGAGTTCCCGCTCGTGATGAAGCCGGGCATAAAATGCGCCGGATTCGGTTTCCGGCTCCGGGTCGCTGTCGTCGCCTGCTTCCCGGTACGGCGCGGCGTAGCGGTAGTGCTCGCCCGTCGTCACCGCATCACTGCGTACGCTGACCGTCGCATCCATCGGCGTGGTGGCTGTCCGGTAGTTGTAATCCCGCGTGGCGACGGTGCCGGTGACAATCCTGTGCCAGGTCCGCACATCCCAGACCGATTCTGCCGCACCGTCAAACAGACCCGATGGTTCGCGGTACGGCAGGCGCACGTCAAACCGGTAGTTAAGCTGGCTGTCGGCAAAAATGTACGTATCCAGACCGCACACATCATCCATCTCCGTACGCCAGTAAAGGGACTACATGCAAGAAGGGCTTCACAAGTTTCGTTAGTCATCCCGATGAGGCTGAAGTGGAATTAAATGTTCTAGAACAAGATTCATTATTTATAGGGTGATTTTGTGGCGAATGTAAAAATTAAATCAAAGTTAACAAATGAAAGTGAAAGTAAACAAACAGTCCCGGTCAAAATCTTCAAAATAACTGACATCCCGGATGTGATGGAGAAAAAAGGTTGGTCAGTGTCAGCACGTTTCATGCGAAAATGGTTCAATGATCCATATTACGAAATGTCACGTGAAGAGAAGCTAAATAAAGTTGATGTGAATACTGTGGACAAAAGTCACATCATTGAAGATTTGGACTTTGACTGGTTACTAACGTCTTCGTTACGAATCAAGCCAATTTACGATGCTTTTGTGGAGCAAGTATCGAATGTCATTGAGTATAATGACTATTTGGGGCGAAAAAAACAAATCTCACAACAGTTGTCTAATGGCCTTTGTTATATCATTAACAGATTGGATGAATTAGGTCTTTTTATTGATAATGAAATAAAGGACTGTTATTTAAATAATGGCAATCTGTCAGCAATAGAGCTTGATAAAACAAGTCAATTTAACTTTATAAAAATTGGTAGTACATTGTGGGAAAAAGCAACAGATACCCTGGATGATGTGTATGGTGCTCTTGGTTCTTTCATAATCAAAATTGCGTTTACAGAACTTAATGTCACGAAAGATACTGATGGTTTTATGAGGTTAGAAATTAAAGAGCTTGGATTGTACGTTAGGGATACCTACGAGTTTATGAATGATGGTGATGATCAACCGTTAGGCTATTGGGGAGAGAATGGTGTCATCAAACCAGGGATTATAAGTGAACTATTGAAAAAAGAATATATTGATGAAGGTGACTGTAGATACTTTAGAGTTACTAACTCATCTTTTGTGAGATACCGGGAAAAATATAAGGGCGAAAATAAAACTGGAGATTTTTTCGTATACTCGACGGCGAAAAAAATCCCTACGAACATTATCATTCATTTGAATAAGGTAGATATGGAGGAATATATTTACTGGAAAGAGGTGAATATAAATGCATAGCTTTATAAAAAAACGTGCTGCTTCATGTTGATATCAGTTTTCTTCTTTTGCGTTTTGCTAATGGTGATTAAGACCATGGCTTATCAAAACGCAATCAAGAATGATACTATATGGAGTCGAGATAATAAATGCGAACTGACTACTTATATTCCTGACTATCGACCATATGGTGGTATCGGGAGAGTGTTACGGTTGTTTTCCAACCAATCTTTTTTTGTTGTATATGATTCCAATGGGAATAAAATAAAAAGCTCTGCATGGCACTTTTGGCAAGCTCAGTTCTCTGATTCGGTTGCACCAGAATGGCACGGGCAATATGCAATGTATCCAACAAGTGAAGGGTGGGCTGGATGGAAAATTCCAGAGTGTGCTTAACGTTTAAAATGCCAATCCCCTCCGCCCCCTTGGTCAGAATTGACCTGGAAACGCGATTAAGGCAATGAAATAGGATGGGCTATAGCGACTTATTACCATAAGTACGGTAAGGATCATATCAGTATCCGGTCATACTAATCGCTGATACGGATGAATATAAACTCTTAACAAATGGGTGAATACTGAAAGGTTGCTCTGGCGGCCAGTGTAATGACAAAGACAGGTAAGACCAGGACTCACTACACCTGAATCAGTCACTGGGCTTAAAGCCGCAAAGGAAATAAGGGGGGAGTCAGCGAATTACATTAGGGCTGGCAGCGTTATAGCTGCAAATAAGCCAGGAATGATGCTGAACCCTACCCGTCAATGTCTAAACAATGGATGCTTTGCAAACGGAATGTGTTCATATAATGACTGATGCCACAGGGACACAACACGCCATCGCTTTATGAAATGCTGAGCGGTAATTTCTCAGGAGGCCTGAGCCTCAACCAGGTCAGCGAACAGAATCAGGTGATTTTATCAGTACTCGATAACATGCAGCGCATCCTCAACTGCCGCGCCGGTACGCTGGCTCACCTGCCGGACTACGGCCTGCCGGATATGACAAAAATCCTCCAGGGAATGCCCGGGACCGCCCGCCAGCTGATCACCACACTGTCGGCCGTGTTGCTGAAATATGAGCCGCGCCTGAGCCGGGTTAACGTGGTGATGCAGGAACAGATTCAGCCCGGTGAACTCCGCTACGCCATTGATGCGGAGCTGAAGGGGGTCGGGCTGGTGCGCTACGGCACGGAATTTATGCCCGAGGGCAGGGTATTAATCCGTCATCTGAAACAACAGCAATACCTCGATGCACGAGCCGCCATCTAGTTATTACTCAGGTTAAAACAGTTATGACAATAAATTCTGAACGCCAACTTAAAACCGCCGGGGATCCGCGCACGCTTGCGGATTACGCTGCCTTGCGCGACGAAATGAACAAGCTCACCCATCCGGCACGCCCGGATGTTAACTGGCAACATGCGGAAACGCTCTGTCTGTCACTGTTCGAGCATAACGGTGTGGAGCTACAAACGGCTGCCTGGTATACGCTCGCCCGCACGCATCTTGCCGGACTCTACGGCATGAATGAAGGGCTGGCGCTACTGGCTGCCCTGGTCGTCCGTCAGTGGGGTAGCCTCTGGCCACAGCCTGTTCATGCGCGAGTTGAAATCCTCAGCGCACTGAGCAAACGCCTGCAACAGGTGATGAGAACGCTGACGTTGACGTATGCCGATTTAGGGCAGCTTTATCAGGCTGAGGAGAATCTGAACGCTCTGAGTGACATGTTGCAGCGCCTCGAACTTAAGCATGCTGCTCAGCTTGATGCCCTGCGCTCGATGATGCAGAACGCAGCAGTGCGTCTGGAAAACAGCGAAAATACGGGCGTAAGTCTGCCGGGGAACGCGGTGGGGGCCGCGGAACTCCACCTCACAGAACCGACAGAGCGTTGTAAAAGGGTTTATGTGGTTCAGCCCGAGCCGTTGCTGAATAAAGAGCCTCCTGTATCCGTGAAGCAGTGGAAGCCATTTGCTGCGGGTATGTTGTCCATGCTGGTGGCTGCCAGTGTTGTCGCAGTGGGATGGCAGATGATGCATGCGCCAGATTCGGCGCAAATGCAGCTGGCCGCGTCCCTGGCTCCTATACCTGAAGGACTCTCTACAGCACAGTTGCAGGCGCTGCAACAAACGTCACCGCCACCTGAACCGGGGATCAGTAAGACACAGCAGATGTTAGCGCAGCTTTTACACCTGAAACCAGACTGGGCAGTAAGCTACGGCGACCGTCTGGTGCAGCAGGCGCTGACGCTGTGGCCTGAAGAGGCCAAACCCCTGGCGCAACAGTGGCACAAGCAGATTAGCGTTGCCGGACTTGCAGAATCAGATCTGAATGGCTGGCATCAGGGGATGACGCAGTTACAGCAGTTGACGAACAGGCTAAACGCGCTGGATGAACAGAAGGGGAAGTACATGACGGTGAGTGAACTGAAATCAGCCGTGTTTGCCATGTCGCAGTCCTTCAGCCATACCGTTCCGCTTGAGGAGCAGCTTCGTCTGCTTTCTATTTTACCTGCCGGGCAACCCCTGTCAGCAGCGCAGCTAAACCAGACCGAACAGCATCTTCAGCAGTTGATTGCCAGCTATGCTCTGCTGAAGCACCAAAAAGAATAATGAGACTGGCGAAAAACACGGAGTTGACATGTCAGCAAGAGAGCGTTTTTTTAAGAAAGTGCAACAGAGTATCGGGGACAAACCGATCTATGTTAATACGGCTGAGGCCGAAGTCAGGGCGTTTTGTGAGCGGATGGAGGATCTTGCGCAGCAAATCATTACATGGTTTGAAGGTTCTGGTATTGAAATATTTTTATCTAAAAAACATATCACCGATTTAAGTACGGTTGGCTACAGCCTTAGTAGCGGTATATGTCGTTATGCTATTACGACGATCATTTTGCAAAATGGGGATCGCAGCGTCACCATTATGCCAGAACAGGTGATCAGGGGGGCGGAGAAGGGGTGTGTGACGATGAGTATTACTGTCCCCGATAGTCTGTCGGGGGCGAGGATATTCCATTTAAGCATGGCGCCTGAAGCAGGCTGGTATATTCGTCGCGGGCATCAAAGTGCAAAAGAGAATATCCTCATGACTGAGGACTGTTTTTTCAAGACTATCGACTGTCTGGCCTGAACGTCAGCCACCCTAACGGAAGGGGCGTGCAATAACGTAGTTAATATATATTAACTACGTTAACTTATTAAGCACCACTAAACATCGGCACTCTACAGTATCTCTCCTTAAATATATAATTACCGTTATTGAAGGAGTATCAGTAACCAAACGACAAGCCAGATATTTACCGTAACACATGCTTTTTATCCGCCTTAAGTAAAACTGCACATATCAAACTGCAAAACAACAAACCAGCGACGAACGTGAGGACAAATTCGTATGGCAATGCTATAACCCTTAATGCCAACCAAAATATAATGCCCCAGGAAAACGTATGCTAAGAAATATTAGTGTCAGAACGTTCATTGTCTATTTCCTTTTATGTGTATTTTTGGTAAGTGATGGAGTTATAGCGCTATTTTCACGGAATTCTTCGCTTTTTATTGCAGTCATAATTGTACAATTCATCGCCTTATTTTTACTCTGGGCGTACATGACAAAATATCTTGTGACGCCGATCAATACTGTGAAAAAAAGTATTGTAGAAGTGACGTCAGGCAAACTTGGCGTGTCGATACCTGAATTTGGCAACAACTGTGCGGGACGTCTGATCCCGGGGATTAATAGTCTCTCCAGCAACATTGCAACGCTGGTCCGTGAGATCCGCGCCTCCTCGCAAACCGCGATGACCCTGTCAGATCAACTCTCTTCACGCAGCGCGCAGCTTTCCGTCAAAACAGAACAGCAGTCAGCTTCGCTGGTGCAAACGGCAGCCAGCATGGAAGAGATGGCTGCAAGTACAAAAAATAATGCCGACAATACCCGTTTAGCCAGCGAACAGGCGAATCTCGCGACGTTGCAGGCGCGTAAAGGCGGAGAGTTAATGGGGCAGGTCGCGAACAATATGCAGTCGATTACCGACTGCGCCCAGCAAATGACAGAGATTATCTCGCTGATTGACGGTATCGCTTTTCAGACCAATATTCTGGCGCTTAACGCCGCCGTTGAAGCGGCAAGAGCGGGCGACCATGGTAAAGGGTTTTCTGTGGTCGCGGGCGAAGTGAGAAGCCTTGCGCATCGTAGCGCCGAAGCGGCAAAAAATATTAAGTCATTGATTGAAGTTACCAGCCATAACGTGACACAGGGCGTTAACGTGGTCTCTGAAGCCGAAAAAAATATGCATGATATTGTTACCGGTTCGGGCAATGTGAGCAGACTGATGGATGAAATATCCGCCTCAACATCAGAACAGGAAAAAGGTATTTCACAAATTACGCAGGCATTGTCTGAGCTTGAACGCGTAACGCAGAGCAACGTGTCGATGGTTGAAGAACTCAATGGATCGTCAGATGTGCTGCGCAATCAGGTGATTGAGCTCCAGACACGAACACGTAATTTCCGTCTGGAAAATGAGCTCCAGGCTGACAATGCGTTAAGAAGCCGCGAATGGGCGGTGAATTCCTGAGCGTATTCAGGACGATGCCTCACATAATTATTGCTTAACCCTCGGCGAAAGCTAGACTGACACCGAAAGAGATAAAACGGTGGAGGCGCTGTGGAGAGCATCAAAGGGTCTGAGGTTAACGTACCTGACGCAGTTTTTGCATGGGTGTTTGATGGACGTGGCGGCGCAAGGCCGCTTGAAGATCAGGATCATATCGACAACGAACATCCATGCTGGCTGCACCTCAACTACACGCACCCGGACAGCGCCGAGTGGCTCGCGTCCACGCCGCTATTGCCCAACAACGTTCGGGATGCGCTGGCGGGAGAAAGTCTCAGACCCCGCGTCAGCCGGATGGGTGAGGGGACGTTAATTACGCTGCGTTGTATAAACGGCAGTACGGATGAGCGTCCGGATCAGCTGGTGGCCATGCGTGTTTATATGGATGAACGGCTGATTGTTTCCACCCGCCAGCGAAAAGTGCTGGCGCTGGATGACGTCATTAACGATCTGAAAGAGGGCACGGGACCAACGGATTGCGGCAGCTGGCTGGTGGATGTGTGTGATGCGTTGACCGATCATGCCAGCGAGTTTATAGAAGAACTTCACGATAAAATCATCGATCTGGAAGATAACTTGCTCGATCAGCAAATCCCCCCACGTGGTTTTCTGGCGTTGCTGCGTAAACAGCTCATCGTGATGCGCCGCTATATGACCCCCCAGCGCGACGTTTATGCGCGACTGGCCAGCGAACGCATGAGCTGGATGAACGACGATCAGCGCCGCAGAATGCAGGATATCGCTGACCGGCTCGGACGTGGTCTGGACGAGATTGACTCATGTATTGCCAGAACGGCAGTCATGGCGGATGAGATAGCCCAGGTAATGCAGGAGTCGTTAGCCAGGAGAACGTACACCATGTCGCTGATGGCGATGGTCTTTTTACCGAGTACCTTCCTGACGGGGTTGTTTGGCGTAAACCTCGGAGGGATCCCCGGCGGTGAATATCACTATGGCTTCACGACATTTTGCGTCATGTTAGTGGTTTTGATTGGCGGTGTTGCGTGGTGGTTGCATCGTAGTAAATGGCTGTAAATTTACGCTTTTCTGTGGCAGAGTCGGCTTCAAAACGACATTTTAATTGAGCGAAGTCAATAAACTCCGACCATGTTAGGTGCAATATTACTCCCGCAGGTGAATGCAACGTCAAGCGATGGGCGTTGCGCTCCATATTGTCTTACTTCCTTTTTTTGATTTACTGCATAGCACAATTGATTCGTACGACGCCGACTTCATAGTCGGCTTTTTTTTGCCTCCTGTTTATCTGCGTCTACCCTTTATGGGTCAGCACCCTAATCTGGAGGAAAAGATGAGTATGCTACTTGCCCTGCAACGCCTGAACACCTGGCAGTCCGATCCGGTGCCCACCGATCCGACGCCGATACCCGATCCTGTCCCACGTCCGCAGCCGATGCCTGATCCACCGCCGGATGAAGAGCCGATTAAATTGTCGCATCGTTAGCGCAGATCTGCGAGGATACGCGCCATCTGACTGCAATCATTACTACGAGAGTATATTGTGACCGCTTTTTCCACGCTGAACGTTCTGCCTGAAGCCCAACTGGCTAACCTGAATGAGTTGGGCTACCTCACTATGACCCCTGTCCAGGCCGCCGCGCTGCCGGCTATCCTTGAAGGCCGTGACGTGCGCGTGCAGGCGAAAACCGGCAGTGGAAAAACGGCTGCATTCGGGCTAGGCCTGTTACAACACATTGATGCAACCCTGTTTCAGACTCAGTCCCTGATACTCTGCCCGACGCGCGAGCTGGCCGACCAGGTCGCGGGTGAGCTGCGTCGTCTGGCGCGTTTTTTGCCTAACACTAAAATTTTAACGCTCTGCGGCGGGCAACCGTTTGGTGCGCAGCGCGATTCCCTTCAGCACGCGCCGCATATCATTGTGGCAACGCCGGGCCGTCTGCTCGATCACCTGCAAAAAGGCACCGTTTCACTCGATGCACTGCAAACGCTGGTGATGGATGAAGCTGACCGCATGCTGGATATGGGCTTCAGCGATGCGATTGACGAAGTGATCCGCTTTGCGCCAGCCACGCGTCAGACGCTGCTCTTTTCTGCCACCTGGCCTGAGGCGATTGCGGCGATCAGCGGGCGCGTGCAGAAGAACCCGCTGACCATTGAAATCAATACTGTCGATGCGTTGCCGGCGATTGAGCAGCAGTTCTTCGAGACATCGCAGCAGGGCAAAATTCCACTGCTACAAAAATTGCTGAGCCAACACCAGCCAGCGTCCTGCGTGGTGTTCTGTAATACCAAAAAAGACTGTCAGGCGGTGTGCGATGCCCTGAATGATGCCGGGCAGAGCGCATTATCGCTGCATGGTGATCTGGAACAGCGCGATCGCGATCAGACGCTGGTGCGTTTCGCTAACGGCAGCGCTCGCGTGCTGGTTGCAACGGATGTGGCGGCCCGTGGTCTGGATATTAAATCGCTTGAGCTGGTGGTGAATTTCGAACTGGCATGGGATCCGGAAGTGCATGTTCACCGCATCGGGCGTACCGCACGTGCGGGTAACAGTGGTCTCGCCATCAGCTTCTGCGCGCCTGAAGAGGCGCAGCGCGCCAATATTCTTGCGGAAATGCTGCAACTGAAACTCAACTGGGTGAATGTCCCAGGTAATATCAGCATCGCTCTGCTGGCGGCGGAAATGACCACCCTGTGCATCGACGGCGGTAAAAAGGCCAAAATGCGTCCCGGTGACGTTCTGGGGGCGTTAACAGGGGATATCGGTCTCGACGGGGCAGATATTGGCAAGATCACGGTCCACCCTGCGCATGTCTACGTAGCGGTTCGCCAGTCGGTTGCGCATAAGGCCTGGAAACAGTTGCAGGGCGGGAAGATTAAAGGGAAAACCTGCCGCGTTCGACTGCTGAAGTAAGCTTAAAACGCGTCTCAGAAACGATATCTGAGACGCTGCCAGGTTACTTGACTTCTACCACGTTCAGGCGCAGTTCATCGAATTGCGCATCCTCTTCCTCTGGCTGCCAGCCAGCAGGCTGCATCGGGATCTCTTCGCGATCAAACGCCAGATCCCCGCCATTCACCACCTCTGAACCGTGGTTAATCCCTTTGAAATCGAACAGTTCAACGTCGGCGAGGTGCGAAGGCACCACGTTCTGCATGGCGCTGAACATGGTTTCGATGCGGCCCGGATAGCGTTTATCCCAGTCACGCAGCATGTCGCCAATGACCTGACGTTGCAGGTTCGGCTGTGAGCCGCACAGATTGCACGGAATGATAGGGAAGGCTTTGGCCTGAGAGAAACGCTCAATGTCTTTCTCGCGGCAGTAGGCAAGTGGGCGGATCACGATGTGTTTGCCGTCGTCGCTCATCAGCTTCGGTGGCATTCCCTTCATTTTGCCGCCGTAGAACATATTCAGAAACAGCGTTTGCAGAATGTCGTCCCGGTGATGGCCAAGCGCAATCTTGGTGGCACCCAGTTCGGTTGCGGTGCGGTACAGAATGCCGCGACGCAAACGTGAGCAGAGCGAGCAGGTCGTTTTGCCCTCTGGGATCTTCTCTTTAACAATGCCGTAGGTATTCTCTTCTACGATTTTGTACTCAACGCCCAGGTTATCAAGGTACTCCGGCAGGATATGCTCCGGGAAGCCAGGTTGTTTCTGATCGAGGTTAACCGCGACCAGGGAAAAGTTCACCGGTGCGCTTTGCTGTAGATTACGCAGGATCTCCAGCATGGTGTAGCTGTCTTTACCGCCCGACAGGCAGACCATGATGCGATCGCCTTCTTCAATCATGTTGAAGTCTGCAATGGCTTCGCCCACGTTACGGCGCAGTCGCTTTTGCAGTTTATTCAGGTTGTATTGCTCTTTCTTTGTATTTGATTGATTTTCTTGCATTTATTACTACCTTCGGAGCCAATAGGGGCATAATAGGGGCAAAAATTTTTTAGCGTGCGAGCTTATCGTTAAGCATCAGCACCTGTTCGCCATTCATTTCTTCAATCCACGCACCGTAGACTTCATAAACCATTTGCGCGTTTTCATGCCCCATTTGGCTGGCTATGAAAGACGGGTTAGCGCCGGCAGATAAAAGCCAGCAGGCAAAAGTATGCCGCGTATGGTACGGATTCCGGCGGCGAATACCAGCACGTTTTACAGCTGCGTTGAATCTCGCACCGATGCTTGATAAAGAGTAGTAGGCTTTCTGCTTGCCCTTGCGCATCCTGGGCATGAAAACAAATCGCAGGTTTTGATATTCCATCGCACCATACTCGCGGTGATGAAAAACAATCTCGGTTTTGGGCTGTAACGAAGTCAGTGTACGCTGTGCCTTCAAGGCCTCTAGTGCTGGCTCTAGTAGCGTGATAACTCGATCACCTGCATCGGTTTTTGGTGGGACGAACATTGAAGTGGTCAACTAAAACTGGCCACGGCTTTAGAGTTTTTCCAGTATCGGTTTTCCGATTCGTTTGGGGGTAACCCACCGTTATAGTCATGCGGCCTTACCGAACTGTAAAACCCGACGATATAGTCTGTGATCGCATGAGCTGCTTCGCTAAAGTTTATATAGCCTGTCACTGGCACCCACTCGTTTTTCAGACTTCTGAAGAAGCGTTCCATCGGGCTGTTATCCCAGCAGTTTCCGCGTCGGCTCATACTTTGCCTGATCCGGTAACGCCACAATAACTGCCGGAACTGCCTGCTTGTGTAGTGGCTACCCTGGTCACTGGGGAACATTACTCCCGCTGGTTTACCTCGGGTTTCCCACGCCATTTCCAGCGCTTTGATGGTTAGCTTGCTGTCCGGTGAGAATGACATTGCCCAGCCTACCGGTTTCCTGGCGAACAAATCGAGAAAGTGGGTGGGTTGCTGACAACTAACCAGTCCCGGTTCTTTCATGAGTCTGCCGGCAAGCCAGCGTCCCATTCTGAAACCTCTCAGGGTTGCCATAATGGCGATACTCCTCGCGCCAGCAGAGCCATGGCTAATGTTATGCAGCTCCAGAACCTGGCTACGTAATACAGCCCGCTTGCCGTCTGGCTTTTCGGGGCTTTTCACCCAGTATTTGTAGCTGCTGCGATGAACCCCGAACACCTGGCAGAGTGTGACCACAGGATACTGCGCTCTGAGTTTCTCGATTAACGAGAACTGTTCAGGGAGTCTGACATCAAGAGCGCGGTAGCCTTTTTTAATATGTCGTTTTCCATTTCAATGCGTTGTAGCTTTTTCTTTAGCTCACGTATTTCAATCTGTTCCGGGGTTATAGGGGAGGCTTAAGGTATTTTACCCTGTCGTTCATCCCGTAACTGCTTTACCCATCGCGTCATGGTAGAAAGCCCCACGTCCATAGCACTGGCCGCAGCTGCAACGGTGTAGTTCTGATCAAGGACCAGTTGAGCGGATTCGCGTTTAAACTCTGCGCTGAAATTTCTTTTTTTCATTGGGACACCTGTATTGTTCTGAGATGAGCATATCTCCTCTGTTCAGGTGGCCAAATTCAGTAAACCACTTCAGCCGGAAGCGAAAGGTTGATGGAAGTGCTCGATCACCTGAACGCTAAAGATGGAAAAGGCACGCTCTACTTTGCCGGGCAGGGAATACAGCAGCAGTGGCAAATGAAGCGAGAAATGCTGTCGCCTCGATATACCACGAGATATTCAGATTTGCTTAGAGTCCGATAAATAATACTGATGTCTTAGTCCGCTCTGTGCCAGAAGCGGACAATGGAATGTGAAAGTTGCAGTACTTCCAATACGTTATGTAAGTAGTCCGCACATCATGTAATCGAATGTGCAGACCACATTAGATCTGGCCTTCACTCGTTCATGATGGGAATCTTCTTAAGAAACTCTTTAAGATTCCAGGCATCCCAAGGCAAATGCTCAGTAATACCAATGATCACGATTTCGGTTTCAGCAGATACATCACGGATTATTCTAAGCGTCTGGGCGAGATTTAATTTTCCTACTGGATACACCGCCTGCCAGTCAAACTCAGGCTCGGGTTCGGCGAACAGCAGTGAACGGAAGACGTCCGGATTCAATACATCCAGATCCAGATGCACAGCAAGTTTGCGGATATTCTGTTCTTTTATCCAGCTAGTAATCTTGTCGCTGTTCTCGTAAAGCTCGCCCGGTCGGGCTATCCGCAGACCAAGTGCGTTGATAAAGGCTGTCTCCTGCTCAGTCAGCCCCTCTTCAATCAGACCGGCATACATAACGCGAGAGGGCTTCACCGGGGTCTTCACTTTAGAAGCGAACTCCGGATCGCCACCGCCCAAAAGATTTCCCAGCACCATTGTATGGCCGTTGGTAAAGTCGACTGGTGTTTTCACATCAGGGTGTGAATCGATCCACAGTACACCCATGTCACCATTGTGCCTGTCGTTCATCCAGGCAAAGGGAGCCTGGTCAACAAGACAGTCACCGCCAAACACCACAATATGATCTGGCTCTTCCTTTTCCAGGATAGCCAAGGCCTCATCATGCTGGCTGAGTAACTGCTGGCGATAAAGCAAACCTTCTTCAGGTTCTGGCGTGTCCGGATTGAATTCCGGTATGCTTATGGTGTGCAGAGGAGCGCGCGTCTCTGGAGAGAGCCAGTGCAGCAGCCGGGCACCAAATCCGTAGAGCTCCTGATTGCCTCCCTGCCACTGTGGAAATAAAATCCTGATCGTCTTTTTCGTCTTGTCAGTCATTTTGACGTCCTTTATTAGTGCCGATGGTAAATAACAATTAAAATCGTTCTTTTTCCTTGATGTCTGCAACCGGTGAAAGAATATCGTCAGGCAGATCGTGAAGCGGGAGACCGCAACGGACCTTTCGTGGCCAGTCAGGATTTGCTAATGCTGCCTTGCCGATAGAAACAAAATCAGCGCCCATATCCAGTAATTTTTCTGCCGTTTCACCGTCATCCAGCCCACCGTTAGCAATGATGATGGTCTCCGGAGCGGCTTCACGGGCAAGCTCAACAAGGCTCTTGTCGCTGTTCTCGAATGCAGGCAGCCAGGATTTGTATTCGGTCACATGGATATAGTCCACGCCGGCATCGGCGAGCAGACCGAAGATTTTCCTGGCACCGTCCTCACCTTCTTTCCATTTATGATGAAAATCGTTTACTTTTCCCTGCGAAATCCTGACGCCCAGCGTCTTTTCTGCGCCAATTTTACCGCGCACGGCACGGATAACTTCCAGCGTAATGGCCAGCCGGTTTTCCAGGGAACCGCCCCATCCATCAATACGCTGGTTGGTATAGTCTGTCAGGAACTGGTCAAGCAGGTACCCGTTCGCCGCATGGATCTCAACGCCGTCAAATGTTGCATCACTGACGGCGAGCTCCGCGCTGTCGGCAAAGCTGGAGATGATGTCGCGGATCTGCTCTTCACTGAGTGTCCGGGGAGTGCGGTATTCCCCGGAACCATAGTAGAACTCAAGCTGCTGCCCTTTAGGTTTCACGGCGGAAGGACCGGCAGAGTCCGGACGGTAGATATTTTTCTGAGACAATGCGCCGGCATGAATGAGCTGGGCTATGACCCGTGCACCGCGCTGATGTGCTTTTTCGACAATATTTTTCCAGCCGCAGATCTGTTCTTCATTCACGATGCCTGGCTGAAACGCATAGGTCTGTGACCACGCCTGGTCAATGTAGATCCCCTCGGTGATGATGGCGCCGAAACCTCCCCGGGCAAAGCGGGAGTAGTAATCCTGCATCTTTTCGCCCGGTACGCCGGTTTCAGACGCGGAGATACGCGTCATAGGGGCAACCATGATGCGATTGCGGAACAGAGTGCGGTTAATAAATGTGGCTTCGAATAATGATGCGTGGCGCATGGTGACTCCTTGGTAACAATTATAATAAAAATAATTATAATGCCGTTATCCGTAACGTTATACTGGTAAGAAATGCATCACTGTATAACGGAAATAGATAAAATGAATCTTCGTGACGTCGAACTGTTCATCGTTCTTGCGGAAACCTGCAATCTTTCTCAGGTCGGGCGCAGACTTGGCATGAGCGCGATGAGCGTGTCGCGACATCTCGCCCAGCTGGAAAAGGATTTAGGCGCGCGTCTGTTTCAGCGCACGACCCGCGCGGTGTCGCTGACCAGCGAGGGTGAAGAATTTCTTCCCTATGCCAGAACCATGATGGAAGCAGAGCAGGGCGCACGGATTATGTTCAGCGAGGACGCTGGCGGGGCGTCAGGCCTGCTGAAGATCACGGCACCCTCCGGCATCGGCCGGCGTTACATACTTCCCCTGCTGCCTGACCTCATGGAACGGAATCCAAAGATGAAAATCGATCTCAACCTCAGTGATGACGTGGTGGATATCGTGGGTCAGGGGTACGATGTGGCCATCAGGGTTGCCCCGCTCAGGGATTCGAACCTGATTGCCCACAGACTCAGCAGCAACCCCCGGGTCCTCTGTGCCTCACCTGCTTATCTGTCCCAGCACGGGATTCCCACCACTCTGGCAGAACTGACCAATCATCAGTGTTTGAGAACGGCAATGGTGTCTCAGTGGACATTTGTGAAAGATGGGAACCTACTCAGTCATTTATTTGAGCCACGGTTCATTTGTAACAATGTAGAAGGTGTCCGAAGTATGTGTAAGGCCGGAGCGGGCCTGGCACAACTAACAAAAGCAGATATTCACTCTGAACTGGCAAGCGGAGAACTCGTCGAAATATCACTTAATGATGCTGATTGCCACATGCTGGCAATATGGGCGCTGTTTCCGACAAAGCGCTACCTGCCATGCCGCGTTACTGTCTTTCTAGATGCTTTAAAGTCTTCGCTGAAGAGACTTATGTCATGAATATTAAGTTCAACTTTTGGAGAGTGATAAAGTCATAATGTCCGCATTTCGCTCATTTCGAACATGACAGATTTCTTTTGACCTTACTATTTTGATGCCTTGACTAGCTCCGGACCCTGGTTTTTCACATTCCCCATGGCACGCGTCACGGCGTGCCAGATAAACTTGTCGGCTGGCACAGCGCCGTCGGCTGCTATCTCCTCAGCTTCTTTACCGCCTAGGTCCTGACGCATCCACTCACGTGCCGCTTCTGCAGACAGAACCAAGGGGCGGCGGTCGTGAATGTCGACCAGTCCTTTATCAGCTGCAGACGTCACAATCAGAAATCCCTCTGCTTCATCTCCACGTTTGAAAGGCGTGCTGCCGATCGCTGCCATGAAAATGGGTTGGCCGTCGGCGCGGTGAATGAAGTAGGGCTGTTTCTTGTCTCCTTCCTTTTTCCATTCGAACCAGCCATCAGCACAACAGATCGCCCGGCCATGCTGCCAGAGGTTTGAACATTCGGCTGGTGGCCGCGGTTTCGACGCGCGCGTTAATCGGTGGCGGCTTATCCCACCACCCGGGCGCGTAAACCCAGAGCACCGGATCGAGGTGCAGTTGTTCGTCGCGTTCGCTCAACAGCAGAACCTTGGTTCCAGGCGCGACGTTGTACCGGCCAATAGGTTCCGGGTCGTATGCGATGTTGCGATCGGCTTCATCAACCAGGTAAGCCAGATATTCTTCACGGGTTTGTGCTTGTGCAAAACGTCCACACATAGAAACCTCCAGTCAGTCAGACTGAAAGTATATGGCAGGGAGAAAAAGTAGGGGACACTGGCTAAAGTTAGGGGCAAATTTAGGGGCAAAACTGAGGAATAGGGGCAAAAAAGGGCATTAAAAATGTATTACTGGGTAGCTTTAGGGAGAAACTGCTATGCTTTAACTAATTGAATAAATTGACAAAACGAAAGCAAGCAATGAGTTAACAAAATCAGCGTAGCTTATTCAGGTTGTACTGTTCTTTCTTGTTAATCTCTTGATTTTGTTGCATCTATTCGTTACTCAGATCTCAAATGGGGCACAGGGTGAGGAAAACGATTTCAAAGCGTCAGCTTCGTGTTCATCTCTTCTATCCATGTAGCATAGATTTCATACACCATCTGCGCATTTACGTGCCCCATCTGGTTAGCGATAAAAGACGGGTTTGCGGCTACCGGTAAAAACCAGCATGCGAAAGTGTGTCGTGTATGGTACGGATTGCAGCGCCGAATGCCAGCACGATTTACAAATGAGCCCCACAGGAGAAGTTTGGTTAAGACTGAAGGGTTGTCTACACTTACAGCTTACGCAGTAAAAAACGGAGGTGAAAATGACTGACCGTCCCGTTCATGGTGACCATCCTGATTATAATCCCAGCCCGGATAACCCGGAAAAGGATGGAAGAAAACCGAAAGATGATCCTGGCTCAGCGCCTGAATCAGGCGATAAAGATCCAGAGTAATGACCAACCGCCTTTACGAAGGCGGTTTTAACACCCATTACGGCCTCTCTACGCGCACCGCTATTCACGTTATCCTCATCAACGTCGTCTGATAACCGCTCAGAATCCATCCCTTTTTTGCCGGATGAACGGGTGAGATAAAGCACGGATCTCATTCCCGCGTACCAGCGCGTTTTACAGTTCTCCTGCTACGCTTTTGAGGGGGACAAGGGAGCGCTTCTATGAAAAATAAAGACGAGCAGACAGGATTAGTTGGGCTGGCGATTGGTGCCGCCGTTATCGGGCTGGTTTCATCCCAGAAGATCATCAACCGTGAAAGTATTGTCGATGAACTGGTAAGGCTCGGCAGGCAGAAGGGGGATGGTGTCGAAGATGAGGTCTTTTTAAAAGCGGCTGAGTTAGTGAGAAAAGGGGTATAAGCGATGGCTGACATTCGTCATGCACAGTGTCATTGTGGGGCGGTGAAATTTACGGTTGAGCTGACGGACGGCCTGAATACCGCACGTCGATGTAGCTGCTCGTTTTGCAGGATGCGTGGGGCGGTCGTGGTTTCAGCGCCTTTGACGGGCATTAAGGTGACGCAGCGCGCGGACACGCTCACAGAGTACCGTTTCAACACCGGCACGGCGCGCCATTTCTTCTGTTCGATTTGCGGTATTTACACGTTCCACCAACGACGTTCCAATCCCAATGAATATGGTGTGAATGTCGCCTGTCTGGAAAATGTCACGCCATTCGACTTCCCGGAAGTGGCGGTAATGGATGGAGTAAATCACCCTATGGATGGCGACAGCGGGGTATTTGGCTATCTCTCTTTCCGTAAAGAACAGACGAAACAGCGATGAAAACTAGCCCGCAGATCGCTGCGGGCTAACGGGATTAGAACTGGTAAACCAGACCTAACGCTACAATGTCATCCGTACCGATGCCATTGTTTTTGTAGAATGAATCATCTTCATCCAGCAGGTTGATTTTATAATCAACATAGGTGGACATATTTTTGTTGAAATAATAGGTAGCACCGACGTCAGCATATTTCACCAGGTCTTTATCGTCCTGGCCATTGCCCAGGTCTTTACCTTTAGACTGTAAATAGGAAATGGCCGGACGCAGACCGAAATCGAACTGATATTGTGCGGTGACTTCGAAGTTCTGGGTTTTGTTTGCAATACCGCCGCCATCTTGGCTATCGGTTGAACCATAAGGGGTCATATTGCGGGTTTCGGAATACATTGCCGCCAGGTAAATATTGTTAGCGTCATATTTCAGGCCGGCAGTCCATGCATCCGCCTTATCGCCACCTGCATACTGAGATGCTGCGCCAGTGCCAGCACTAACCTGATCGTTGGTACGGTCAGATGACGCATATGCCGCGCCCGCGCTGAAGCCCATGCCAAAGTCATAGGTGGTGGAGATACCGAAGCCATCACCGTTTTGATTACGAATGTTGTTATCTGAACGGTTATTAGTGCCTTCCTGAGAGCAGCCATACTCGTCACAGTTGCTGCCTTCATTATTACCCTGATACTGCACCGCGAAGTTCAGACCCTGCACCAGACCAAAGAAGTCGGTGTTACGGTAGGTCGCCACGCCGTTTGCACGACCGGTCATAAAGTTATCGGCATAAGTATAAGAGTCGCCACCAAATTCTGGCAGCATATCGGTCCAGCCTTCAACGTCGTACAGGACGCCATAGTTGCGGCCGTAATCGAAGGAGCCGTAATCGCCCACCTTCACGCCCGCGAAGGCCAGACGCGTCCAGGACTGATTGTCAGAACCTTCGGTGTTGTTTGCCTGAATGTTGTATTCCCATTGGGCGAAGCCGGTCATCATGTCGTTGATTTGGGTTTCACCTTTAAAACCCAGACGCATATAGGTTTGATCGCCATCTTTAGACGCGTCGTCAGAGAAATAATGCAGACCATCTACTTTGCCATACAGATCCAGTTTATTGCCGTCTTTATTATAAATTTCAGCTGCGTGAGCGGCTCCAGCCATTAACAAAGCGGGGATCATCAGTGCCAGTACTTTTCTTTGCATTTTGATTATTCCTTTGCAGTTATTTTTTTATTGCTTAGTGAACTTTCCGGGCTGGAAAGGTGTCCCATGCTAAATCACTCTGGCGGCGGATGAATAAAATATAATTGTTACGGGTTAAGTAAAATCTAAACTAAATGATGCGGTTGAAATAATGATAAACGTCATGAATGGATTATTATAATCAATACAAAATAAAAATTATTAATTACGAGGAAAACAAGGTAATCTCCACGCCGTTATATGCCTTTAAGATTATTTCATCCATAATTCACGTGAATATTGTTCAGAACATTGAGGCAATTTTCACCGATGTTCTGGATTCGCCCGGTGCACGTGCATCGGGCTTTTTTATAGCAAAAAAATGCCCGGACAAGCCGGGCATACAGGTTATTCACTGGTCGATTTTTCGGCTTTTCCTGCCAGTTGCGCCAGAAAGTCATAACGCTTCTGAAGATCCGCTGCCGCATCCTTCCATAGCTGCTCTGCTACTTCAGGCTGCTGGGCGTTCAGCCTGCGGAAACGCTGCTCCTGAAGTAAGGTTTCGGCAAGGGCGTCTGACGGCGGACGCGAATCCAGCGCCAGCGGCAATTTCCCTTCATCGGCACGGCGCGGGTCAAAGCGGTACAGTGGCCAGAAGCCGGTTGCGGTGAGCTGACGCATCTGGTCGTGGCTGAGTGCCAGATCGTAGCCATGCTCCTCACACGGACTGTAGGCGATGATCAGCGACGGGCCTGGATACGCTTCCGCTTCCTGAATGGCTTTCACCGTCTGGTTGAGCTGCGCCCCAAGCGAAATTTGCGCGACGTAGACGTGCCCATACATCATCATGCTGACGCCCAAATCTTTACGCGCCTTGCGCTTGCCGTGCTCACCAAATTTCGTGACCGCTCCCAATGGCGTTGCTTTCGAGGCCTGTCCGCCGGTGTTGGAATAACACTGAGTATCGAGCACCAGAATATTGACGTTTTCGGTCAGGCTCAGGACATGATCAAGACCACCGAAACCAATATCGTAGGCCCACCCGTCGCCGCCGATCAGCCAGATAGATTTTTCAACCAACGCGTCAGCATCAGTCAGGAGTTGTTCAGCCCCTTCAACACCCTGAAGCGCGTGGCGCAGTTCAGCAACCTGCGCACGACGAACGTCAGGTGTGGCCTCCGCATGCAGGGCATCATTCAGTTCTGCCGGGATCTTATCGGCAAACTGTGCCAGCAGACGCATTACGCGGGCGCGGTGCTGATCGACCGTCAGACGGAATCCCAGACCAAATTCTGCGTTGTCCTCGAAAAGCGAGTTTGCCCACGCCGGGCCGCGACCGTTTGCGTCGGTAGTGTACGGCGTGGACGGCAGGTTACCTCCGTAGATCGACGAGCAGCCCGTCGCGTTGGCAATGAGCATCCGGTCGCCGTAAAGCTGGGTAAGCAGTTTGATATACGGTGTTTCGCCGCAGCCGGAGCACGCCCCGGAGTACTCGAAGAGCGGGGTGATGAGCTGCGAGGTACGAATGTCAATGCGTTCCAGCTTGTTGCGATCGATTTCGGGCAGGTCGAGGAAGAAATCATAATTCACTTTCTCTTCTTCAACATGTTCAAGACGCGACATCATATTGATGGCTTTGATTGACGGGTCCTGACGATCTTTCGCCGGGCACACCTCGACGCACAGGTTACAGCCGGTACAGTCTTCCGGCGCCACCTGAAGAACATATTTCTGACCACGCATATCGCGGGATTTTACATCCAGCGAGTGCAAACTTTCCGGTGCGCCATCTAACGCTTCTGGTGACACCACTTTGGCGCGAATAGCCGAGTGCGGGCAGGCCGCCACGCAGTGGTTGCACTGAGTGCACAGCTCTTCTTTCCAGATAGGGATCGCTTCGGCAATGTTGCGTTTTTCCCAGCGGGTCGTGCCCATCGGCCAGGTGCCGTCAGGCGGAAGCGCAGAGACGGGAAGGGTGTCTCCCAGTCCGGCAAGCATCGCCGCCGTGACGGTTTTGACGAAATCCGGGGCGGCGTCAGACACCACTGGCGGCCGGTTCGGACTGCTGGCATTGACCGGCTGCAACGGCACCTCGAACAGCGATTCGCGGGTCAGCGCCAGCGCCTGCCAGTTGCGCTCAACCAGTTCCTGACCTTTGCTGCTGTAGCTTTTGGCGATCGCCCCCTGGAGTTCCATCAGCGCGCTGTCGCCCGGCAGAATATTGGTCAGGTGGAAGAACGCCATCTGCATAACCGTATTGATGCGCGCCGCCAGGCCGCATTCGCGGGCGATCTTCGCGGCGTTAATGACATACACGCGCGCCTGTTTCTGGTTAAGCACTGCCTGCACTTCCTGGGGCAGGCGTGCCCAGACCTCGTCGGCGCTGTAAGGGGTGTTGATCAGGAAAATACCGCCGGGCTTCAGGCGCTCGGCCATCTGATATTTATCAATGAACTGGAGCTGGTGACAGCCAACAAAATCCGCCTGAGAAATCAGGTATGCCGAGCGGATCGGGTGTTCGCTGACGCGCAGGTGGGAGACGGTCAGTCCGCCCGCTTTTTTGGAGTCGTAGACGAAATATCCTTGCGCATACCACGGCGTTGAGTTGCCGATAATTTTGATGTTGTTCTTGGTCGCCGAGACGCTGCCGTCGCTGCCCAGACCGTAGAACAGCGCTTCCAGTTTCGCATTCGAGGGCAGGGTGTTTTCCGGCAAAGGGAGAGAAAGGTTAGTCACGTCATCATAAATGCCGACCGTAAAGCGCGGCTTCGGTTTTGCCTCGCGCAGTTCAGCAAATACCGCAAGGACGCACTCCGGCCCGAACTCTTTTGAAGACAATCCATAACGCCCGCCAATGACGCGCGGCAGCGTTTCGCGCTCACCGCGGTTAAACGCCTCAGCCAGTGCGGTCATCACATCCAGATAAAGTGGCTCAGCCTGTGCGCCAGGTTCTTTGGTGCGGTCCAGTACTGCCACGGCACGCGCGCTGTCCGGTAGGGCTGCGAGCAGGTGTTTCGCTGAGAAGGGACGGTAGAGGCGAACTTTGAGCACGCCAACTTTTTCACCACGCGTCAGCAGCTCATCGACCACCTCTTCGCAGGTGCCGATGGCAGAGCCCATCAGGACGATCACGCGCTCGGCCTGCGGATGACCGTAATATTCAAACGGCTTATATTCGCGGCCCGTCGCAGCGGCAAAATCGTCCATCGCCTGTTCAACGTGCTCATACACCGCGTTGTACCACGGGTTTGTCGCCTCGCGGGACTGGAAATAGGTATCCGGGTTCGCAGAGGTACCCCGGATCACCGGATGTTCCGGATTGAGGGCGCGAGCGCGATGCGCATCGATGTCAGCCTGCGGCAGCAGATTGAGAATGGTGTCGTCCGGCAGTGGAACGATTTTGTTGATCTCGTGGGACGTGCGAAAACCATCGAAGAAATGAATAAATGGCACTCGGCTTTTCAGCGTAGCGATATGCGATATCAGCGCGAAGTCCTGTGCTTCCTGTACGCTGCTGGCGCAGAGCATAGCGCAGCCGGTCTGACGCACGGCCATCACGTCTGAGTGGTCGCCAAAAATAGAGAGAGCGTGAGTGGCTACGGTGCGTGCGGCAACGTGCAACACAAACGGCGTTAATTGCCCTGCCAGCTTGTAAAGCGTGGGGATCATCAACAGCAGCCCCTGAGACGACGTAAACGAGGTCGACAGGGCACCGGTCTGCAACGCACCATGCACGGTGGCAATGGCCCCGGCTTCGGACTGCATCTCAACAACCCGCGGGACATCGCCCCAGACGTTTTTTATCCCATTACCAGCCCAGGCGTCAGCCTGTTCAGCCATCGTGGAGCTGGGAGTGATGGGGTAGATGGCGATCACTTCGCTGGTACGAAACGCAACAGACGCGACTGCACCATTGCCGTCAATAGTTTGCATAGGACAACACCCTTACATTGCGCAAAAAGAGGGGTCTGTAAAACGACGACAGACCCTGAATATTATCTGTGTATTTTAGCAAAGCTCAGGTTTTACGATTTTCGCTTTTGTGTCCTTGGTATGCGCTGTATCAATGACTCGAAGGCTATTCGCGTTAAAAAATTGCGAGAAATTGTTACCAGGGCGCATAAATACGCACATCCGCTCTCGACGATGCGGCGCGTGATGCCTATTATGCATAGGTTTCGCGTTAATTATGGGGAGGAAGGTATGCGTTCAGCATTTTGGGTCGGATGTGCCGCGTTACTGTTGTCGGCATGCAGCAATGAACCAGTACAGCAGGCGACAGCGGCACACGTTACGCCGGGTATGCGAGCGGCTATGTCCAGTTCAGGTCAGGCCAACTGCGCAATGATCGGCGGTTCACTCTCCGTTGCCCGTCAGCTCGACGGCTCAGCCATCGGCATGTGCGCGTTGCCAAATGGCAAACGCTGTAGTGAGCAGTCGCTTGCCGTTGGTTCGTGCGGAAGCTACTGAGTTATTCAACTCGCTTAAACATCAATGTCTTATTGGCTGTCGCCAGCGTTAACTGGTCTTCGGTCAGGTCTACCTGTGCGCCTGTGCTTAGCATATCGGCGATGGTCTGATCCAGTTCATTTAGCTGCGGCTCGGTGCAGAGTTTCCGCGTCATTGCCAGCGTTTTGACCGTCAACTCTCCTTCGGACAGTTTACCCTGGCCGTTGAAGCCGTTGCACATTGTGCCGGAGACGACAATGTTGTTAATCAGGCTGATATTGGGTTGCGCACTGAAGCGAATTTCAGGCTGCGTTTTCCCGCCTTTGACTGCTTTGCCATCCACATTTTCAAGAACGAAACGGTGATTCTCTAACTGATCGGTCTGAACGGAGGCTTTACCAGGATTAACGCATCCAGCCAGTACAAGGCTGATTAAACTTACTGCCGCGAGCTTTTTCATTTTTCTTCTCAAACTATCAATGCTGTAAATATTTTTTCAGTGTAACCATACCCTCCTGGGTGTTAATGGGGTTTATCTGAAAGTGCGGGAAGGGACCGGGCGGCGGCGCGCCCGGTCAGCGAGTTAGTGCGATTTAAATCCAGCTGCGGCCATCAGCATTTTAAAGAGCATACTTACGCAGGCCAGCGCCAGGACGCTGCCGCCCCAGATGATGGCAAGCCACATCAAACGTTTCCATACAGGTTGTTGCATCAGTGATAACCCTCCCCATGCTGTACTTTTCCGCGAAAAACGTAATAACTCCAGAAGGTGTAGACCAGAATCACGGGAATGATCAACAGTGCACCCACTAACATAAAGCCCTGGCTTTGGGCTGGCGCAGCGGCCTGCCAGAGGGTAATGTCCGGCGGGATGATATGCGGCCAGATGCTGATCCCAAGCCCGCTAAAGCCAAGAAAAACCAGCCCTAACGTCATGATAAACGGCAGGGTATGGCTCGCAGGATCGTGCAGGCAGCGCCACTGGCACAGACTCAGGATCGCAACCAGCGCAGGAACGGGCAGCAGATAAAACAGATTCGGCAGCGTAAACCAGCGCGCAGCAATAGCTGGTTGGGCGAGAGGGGTCCAGATACTGATTACTGCAATGAATACCAGAAGCAGGAGCAGAAGCACTTTCGATACCTGACGCATCCGCTTTTGCAGGGCATTTTCGCTTTTCATTACCAGCCACGTTGAACCTAGCAGCGCGTAAGCCACTACAAGACCCGCACCGCAGAAAAAATTGAACGCGGTAAACCAGTCAAACGGACCACCGCTGTAAGCTCGACCGGTGACGCTGAACCCCTGGATGACCGCACCGACGGTGATGCCCTGGCTGAAGGTCGCCACAATTGACCCGCCAATAAAGGCCTTATCCCAGAACGGGCGGTGCGCCGGAGTGGCCTTGAAGCGAAATTCGAAGGCGACCCCACGAAATATAAGCCCGATCAGCATTATTGTCAGTGGAATGGTTAGCGCGTCGATGATAACCGCATAGGCGAGAGGAAAGGCGCCAAACAGGGCCGCACCGCCAAGCACCAGCCAGGTTTCGTTGCCATCCCAGACGGGAGCCACGCTGTTGACCATCACGTCGCGGTCGTCCGCATTCGGCGTTGCCGGAAACAGGATGCCTATCCCCAGATCAAAACCGTCCATCACGATATACATCAACGTGGCGAAAACGATAATCACGAACCAGATAATGGAAAGATCGATACCCATTACGGTTACTCCTTAAATTCAGTGGTGACGGCAGAAAGCGGACGAGCAGGGCGGCCATCGGATTCAGTCGCGAAGGATTCATGGGGCTGCGGCCCTTTTTTAATCAGACGCACCATATAGCTGTAACCCACGCCGAATACCGCGGTATAAACCACGAAGAAGGCCAGCAAACTGATGCTCATGTGCAGATCGCCATGCGCGGAAACCGCATCCTTCGTACGCTGTAGTCCATAGACGACCCACGGCTGGCGGCCGACCTCCGTTGTTACCCATCCGGCGAGGATCGCGATCAGCCCGGACGGTCCCATCAGCAGGGCAAACCACAGGAAGGAACGTGATGTATAAAGGCGCTGTTTGTAACGCAGCCAGATTGCCGTCACGCCCAGGAGCAGCATCAACATCCCCAGGCCGGCCATGATGCGGAAAGACCAGAAGACAATGGTGGCGTTCGGGCGATCTTCTTTTGGGAACTCCTTCAATGCCGGAACCTGTTTATCGAGACTGTGGGTCAGGATCAGGCTGCCGAGAGCGGGAATTTCCAGGCCAAAACGGGTCCGTTCCTGCTCCATATCCGGCCAGCCAAACAGCAGCAGTGGAGTAGGCTCACCCGGCGGATTCTCCCAGTGACCTTCGATGGCGGCTATTTTCGCTGGCTGGTGTTTTAAGGTATTAAGCCCGTGCATATCCCCCACCAGCGCCTGGACTGGGGCCACGATTAACGTCATCCACAACGCCATGGAGAACATAGTGCGAATAGCGGGGGTATTGTTTCCGCGCAGCAAATGCCAGGCCGCGGAGGCACCAACAAACAGTGCGCTGCTGAGAAATGCCGCTATCGACATGTGCAGCAGGCGGTAAGGGAAGGAGGGGTTAAACACCACGGCAAACCAGTCCACCGGAACGACCTGACCGTTGATGATTTCATACCCTTGCGGTGTCTGCATCCAGCTGTTTGACGAGAGGATCCAGAACGTAGACATGAGGGTCCCCAGTGCGACCATGCATGTCGAAAAGAAGTGCAGCCCCGGCCCGACCTTATTCCAGCCAAACAACATCACCCCGAGGAACCCCGCCTCAAGGAAGAACGCGGTAAGCACTTCATAGGTCAGCAGGGGGCCGGTAATACTGCCCGCGAACTGCGAAAACCCGCTCCAGTTGGTGCCAAACTGATAAGCCATCACCAGGCCGGAGACCACGCCCATCCCAAAGTTGACGGCGAAGATCTTTGACCAGAAATGGTACAGCGATCGCCAGACGGGATTTTTTGTTCTCAGCCACAGCCCTTCCAGCACGGCGAGATAGCTCGCCAGGCCAATGGTTATCGCCGGAAAAATAATATGAAAGGATACGGTAAAGGCGAACTGTATTCGCGCAAGATGAAACGCATCTGGACCAAACATGCATTGCCTCAATGTTAAACGGTGTACTGTTATGATAAAGAGGGGGGGAATGAGATATCAGAAGCAGAAATTGATAATTTACCTATAACAGTTGTGTGAAAAGGTGAACTTTATCTGGCTGATATAGCTAACAAGTAAGAATAAAAAATTTCTTTTTATGATTATTACGCATTAAACAGCTTGCTTTGTCGCCAGCAACATGCGTTAATGGATTTCTGGTTTTGAATCCAAATAAATATCTGACGTAGTTTTATAAAGCAGTTCTCATCACGTTGTGCCTCTCCGCAGCCTCTCTTGGGTCTTTATCTACATTCCGATTAGTTTTGTATCGAACCATTTTTTGCCTGATCGGCTCATGAGTAATTTACGTTTTTACGTTTACAGGAGAATCCTATGACTTCTTATATCCATTTCCGCTGCCCATGCTGTCATGGCTCGCAGTACCGCACCTCAGCTTTTGATGTGTCTGACAAAAATCCGTTCGGCGCGAAATGCATTTTCTGCAAATCGCCAATGATCACGCTCGACCACCTGGCCGCAGCGCGTTCGGCTCAGAATCACATTACTGAGTACCGCAAGTAATCTGCCGCGTTTCCCATAACAGTTAGCAAAATCTTCTCTTTTTCTCCTGCTGATATACACTGTCAGCAATAAGGAGAATCTGATGAAAAAATACCAGCGTCTGGCGCAACAAATTATCTCGCAGATTGAGCTTGGCGTATGGTTGCCGGGCGATAAGCTGCCTTCTCTGCGAGAGCAGGTGGCAAGCAGCGGCATGAGTTTTATGACCGTGGGCCACGCGTATCAGATGCTGGAAAGTCAGGGGCGCATTGTTGCCAGACCGCAGTCAGGCTATTACGTTGCCGCCCGCCCGACCACACACCAGCCTGCACCGCCCGCGCAGGTGATGCGCGATGAAGTGGTCGACATTAACACCTATATCTTCGACGTGCTACAGGCCAGCCGCGACCCCTCCGTTGTCCCTTTTGCCTCGGCGTTTCCCGATCCGCGCCTTTTCCCGCTTCAGCAACTCAACCGATCGCTGGCTAACGTCAGCAAAACGGCTACCGCCATGAGCGTGATTGAAAACCTGCCGCCGGGTAACGTCGACTTACGTCATGCCATTGCCCGTCGCTACGCTCAGCAGGGAATGAATATCTCCCCGGATGAAATTGTGATCACCGCGGGTGCGCTTGAGGCGCTCAACCTCAGTTTGCAGGCTGTGACTGAACCAGGGGACTGGGTTATCGTTGAAAATCCCTGTTTTTATGGCGCACTCCAGGCGCTTGAACGTCTGAAACTGAAAGCGCTGTCGGTTGCCACTGACGTGCGTGAGGGCATCGATCTCAGTGCCCTTGAGCAGGCATTAAATGATTATCCGGTGAAAGCCTGCTGGCTGATGACCAACAGTCAGAACCCGCTCGGCTTCACGCTGAGTGCAGAGAAGAAAGCTCAGCTGGTGGCGTTATTAACCCGGCATAACGTCACGCTGATTGAAGACGATGTTTACAGCGAACTCTACTTTGGCCGCGAAAAGCCGCTTCCGGCAAAGGCCTGGGATAAGCAGGATATGACGTTGCACTGCTCCTCATTCTCCAAGTGTCTGGTGGCTGGTTTTCGTATTGGCTGGGTGGCGGCGGGAAAACATGCGCGCCGTATTCAGCAGTTGCAGCTGATGAGTACTTTATCCACCAGTTCTCCCATGCAGCTGGCGCTGGTGGATTACCTGGCGACCAAACGTTACGACGCCCACCTTCGCCGCCTGCGACGCACGCTTGCTGAACGCAAACAGCAGGCCTGGCAATCGCTTTTGCGCCATATGCCTGCCGGCGTCAAAATCCATCATAACGACAGCGGCTACTTTTTATGGCTGGAACTGCCTGAACAGCTGGATGCGGGGCGGTTGAGTGAGAAGGCGTTAACCCATCAAATCAGCATCGCGCCCGGCAAGATGTTTTCCACCTCCAATATCTGGACACCGTTTTTCCGTTTCAATACCTCATGGGGATGGGGCGAGCGGGAAGAGCAGGCGGTCGTCCAGCTGGCGGGGGTAATCCGCGAAATGATGCTGCACCCAGTCACACCTTGATGAAAATTCCTGAAGCGACATGACGCGCGGTCTACCTTTAGTAAGGGAGTGCGGATTGGTGACGTGACGTTGTCACGTACATGTCCGCCAGAACGTGTGCTGACAGCGAAAACAATGTCGATTTCAACAGGACGATGCTATGCAAAATCAATTGCTGATTAATGGTGAACTGGTGGCCGGCGAAGGTGAGAAGCAGGCGGTTTATGATCCTGCCACGGGTGAAGTGCTGCTGGAGATTGCTGAAGCGTCGGAAGCACAGGTGGACGCTGCCGTCCAGGCTGCCGATCGCGCGTTCACAGAGTGGGGACAAACGACGCCGAAAACGCGCGCCGAATGTCTGTTGAAACTGGCTGATGTGATAGAAGCCAACGCTGACGCGTTCGCAAATCTGGAATCCCTTAACTGCGGGAAACCGCTGCACTGTGTCCGGGGGGACGAGATCCCGGCCGTGGTCGATGTGTTTCGCTTCTTTGCCGGGGCCGCCCGCTGCCTGAACGGGCTGGCTGCCGGAGAATACCTCGAAGGACATACTTCGATGATCCGCCGCGACCCGGTTGGCGTTGTCGCCTCTATTGCGCCCTGGAACTATCCTCTGATGATTGCCGCATGGAAGCTGGCGCCCGCGCTGGCGGCGGGAAACTGTGTCGTCATCAAGCCGTCTGAAATCACCCCGTTGACGGCGCTGAAGCTGGCGGAACTGGCGAAAGATATCTTCCCGCCAGGCGTGTTGAACGTGCTGTTTGGTCGCGGCAAAACCGTAGGAGATCCGCTGACCGGTCACGAAAAAGTCCGTATGGTTTCTCTCACCGGCTCTATTGCTACCGGAGAACATATTATCGGGCATACCGCATCTTCAGTTAAACGTACCCATATGGAATTGGGCGGAAAAGCGCCGGTCATTGTCTTTGACGATGCAGATTTGGATGCCGTGGTTGAAGGCGTGCGTACGTTTGGTTTCTACAATGCTGGTCAGGATTGTACCGCAGCCTGTCGTATCTATGCCCAGAAGGGGATTTACCCCGCGCTGGTCGAAAAGCTGGGCGCAGCCGTTGCCAGCCTGAAAATGGGCGCGCCGGACGATGCTTCAACCGAGCTGGGCCCGCTCAGCTCCGCAGCGCATCTTTCCCGCGTTTGTGCTGCCGTGGACGAAGCCAAAACCCTTGGACATATCCGCGTCGTCACCGGTGGCAGTAAAAAAGAGGGGGCAGGATATTACTTCCAGCCAACGCTGCTGGCCGGGGCGAAGCAGGAAGATGCGATCGTCCAGCGAGAAGTGTTTGGCCCGGTGGTCAGCGTGACAGAATTTGAGGATGAAGCGCAGGTGCTGAACTGGGCTAACGATTCGCAATACGGCCTGGCCTCGTCCGTCTGGACAAAAGACGTCGGACGCGCCCATCGCCTCAGCGCACGGTTGCAGTATGGCTGCACCTGGGTCAATACCCATTTTATGCTGGTGAGCGAAATGCCGCACGGCGGGATGAAGTTATCCGGTTACGGAAAAGATATGTCGGTCTACGGACTTGAGGATTACACGGTAGTCCGACATGTCATGTTTAAACACTAAACCCTCATGCCCGGCGCAGTGCCGGGCGATTCAGCTTACCAGCCACATACCTCGTGTTCATTTTCCGTATCGTAGGCGCGAACGGTGTTCACCAGATCCTTCACGACATCTGCCGCGACGTCCGGGATCAACAGCTCCATTGGCGCTTCTGTTTCATAATCCACTGACACGCCGTTGCTGTTGTTGGTGACGGTCACGGTATAGGTAGCCTTACCCATTATTTACTCCTTATGCGTGTTGACCACTTTACCGATGCCCGCACCGCTGAGCGTGACGGCAGGATCCGCGAAAAAGTCGATATTAAAATAGGTGTCGTCGGTCAGAAGCTCAATGCGGTGCCATTTTTGCGGTGGGGAGATGCCAAAAGAACCGGCCTCAATGACCACTTCCAGATCGGGCTCGGTGGCGTCGCCATCGGCAAAGCCAAAGTAACGCACCGCACCCTGCATGACTGACAACCGACCGTACACGCCGGCTTTGGTGTTGTGATGGGTAAAAAGCGCTTTTGGGGCGGTCTCTTTATTCCAGAACGGCGTCGAGCGGGTATGAACAAAGTTTTCAGGAATACGTAACATCATAGTTTCCTTCATGTTGGCGGGTGCTTAAAGGGACTTAAGCACCTCAGGTTCAACAAAGAATTCAATATTGAACAGGGTGTCGTCGGTCATCACCTCAATGTGGTGCCATCTCTCTGGCGGGAAAACGCCGAAACGACCCGCTTCAATGACGAGCTCGCTGTCAGGCTCAGGTGTAAATTCATCAGCATAGCCCAGATAACGCACTGCGCCACGCATCACCGAAAGGCGAGGGTAAACGCCCGGACGCGTGCCCGTATCAAGGTGACGTTTAAAAATGCCAGCTGGGGCCGTTTCTTTGTTCCAGAAAGGCGTGGAACGGGTGTGAATGCAACTCTGCGGAATGCGTAGCATGTTTCCTCCCTTAAAAGCCTGCTGTTATTAGACTGCTTTCTGCGGGGATGGATTTATCAAAAAGTGCATTTAGTTTGCATGTTATCAATAATAACCGTTTTGCTTTACCCGGCGTTGTTACACAAGGTACTCAGTTGTTATTATCCATAGTATTTAAGTGGTTATGATGTAACGAAAAAACTTGATCTGTGTCAACATATGACGCATATTGCGTGCGGTTATTTTTCGGCTCAGGTAAACAGAATGACGTTGTATCAAAAGATGTTGGTGTTCTACGCAATCATGGCCTCCATCTGCGCATTAATCACCTGGTTCCTGTCTAAAGATCGTAAACGTATTCGCCTGTTGAGCGCATTCCTGGTGGGTTCCACCTGGCCGATGAGCTTTCCTGTTGCCCTGTTGATCTCTCTTTTCTGAAGCACGCTTCCAGAATCAGCATCCAGACATAGCATTCCATACATTGAGGCTGTATAAATATACAGTTTGTCATACATGGAGTGCTTATGAACAGTTTCTATTCGCAGCAAGCAGGCTGCACTGTGCGCTGGCAGGATCTTCCCGGTTTCGGTGACCCGGTTGTGTTTATCCACGGGTTGGGCTGTGCATCGTCGTATGAATATCCTCGTATTGTCTGTGATACCCGTTTCGGGGGGCGCAGAGCCATTCTGATCGATCTTCCCGGTAGCGGTTACAGTGACAAACCTGACATCTACCGTTATCGCACGAGCGAACAGGCGCAGGTGGTGGTTGAACTGTTAAACCATCTCGGCCTGGATAGTCTATGGCTCTATGGTCATAGCATGGGGGGGAGTATCGCGATCGAAACGGCAACGCTGTTAACGTCGCGCGTTAAGGGCCTGATAGTGTCTGAACCCAATTTTCATGCGGGTGGCGGGATGTTCAGCCGGGCAATTGCGGCCCAAACGGAACAACATTTTCTGGCTCAGGGCTATGATGACATGCTGCGGGCGGAAACGTCGCCGTGGGCTGGAAGCCTTCAAAGTAATGCCCCCTGGGCCGTCTGGCGCGGCGCAACAAGCCTGGTCGAGGGCGTTAAACCTGACTGGGAACACCTGTTCTTGTCATTGCGCTGCCCGGTAATGTTAGTTTTTGGTGAGCGATCCCTGCCTGATGACGATTTTAATCGTCTGCAACAAAACGGCGTTGCTGTAAAAATTATCCCTGATGCGGGCCATTCAATGTCCTGGGAAAACCCGTCAGCGTTGGCTCAGGCTTTGTCTGGCTTCATAAACGGCTCATGAATGGGCAGCCCGCATTGTTGCGGGCTGGAATGATTAAGACAGCAAGGCAGACAAGGCTTTCCGTGCCGCAGGCTGAACGTCATACGGACACTGATAATCCACGTTCTCAATCGCGCGGGTGTAGAGCGCAACCAACCAGTCATAGACATAGGCTGTCGCCGCATGGACAGGCTGCTCGCCAAGTCGGGTAAGACGGGGTGAGGCGCTGCTCACAACGGGCGTCACAAAAATTGGCTCACCTTTGCGGATCCGGCTTGCAGGCCGTTCAGAGACGGGTGTCAGTTCATAGCCAAGCCAGCTAATGAAATTGCCTGTCGCGGCATGCAGCTGCGCGGCGCTGCTTTTATCTTTTTCTGCAATGCGTTGCAGTTGCAGCGGCAGATCCAGCCGGTAGCTGGTAACGATCAGCACATCCGCAATCTGCTGTAGTACCTCTGCGTCCAGGCCCAGACGGGCAGCCGCCGCGTCGTTGCGACTCCACTGACGAAGATGGTTAACCCACACGTTATGGGCCAGCCGCGCTTTGTCTTTGGTCTGCAACGCGCCTGGATTTTCCTGCGTCTCTTCCGCAAACAGATCGATAACATCGTTAAACAGGCCGTTGACCTGTTCCTCACGAGGCTGGTGGACGGTCAGCAGCGTCTCAAACGCGTTTAACGGCGGCAGAAGCCCCTCAAGCAGTTCACCATGACGAGCGGCACTGCCTTGCAGCGTTCGGACCATTTTTTCGGCCATTGCCCGCCCTGCGCCTGGCTCCTGAGTGAGAGGCGCGACATATGGGCGCATCAGCGTTGACAGCGACTCTTGTAACAGCTTTTTCAGCGCGCGGAGACGCTTCTGGCGCTGTGCCGGCAGGGTAGCCTGCGACAGCCACTCAATCACTCGCTGCATGCTGTGGCTATCGAGCGCCTGAAGCGTGCCCCAGCGCAGACCCGGCTGGCCCAGCAATTGCTGCACCGCTTCGTCCAGATTCTGCTTTGTGGTAAACCGCGCATCATGAGGGGTAATGGCCCAGACCAGCCCCGGCAACGCGGATTCTTCAACCGGCTGCGTCTCTTTGACCCAGTTTTGCAAGAGCCTTGCCGTTTTCGCGGTCTGCTGGTGGTGCGCCGTCGCATTGCAGATAACCAGGACATCCGGCTGAATGTGCTGACGATAATGCTCCAGCAACCACAGGCATTTTGCCTGCATCATCAGCGGCGTGTTTTCCTCAGAAATGGCCGGAATATCAATGACGTCAACGTTATCCAGCACGCAGTTCTCAACGGGCAGCACCACTTCGCGGGTCAGAGATGCCAGTACTTCAACGGGCAGGCTAATGGCATTAAGCAGCTCGCCGTTTTTTACCGGATGAAGCAGTGTTTCCTGTGCTTCCGGCACGGTAAACGCCCCGTGAGTAAGAAAGCCTTCGCAGGGTAGACCAAAGCTGTCCACCAGCAGACTCAACGGCGCCGCAAGTGCGCTGGCATGGCTGGTTTGATGCAGCACCTGGGCGAATTTAAGCCACTGCTGGGTTAACTCCTGCTGCTCACCCCACAGCAGAGACCAGACGCTGGCGCGGGTGCTGAGATCAAGCGACGGAACCAGCAGAGCAAACTGGTGCCACAGGGCATCATCAATATGCTGCTTAGCGCCGGGTACTACGCTTTGCCAGAACCGGGCAATGGTCGCGACTTCCCGCGCCGTCATTCCCGGCACGCTCTGCGGTTGACGCAGCGCCCGCCACTTCTCAAGCCGTGCTTCAATCACCGATTTATCCACCGCGCGGATCTGCGGATCCAGCGTGGTGCGCGCGATAAACAGCTGCACCAGCTCGGCCTCCGTTACCAGGCGCAGGCGCAGGGGAAACGCGTCGTCTGCGACCTCGCGGGACGCTCTGCTGAAACGCACGGCCATGTTGGTCGGTGCATGCCCGGGGTTAATATGCGAGAAGTAATCAAAAGTGCGTTGACCCGGCGTTACGTTCAGCCGTTCGTCCCCGCTGCCGCACAGAGCAGCCAGCAGGTGCGCTTTCGCGGCCTGCGAATGGCCATATAGGCCGATACTGCCCTGGCTGACAAGGGCGCGATCGAGCGCCTCTTCACGCGCGCTTAGTGCGTTAAGGCGGGCAAGCAGGGCGTCGGCTTCGTTATCCAGCATCGGGGCGTGCTGTCGCGTCTCGTTGATCCACCCGATTAAGGCCTGTGTGGTGGCAGTCGTCGCAGTCATTTGAGGTATACGCTCCCGCTGTCGATCCAGTAGTGGCTGCCGCTGTGTCGGCGATCGGCCAGAGTATTAAGTTTAAAGGTCAGGGCATCCGGCGGCACTGGCGTGCCGTCCTGTAGCCAGGCATCACTCAGCTCGAAAGATTCCGGACCTTCCTGCTTAGTGCCGCCACGCAGCTTCAGGCGCACGTTCAGTACGCCGTCGCCCGCAATGGCTTTCGCCAGCTCGGCAGAGTTGATGCTCAGGGTATAGAGCGGTGTCGCGGGCCAGCGGGCATTGGCAAGCTGCCGGAAGCCGAGCGTAACGTTGCCGCGCAGCGGGAAGTGCAGACGGGCGTCCAGTTTCGCGCCGGGTTTATCGAGGTCGATATCGTGATACCAGACGTTCTCGTCCCTCAGGGTATTGATCGTGTTATCCAGCACGCCCAGATAGCGCACCGTAGAGTACGCGCCGATATCCGCTGCTTTAAAGTTAAAGCGCGGCAGACGAAGATCCAGCGCCAGGCTACAGAGCATCGCTCCCACCGCAGCGGTGGATTTCGGGTTGCCGATCCGTCCCTGCTGGCTGAACGGATACCATTCATGAACCTGGTATTTATCCAGCCAGACGATGCGGTTGACGGGCACCGGTTGCAGGTGGCGAATCAGGGCCTGAACGCCCGGCAGACAGCCCGGCCGTCCCGTGATCAGCAGGATATCGCAGCTGTAGTGAGAGATCGCCTCACATACCGCATGAAGCGGGGCGGCAAGCGTGAACTGACCCGCCAGCATGGCGTCCCGCATCTCCCGAAAGCTGACGTGCAGCGGTACGCTGAACAGATCAAAGTGTTCTGAGCCGGCAGGCAACGCATGGTCAATCGCCTGCTGGAGATAATTCATCACGTTGCGCGTCGGTTTTTGCGTAAGCAGGTCGCCAAAGGTGGCATGCAGCCCGGCCAGCGGATCGTCAACATCGCTCGATTCCCACGCCGCCAGGATCGCGTGACCTATCGGCATAAAAAGCTGAAGCGCCGTCTGCTGGCGCAGGACCGCCTGGGTATCGATCCGCCCGGAATCACCGAACAGGGATGCCATCAGTTGGGAGGCATCGGCTATGCCGGATTTCTGAAGCTGGGTTTGCAGCGCGGGCAGAACGTAGCGCTGGATCACGTCCAGCAGCGTATCATCGCCAGCGACCTTGAACCCTTCGCGGAACAGCAGCTGCGGGGTGATTTTGACGTTATTTCCGGAACCATCATCTAACTGATAGTGCGTGATGGCCATATCCGTCGTGCCGCCGCCGATATCAATCGAGGCCACGCGCAGCGCACGCCCCGGCAGGACGCCAGGCTCAGGCGCGCGATCCGGACGGGCGAGGGAGGCGAAAAAGGCCTCGGTCTGGCCACCGAAGTGGGAGATGGCTTCGTTATACAGCCATACCAGCTGGCCGCAGCTGGCCTCGTCCCACTCCATCTGGATCTCAGGGACCGGCACCACGCTTTTTTCCTGCTGTTTGCGGCTGGCAAAATCTTCATCCTGCGGGTGCCAGCCCATCGCTTTCCAGACGATGGCGATGGCTTCGAACATGCGGCCACGGAAAATCTCGCGCTCCTGTTTCGGCATTGCCGAAGGCAGGGTGAGGATCAGCGTCCGCAGCTGGCGGGGAGAGGCCGGGAAGCCGAGCCGCAAGCGGGTGGCCACGCTGTTAATCTGGCCAAGCGCCTGAGCCAGCAGCTCGCAGAGCATGTGCGTCATCAGGGTGCTGCGGCTGTACTGCGGAGAGAACACCGGCAGACGCTCATCCTGCGGCAGCGTAAAGAGTGGTTCCCCGTCGTCGTTCATCAGGTTCATCAGCGGAAACGCAGTTGCCAGCGGTTCGCGCTGGGTTTTGCTGTTCATCTGGCTAAAGCGCCAGTCCTGCACCACCGGCGTCTCGTCCCACAGATAGCGACGCGGGCTGGAAATTCCACTGTTGCCTTCCGTGCCCAGACGCTGCATTGCCAGCTTACGCGCTTCATCACCCACGCGGACAATGGACGGCCAGACGAATGCATCCTCCCGGCCGCTTTCCACCGAGAAGTGCTGCTTGCCAAAACGCGCTTCGGAAAATTCAAGACGGCTGGTAAACAGCGGCTCATTCAGGAACTGTGGCTCACTCAGAGATCGTACCTGAAGTTCAGCCGTCTGGCGCAGGCCGTCGTTGGCATCACCATGATCTTCAATAATCACGCCGCAGGTGTGGGTGTTGCCTACGTCAAGGATCAGATCGACAGGAATAGCAGGGGTGCTCAGGGTATGGGTGACAAACTTCACTTCCGGCACGGTGAGTTGTTCCCCGAGCATGGAGAGCAGGTTGAGCCAGTGTGCCTGATATTCAAAGCTGCGCATGGCCTGATGCAGCTCGCGCTCGGAGCGTTTTTCAACCCCGTCGGCAAACTGCGTAAAGGCTTCGCGCAGCCAGCCGTCAATCCAGGTCTGGTCAAGGAAACTCTCAACCTCACTGTCGCGCCAGGCGAGCGCGAAACGCGTGCCGTTAAGGATATCGTTTTCAACCGGCGACAGGGCAGACGTCGCATGCTCTGCAATCTGGCTGTCGAGCGCGACGGTGACCCGGTGCGTATTGCCAGCCGCGTCGGGCGTGGAAAGCTTTCGTACCTGGACGCGCGCCCAGTTATCCGGACCATCAACAAACGTCCGCGGCGGGTTAAAGCGCAGGAAAGGGAGCGGCAGCCAGACGCCGTCCAGCACGTTCAGGGAGTTATGCAGTGGAATGGTGCTTTCAGGCTTGACCACTTCCGGCTGCCCGCCATCGGTGGCAGGCAGCGTGTACCGGCCGTTAACCAGATCAAAATCCAGGCGCAACAGCGGGCCATTTGCCGTTTTACGCACGAAACGCCCGTTGCTGGCGGTGTCCTGCGGAGTCAGGCCAAAATCGAGAAACTGCACGCCGCTGTTAGCAATCAGCGTCACGCTCTGTTTATAGTCGCAAAGATTAACCAGCATAGGATCAGACACCTGCTTTCTTGAACGTCAGAGGAACGATGGTGTTGGCATCGTAACGTGCGGTGCATTCCGCCACGTCGCTGGCACCTGCCTTACAGGTCACTTCCGGCATCGGATAGCGTGAACCGTCGGTGCAACGAGCGTTTCCGCGCGTTTTGATCAACAGCTCGCCGTTGCTGTGTAATCCGGAAAAGACGTCTACCCGGCAGACAATGTTGTCGCCATGCACAACCCGGGCGAACCCTTTATTGTTCTGGATCTGGTAGCGCAGCGACGGCGGTTTGCCGGTGAGCGGATCCTGCACATCGAGAAACGCGCGCCAGGTGCCATTCAGGAAGCGCGTTAACCCCGCTTTGACCTGGTTTGCCTCCATCACCATCGCATCTTTCGGTATCGCGGTAATGACCACTGGTTCGGCTGCCGGTGCAGGCGTTTTCACCTTCGGCTCTACCACTTCGGCCTGGTGCAGCGGGAGTTTCAGCTCAAGCGGCTCGACCGTCTTTACGGGGGCCGGAGCAATGGCGACAGGCACTGGCGCTGGTGTGGCAACAGGCGCTGCGGTCGGGGCCTGTTTTGGCCAAAGCAGCGGGGTGGCAATGGCCGCAATAATGACGGCGGCAACCGGCAGCAACCACAGGGGGGAGCGACGTTTTTTCTGCATGGCCGCCGGTGCGGGCTCTGGCGGCGCGGCGTTCATGCGCACCGGCTCTGGCGTATACAGTTCATCTTCGGTGATACGGACGGAAGCCACAGGCGTGATAAGCGGCGCGTCGGCCTGCTTAAAGGTCACTACCGGGGCCGGTTCTTGCTCCTGTTCAGGTTCAGGCTCGTTAATCACCACTGGCTCAGGTTCAGGGACCAACGATTCGCGCAGGCAGTCCAGCACGTCGTCGCGCGCGTTCTCGTTAAGATTGACGAAACCCCAGAAGCAGATCACCGGTTTGCCATCCACCAGGAAAACAAAGTTTTCACCGGGAAACTGAAAGGCTTTTGAGAGCAGAGAGCCAAACAGTTGCTGCGCCGTTTTCGGTGACTGAAGGCATTTTTTACTCAGAGACTCCACGCTGGCGAGCGTGTTTTCCAGATAGCGTAGGGCGCGATAACGATCATCTTCATCCGCCGCCTTCCAACTGGAGACGGTTCCCTCAACCGGGGAGTACCAGTCAACGCGATCGCCGCCGTCGTAGACCTGGGGGATGGCCAGACAATCGACGATAGCCTGTTGTTTGCGCAACCGAAGCGCTTCGCGGATTTGCAGCGCTGATTCAAAAACGGCCTGTCCGCCGCCACCAACGGCCTGAAAATCATCCAGATTACCGCTGCGTAAAAGTGTTTTTGCCACGATTTGGTCCTGTAGACTTCTTCACGCCATTACTTTAACGAAACAGCTAAGCAAGCAAACGGCGGAGGAGACGATAAAAGGGACGATTTCTTGTGGCATTGATCGTGGTGGTTGTGCTTGACGAATAATGAACCTTAAGGCAAATCGGTTTCTGCGGGGTGATGCTAAAACCAGCGAAATGTACGGCTTTAGAATAACCTGATAGTGATTCGTTATTTGTCAGGCCAATACGTCTGTGCTGTTATTACTGTTCACTATAATAAAACCGAAAGGGTAATAACCATGTCTACAGGGAAAACCGTGCTCGCCCTCGCGCTGAGCGCGCTGCTACCGGCAAGCGCCGCATGGGCGGCAAATAAAGACACCATTATATACTGCTCCGAGGCGTCGCCGGAGTCGTTTAACCCGCAGATCGCCAGCTCTGGACCTTCGTTTGTCGCCAGCTCGCAAACGCTGTATAACCGTCTGATTAACTTCGACCCGGTAAAAAACACGCCGGTGCCTTCTCTGGCCGAGTCGTGGACCATTTCGCCAGACGGCAAAACATACACGTTTACCCTGCGTAAAGGGGTAAAATTCAACAGCAATAAATACTTCAAACCTACCCGTGATTTTAACGCTGATGACGTTATTTTCTCCGTTATGCGTCAGAAAGACCCTAAGCATCCCTATCACAATGTTTCCCAGGGTAATTACGAATACTTTAATGACGTGGGCCTCGACAAGCTCATTCAGGATGTGAAAAAGATCGACGATTATCACGTCCAGTTCACGCTGAGCGAACCCAACGCGGCGTTCATGGCCGACTGGGGAATGGACTTCGCCTCGATCCTCTCTGCCGAGTACGCGGACGCGATGCTGAAAAAGGGGACACCTGAAAATGTGGACACCTGGCCAATCGGCACCGGCCCGTATGTGCTTCAGCAGTACAAGGTGGATTCGCTGATCCGCTACCTCGCTAATCCGAACTACTGGGACGGTGAGGTGCCGACCAAACACCTGATCTTCTCCATCACGCCAAACGTTGAGACGCGTCTGGCGAAGCTGCAAACGAACGAGTGTCAGATCATTCCTGCGCCGTCGCCGGTGCAGTTTGAAGCGATCAAGAAAAACAAAGACCTGACCCTGCACTCGGTGGATGCGCTGAACGTGGGGTACCTGGCGTTCAACACGGAGAAAAAACCGTTTGATAACGTGCTGGTGCGCCAGGCTCTGAATTACGCGACGGACAAAAAGGCCATTGTGAACGCGGTCTTTATGGGGTCTGGTACGGTCGCTAAATCGCCGATCCCGCCGAACATGCTCGGCTTTAATAAAGACCTGAAGGATTACGGCTACGATCCGGAAAAAGCGAAAGCGCTGCTAAAGCAGGCGGGTCTGGAGAAGGGCGCGGAAGTGACCCTCTGGTCCATGCCGGTTCAGCGTCCGTACAACCCGAACTCGCGACGCATTGCGGAGATGATCCAGGCTGACTGGGCGAAAGTGGGTGTGAAGGCGAAAATCGTCTCTTACGAGTGGGGTGAGTACCTTTCCGGCATGCGTAAAGGCGAGCATGATTCCGCGCTGTTCGGCTGGATGTCTGATAACGGCGATCCGGACAACTTCGCCGATGTGCTGCTGGGTTGTAACAGCATCAAAACCGGATCTAACGCCGCGCGCTGGTGTGATAAGGGGTATGATGAGCTGGTGCAAAAGGCCAAACTGACCAGCAACCCGGACGAACGTGCGAAGCTGTATGGACAGGCACAGGAGATTTTCTATCAGCAGGCACCGTGGATTGCGTTAGCTAACGGCAAAACGTTCTACGCGACCCGCAGCAACGTGACCGGGTACAGCGTGAGTCTGATGGGCAGTGACTTCTCGAAAGCGAAGCTGAACTGATCGTATTCTTGCCGGGGGGCGGCTATGCCTTACCCGGCCTACAGTTAGCACCCGGCACGTGATAAGGAGTGACAATGTCACATTTAAACAAAGTTATCGCCCGCGTCGATGCCACCATCGAAGAGAGCGTGATTACCCACATGAACGAACTGCTGATCGAATTAAGCGACGATGCAGAGCTCAGCCGTGAAGATCGTTATACCCAGCAGCAGCGCCTGCGTACCGCGATTGCGCATCATGGCAAGCAACATAAAGAAGAGGCGGAGGCACGCCATGCCCACCTCACGCAGGGTGGGACTATCCTGTAAGGGTTAAAACTGGCGCCGTGCCACCAGCCAGGCGCCAACCACCAGCATCACTGCGCCGCAGACCGGGCCAACCAGCGCGCGCAGGGGAACGCCGTTGCTCTTGAGGATGTCCATCACCAGACCGCCAATCAGCTGGCTTGCCACCAGTACGGCAATGGTCGTTGCCGCGCCCACATTCTGATATCCGCTAATACTGGCAAAGACAAAAAATGACCCCAGCAGGCCGGGGATCAGCGTCCACCAGCGCACCGTTGACGCCAGTTCGTTAAACCCCGCCATGCCATTTTTCACCAGCAACATGCTGACAAACAACACAATCCCCACCAGCGAGTTCAGCAGCATGGCGATAAGAATGGTGGAAGAGGATTGCGTAATGCGCACCATAAGGGTGTTTTGTACCACCAGCCCAATCCCGGCGGCCACCAGAAATGCTAACGTCAACGATTGATTCATGGCAGAGCATCCGGATCGCTGCGCTCATCGAGCTGGAGTTGCATAAAGGTTAAATCCAGCCAGCGACCGAATTTGGTTCCTACCTGCGGCATATTTCCGGTGGTAATAAAGCCCAGGGTTTCATGCAGATGAATCGACGCCTGGTTCTGCGCCTCAATACCGGCAACCATCACATGTTTACCAATCTGGCGGGCTTCCTTAATTAATTCCATCATTAGCAGTCGACCAATGCCTTTGCCCTGATGATCGGGATGAACGTAAACCGAGTGCTCCACCGTATGGCGAAAACCGTCGAATGCTCGCCAGTCGCCAAATGAGGCGTATCCCGTCACTACACCTTCTTCTTCACTGACCAGCACCGGATAACCCAACAGCGTGCGCGCCTCAAACCATGCAATACGGTTATCGGTATCGACAGTTGTATCGTTCCAGATTGCGGCGGTGTGCAGCACCGCATGGTTATAAATTTCACCGATAGCGGCACAATCTTCTTTGCAGGCATGACGAACAATCATGGTTAACCTCTGGCTGTGTTGTTCACTATAGTAGTATGATTTTCTCACAATATTACACAGTTCATGTATTCCATCGCTACGACAAAATCCCTGTTTTTTTGTCACAAAACTGCCCCGAAAAACCATCCGTACACTATAGTATGACGTCATGAATACAATGACAGACAATATGAATCAACGCATTAGCGCCCGCATACGCCTTGAACGCGAGTCGCGTGGCTGGTCATTAAGCGAACTGGCCGAACGGGCAGGTATCTCACGCGCCATGATCCATAAGATTGAACGGGGTGACAGTAGCCCAACGGCGACGCTGCTTGCGCGGTTATCCGGTGCCTTCGGTATTAGCATGTCTACGCTCATTGCGCGCGCGGAAATGCAGGAGGGCAAACTATTACGTCTGGCGAACCAGCCCGTCTGGCGCGATCCGCAAACCCACTATTTGCGTCGTCATGTGTCGCCGCGCACCGATATGCCTATCGACCTCGTCCAGGTGGAGCTACCCGCAGGCAGCGATGTGCCGATGCCCGCTTCCTCTTACGCGCTGGCGCGACAGCTGATTTGGTTGCAGGCAGGTGAACTGGTCTTTCTGGAGGGGGATGCCCGCCATGAAATGAAGGCCGGAGATTGTCTGGAACTCGGGCCGCCGAACGACTGCCGGTTTATCAACGAAACGGATGAATCGTGCCTCTATCTGGTCGTGCGGCTTAATCAGTCCGGCTCATAATGCAAAGGCGATCCGCTGGATAACGTGCCAGACTTGAATGACATTTTCAGCAGTAAGGAGCGAAGAATGAATCAATCAACTACGCAAAACCGACGCTGGGTACTGGCTTCCCGTCCACACGGCGCGCCGGTTGCCGAAAATTTCCGCCTGGAAGAGCAGCCGATCCCCACGCCCGCAGAGGGACAGGTGTTATTACGCACCGTATGGCTCTCGCTTGATCCGTACATGCGGGGCCGTATGAGCGATGCGCCATCCTATTCACCTCCTGTAGAGATTGGCGCGGTGATGGTGGGCGGCACGGTAAGCCGCGTCGAGACCTCCCGCCATCCGGATTATAAAGAGGGTGAATGGGTGCTGGGTTACAGCGGCTGGCAGGAGTATGAACTGTCCGACGGGCAGGGGCTGGTGAAGCTGGGTGAAAAACCGTCGCATCCTTCATGGGCACTCGGCGTGCTCGGGATGCCGGGCTTCACCGCGTATATGGGGCTGCTCGATATCGGCCAGCCTCAGGCAGGGGAAACCCTCGTCGTGGCGGCGGCCACGGGGCCGGTTGGCGCAACGGTGGGGCAGATCGGAAAAATCAAAGGGTGCCGGGTCATCGGCGTGGCTGGCGGGGAGGAGAAATGCCGTCATGCGGTCGACGTGCTCGGTTTCGACGCCTGTCTGGATCACCATGCGGATGATTTTGCCGAACAGCTGGCGAAAGCCTGCCCGCAGGGCATTGACGTGTATTATGAAAACGTCGGCGGTAAAGTCTTTGACGCCGTACTGCCGCTCCTGAATACCTCCGCGCGCGTGCCGGTTTGCGGACTGGTCAGCGGCTACAACGCGACCAACCTGCCGGAGGGGCCGGATCGCTTGCCGCTGCTGATGGGGACCATCCTGAAAAAACGCATCCGCATGCAGGGCTTTATCATCGCTCAGGACTATGGTCATCGTATCGGCGAGTTCCAGCAGGAAATGGGACGCTGGGTGAAGGAAGGCAAAATACACTATCGCGAGCAGGTCACCGAAGGGCTGAACGCGGCGCCGGAGGCGCTGATTGGGCTGCTGGAAGGGAAAAACTTCGGCAAGGTCGTGATCCGCGTGGCGGCGGACTAAACAGAGCATCGGTTATGGCGGGCAAAGTCCGCCATAATTATTTGTGAAGATACGATATATTGTCTTTAATTAATCCATAAGCATTGCGCGCCATCGGCCCAGCTGAGCCAGAAGTGGTAAACGTAATAGTAATTAAACAATTTTTATTTTAACGCGCGCCCTTCATACCAGGCATGACGATACAGGATATATCAAACCGGCGATATTTTTTTAAACAGTCGCTGAAAATGGCATTTTGTTTTGGCTACGGGAATTAAACATGCTTGATTTGGAAAACCTGGAAAAAGCACAAAGAATCAGTCTGACGATGCAAGTTGAGAACAGTTTAAAGGGAGCGTTAATTACGGGCTCATTAAAACCTGGGGCTCGACTCATCACGAAAGAGATTGCGGATAAATTAGGCACCAGCATCACACCAGTGCGCGAAGCCCTGCTGCGCCTGGTGTCGGCAGGCGCATTACAGGCCACGCCTGCTCAGGCGTTTTTGGTGCCAGAGGTTACGCTGGAGCGTTATAACGAAATTAACGCCATCCGAAAACAGCTTGAGCCGATGGCCGTTGCGGCGGCGTGTCAGAATATGACCGAGACCAAACTGGATGCATTACGCGCGCTGTCAGATAACTTCAGCACCGCCATGCATCAGGGCGACGTGCAGAAGGCGATCCATGCCAACCGCGTGTTCCGGTTTACGCTCTATCAGTATGCCGAAATGCCGACCCTGAACTCGCTGATTGAGCAGCTATGGGTACGGATTGGTCCGTGTATCAACTACCTGCACGAAGAGATGAAAGATATCCCTGCCACGACTTACCATTATGCCGATCTGCTTTCTGCGCTTGAGCAAAGGGACGTGACGGCCAGTCGGGAAGCGATCGACCGAGCCATTGATGAAGCCAATATCCTCCTGCAACGGCAATACTACAGTTAAGGATCGCACTGGCGCACTTATTTTTTTATTCGTTTTAAAGTTCCCTGAGTATATTCCCGGCGCTTAAGGCTACCGGGAATGATGTTATTTTTTTACCGGCAACGTGCGCTGCCGGAAAATGTTTTACTCAAAGCGATAAGAGACCGACAGGCCCACGCCATAGTTACGGCCAGGGGCGGGTTCGTAATAGCGATTGTAGCCGGCGTTTACAATCTCTGAACCGACGTACTCTTTATCGAACAGGTTATCGACGCGACCAAAGATGTCCATTCCCCATTTGCCGTAATTGAGTTTATACCCGGTATTCAGACCGACCACGGTATAAGAGGGCGCTTTGGCGGTATTGGTGTCGTTTGCCATCACGTCGCTCATGTAGCGGGCATCTGCCCCCGCGTACCAGCCTTCCTCAGGCTCCCAGCCAAACGACGCATACCCCATATTACGGGCAATCCCCGGCATTCGGTTGCCGCTACAATCTGCTTTATCGCAGACGTTGGTACGGTAGGTCGCGTCAAGGTAGGTCCACGCCATTTTCAGCTTCCAGTTCTCGGCAAACTGCTGATCGAGCGCAATTTCCACACCCTGACGGCGCGTTTTCCCCGCATTTTTGTAGGTAGTGCGACCATCTTTGTTTTCGTCTACCACGATCTCGTTGTCGGTATCCGTGCGGAACAGCGCCGCCGTCAGGATGCCATTGCCGATGCGGGTTTTGCTGCCAATCTCATAGGTGTTGTTGGTTGACGGTTGCAGGTTGATATTGAGGCCGCCTTTGCCATCAGAACGGTATGAGAGTTCGTTGATGGTAGGGGTCTCAAATCCCCGTCCCGCCGCGGCATACAGGTTCCAGGCGTCGGTCACGGCGTATTTCACCGCACCAGCCGGGAGCCATTTATGGTAGCTGGCGTCACCGCTGTCATCGCCGTTTTGCGAGGTAATGTAATGATCGTTGGAGTCAAACCAGACGGAGCTGTAACGCACGCCCGCCTCAACGGACAGCTTTTGCGTGAGCTGCCATTGGGTTTGCAGGTAGGGATCAAGGTTCCACATCAGGTTACGTTCGTCACGGCGTTTGTTACCCTTCACGCCAAAATCCGGCACGCCGTTGTTCATCACGAAGTTTTCATACCCGCGGCGATTTTCACTCATATTTTCGTAGTTCAGGCCGGTGGTAAACATTACCGGCACCAGCAGCTCACCGCGGTGGGTCCAGCGGGTATCAATACCCTGATAGTGGCGCTGCATATCAATTACGCCACCCGAATGCGCAGGATTTTCAGTCTGCGCGGTATCCGGAATGGACTGGTACTGGGTCATTTCACGCTCACCGGCGTACATCATCACGCTGAGGTCGTCCTGTTCGCTCAACTGACGGTCGTAGCGGATCCCGGCCTGGGTCTGCTTAATGGTTTTACGCGTGTTGTACTGATCGCCACGGGGTGACTGGCGTGGGTTGTTCTGCCACTCCTGATAACTCAGTCCGCCCGGATCGTTGGCTTTCATGTCGACGCTGTTAAAAATCAGCGTTAGCTTGCTGACATCATCAATGCGTACGCCCAGTTTCGCATTGGCGAGGTTTTTCCGTGCGCCGCTGTGGTCGCGATAGCCATGGGTGGTGAAGCGGGTTGTGGATACCGCATAGTCCACATCCCCCGCCTGAGTCCCGTCGCCCACTGCACCGGTGGCCTTCATGCCGTAACGCCAGGTGCCGTAACTGCCGTAATAGCTGCTGGCTTCAATTGTGGCTGGCTGTTGTCCGGTCTGGGTGTTGATGTTGATTACGCCGCCGGAGGCATTGCCGTACAGGGCAGAGAAGGGGCCGCGCAGCACGTCGACGCTCTCAATGCTGTTGAGGTCTATGTTTGACGTCTGCCCCTGGCCGTCGGGCATGGTTGCCGGAATGCCGTCCACGTACATGCGGATCCCGCGTACGCCGAAGGTTGAACGCGCGCCGAATCCGCGAACGGAAAGTTGCAGATCCTGAGCATAGTTCTGGCGGTTCTGGATTTGCAGGCCAGGCACGCTCCCAAGGGATTCAGAAAGGTTGATGCGCGGTGTGGCATGTCGCATATCCTCGCCGCTCACCACGCTGACTGCGGCCGGGGTGTCCAGTTCGGAGACAGTTTGCGGCGTGGCGCTGACGATCAGGGTCTGTTCATCCGCGGCCATCGCACTCAGCGGGCCAAAAATGACGGGAGCGAACAGCAGGGGTAGTGATGCCTTGCGGGCAGTAATAATTTTCATGGAGTAAACCGGTTAAGAAAAATTCGAACCAAATCAACTGGAACCTGTGTATATATGTTAAATCCTTTGTAAATGTTATGAAAACTATAACCGCACATTTCGTGAATGTAAGGCTTTGAAGGAAAGAAATACTCCACATTCAACTGATTAATGATTACTATTCTCATTAAAATAACGGCAAAGCGATGACTTTGCCCACCGGAAGTGATGTCAGCGGTAAATCTCCTCATTTAAAAAGGAATTGTTATGTCTTTACGTCATCTGTGCTCGCCGCGCCTGCGTGGGTCTCTGCTGTTGGGCTCTTTACTGTTTGCCGGTACGTTCCAGGTTCATGCCGCTGAAGAGATGTTGCGCAAAGCGGTCGGCAAGGGCGCGTATGAAATGGCCGTCAGCCAGCAGGAAAATGCGCTGTGGGTTGCGACGTCACAAAGCCGCAAAACCGATAAGGGCGGCGTGGTTTATCGTCTGGATCCGGTCACGCTGGAAGTGACGCAGGCGATTCATAACGATCTCAAGCCGTTTGGCGCCACGATCGATAACGCCACCCAGACGCTGTGGTTCGGTAACACCGTCAACAGCGCCGTGACGGCGATTGACGCCAAAACGAGCGAGGTTAAAGGGCGCCTGGTGCTGGACGATCGCAAGCGTAGCGACACGGTGAAGCCGCTTCAGCCGCGCCAGCTGGTGGCCGATGACACGACCAATACGGTGTACATTACCGGCATCGGCAAGGAGAGCGTGATCTGGGTTGTTGATGGCGCAACGCTGAAGCTGAAGGACACTATCACGAACACCGGCACGTTCAGCACCGGACTGGCGCTGGATGCGAAGGCAAAACGCCTGTATACCACCAATGCGGACGGCGAGCTGGTGACCATTGATACGGCAACCAACAAAATCCTCAGCCGTAAAAAAGTGCAGGATGACGGAAAAGAGCACTTCTACCTGAACCTGAGCCTGGACACTGTCGGCCAGCGTGCGTTTGTGACGGATTCAAAACAGCCAGAAGTGCTGGTGGTGAATCTGAAAGATGGCAGCGTGATGCAGAAAATCGCCGCGCCAGAATCGCTGGCCGTACTGTTTAACCCGGCGCGTAACGAAGCCTATGTGACGCACCGCGAGGCGGGCAAGGTGAGCGTGATTGACGCCAAAACCTACAAAGTGACCAAGACCTACGATACCCCGGTTTACCCGAACAGCCTGGCGCTGTCTGCGGACGGTAAAACGCTGTACGTAACGGTGAAACAGAAATCAACCCGTCAGCAGGAAGCGACCCAGCCTGACGATGTGATTCGTATCGCGCTCTGATGTGGGATTTGCCCGGTGGTGGTGCGCTTACCGGGCATAAAAAAAACATGAAATGCAGGCCGGGTAAGGCGAAGCCGCCACCCGGCTTTTTTATTAACGCGACGTCTCTTCCACCAGCGGACCGTCCTGTTTGTCATCTCCAGGATGAACCGGTGCGGTACTGTGGATTTCATTCACGCGTTTACGAACGCCAAACCAGCCAGCAATCAACAGCACCGCCAGCAGCGGTATTGTGGCGATGGTGTAGGTACCGTTCGGGTAGTCGAAGGCCATCAGCACCAGCACGCTCAGCAGGAACAGCAGGGTAAGCCAGGAGGTCACCGGTGCGCCCGGCAGCTTGAAGCTGACGTCAGCCGCTTTTCCTTCTTTGATCGCTTTGCGCAGACGCATCTGACACACCACAATAAAGGCCCAGGAGGCAATAATGCCCAGTGCAGCGACGTTCAGCACGATCTCAAACACCTGAGACGGCACCAGATAGTTCAGGAACACGCCAAAGATATACACCACCAGAGTGGCCAGAATACCCGCGTAAGGCACCTGCTGCTTGCTCATCTTCGACATAAACTTCGGCGCAGAGCCCCCCATCGACATGGAGCGCAGGATACGGCCCGTCGAATAGAGTCCGGAGTTCAGGCTGGAGAGCGCGGCGGTCAGTACCACGATGTTCATGATGCTGCCCACGTACGGCACGCCCAGCTTAGAGAAGAAGGTTACAAACGGGCTTTGGCCCGCCTGGTATGCGTTCCACGGCAGCAGCAGAACCAGTAGCACCACGGAGCCCACATAGAACAGGCCGATACGCCAGATCACGCTGTTGATGGCTTTTGGCACCATCGTCTGCGGATCTTTGCATTCACCTGCCGCCGTACCGACCAGTTCGATGGAGGCAAAGGCGAACACCACCCCCTGCACCAGAACCAGCGCTGGCAGCAGGCCGTGCGGGAAGAAACCACCGTTATCGGTAATCAGGTGGAAGCCGGTTGCGTTACCGTCCAGCGGTTTACCGGTGCCGAGGAATACGGTCCCGACCACCAGGAAGATCACAATGGCCAGCACCTTAACCAGCGCGAACCAGAACTCCATTTCGGCGAACCATTTCACGCCGATCATGTTCATGGTCCCGACAATTGCCAGCGCTCCGAGGGCGAACACCCACTGCGGCACATCGCCAAACGCGCCCCAGTAGTGCATATACAGCGCAACGGCGGTGATATCGACAATACCGGTCATTGCCCAGTTAACGAAGTACATCCAGCCCGCGACATACGCGGCTTTTTCACCAAGAAACTCGCGGGCGTAAGAGACAAAGCTGCCGCTGGAAGGGCGGTGGAGTACCAGTTCGCCGAGCGCACGAAGGATGAAGAAAGAGAAGATCCCGCACACCAGATAGACCAGGGCGAGAGCGGGGCCAGCCATTTGCAGACGTGCGCCTGCACCTAAAAACAGACCTGTACCGATAGCGCCGCCGATGGCGATCATCTGCACCTGACGGTTGCCCATCGCCTTGTGATAGCCCTCTTCATGAGAGTTCAACCAGCGACGTTTCGCAGCATGATGATCGGCTGCGCTTTTATTGCTTGTTTTCATTGAGTTACCTGTTTGCCTGTCTGAACCATTAACGTGATAGTCCTGCCTGGCAGATGCCGAAACAAACGATTGCTTCTGCGCAGACACATGCTGCCTTTCCAGTCATTCTGTGTATGGATAAGGCAAAACATGGCGAGGCATCCTACCCGCAATTGATAAGCGACGCAAAATATAACCGTGCCGAAAGTGATGCACGTCGAAGGAAATCGTGTGGTCAGAGCAGACGGGGATCACAACGCGCTGAATCGTGGCGTTTTTTTAGGCAAAAAGGTCTGCGAATGCTGATTTAATCATCAGGTTTACTTAATAGTTACTTATAGGTAGAGACTATGTATGCCGCAGGGCTGCAATAAGTAATGCAAAGGCGGTAGTGTGCTGGCGGCGGCTCGGATAATACAGATGGTATCCCGTAAAAGCCGGACACCAGGCTTCAAGCACACCCACTAACCGGCCCTTAGCAAGGGCGTCCTGAACCGCATCTTGCGGAACATACGCCAGCCCCAGACCGTTTTCGGCGGCATCGATGCGCTGCGGCAGGCTGTTGAGGATCAGCTGGCCGTCAACCCGCACGCGCAGCTCACGTCCGTCCCGTTCAAATTCCCAGGCATATAATCCGCCGCGTGTGGGCAGGCGCATATTAATGCAGCGGTGCTGATCGAGCTGCTCCGGCGTTTTCGGTATGCCGAAACGTTGCAAATACTCTGCTGACCCGACAACCGCCATGCGCATGTCCGGCGCAATACGTACCGGTCTTTTAACATGGCGGCTTACTCGATTTATGAATTGAACTCATGGTTCCTTTCTGATTATGCACTCTAATGCTCCCCATGGCTTTACGCTACTGTTAACGCAACAGCAAACGAGGAGTAAATCATGAAAATTATCCGTAGCGGTTCGTTACCTTCCGTTCAGGGTCCAGAGGCCTGGTTTACCGGCAGCGTGCGCATTGACGCGCCTTTCCAGGCGACTGAACCGGCAAAAGTCGGTGGCGCGACCGTCACCTTTGAACCCGGCGCACGTACCGCCTGGCATACGCATCCTCTTGGACAAACGCTGATCGTGACGCAGGGGCGCGGCTGGTTACAGGAGTGGGGGAAAGAGGCGGAACCGCTGAATCAGGGGGATATCGCCTGGATCCCACCCGGCGTGAAGCACTGGCACGGCGCAAGCGCGCAGACGGCGATGACCCATATCGCCATCGCAGAAGCGGTCGACGGGAGTCCGGTGGCGTGGCTGGAGAAGGTCACCGACGAGCAGTATCCGAACGAGTAGTCTGGCGTTTCGTAAACAAATTATTAACGTTATGATTCGATCCGTTTTCTTCAGCATTTGCAGGCGGAACGGTGAAAATCAATATCATAGGTACCAGCGGAAGTGGGAAAAGCACGTTTGGCAGGCGAATCGCGGAGGCGCTGGCTATCCCTTACATTGAGATGGACAGGCTTTACTGGCGAGCGAACTGGCAGGGAACACCGGACGATGAGTTTCTTGCAACCCTGGAAAAAGCGCTCGCCGCCTCGCCTGACTGGGTCCTGGACGGGAATTACAACCGCACACGCGACGTTAAGTGGCGCGACGTCGATCTGGTGGTGTGGATAGATCGTGGGTTTATCCGCACGCTCTGGCAAGCGGTGACGCGGGCCTCCAGACGCGCCTGGCACAAACAGGAGCTCTGGCCCGGCACGGGGAACCGCGAAAGCTTTCGTCGGTCGTTCCTTACCAAGGACTCTATTATCATCTGGACGATCAAAACCTGGCGCAGCAACCGCAAACGCTATCAAGCGGATATGCAAAACCCGCAGTACAAACACATTCGCTTTCTCCGCATTACCCGACGGCAGGATGCCGAAAGACTCATTGCCTCGCTTAAATCACGCCGATGACAGACTCTCTATTGCCGTTTTCCGGCAATCCAAATGTAAATTAATTGTTTCTCAGAGGTGAAATCCGCCTTTAATAATGACGACATGTTAAGTCAAACGAGAACGCAACATGTCATGGCGAATCAGCATTCTGGATAAAAGCCCCGTCGCAGAACACGAAACAGCCGCCGATGCGCTGGCGCGAACCTTAGCACTGGCGCAACAGGCAGAAACGCTGGGTTATCACCGCTTCTGGATTGCCGAACACCACAATACCCCGCAGCTTGCCAGCCCCTCGCCGGAGCTGCTGATTGCCTGGATCCTCGGGCAAACAAAGCGTATTCGCGTGGGTTCAGGCGGCGTCATGCTGCAACATTACAGCCCCTACAAAGTCGCCGAAAATTTTAACGTACTGGCCGCCATTGCGCCGGGCCGGGTTGATCTGGGCGTTGGCAAAGCGCCCGGCGGTCTGCCGCTCTCTACCCGCGCCTTGCAGTACGGCCTAAATCCGCAGGAAAAAGGCAGCTTTGCGGACCAACTGACGCAGCTTGATCGCTGGATCCGCCCTGAAAATCAGTCAGCGGAGGAGGACGTTCGCGCCACGCCGCTGCCACCGGCGCCTGCCCGGGGATTCCTGCTGGGCGCCAGTACCGAAAGCGCGCTGCTGGCGGCCTCCCTCGACTGGCATTTTGTCTTTGCCGCCCATCTGAATGGTGATCCTGAGCTGCTGCGCGAGGTCGTCACAGCCTGGCGTCAACACAGTGTCCGGGAGGTGATTGTGGCCGTGCAGGTCATTGTTGCCCCAACCCAGGCTGAGGCCGATGCGCTGGCGCAGAAGGTTGAAGTGTGGGGTGTGGAGCTGGCAAACGGACAGCGCGTCACCGTCGCCAGCGAAGAACAGGCCTACGCCTTTGCGCGGCAGGCGGGGAGTGAACCGGTGCGCATTGCGCGTCGGGCGCAGTCTCTGCTGGCCGGAACGGCGGCGTCGGTGCTTGAACAGCTCAACGCGCTGCATCAGCAGTGGGGGATTGACGAATTTATCATCGACACGCCGGTCGCTGATGGCGCAACGCGCGTGCAGTCCCTGCGACTGCTGGCCGAGGTGCGTCTTAACAGGGAGGTTACCGTATGAGCTTTAGCGAACAACTGATTGCCTGGCGCCGTGAGCTGCACCAGAACCCTGAACTCTCCGGTCAGGAGGTCGAAACAACGGCCCGCCTGCGCGAGTGGCTGACGGCAGCCGGGATTGCACCGCTGCCTTACGATCTCCAGACCGGGCTGGTTGCGGAGATCGGCACGGGCAACGCACTGGTTGCGCTGCGCGCCGATATCGACGCGTTACCCATCGACGAGCGCAGCGGGGTGCCGTTTAGCTCCCGGCGTGCCGGGGTGATGCATGCCTGCGGACACGACATTCACACCAGCGTGATCCTCGGCGCCGCGCTAAAGCTGAAAGAGCGGGAAGCCTCGCTCAACGGTCGCGTGCGGATCCTGTTCCAGCCTGCGGAAGAAAATTTCGGCGGAGCGAAAAGCATGGTGCGTGCCGGGGCGTTACGCGACGTACGCGCGATTTTCGGGATGCATAACGAGCCGTCACTGCCGGTCGGCGAGTTTGCCACGCGCGGCGGCCCGTTCTATGCCAACGTTGATCGCTTCGTTATTCACGTGACCGGCAAAGGCGCGCATGCCGCACGTCCCCATGAAGGCAACGACGCCATCGTGCTGGCAAGCCAGCTGGTAACAGCGCTGCAAAGCGTAGCCAGCCGTAACGTCAACACGCTGGATTCGGTTGTTCTGAGCGTGACGCGCATCGCCGGGGGGAATACCTGGAATGTGCTGCCGGAAAGCGTTGAGCTGGAGGGCACGCTGCGCACGCACCGCACGGAAGTGCAGCAGAACGTGAAAGCGCGCGTCGGTGAAATCGCCGCTGGATTTGCCAGCGCCTTTAGCGCGCAGATCAACATCACCTGGTACGCCGGGCCCACCGCGCTGGTGAACGATGAGCACTGGGCCGGGTTTGCCACCTCGGTCGCGCGCGAAGCGGGATATGAAACCCGGCATGCGGAACTGCACATGGGCGGGGAGGATTTCGCGGTCTATCTGCAAAACATACCCGGCGCGTTTGTCAGCATTGGCAGCAACAGTCCGTTTGGGTTACATCACCCGGCATTTAACCCGGACGAAGCATTAATCGAACCCGCTGCCCGCTATTTTGCTCAGCTCGCGGAAAAAGCCCTGCAACACGTTTAATTAATTTGAGGTGAATATGACTGCACATCGTCAATTGCGGCTGGGGACCATTTTGCATGGTGCATCCGGTAATATGTCTGCCTGGCGCCATCCCGCGGCGGTCGCGGATGCCAGCATTAATTTTGATTTCGTTAAAGAAACGGCTTTAAAAGCAGAAGAGGGCAAGCTCGACTTTATATTTGTGGCCGACGGCCTTTATATTAACGAGAAATCCATTCCGCATTTTTTAAACCGCTTTGAGCCGCTGACGGTGTTGTCCGCGCTGGCGAGTATCACCTCGCGCCTGGGGCTGGTCGGCACGTTATCCACCTCGTACAGCGAGCCTTTCACCGTTGCACGCCAGTTCGCCAGCCTCGATCACCTGAGCAACGGACGCGCGGGCTGGAACGTGGTGACGTCACCGCTGGAAGGGTCAGCGAAGAACTTCTCACGTGAAAAACACCCGGAGCATGCGCTGCGCTACCGCATTGCCGATGAGTATCTCGACGTGGTGAAGGGGCTGTGGGATTCCTGGGAAGGGGATGCCTTTATCCGCAATAAAGAGAGCGGACAGTTCTTTGATGCGTCGAAACTGCATACTCTTGATCACCACGGTGATTTCTTCCAGGTTTCCGGCCCGCTGAATATTGGCCGCACGCCGCAGGGACGTCCGATTGTCTTTCAGGCTGGTGCGTCCGACGACGGTAAAAAGCTGGCGGCAAAACACGCTGACGCCATCTTTACCCACCATGACACGCGGGAAGAAGCCCAGGCTTTTTACCGCGATGTTAAACAGCAGCTGGAAAGTCACGGCCGTCGCGCAGGGGATTTACATATATTCCAGGGCGTCAGCGTGATTGTTGGAAACGACGCCGATGACGTAGAAAACCAGTATCAAACTACGGCGGCACTGGTCTCCATTAATGATGCGCTGAATTACCTCGGACGATATTTCGAGCATCACGACTTCAGCCAGTATCCCCTCGACGCGCCGTTCCCGGATATTGGCGATTTGGGCAAAAACAGCTTTCGCAGCACCACCGATGAAATCAAGCGTAACGCCCGTGAGCGCAACTTAACTCTGCGTCAGGTCGCGCTGGAAGCCGCATCGCCGCGCCCGCGTTTTTCCGGCACACCGGAGCAGGTGGCCGATGGTTTACAGGCCTGGTTCGAAGAGAAGGCGGCGGATGGCTTCATCATTCAGGGCGGCACGCCGGACACCTTCCCGCGCTTTGTTGACCAGGTGGTGCCCGTTTTACAGGCGCGTGGCCTGTTCCGCACCGACTATCCCGGCACCACGCTGCGCGAAAGTCTGGGCTTAGACGAGCCCAAAAATCAGTTCACACAACAATAAAAGAGAAAAACGCTATGCAGAAATCATCGCTTATTCTGGCGCTTGCGCTGGCCTTTACCCCTGCCGTCTGGGCAGAGAATGTCAATATTAACGGCACCGGCGTGAGCATTGAGGCCAATAAAACGCCGATCAATACCGCCAAAAACAGCGATGCGATCGCGCAACTGCCGAAAGACTATCGCTTTGCCGTGCCGGGGAAATTTACCGTGGCGGTGGCGGGTCTGAATCAACCGCCGCTGACGGTCTTTTCCGACGACAACAAAACTCTGCTGGGAAGTGAGGTCGACATTGCGCGTCTGGTATCGGACAGCCTCGGACTGGAGCTGAACGTGGTGCCCACCTCCTGGGAGGACTGGCCGCTGGGGGTTGCCTCAGGGAAATACGACGCGGCTATTAGCAACATCACCGTCACTAAAGCGCGCAAAGAGAAGTTCGACTTCGCCACCTACCGCAAGGATTCACTTGGCTTCTACGTGAAATCCACCAGTCCGATCAACTCGCTTGTGAAGGCAGAGGATATCGCCGGGCTGCGCATCATCGTAGGTTCCGGCACCAACCAGGAGGCCATTCTGCTGGCATGGAACGAAGAGAACCTCAAAAAAGGGCTTAAACCCTTTACGCCGATCTACACCAAAGACGACGCGGCCCAAACGCTGGCGCTTCAGTCCGGACGCGCGGACGCCTACTTTGGCCCGAACGTGATCGGTGCCTGGAAAGCGGCGCTTAACGGTAAAACCAAACTGGTCGGCAGCGTCGACGGCGGCTGGCCGAAGGCAGCGCATATCGCGGTGACGCTGAAAAAAGGCAGCGGCCTGGTCGAACCGGTTCAAACCGCGCTGAACGGCGCGATCAAGAACGGAGATTACGACAAAGTGCTGAACCGCTGGGGGGAAGGCGTGGAGCGTATCTCCAGTTCCGAAGTTAACCCGGCGGGTCTGGGCGATTAAGGAGGCGCTATGCGCGAACAATTTCGTGACGTTTCGCCGGAAGATGCCGATCTTCAGCCCATTATCGAGGGGCTTTTTGGTGAATACGCCGCTCGTTACGGCGACTACTTTTCAAAGGATGCGGAAGTCGAGCTGACAGAGTGGTACCTGGCGCCGCAGGGGCTGTTTATCGTTCTGGAGCGCGATGGCGAGATCATCGCCACCGGGGCGTATAAGCCCTTCGACGAACATACCGCAGAGATCAAACGTATCTGGACGAATAAAACGCTGCGCCAGCAGGGGCTGGCCGCGCGCGTGGTACAGGAGCTGGAGCGCCGGGCGGTGCTGGCGGGCTACAGCCACATCTACCTGACCACGGGGTTTCGTCAGCCGGAGGCGGTGCGGCTCTATCTCAGCCAGGGGTATCAGCCGCAGTTCGATCTCAACCGCGACCCGGAAGAGTACAGCCAGCCGCCGTTCGACGGTCGGCTGCGTTTCACCAAGACGCTGATCCGCGAAGCGCTCAGCAAAACCGCATAAGGAGCGACGATGAGCAACGTTGAAACCATAAAAGTGGTCCCGGCACGTTATCCGCTGCGCGCTGCTGGCGCCGTGGTGGCGCTGTTTGTGCTGGCGGTCGTGATTCAGTCCGTGGCCTTTAATCCGCGCTGGGAGTGGGCGGTATTTGCCCGCTGGTTCTTCGACCCGGTGATCCTCGAAGGCGTCGGCCAGACGCTGCTGCTGACGTTGATAAGCACCGTACTGAGCGTGGTGATTGGCGGCATGCTGGCGCTGGCGCGGCTCTCGTCATCATGGCTGTTGAGCAGCCTGGCGTGGGGTTACATCTGGCTGTTCCGATCGCTGCCGCTGATCGTGGTGCTGATTATCCTCTATAACTTCTCCTATCTCTACGACACGCTCTCTCTCGGCGTGCCTTTTACCGACATTACCTGGGGCAGCTTTGAAACCATCAACGTTCTCGGGCAGTTTTCTACCGCCATCGTGGGGCTGACGCTGGTGCAGAGCGCCTATACTGCGGAGATCATTCGCGGGGGCTTCCTTGGGGTCGACCACGGTCAGTATGAGGCGGCCGCTGCGCTAGGTCTGCCGGCGTGGCGTCGCACCGTGCGCATAATTCTCCCGCAGGCGCTGCGCACCATCCTGCCGTCCGGGTTTAACGAAATTATCAGCCTCGCCAAAGGGACGGCGATGGTGTACGTGCTGGCGATGCCGGAACTGTTCTACACGATCCAGATGATCTACAACCGCACCCAGGAGGTGATCCCGCTGTTGATGGTGGGGGCCGTCTGGTATCTGGTGATCACCACCGTACTGTCTGCCATCCAGCATGTTATTGAGCGTGGACTCGCCCGCAGCGAGCGCCGCTCCGCCGTAAACCAGAACCGGGCGGCGAGTCGCTCGCGTTCGGTCACCACTTCGCCAGCACAGGAGCCTGTTCATGCAAGCCTCTCCTGAAGGTCACATTTCCATTACCGGCGTCAGTAAGTTTTTTGGCCGACATAAAGCGCTCGATAACGTCACGCTTGAGATCCCGCCGGGCTCCGTGACGGTGATCCTCGGCCCCTCTGGATCGGGAAAATCGACGCTGCTGCGCGCCATTAACCATCTGGAGCGCGTAGACGAAGGCTTTATTCAGATTGACGGGGATTACATCGGCTATCGCCGTCAGGGTGACAAACTCTACGAACTCAAAGAGAAAGAGATCCTCAAACAGCGCGTCAACGTTGGGTACGTGTTTCAGAACTTCAATCTTTTTCCGCATCTCACGGTGCTGGAAAACCTGATTGAAGCACCCATCGCGCATAAAAAGTTCAGTAAAAAAGAGGCTGTTGAAAACGCCTACAGCCTGCTGGATGTGGTAGGACTGCGCGATAAAGCCGATGCCTGGTCGCGTCACCTCTCCGGCGGCCAGCAGCAGCGTATCGCCATTGCCCGCGCGCTGGCGCTGCGCCCGCGCGTGATGCTGTTTGATGAACCAACCTCGGCGCTGGATCCGGAACTGGTTGGCGAAGTGCTGGACGTAATTAAAAAACTCGCCCGTTCCGGCACTACGCTGGTGGTGGTCACCCATGAGATCGGCTTTGCCCGGGAAGTGGCGGACCAGGTGGTATTTATGGTCGACGGTAAAATTGTGGAGCAGGGCAGCAGCGATGACGTTTTAAACCGACCGTCTCATCCGCGAACGCGCCAGTTCCTCTCAAAAGTGCTGTAAGGAGCGCAGATGAAATATGGACTCCTGGCGGGGCTGGTCTTCACGACGGCGAGCCACGCCAGCATTGATTTAAAGGCCAACGAACAGCCGCTGCCGGTGACGGTTGATCAACAGGCAGTGGCGAAAATCCCGGCGAACTATAAATTTGTTGAGCCGGGTACCCTCACGGTGGCGATTTCAGCCCTGAATTCTCCGCCGCTGGCGCTGCTGGCCAGTGATAACCGCACCCGTATTGGCAGCGACCCGGATATCGCCCGGTTGCTGGCGGGCAGTCTGGGGCTGAAGCTGAAGCTGGTGCCAACGGCGTGGGAAGACTGGCCGCTGGGGATCACTTCCGGGCGCTATGACGTGGCGTTGGTGAATATCGCCGTCACCGAGCAACGTAAGGAGAAGTTCGATTTTGCGACCTATCGCGTCGATTCCCTGGCCTTCTCGGTGAAATCCACCAGCAACGTACAGTCGATCACCAGTGCGAAAGATCTGGCCGGGAAAAAGGTGATTGTCGGGTCTGGCACCAATCAGGAGCGTATTCTGCTGGGCTGGAACGAAGAGAATAAAAAGGCCGGGCGCGAGCCTGCGTTGCCGGTTTACCTGACCGACGACGCCTCAGGCAATCTTTATATTCAGTCCGGCAGGGCGGATGTGTTCTTTGGACCGCAGTCCGTTTCGGCCTACAAAGCCGCGTTAACCGGCAAAACCCGCGTCGTGGGTTTAGGCCCGAAGAAAGCCTATGTCGCCACCACAACCAAAAAAGGTAATGGGCTGGTGTATGCGTTGCAGGCTGCGCTGGACGGTGCGATTAAGCGCGGGGAGTATCAAAAGGTGCTGGCGCGCTGGGGGGAAGCGGGCGAAGCGGTGACGTCTTCAGACGTTAATCCGCCCGGGATAACCTACTAATGGTGCTCTATACCCTAAATAATTCGAGTTACAGGAAGGCGGCAAGGGAACGAATCCCCGGGAGCGTACATAAGTACGTGACTGGGGTGAGTGAATGCAGCCAACGCACCTGCAACTTGAAGTATGACGGGTATACACTTAGGGTTTTCATCCCTGAGGGGGCAACATGATCAAACTCTATGGCGTACCTAGCTGGGGATCGGCAATCAGTGAAGTGATGCTGACTCTGGCAGACATCCCGTATCAGTTCGTCAACGTGGACGGGTTTGACCAGCCCGGCCCGCAGCGCGAATTGCTGTTGAAACTGAACCCGCTGTGCCAGGTGCCGACGCTGGAGCTGGAAAACGGGGCGATCGTGACGGAAACCGCGGCGATCGCCCTGATGGTGCTCGACAGACGTCCCGACCTCGCGCCGCCCGTTGGGCAGGCCGAGCGCCAGCAGTTTCAGCGCCTGCTCATCTGGTTTGTGGCGAACGTCTATCCCACCTTTACGTATGCAGATTACCCGGAACGCTGGGTGCCTGATGCCCCGGAACAGTTGAAGAAAAACTGCATTGAGTACCGAAAATCGCTTTATCTGTGGTTCGACAGCCAGCTCAGCGCCTCGCCGTTTGCGTTTGGCAAACAGCTGACGCTGCTTGACGTCTATATTGCCGTTGCGCGTACCTGGGGTCCACGCCATGAGTGGTTTGCCACCAACACGCCTAATATTACCGCCGTCGCGGATGCCGTCTGCGCGCTGCCGGAACTGCACAAGGTGCTAAAAGCTAACGATATAATCTGATAACGTGGAACGCTCACCTATAAAAGGAGCCCTGCCCATGCCACACGTTGATATCAAATGTTTTCCACGCGATCTGACTGACGAACAAAAAACGGCCCTGGCGGCGGATATCGCCGAAGCGATCGCCCGTCATCTGAACAGCAAAGATCGCTCAATCTCCGTGGCGCTTCAGGAGATTCAGGAAGCTGACTGGAAGGCGCAGGTCTGGGATACCGAGATCGGCCCGAAACTGGATGAACTGATTAAGAAGCCCGGCTATTCGATGTAACTTGCCTGCCGGGTGGTGCAATATCACCCGGCGATCCCCACTTTTATTCCCTTTCGCAAAAATCGATAATAAAAACCATAACGATTCCGCTACAATTCATCCTTCCGAACAATATTCGTTAAATCAGCAGGTAAGCACTGCAACTGCACCAGATTAAGTACAAATTAGTAAAAGGATAATTTTTCCATGACAAAATTACCTCAGTTTTCACTCGCCTTTATTCATCCTCGTTACTGGCTCAGCTGGGCAGGCATTGCCGCGCTCTGGTGCACGGTTCAGCTTCCGTACCCGCTGCTGTTGAAAACAGGTCACAGGCTTGGGCGTCTGGCTATGCGCCTGCTTCCACGCCGCGTGGAGATCGCCAGACGAAATCTTGAGCTTTGCTTTCCTGATATGAAAGAGGACGAGCGCGAGCGTTTACTTGAGCGTAATTTTGAATCGGTTGGAATGGGCGTCATCGAAACCGGGATAGCGTGGTTCTGGCCTGACTGGCGCGTGCGGAAACACTTCAGCGTGACCGGCTACGAACATATGGAACAGGCGCGGGCGCAAGGTAGGGGCGTGGTGCTCATTGGCATGCATTTTCTCACGCTGGAATTAGGCGCACGCATCTTTGGCATGCTCAACGCGGGTATTGGTGTGTATCGTCCCAACAATAATGCGTTGCTCGACTGGCTGCAAACGCGCGGTCGTCTGCGTTCCAATAAAACCATGCTTGACCGCTATGACCTGAAGGGCATGATCCGCGCACTGAAGCAAAACGAGATCCTGTGGTATGCCCCGGACCACGACTATGGCAAAACGAATAGCGTGTTTGTGCCGTTTTTTGCCGTCCCGGACGCCGCGACAACTGCCGGGAGCTACATGCTGGTGAAAAGTGCCAGACCGGCCGTGATCCCGTTTGTACCGCGCCGAAAAGCAGATGGCACAGGGTATGAGCTGCTTATTCTGGAAGATATCAGCGATACCTTGCAGGGAGGCGATAAAGCGTCGGTGGCCACGCAAATGAACAGAGCGATTGAGCGCGCCGTGATGATGGCGCCTGAGCAATATATGTGGCTGCATCGCCGGTTCAAAACCCGCCCTGAAGGCCAGCCGGACCGGTATAAACGCAAAAAACAGGTCGCGTCTACTGCAAGAACCTTATCTGCCAGCGATATTTCGGACCGGTCGAGTATCCAGCAGTAGTCGGTCAGGGCGGATGCTGGTGCGCTCCGCCCTTTATAAATCCTGCCGCGCTGGATAGAATTACCGCATCCACATTGACGGGATGCCCCACATGACCGGAAGAGTCGATTATCATCTAGAAAAATACCTCCTCACCGAAGCCGGCGAGCCGGAACGGCTGACGCGCCAGTGGGCCGAGGTGATGCGCGAGTGTCATGACCAGAAATCCGGGGCAGAAGAGCGGCTGCGTCTCGCGCTGCTGAACGTGGATTATGTGACCAGCTTTGAGCTTCCCTTCCGGTTACTTCTTACCCGTGCACCGCAGCTGATTGATGGCATCAGAAATGAGTTCCAGCTCAGTCAAAAAAATGTCCTGTTCAACGGCAAGCGGTTTGGCTGCGTTTACAGCCTTAAACAGGATTTGAACGGCATTCCAGATGAATTTACCTACCACCTGAAGACCCGTATTCAGCGGATCGATGCCTCCGGCGGTTCGGAAGTGCCTTACCGGCAAATCGCTCAGCAGGTGAAAGCCCCCCGCGAGCGCCTCCAGCTGGCGCTGGAACAGGGGCTTGCGGTCACCGCGCTTGACGGGCTTTTCTGGTTTGGCCTCCAGCGCATAGCCGCCGACGTGCAGCGGTTAAGGAAGACGGGGATGAGAATAGTGACGTCCGATACAGAGGTGTTCGACACCCTTACCGGAACAACACGGCGCATTCCGGTTTATCGTCTTGAGGACGCTGCCGCTACTTAGCCTGGAGCAGGATCGCCAGCAGTCCCGGAAAGCGGGCGTCCAGATCCTCTCTTCTCAGTGAAATCATATTCTCGCGCCCCTGCGGGCGCTGCCAGATCACGCCGCTGTCGCGCAGCACGCGCCAGTGGTGAGTCATAGTGGATTTCACCACCTCTTCCGGGCGCAGCGCGTTACAGCTCAGTTCGCTGCCGTCGGCCAGCCTGCGAATAATCGCTAATCGCAGCGGGTTGCCGAGGGCGAACAGCACATTTTCCAACACTATTTGTTCAGGTTCCGGGTGGTTTGGGATCATCGTTTTCCTGCGTCTCGCGTGAGATTGAGCTATATCAACAATAGGTCAACCGTTAAAAAATAGTTCGATAATACTCGTACAATGGGACTATTATAACAAACGAACGAATACGCGACCATCCCGGTCGTCACAAACCAGTCTTGAAGACTTAAGGAAATATCATGCCCCGACCCATTCCACTCGAACGTTATCGCAACATCGGTATCTCCGCGCATATCGATGCCGGCAAAACAACCACCACTGAGCGCATCCTGTTTTACACCGGGATGAGCCACAAGCTGGGTGAAGTACACGATGGCGCGGCAACCACCGACTGGATGGCGCAGGAGCAGGAGCGCGGGATCACCATTACGTCGGCGGCGGTAAGCTGTTTCTGGCCTGGTATGGACAGAGGCTTTGAACCGCACCGCATCAATATTATCGACACCCCCGGGCACGTGGATTTCACCATTGAGGTGGAACGTTCCATGCGTGTGCTCGACGGCGCGGTAATGGTCTATGACTCCGTCGGTGGCGTGCAGCCGCAGTCGGAAACCGTCTGGCGTCAGGCGAATAAATATCATGTTCCGCGTCTGGCATTCGTCAACAAAATGGACCGCCCGGGCGCAGATTTCTTCCGCGTGGTGCGGATGATGCAGGAGCGGCTGAAAGCCAATCCTGTCCCGATTGTGATCCCCGTGGGGGCAGAAGAACACTTCACCGGCGTGGTGGATCTCATCAAGATGCGCACCATTCTGTGGGACGATGCGACGCAGGGCATGGCATTTAGCTACGCGCCGGTGCCTGACGATCTGCTGAGTACCGCCCAGACGTGGCGAGAAAAAATGGTCTCGTCTGCGGCAGAAGCCAGCGATGAGCTTATGGATAAGTATCTTGAGACGGGCGAACTGGATGAAGCGGAAATCATCAAAGGACTGCGGATCCGGACTATCTCCGGTGAAATACAGCCCATGCTGTGCGGCAGCGCTTTCAAGAACAAGGGCGTGCAGCGCATGCTCGACGCGGTGATTGAATTGATGCCGTCTCCACTGGACGTGCCCGCTATTGATGGGGTAGACGAAGACGGACAGCACGCCGAGCGCCACCCAAGCGATGATGAACCGTTCTCGGCGCTGGCCTTCAAGCTGATGAGCGATCCGTACGTCGGCCAGTTGACCTTCATCCGCGTCTATTCCGGCATACTGCGTAAAGGCGACGCGGTGTACAACCCGGTGAAGGGCAAAAAAGAGCGTATCGGGCGCATCGTGCTGATGCATGCCAACGATCGCCATGAGGTGGACGAGCTGCGCGCAGGGGATATCGCAGCCTGTGTCGGGCTGAAAGACGTCACCACCGGTGACACGCTGACCGACCCGAATGCGGTGATCACCCTTGAACGGATGGAGTTCCCGGATCCGGTTATTTCGCTGGCGATTGAGCCGAAAACCAAGGCCGATCAGGAGAAAATGGGGATCGCTCTACAGCGCCTGGCGGCGGAAGATCCGTCGTTCCGCCTGCACACGGACGAAGAGTCCGGTCAGACGATTATCTCCGGGATGGGCGAGCTGCATCTGGAGATCATCGTCGACCGTATGAAGCGCGAGTTTGGCGTTGAGGCGAACATTGGTCGTCCGCAGGTCACCTACCGTGAAACCCTGCGTAAAGCGGTGAAAGATATAGAAGGTAAATTTGTCCGACAGTCCGGCGGGAAAGGGCAGTACGGTCATGTGGTCCTGAGCCTTGAGCCGTTAGCAGCCGGGAGTGGTTTTGTGTTTGAAGATGCCACCAAAGGCGGGGTGGTGCCGCGGGAGTACATCCCGTCGGTGGAAAAAGGCTTGCGAGAAGCCATGAATACGGGTGTGCTGGCGGGCTATCCGGTGGTGGATGTGAAAGCGACCCTGACGTTTGGTTCTTACCATGACGTTGACTCCTCGGAGATGGCCTTCCGCATGGCGGCGATCCTCGGCTTCAAAGAGGGCGCACGGCGGGCGGACCCGGTTATTCTTGAGCCGGTCATGCACGTTGAGGTGGAAACGCCGGAAGAGTATGCCGGGAACATTATGGGCGATCTCTCCTCCCGTCGCGGCCTGGTGCAGGGGATGGCAGAGCAGTACGGCAGCCAGATTATTCGCGCTGACGTCCCGCTGGCTGAGATGTTTGGTTATGCCACCACGCTGCGCTCGATGTCCCAGGGGCGCGCGACGTATACGATGGAATTCCATCATTTTGCGGAAGCTCCGCGGAATGTGGCGGATGAGATCATTGCGAAGCGTGTGAAGAGTTGATTAATTGCGCATGGTAGTCATTTGGCTACCATGTGCCTTTATTATTACGACAGGGAGTTTATGCCTGTTACTTAATTAGCGTCGCCGATCGCACTTTCCATTTTCCTTGCTCTTCAACGAGACAATCTGCAATAACATGATCTTGCTTCTTACCAAATGCGACATAGACATTTGTGCAAACGGCGTCAAAATCAGAATGTAAGACGGTTATCTGATTCCAGTCATCATCCCAGTCCTGCGCTTTGATAAACATATCCGCATCGGGCATATCTTTGTCGTTACTGTCGCCAGAGTACATTTCTTTAATTGCTGCAATGGTCCCTGAGGCCACGTAATCATTCATAATGTCTGGATTGAGTACGGGCGGTTTGTTCTGATCTAACTGCGCTATATACCATTGATTGAATTTAAGTGCCGCCTGACCCGGTGCATAAATATTTTCTGCGGCCGCGAGCGGAGACAGGGCGAAAAGTAAAAAGTAGAGTGGTTTCATTAATCATGCCTGAACAGTTCGTAATGAGGTTGTATGTTGCGGTAAGCCTGCCCAGGATACATGGTGCGTTGCACAAAATCGCTGATCCACTGTTGACCATCGTATATACAAACGTGACCGCTATCATGACCAACTATATTTTGGATAACTGCGACGTCACCAGCATGGGGTTGATCATATACCAGGTGAAAGCCTGCATTGACTAATGTGCGCCCCATATCTTTTGCCAGACGCGTGTTGGGGATTTTTAATCGACCACCCGCTCTGATCGCTTCTGTTACGTAACGAGCACAATAACCCGTGCTGCTGGGTTGCGCGTGTGATTTCGCATATGATATTGCGCCATCTTTGTTCCATGACATGGATATTTCCTTTACGAAAGATTGTTTATGCAACAGCTTCTGAAATATCCTCCGTTTAACATCGTCATGATAAACATAAAATGCCATAGAAATTTTATATAATTCATATGGGTATAATTAAAAAATCATTCCAGCGCCTTCACCATTTTCCCGCTCGCAACAAACGTACCCGCTCCCATGTGATGCAACGTATTCAGCTTATCCCCGTCAAACTGCCAGCGTCCGGCGACAAATGCGCGTTCATCCGCCGCGGCGGAAACCACTTCGCCAAACAGGGTGTCATATTTCTCTGCCGCAGAGGTGACAGGTAATAACCGGCACTCCATCCAAGCCAGACATTTTTCTTCTATAACCGGCAGGTCAAGCTCAGGGCCATAAATAACCGGGATCCCGTAGCAGTTAAATTTATCTTCGTCGCGCCCGCTGACGCTGCCGACCGCCCAGGTCCAGTTGGCTGCCGCCACGCCGGGGATCACAATGCCGAATTTCCCGCTGCGTTCGATCAACTCCCGTGACCACGCGCTTTTGTCTACCACAATCGCGATACGCGGGGGTTCAAATTCCACCGGCATAGACCATGCGGCGGCCATGACATTGCGACGATCGATGGTCTCATCCCGGCTGGTGATGAGCACGGTTGGACCGTGATTCAGAAGGCGGCTGGCGTGACGTAATTCAACAGGGCGAAAGTGGCTCATAGGATCTCCTCGTGTACACGATGAGTATGACGAAAAAGCACTTTTACGCATATGCAAAAGGGAAAATAGTTTATAAACAGGGGATATCACCTCCTGGAGCAAATCATGTCCCCATTTCTGAGTGCTTATTTTGCCCGCACGGGCTGGCAGCAGCCCGTACAGGTTAATATCGATACCCTGCGGGGGCTGCATTTACACCATAACTGCGCGATCCCCTTCGAAAATATCGACGTCGTTTTGCCGCGGGAAATCCATCTGGACGACGGGTGTCTGGTGGATAAACTGGTCACCGCACGTCGAGGGGGGTATTGCTTCGAGCAAAACGGCTTGTTTGAGCGGGTATTGCGCGAAGTCGGGTTTACGGTGCGCAGCGTGCTGGGGCGGGTTGTGCTGGCCAATCCGTCGCAGATGCCGCCGCGTACGCACCGGTTGCTGCTGGTTGAGCTGAACGGCGAGCGCTGGATCGCCGATGTGGGATTTGGCGGACAAACGCTGACGGCGCCGATTCGTTTGATCGCCAACGAGGAACAGGAAACCCCGCACGGGCGTTATCGTTTGCTGAGCGAGGGTAACGACTGGATACTGCAATTCCGCCATCACGACCACTGGCAGTCGATGTATCATTTTGACCTGGCGACCCAGTACTTCAACGATTACGTGATGGGAAACTTCTGGTCGGCGCACTGGCCGCAGTCCCATTTCCGTCATCACCTGCTGATGTGTCGCCACCTGCCGGACGGGGGCAAGCTAACGCTGACCAACTTTAATTTTACCCACTGGCAGAACGGTCATGTGGAAGAGCAGATCCATTTGCCGGATGCGGAGGCGCTGTATCAGCTGATGCAGGCGCGGTTTGGCCTGGGCGTTGATGACCCGAAGCACGGCTTTACCCTGGCAGAGCTGACGGCCGTGATGGCGGGGTTTGATACGCATCCGCAGGCGGGGAAATAGCCCGGTGGCGGCTACGCCTTACCGGGCCTACGGGAGTGTGAACGTAGGTGGAATAAGGCGTAGCCGCCACCCGACAAAATCAACGGCGCGATCTCACAACCTGATAGCGACGGGTAAAATACTCAAACGGCGCGCTCCACACGTGCACCAGGCGGGTGAACGGGAAGATAAGGAAGATCGTCATCCCCAGCACCAGATGCACGCGGAAGATCGGCGCGACGCCGCTCAGCATTTCCGACGAGCCTCCCTTAAACGTCACGATCCCCTGCGCCCAGCCGACCAGCTTCATCATCTCGCTTCCGTCAGGATACTGGGCGGAGAAAGGAATGGTCGACAGCCCAAGGATGCACTGAAGCAGCAGGATACTCATGATGATAATATCCGGCGTGGTGGACGTGGCGCGCACCCGCTGGTTGAACAGGCGGCGGATCAGCAGCATAGAGCCGCCAATCAGCGTTAGCACCCCGCAAATACCCCCCGCAATCATGGCTAACTGCTGTTTAACCGCGATGGGTAAAAACCAGGCGTACATCCAGTGCGGGGTTAACATGCCGAACAGGTGCCCGAAGAAGATCCCCAGAATGCCGATATGAAACAGGTTCGAAGCCCAGTTCATCCCGCGCTTGCTGAGCATCTGGCTCGACGAGGCGCGCCAGGTGTACTGCCCGTAGTCGTAGCGCAGCCAGCTGCCAAGGAAAAAGACGGTGGCGCAGATGTACGGATAAATGTCATAGAAAAACACGTTCAGGTAATGAGTCATTTTGGGCCTCCGGCGCTGACGTCCACGTACTGCGGCGCGACGTCCTGGCTAAAGCGTCGTTGATATTGCTGCATCGGCGAACTGTCGCACGATGTGGCGTTGTCTTCGATAAACTTGACCTGTTCCTCTTCCCACACGGCGTCCAGCGCCTGACGGGTATCATCCCGTATTTCACCGGACACCTGTTTCGCCACGCTGTCGCTGGAAAGCCGTGTTTCCGCCAGCGACAGCAGGGCGTCAAACAGCTGGTAATGCGCGACCTCGCGCTGTTTCAGGCGGCCTCCAATCAGCGCCAGTATAGGCGCGACGTTTTGCAGCCCTTCACGTGCCTCGTCGTCGCTGACGATACTGAGATATTCCAGATAGAGCGGCAGATAGTCCGGCAGCTCGCGGCAATCCAGCTCCAGCCCGGCTTTCTCATACTGGCTCATCAGGTCGACCATCGCCTGACCGCGATCGCGCGACTCGGCGTGAACGTGCTCGAACAGCAGCAGCGACGTTGCGCGTCCCCGCTCGAAGACTTCACACCATTCGGCCTGCTTATCCAGCAGCGGGGCGCTCAGGTGCTGCTGCGCAAACGGCAGCAGCATGGGCGCATCCTGTTCCACCAGGGAAAGCGCTTCGTCACGGTTTTCCCACAGCAGCTCATCGGGATACTCAATGAGCAGCGCGATGATTTTGAGGATTTGCATTACTCTCCCTCCCCGTGATCGCGCACTTCGGTGATGTTGATCGCATCGATGCGGCTGCTGTTGAAGAGGTTGAATTTTGTGTCGGAGCCGTGACAGCCGTCGCCGAAGGTGAAGCCGCAGCCGTTTTTCTCCGGGAAAGCGTCGCGTGCCATTTCGCGGTGGCTAGTGGGGATCACGAAGCGGTCTTCGTAGTTGGCAATCGCCAGATAGCGGTACATCTCTTCAACCTGCGCTTCGGTCAGGCCGACCTCTTCAATGGCGCGGGTATCGGTCACGCCTTCCACGGTCTGGGAGCGCTTGTAGTGACGCATTGCCATCATGCGCTTCAGGGCGCGCAGCACCGGGCCGGTATCGCCCGCGCTGAGCATGTTTGCCAGGTACTGCACCGGGATGCGCAGGCTTTCTACCGCAGGCAGTACGCCGTCGCTCTGCGGCAGACCACCCGCGTCCGCGTAGGACTGAATCGGTGACAGCGGCGGCACATACCAGACCATCGGCAGGGTGCGGTATTCCGGGTGTAGCGGCAGGGCGAGCTTCCAGTCCATCGCCATTTTGTAAACCGGGGAACGCTGCGCTGCGTCGATGACGTTCTGCGGAATACCCTGTTTCAGCGCTTCCTCAATCACCGCCGGATCGTTCGGATTAAGGAACACGTCGCACTGGCGCTCATACAGATCGGTTTCATGCTCGGTGCTGGCCGCCTCTTCAATGCGGTCTGCGTCATACAGCAGCACCCCGAGATAGCGGATGCGTCCGACGCAGGTTTCCGAGCAGACAGTCGGCTGGCCGGACTCGATGCGCGGATAGCAGAAGATGCACTTCTCTGACTTGCCGCTTTTCCAGTTGAAGTAGATTTTTTTGTACGGACAGCCGCTAATGCACAGACGCCAGCCGCGGCATTTGTCCTGGTCGATCAGCACAATGCCGTCCTCTTCGCGCTTGTAAATTGCACCGCTCGGGCAGGTGGCGACGCAGCTCGGGTTCAGGCAGTGCTCGCACAGGCGCGGCAGGTACATCATGAAGGTGTTTTCAAACTGACCGTACATCTCCTTCTGGATCTTCTGGAAGTTGCGGTCGCGGGCGCGTTTTTCGAACTCGCCGCCCAGCAGCTCCTCCCAGTTTGGTCCCCAGACGATCTTATCCATCCGCTTACCGTCGATCAGCGAACGTGGGCGGGCGGTAGGGAGGTGATCCCCCTCCGGGGCGCGGTGCAGATCCTGGTAATCGAAGGTGAAAGGTTCATAGTAATCGTCAATCTGCGGCAACACGGGGTTGGCGAAAATTTTCGACAGGACGCCCATTTTTCCGCCGAGGCGTGGGGTCAGCTTGCCGTGAATACCACGGATCCAGCCGCCTTGCCACTCATCCTGATCTTCCCAGTTTTTCGGATAGCCGATGCCGGGTTTGGTTTCGACGTTATTAAACCACGCGTACTCCATCCCTTCGCGCCCGGTCCAGACGTTCTTACAGGTGACCGAGCAGGTGTGGCAGCCAATGCATTTATCGAGATTCAGTACCATGCCAACCTGTGAGCGTATTTTCATTTTTTCGCCTCCTGTACTTGATCCCGACCTTCGCCGTCCAGCCAGTTAATGTTTTTCATTTTGCGGATCATGATGAACTCGTCGCGGTTCGAGCCGACGGTGCCGTAATAGTTGAAGCTGTACGCCAGCTGCGCGTAGCCGCCGATCATGTGGGTCGGTTTCGGGCAGACGCGGGTAACCGAGTTGTGGATCCCGCCGCGCCGTCCGGTTACTTCTGAACCCGGAATGTTCAGGATTCGCTCCTGAGCGTGGTACATCATGGTCATGCCCGGCGGCACGCGCTGGCTGACCACCGCGCGGGCGGTGAGGGCGCCGTTGGCGTTGAAGGCTTCAATCCAGTCGTTGTCCTCAATGCCCAGCTCGCGCGCGTCGGTTTCGCTGATCCAGACGATGGGCCCGCCGCGCGACAGGGTCTGCATCAGCAGGTTTTCGCTGTAGGTGGAATGAATGCCCCATTTCTGGTGCGGCGTCAGAAAGTTAAGCGCTTTTTCAGGGTAGCCATTCGGCGGGATCTCGCGCATATGGGTGACGCTGCGGGTATCAATCGGTGGACGATAGGCCACCAGACTTTCACCGAAGGCGCGCATCCAGGCGTGATCCTGATACAGCTGCTGGCGGCCGGAAATCGTGCGCCACGGGATCAGCTCGTGAACGTTGGTATAGCCTGCGTTATACGACACGTGCTCGCTCTCAAGGCCGGACCACGTTGGGCTGGAGATAATTTTGCGCGGCTGCGCCTGAATATCGCGGAAGCGGATTTTCTCGTCTTCTTTGTTCAGCGCCAGATGGGTGTGATCGCGCCCGGTCAGTTCGCCGAGGGCCTCCCAGGCTTTGACCGCGACCTGACCGTTAGTTTCCGGCGCAAGAGCCAGGATCACCTCTGAAGCATCAATGGCGGTTTCAATGCGCGGACGGCCTTTGGCCGGGCCGTCGAGCTTGACGTAGTTGAGCTTGCCGAGGAAATCGACCTCATTCTTGGTGTTCCACGATATGCCTTTTCCGCCGTTGCCGAGCGTGTCCAGCAGCGGGCCAAGCGCCGTAAAGCGCTCGTAGGTTTCCGGATAGTTGCGCTCGACGACTGCAATGTTTGGCGCGGTTTTGCCGGGGATCAGATCGCACTCGCCTTTGCGCCAGTCCAGAATATCAAAAGGCTGCGACAGCTCCCCCGGGGAGTCATGCTGTAGCGGCTGTAGCACCACGTCAGTTTCGGTGCCGAGATGTCCGACGCACACTTCAGAGAAGACTTTGGCGATGCCCTTGTAAATCTCCCAGTCGCTGCGGGACTCCCACGCCGGGTCAACGGCGGCGGAGAGCGGGTGAATAAACGGATGCATGTCCGAGGTATTCATATCGTCTTTTTCATACCAGGTGGCGGTGGGCAGGACGATATCCGAGAACAGGCAGGTGCTGGACATACGGAAATCAAGCGTCACCAGCAGATCCAGCTTGCCCTCAATGGCGGCGGTTTGCCATTCCACCTCTTCAGGTTTCACGTCGTCCGTTGAGCCTAAATCCTCACCCTGAATACCGCTCTCGGTGCCAAGCAGGTATTTCAGCATGTATTCATGTCCTTTCCCGGACGAACCGAGCAGGTTAGAACGCCAGACGAACAGGTTGCGCGGGTGGTTCTTGCCGTTGTCCGGCTGTTCGCAGGCGAAGCGAATATCACCCGATTTTAACGCCTGCACGGTGTAATCCTGCGGCGACATCCCGGCGGCGTCGGCGCGAGCTTTCACGTGCAGCGGGTTGAGGTTGAGCTGCGGCGCGGAAGGGAGCCAGCCCATACGCTCGGCGCGGACGTTGAAATCAATCAGGTGACCGGTAAACTTCGATGCGTCCGCGAGGGGAGAAAGCAACTCCCTTGCGGTGAGCTTCTCATAGCGCCACTGGCTGGCGTGGTTGTAAAAGTACGATGTGCTGTTCATCTGGCGCGGCGGACGGTTCCAGTCCAGCGCGAAGGCCAACGGCAGCCAGCCGGTTTGCGGGCGCAGCTTTTCCTGGCCGACATAGTGCGACCAGCCGCCGCCGCTCTGCCCGACGCAGCCGCAGAAGACCAGCATGTTGATCATCCCGCGGTAGTTCATGTCCATGTGGTACCAGTGGTTCACACCGGCCCCGAGAATGATCATCGACCGTCCGTGGGTCTTATGCGCCGTGTCGGCAAATTCACGGGCGATTTTTTCTATCAGATAAGCGGGGACGCCGGTAATTTGTTCGCCCCAGGCCGGGGTGTAGGCTTTTATCTCGGCGTAGTTTGTCGCCGCGTTACTGTCTTCCAGACCGCGATCGAGGCCGTAGTTTGCGAGCACCAGATCGTACACGCTAACCACGCGTCTCTGGCTGCCGTCGGCCAGCGTCAGGGTTTTACTCGGTACTCGGCGCGTCAGCACCGGCTCCTGCTTCACGCTGCGGAAATGCGGGTTCTCGTTGCCCCCGAAGTAAGGGAAGGCCACGTCTGCCACGCTGTCGTGGGTGATGAGCAGGGAAAGCGTCAGCTCGGTTTCCTGTCCCGCGGCCAGCGACTCCAGGTTCCATTTGCCTTTTTCACCCCAGCGGAAGCCGATGGAACCATTCGGCGCCACCAGATTTCCGGCCACGTCAAAGGCGATGGTTTTCCACTCCGGATTATTGGTTTCACCCAGCCCGTCGGCCAGATCCGATGCACGCAGCATGCGGCCCGGCACCACGCGACCGTCAGCCTGTTCATCCAGCAGAACCAGCATCGGCATGTCGGTGTAGCGGCGGCAATAGTTGAGGAAGTAATCGCTCGGGTTATCAAGATGGAACTCTTTGAGGATCACATGCCCCATCGCCATGGCAAGGGCGCTGTCGGTACCCTGTTTGGGGGCCAGCCATTCGTCGCTGAGCTTTGCCACCTCCGAGAAGTCCGGCGTAATGGCGACGGTCTTGGTGCCTTTGTAACGCACTTCGGTAAAGAAGTGGGCGTCGGGGGTACGCGTCTGCGGCACGTTCGAGCCCCAGGCAATGATATAGCTGGAGTTGTACCAGTCCGCCGATTCCGGCACGTCGGTCTGTTCGCCCCAGGTCATCGGCGACGCCGGAGGCAGATCGCAATACCAGTCATAGAAGCTCAGGCAGGTGCCGCCGAGCAGGGAGAGATAGCGCGTACCGGCGGCATAAGAGACCATCGACATGGCCGGGATGGGGGAAAAACCGGCTACCCGATCCGGGCCGTAGTTTTTGATGGTCCAGACGTTGGCGGCAGCAATCAGCTGGTTAAGCTCTTTCCAGTTTGAGCGGATAAAACCGCCTTTACCGCGCGCCTTCCTGTAGCTCTGCGCTTTCTGCGTATCGTTCTGAATGGCGTCCCAGGCCAGCACCGGATCGGTATGCTGCGCCAGCGCCTCGCGCCAGAGTTCGATCAGCCGACGGCGCACCAGCGGGTATTTCAGGCGGTTGGCGCTGTAGAGATACCATGAGTAGCTTGCGCCGCGCGGGCAGCCGCGTGGTTCGTGGTTAGGCAGGTCAGGGCGGGTACGCGGGTAGTCGGTCTGCTGGGTTTCCCAGGTCACCAGGCCATTTTTGACATAAATCTTCCAGCTACAGGAGCCGGTGCAGTTAACGCCGTGGGTGGATCGCACAATTTTATCGAACTGCCAGCGTTGACGGTAGCTGTCCTCCCAGTCGCGGTTGGTGTGGTACACCTGCCCGTGCCCATCGGCGAAACTGTCGCCTTTTGTTTTGAAGTAACGGAAGCGGTCCAACAGTTTGCTCATGACATTTCTCCTGCTTCGATAGCATGGCCGGAGGGTGAGGCATCACGCTCCGGCGAAGATGTAGTTATTATTTTTGTGAGGATTTGCGGCCGTACACCAGCCAGGTGACGAGCACGCAGACGATGTAAAACACGAGGAAGACTTTCATGGCGCCCACCGGGGATCCGGTCATCGCCAGGGATGTGCCAAAGGCTTTGGGAATAAAGAACCCGCCTACCGCACCGATGGCAGAGATAAAGCCCAGCGCGGCAGCCGTTTCGGTCACCGCTTCATGCTGTGCCTGTTCGTCGCTCCCGCCCTGTTTTTTTACGCGGTCGAGGGTGATTTGGCGAAAGATAATCGCGATCATCTGGAAGGTCGAGCCGCTGCCCAGGCCTGCGGTCAGAAACAGACCCATAAAGACCAGATAGAAGGCGATAAAACTGCCTGAACCAGACCCGGGGAGTGTCAGGAAAATCAGGGCGCTAAAGATGGCCATAAAGACGAAGTTGATCAGCGTCACCCGTACGCCGCCCAGCCTGTCTGAAATCATCCCGCCAGCCGAACGCGCCAGGGCGCCAATCAGCGGACCAAAGAAGGCGAGGTGGAGGATATTTACGTCCGGAAACTGGGTTTTCGACAGCATGGCAAAGCCTGCCGAGAAACCGATAAACGAGCCGAAGGTTGCCAGATAAAGCAGGCTCAGCAGCCAAAGGTGAAAGCGCTTAAGTACCGGAAGCTGGCTGGCAATGGATGCTTTCGAGCTGGCGATGTCGTTCATGCCAAAAAACGCCGCAAGGGTGGCCAGAATCAGCAGCGGCGCCCAGATCCACGCCGCGTTCGCCAGCCACATCGTCGAGCCATCCTCCTGGGGGACGCCATGAACGCCGAGAAAGGTAAACATCGGCAGGAAAATCACCAGCGGCGCAACCAGCTGCATCACGCTCACACCCAGGTTACCCAGCCCGCCGTTAATGCCCAGCGCGCTGCCCTGTCTGGCTTTCGGGAAGAAGAAACTGATGTTTCCCATGCTGGAAGCGAAGTTGGCGCCGGCAAAACCGCACAGCAGTGCGATGATGATAAAGACCCAGTAAGGCGTGGCGGTATTCTGGATGGCGATCCCAAGCCAGACACAGGGTACGACCAGGATAACGGTGCTTAACACGGTCCAGTAACGCCCGCCAAATATCGGCACCATAAAAGAGTAGGGGACACGCAATATCGCGCCGGAGAGAGAAGGTAATGCCGTTAGCATAAAAAGCTGATCGGTGCTGAAATTAAATCCGACCTTATTAAGGTTTACCGCAATAGCGCTAAACAACATCCAGACACAAAACGCGAGAAGCAAACACGCCACGGAAATCCACAGGTTTCTTCGTGCGATATGTTTCCCTTTATTCTCCCAAAATTGCGCATTTTCCGGTTTCCAGTTACTCAACAGATGCTGGTTACTCTTCTCGCTTTGATGTGACATATCACCCTCTTGCTTACCCAAGTGGAGAGAAAAAATTAAATAAAAACAGAAAGATAACTGTCGATAGCTTGTAGGAATTATTGGATGTTATGGGATACATCTGAAAGGATAGATAAAAAAGCGAATCCCTGAGTTTGGAATGGGAATCAGGGTTCGCTTTATGTGTTACTAATTGTAACTTTTTGCGGAAATTAATACCCCGATGGGAGTATTAAAACAATTCGAGGGAGATAAGTTTATCCAGATGCTTATTAAAGGCCGCGTCGTCCATTTCAGGCATATTTAATACGTATATGCCATCAAGGCCACATACCAGACCAATTAAACGCCAGGCGATATTTTCCGGCTGGTCAGCAAGCGTAAAGGCGTTGGCCTCCGCCCCGGCCCTGATAATCGCAACCGTTTCCTGGTGCCACATCTCCATAGTCAAAACGTAGGCGCCTTTAATATCGCTATCCCGGCTGGCGAGAATTTGCGCCTCTCGCCACAGCCGAATGTAGGGCTCAAACCCGCCGTCATCGCTGCCGAGCATGGCATGCAGGCGCTCGCGCCAGCCAGCGTTTTCGCCAACGATTTCAGCATCCAGCAAATCGCGGATTAGCCGGACAAACGCCAGCGACTTAAGCTCGCCCGCCGACGCAAAGTGGTGATGCAACTGCCCGGTGGCGACGCCCGCTTCGGTGGCGATGCGGCGCACGGTCATTGCAGCGAATCCTTCGGTCAGCGCCACGCGCATCGCGGCCTGGAGGATCTCTTCCCGCCGCTCGTCCTTGCTCAGATAACGCATAATTTCTCACTCTCAATGGCAACGAAACGAGTGTAACAAAGAGCTGGACAAGTGTTCAACTTTACGTAGGATCGCAATCTGGACATGTGTCCAGTTTTTAACTGAAAAGGAAATTTATGTTTCGTCAGTGGTTAGCGTTAGTGATTATCGTGCTGGTATATATCCCGGTGGCGATTGACGCGACGGTGCTGCACGTGGCGGCACCAACATTGAGCATGACGCTGGGTGCCAGCGGCAACGAATTGCTGTGGATTATTGATATTTACTCGCTGGTGATGGCGGGGATGGTGCTGCCGATGGGCGCGCTGGGCGATCGCATAGGTTTTAAGCGCCTGCTGATGATCGGCAGCGTGCTGTTTGGCCTGTCATCGTTAGCGGCGGCTTTTGCGCCGTCCGCGGGCTGGCTGATTGCCGCCCGCGCGTCGCTGGCGATAGGCGCGGCGATGATTATTCCGGCTACGCTTGCAGGGATCCGCACGCTGTTTATTGATGCGCGGCACCGTAATATCGCCCTCGGCGTCTGGGCTGCCGTTGGGTCGGGCGGCGCGGCGTTTGGCCCGCTGATTGGCGGCATGCTGCTGGAGCACTTTTACTGGGGTTCGGTCTTCCTGATTAATGTGCCGATCGTGCTGATGGTGGTTTCGCTTGCTGCGCGCTTTGTGCCTGCTCAGCAGGGGCGGCCCGAGCAGCCGCTCAATATCAGCCATGCCATTATGCTAATTGTGGCGATTTTACTGCTGGTCTATAGCGCCAAAACCGCCTTGAAAGGGGTGCTGTCGCCGTGGATGGTGACCATTACGCTGCTTACCGGGGCGGTGATGCTGTTTATCTTCGTCCGTATCCAGCTGCGCGCGCGCGTACCGATGATCGACATGCGTCTGTTTTGCCATCGCATTATTTTAAGCGGCGTGGTCATGGCGATGACCGCCATGATTGCGCTGGTGGGCTTTGAACTGCTGATGGCGCAGGAGTTGCAGTTTGTGCATGGTTTTACGCCGTTTGAAGCAGGGATATTTATGCTGCCGGTGATGGTGGCGAGCGGATTTAGCGGGCCGATCGCGGGTGTGCTGGTCGGGCGTCTGGGGCTGCGCATTGTCGCGGCCGGAGGCATGGGGCTAAGCGCAGTCAGTTTTATCGGCCTGTCGATGCTTGATTTCAGCACCCAACAGTGGCAGGCGTGGAGCCTGATGGTGCTGTTGGGCTTCAGTGCCGCCAGCGCACTGCTGGCATCGACGTCAGCGATCATGGCTGCCGCGCCGAAAGAGAAAGCGGCCGCCGCAGGCGCGATCGAAACCATGTCCTACGAGCTGGGCGCTGGTCTGGGGATCGCCATTTTCGGTTTGCTGTTAACCCGCAGCTTTTCGGCGTCTATTGTACTGCCGCAGGGGCTGAGCGCGTCGCTGACCGATAAAGCCTCGTCGTCCATCGGTGAAGCGATGAAGGTGGCGCAGGAGCTGACGCCGTCACTGGCCGAGCCGGTGATGACGGCGGCGAAAACTGCGTTCATCACCTCGCACAGCGTGGCCCTGGGCAGTGCGGGAGGCATGCTGCTGATTCTGGCGGTCGGGATCTGGTTTAGTCTGGCGAAGGTCGGAGGGCAGCAGTAATAAAAAAGGCCAGCCGGGAGGGCTGGCCTTTTGAACTAACAGATCTTAGAACTGGTAGGTCAGACCTACAGCCACGATGTTGTCGGTAGCCACTTTGGCATCTTTGGTGAACTGGCTGTCATCCACGAGGTTGATTTTGTAATCAACGTAGGTGGACATGTTTTTGTTGAAGTAGTAGCTCGCGCCAACGTCAACGTATTCAACCAGATCCTGGTCGCCATAAGAACCGATGTCTTTACCTTTGGATTTCAGGTAAGCGATGGATGGACGCAGACCGAAGTCGAACTGGTACTGCGCCACAACTTCGAAGTTCTGCGCTTTGTTGGCAACGTGACCGTTACCGAACGCCGTCATGTTGCGGGTTTCAGAGTAGGTGGTTGCCAGGTAGATGTTGTTCGCATCGTACTTCAGGCCAGCAGCCCAGACTTCTGCGTTTTCGCCACCGGCGTTCAGGTTGCTTGCAGCACGAACCTGACGGTCAGTACGGTCAGATTTCGCGTAGGTCGCACCCACACCAAAGCCGTCGAATTCATAGGTAGAAGACAGACCCCAGCCGTCACCGTTGGATTCGGTGATCTCTGAACGGTCGTTTTTACCCTGGTACTGAGCAGCCACGTTCAGGCCGTCAACCAGACCAAAGAAGTCGGTGTTACGGTAGGTTGCAACGCCAGTGGTACGGCCGGTCATGAAGCCATCAGTCTGCGTCCAGGTATCGCCACCGAACTCTGGCAGAACGTCAGTCCACGCGCCGATGTCATAAGCCACACCGTAGTTACGACCGTAGTCGAAGGAACCGAATTCATCGAATTTCAGACCAGCGTAGGCCAGACGGGGTTTGTTGCCGTCGGAACCCTGAGCTTCGGAGCGATTGCCCTTGAACTCATATTCCCACTGGCCGTATCCGGTCAGCTGATCGTTGATCTGAGTTTCACCTTTGAAGCCCAGACGAACATACGTTTTGTCGCCGTCGCTACCAGCATCATCAGAAAAATAGTGCAGACCAGTAACTTTGCCGTACAGATCCAGTTTGTTACCGTCTTTGTTAAAAACTTCAGCCGCGTTAACAACACCAGCTGCCAACATGGAAGTCACTGCCACTGCAACTAATTTAAGTTTCATCTTAAATAATTCTTATAATTTTATTTAGGTATTTCCTAAGCCATCTGAGCGATTTTTAAACGAGGCTTATCGTCAATGGCAGACTATTTTTAAAATTCCGTAGACTGCTTTCAATAATAAGTTTCAAAATATTAAAGATAATTTCAATTAGTGTGATCCTGATCGGGTAAATTACCCTTAAATCGCTCAATCAGGTTAATATATAGACATAAATTGATTATTAACAAAGCACGATAATATGGCTGTAAATAATTGTCGGACGTTTTAGTTTTTCGGGGGAATTAAAGGAATTTGACAGAGAGTATCAACGTGTGGGGCGCGATAACATCTTGTAAAACAGCGGATTATGAATTTTTCGGTGAGCCAATGTCTGTTTTCTAAGTGAAATGTTCAGAAATAAACTATTGCACTTTGTGCTATATAGCGGGGTAATATTGGCGCTGAACTAATTACCTGTGTTGTCAGTTTATGTCAACTTCCACAACGGCTCTGGCTATCTGTGGGCATTCTATACAGAAATTTTAGTTGTCTCGAATGTTACTAATTATATTCGAGGGTGTGATCACATATTAAAAAATTGTTAATTTTGTGCCGGGCATATTGGGTACCCGGCAAAAAATAAAAATACTATTTGCGGGTGGCATACCAGCACAGTAACGATCCGGCGCACACCATTAATGCCCCTTGCCAGAATGAGAATGAAAGCGGAGAGCTCAGCACAATAGCCGCCAGCGCGGCGGAAAGAACGGGCGTGAAATAAGAGACAGCCGCAAGCACCGTGACGTTACCGTGAAGAATACCGATATTCCAGGCGGCGTAGCCAAAGCCAAGCGCAACCCCACACATCAATAGCTTCACCACAACCGGGACGCTGAACACCATTTCGGGCTGATCGCTGACGGCATATTTGACCCACAGGCTCAGGGCGGTCAGCAGGACGAAAAGGGTAATGCCATTTTGCCCTTTGGCATACTTGCTGGTGACGGTGCAGTAGGCGGCCCAGATAAAAGCGCCAGCAAACGCCAGCCCATAACTCAGCGGACTTGAAACGACGTTCTGCATGATGTCATTCAGTTGCAGACCGTTTTCGCCACCTAAAACCCAGCACACCCCCAACAGCGAGATGAGAAGCCCAGGGATGACCCACAGGGTGGATTTTTGCCCGTTGAACAAAATCGCGAAGGCAATCGTCAGGCTTGGCCACAGATAATTGACCATACCGACTTCAATCGCCTGTGAGCGCGTCGCGGCATATCCCAGCGACAGGGCCAGGCACATCTCATAGCTGACAAACAGGATGCTGCCCGCAAGAAGATAGCGCCTGGAAAAACGCCGAAGATCGGGAAAACCCGCCGTTACCAAACACAGCAGCCCGCTGACGGTGTAAATCATCGCCGCGCCGCCCACCGGGCCCAGTCCTTCACTGACGCTGCGGATGAGACCCACCATGGTGCTCCACAGCAATATGGCCGCCAGGCCTGTCAGCGTTGCTCTTTTTCTGTCCATTACCCTGCCAGTCTTCAAAAAATCAAAGGGAAAACTTATAGCATCTATCCGCTACACCTGGCGAATTTTCTACGGGGGAGATACCCCGAAAAGAGTAGCAAATCGTACCAGCGGTGACTATTTGGGGGGCTAAGTATAGCGACCTTGATTTGACGCAATAAAAAAAGGGGCTTTGCTGTTAGTTTGCCGCGCGAAGTCTTATCAGATAACGAGGACAACAATGGACGTCAGCCGCAGACAATTTTTTAAAATCTGCGCGGGCGGTATGGCCGGAACAACAGCCGCGATGCTGGGATTCGCTCCCAAAATGGCGCTGGCTCAGGCACGCAACTATAAACTGCTGCGCGCGAAAGAGATCCGTAACACCTGCACATACTGCTCCGTGGGTTGTGGGCTATTAATGTATAGCCTGGGTGATGGCGCGAAGAACGCCAAAGAAGCGATTTATCATATTGAAGGGGACCCGGACCATCCGGTGAGCCGCGGGGCGCTTTGCCCGAAAGGGGCGGGGCTGCTGGACTACGTCCACAGTGAAAACCGTCTGCGCTACCCGGAATATCGTGCGCCGGGGTCTGACAAATGGCAGCGTATCTCCTGGGACGACGCTTTCTCCCGAATTGCAAAACTGATGAAAGCGGATCGCGACGCCAATTTTATTGAGAAGAACGAGCAGGGCATCACGGTAAACCGCTGGACCTCCACCGGGATGCTGTGTGCCTCTGCGGCAAGTAATGAGACCGGCATGCTGACGCAAAAATTTGTGCGCTCCCTCGGCATGCTGGCGGTTGATAACCAGGCGCGCGTCTGACACGGACCAACGGTAGCAAGTCTTGCTCCAACATTTGGTCGCGGTGCGATGACCAACCACTGGGTTGATATCAAAAACGCAAACGTCGTGGTGGTTATGGGCGGTAACGCCGCTGAAGCCCATCCGGTGGGGTTCCGCTGGGCGATGGAAGCGAAAAACAACAACGATGCGACGCTGATTGTCGTCGATCCACGCTTTACGCGTACGGCATCGGTGGCTGATATCTATGCGCCGATCCGCTCCGGTACGGATATTACGTTCCTTTCCGGCGTACTGTTGTACCTGATCGAAAACAATAAGATTAACGCGGAATACGTTAAGCATTACACCAATGCCAGCCTGCTGGTGCGGGAAGATTTCGCTTTCGAAGATGGTCTGTTCAGCGGCTATGACGCCGAGAAACGTCAGTACGATAAATCATCCTGGAACTATCAGTTCGACGAAAACGGCTACGCGAAACGCGATGAGACCCTGAGCGATTCGCGCTGCGTGTGGAACTTGCTGAAACAGCACGTTTCCCGCTATACGCCGGACGTGGTGGAAAACATCTGCGGTACGCCGAAAGCGGACTTCCTGAAAGTGTGTGAAGTGCTGGCCTCCACCAGTGCCGCCGACAGAACCACTACTTTCCTGTACGCGCTGGGCTGGACGCAGCATACCGTGGGCGCGCAGAACATTCGCACCATGGCGATGATCCAGCTGCTGCTCGGCAACATGGGGATGGCCGGTGGCGGCGTGAACGCCCTGCGCGGGCACTCTAACATTCAGGGCTTAACCGACCTCGGCCTGCTGTCGACCAGCCTGCCGGGTTACCTGACCCTGCCGTCCGAGAAGCAGACCGACTGGCAAAGCTGGCTTGACGCCAACACGCCAAAAGCGACGCGTCCGGACCAGGTGAACTACTGGAGTAACTATCCGAAGTTTGCCGTCAGTCTGATGAAATCGTTCTACGGCGACGCGGCGCAGAAAGAGAATGACTGGGGCTTTGAGTGGTTGCCGAAATGGGACCAGGCTTACGATGTCATCAAGTATTTCAACATGATGGATAAGGGCGACGTCACGGGGTATATCTGCCAGGGCTTTAACCCGGTGGCGTCATTCCCGGATAAAAACAAAGTCGTTCGCAGCCTGAGCAAGCTGAAGTACATGGTGGTTATCGATCCGCTGGTCACCGAAACGTCTACGTTCTGGCAGAACCACGGTGAATCAAACGATGTCGATCCGGCATCCATTCAGACGGAGGTGTTCCGCCTGCCATCGACCTGCTTTGCGGAAGAGGACGGTTCTATTGCCAACTCTGGCCGCTGGCTACAGTGGCACTGGAAAGGTCAGGATGCGCCGGGTGAAGCGCGTAATGACGGCGAAATTCTGGCCGGGATTTACCATCGTCTGCGCGAGATGTACCGCACAGAAGGCGGCAAAGGCGCTGAGCCGCTGCTGAAGATGAGCTGGAACTACAAGCAGCCGGATCATCCTGAGTCCGAAGAGGTGGCAAAAGAGAACAACGGTGTGGCGCTGGCCGACCTGTACGATGCCAACGGCAATCTGGTGGCGAAGAAAGGCCAGTTGCTCGATAGCTTCGCGCTGTTGCGTGACGACGGTACCACCGCCTCGTCCTGCTGGATCTACACCGGCAGCTGGACTGAGCAGGGTAACCAGATGGCCAACCGCGATAACGCCGATCCGTCAGGCCTGGGTAACACCCTGGGCTGGGCATGGGCGTGGCCGTTAAACCGCCGCGTACTGTACAACCGTGCCTCCGCAGACGTGAACGGTAAGCCGTGGGATCCGAAACGCATGCTGATCGAGTGGAACGGCACGAAGTGGACGGGGAACGATATCCCGGACTTCAACACCGCCGCGCCGGGTAGCAACACCGGGCCGTTTATCATGCAGCCGGAAGGGCTGGGACGTCTGTTTGCTATCGACAAACTGGCGGAAGGGCCGTTCCCTGAACACTACGAGCCGATGGAAACGCCGCTCGGCACTAACCCGTTGCACCCGAACGTGGTGTCAAGCCCGGTGGTACGCATCTACGAAGACGACGTGCTGCGTTTAGGTAAAAAAGACAAGTTCCCGTATGTCGGCACTACTTACCGCCTGACCGAGCATTTCCATACCTGGACCAAGCACGCGCGGCTTAACGCCATCGCGCAGCCGGAACAGTTTGTGGAGATAAGCGAAACCCTGGCGAAGGCGAAAGGCATTGCCAATGGCGATCGCGTGAAGGTCAGCAGCAAGCGCGGCTTTATTCGCGCGGTGGCGGTGGTCACCCGTCGTCTGCAAACGCTGAACGTGCACGGCCAGCAGGTGGAAACGGTGGGCATACCACTGCACTGGGGCTTTGAAGGGGTAGCGCAGAAAGGCTACATCGCCAATACCCTGACGCCAAACGTCGGCGATTCCAACTCGCAAACGCCGGAGTATAAAGCGTTTCTGGTCAACATCGAGAAAGCGTAAGGAGCGATTAAATGGCGATGGAAACACAAGACATTATTAAACGCTCCGCGACCAACCCGATAACGCCCGCGCCTCGTGCGCGGGACTACAAGGCAGAAGTCGCCAAGCTGATCGATGTCTCTTCCTGCGTGGGCTGTAAGGCCTGCCAGGTGGCCTGCTCGGAGTGGAACGATATCCGCGACGAGGTGGGGCACTGCGTAGGGGTCTATGACAATCCTGCTGATCTGAGCGCCAAGTCCTGGACGGTGATGCGCTTTAGCGAAACCGACCAGAACGGCAAGCTGGAGTGGCTGATCCGTAAAGACGGCTGTATGCACTGTGAAGATCCGGGCTGCCTGAAGGCATGCCCGTCTGCCGGGGCAATCATTCAGTACGCCAACGGGATCGTCGACTTCCAGCAGGATAACTGCATCGGCTGCGGTTACTGTATTGCGGGTTGTCCGTTTAATATCCCGCGTCTCAATAAAGAGGATAACCGGGTCTATAAATGCACCCTGTGCGTCGATCGCGTCAGCGTCGGCCAGGAGCCTGCCTGCGTGAAGACCTGTCCTACCGGGGCGATCCACTTCGGCACCAAAAAAGAGATGCTGGAAGTGGCGCAGCAGCGGGTGGATAAGCTCAAAGCGCGCGGCTATGACAAGGCCGGGATTTATAACCCGCAGGGCGTGGGCGGCACGCACGTCATGTATGTTCTGCACCACAATGACCAGCCGGAGCTGTATCATAATCTGCCGAAAGATCCGGCGATCGATACATCAATCAACCTGTGGAAAGGGGCGCTTAAACCGCTTTCAGCGGCGGGCTTTATCGCCACCTTTGCCGGGCTGATTTATCACTACATCGGTATCGGGCCGAATAAAGAGGTGGATGACGACGAGGAGGAGCATCATGAGTAAGTCGAAAATGATAGTGCGCACAAAATTTGTCGATCGCGCCTGTCACTGGACGGTAGTCATCTGCTTCTTCCTGGTGGCGGTATCCGGCATATCGTTCTTCTTCCCGACGCTACAGTGGCTCACGGAAACCTTCGGGACACCGCAGATGGGGCGCATTCTGCATCCGTTCTTCGGCGTGCTGATTTTCGTGGTGCTGATGTTTATGTTCGTGCGTTTTGTTCATCACAACATCCCTGACAAGCAGGATATTCCGTGGCTAAAAGGGATTGTTGAGGTTCTGAAAGGCAACGAGCATAAAGTCGCGAAGGTGGGGAAATACAACGCCGGGCAGAAGATGATGTTCTGGACCATCATGAGCATGATTTTTGTGCTGCTGGTGACCGGGGTCATCATCTGGCGTCCGTATTTTGCGCACTATTTCCCGATTCAGGTAGTGCGTTATGCGCTGCTGATCCACGCGACCTCGGCCATTATTCTGATCCACGCCATTCTGATCCATATGTATATGGCCTTCTGGGTGAAAGGATCGATTAAAGGCATGATTGAAGGGAAGGTGAGCCGCCGCTGGGCGCAAAAACACCATCCGCGCTGGTACCGGGACGTTGAGCGTCTTGAAGCGCAAAAAGAGAGTTCGGAAGGGTTGAAGTAAACCTTGCGCCGTCGGCATTGTCCGGCGGCGCTGCGCTTGTGCTGGCCTGCTTCCCCGTATCAAAATCGCTCTGCAATATACCGGAAGGGATATTTTGTAGGCTTCACTTTGCCGATCTTGCGTTTCGGTAAATCCACTTTGTCTACGTGAATTTCTTTATAGGGGATCTGTGAAAGCAGATGCGAAATAATATTCAGCCGCACCCGTTTTTTATCTTCTGAGCGCGCCACAAACCACGGCGCCCAGGCGGTGTCGGTCGCTTTAAACATCGCGTCACGGGCGAGGGTATATTCATCCCACAGATTAAAAGATTTTATGTCCATTGGAGACAGCTTCCAGATCTTGCGACCATCATTAATGCGATCGCGCAGGCGGCGTTCCTGCTCTTTTGGCGTTACTTCAAGCCAGTATTTCAACAATATGATCCCGGCATCGACCATCGCTTTTTCCATTACCGGCGTTCCATCAAGAAATTTTTCGGTCTGCTCTTCAGTACAGAAACCCATTACTTTTTCCACCCCCGCGCGGTTGTACCAGCTGCGGTCAAAAATAACGATTTCCCCGGCAGAGGGCAGATGAGGAACGTAACGCTGAAAATAGAGCTGACTTTTCTCTTTATCGGTGGGGGCCGGTAACGCAACAACGCGAAACACCCGGGGGCTGACGCGTTCGGTGATGGCTTTGATGACGCCGCCTTTACCGGCGCCGTCTCGCCCTTCAAAAACAATACAGACTTTTAACCCTTTGGCGACCACCCATTGCTGGAGCTTAACCAGTTCAACATGGAGGCGGCGCAGCTCTTGCTCGTACGTTTTGGTTTTGAGCGGCGCGTTTTTAACGACATCATCAACAACACGGGTTTTCTTCTTACTGACCATGGCGGGTCTCCCTATGGGTCCGGTCGCGGGATCGAGGCCGTACTAAGCGTGTAATCGGCCTGAATGAATGGATTAATGTGTCAGAAAGCTGATTTGAACTGGTTCACCATACAAGTTTAATCAATAATGCACGCTGCGTATTTTTTAACAGTGGTCGCGGTATGAAAAAGACAATTTTTTCGTTAGCACTGGCTACCTTTGGCCTGGGGATGGCTGAATTTGGCATCATGGGCGTGCTGACAGAACTGGCCCATGATACGGGCATTTCAATTCCCTCTGCCGGAAATATGATTTCGTTTTACGCTTTTGGCGTGGTGATCGGCGCGCCGATTGTGGCGCTGTTCTCCAGCAAATTTTCGCTGAAAACAACGCTGCTGTTTCTGGTGGCGATGTGCGTCGTTGGTAACACACTCTTTACCTTCTCTGACTCCTACGTGGGGCTGGCGGCGGGGCGCTTAATCTCTGGTTTTCCGCATGGCGCGATTTTCGGTGTGGGGGCGATAATCCTGTCAAAAATCGCACCGCCGGGTAAAGTGACGGTCGCTGTGGCCGGGATGATTGCCGGGATGACCGTTGCCAACCTGCTTGGCGTGCCACTCGGGACGTGGCTGGGACATGAATTTAACTGGCGTTACACCTTCTTTTTGATTGCGGTCTTTGACGCGCTGGTGATCCTGTCTGTTCTGCTGTGGGTGCCAGACATTCACGACACGACAACCACCCGGCTGACAGAACAATTCCATTTCCTGAAGAAACCGGAACCGTGGTTGATTTTTGCCGCTACGATGTTTGGCAATGCCGGGGTGTTTGCCTGGTTTAGCTTCGTGAAGCCGTTTATGGTCAACGTGTCAGGCTTTTCCGAGGGCGTGATGACCGCGATCATGATGCTGATGGGGCTGGGCATGGTGCTGGGAAATGTCTTCAGCGGCAAGCTGTCGTCGCGCTTTAGCCCGCTGCGCATTGCTGCCACCACCGACCTGGTGATTGTGGCTTCGCTGCTGGCGTTGTTCGCCTTTGGCGAGCTTAAAACAGCTTCACTGGTAATGGGATTCGTGTGCTGCGCCGGGCTGTTTGCGCTCTCTGCGCCGCTGCAAATACTGCTGCTGCAAAATGCGAAAGGCGGCGAGATGCTGGGGGCCGCAGGCGGACAAATGGCGTTTAACCTCGGCAGCGCAATTGGCGCGTATTTCGGTGGAATGATGATTACGCTCGGCTTTAGCTGGAGTTATGTCACGCTGCCGGCAGCGATCTTATCCTTCTCAGCGATGACCTCTCTGTTGATGTATGGTTATTTATGTGCCAAAAAGCGTCAGGCCAACGCAGGAGCGCTGGCCTGATTCCACATGTTGCCCGCTGGTCGCGGGTGCTGGAGTGGACTACACGAATTTCGCCAGCGGGTCAGCGGCGGCAAAAGCAACCGCTTTGTCTGCTGCTGGCGGGTAAATCAGTTCGTTGGTGATGGCAACTTTGATCTTTTTGCCTTCCTCGCGCACGGATTTAATGCGCTGGTCCCAGCCCTCGGTGTATACCGCGCCCCAGCTACCCAAATCCAGACAGGTAACGTAGTTCACCTGACGGTAAGGGTACGGCTCCACATTTAACAGGCTGGCCGCCGCGTTGTGTCCGGCGAATTTCCCCAACTGGATCGCGTGCTGGCAGGTCATCAGCGCCGTGTTGCCCACATCGTCCGTTTTGGCATGCGCCATATCACCCGTCGCGTAAACCTCCGGATGCGCAGGAACCTGCAATGTGTCGGTGACGATAAGGCGTCCCTGAGTGTCGCGTTCCCCGTCAATTTGCAGGCTGAGGGGGTTAGCTTCTACCCCTGCCGTCCACACTACAGTGGCGCTGGCAATGCGTTCTCCGTTTTTCAGCGTTACGCCGCTGGCATCGATGGCTTCAACTTCACTGTTTAAACGCCATTCAACGCCCAGCGCGCTGCTTGCTTCTTCAATGGTGTTTCTCAGCGCCTCGCTGTAACGCCCGCCAATGGTTGCACCCCTTTCAACTACGATTACTTTAGTCTTTGTATTGGCGCCGAAGCGAGTGCGGAGCCGGGCAGGGAGTTCCGTTGCCAGCTCGATGCCGGTAAAGCCGCCGCCACACACGACCACGGTATTACGCTCCGGGGTGGAGGGGCGCGAAACCAGCGAATCAAGATGTTGCTCGAATAACCTGGCGGAGTCGAGTTGGTCGATATCAAAGGCGTATTCAGCCAGACCGGCAATTGGGGGGCGTTTAGTCTGGCTACCGGTTGCGAGGATCAGACGTTCCCAGGCGACTTCAGCAATCGCGCCGTTTGAATCGCGATATAAAACGGTTTTAGACGAGGTATCAATACGTTGTGCTTCGCCCGCAATAAAGGTAATGCCCAGCTCAGCAAACAGTTCGGTCAGAGGTGCGACCATCATCGACACGTTCTCTTCATAAAAGCGTGGGCGAACGCGTAGCTCCGCAACAGGGGCCAGCACGGCAATGCTGAGGCTATTGTTACCCTCCAGAGCAGAAAGGCGCGCGGCGCTGACCGCAGCCCACATACCGGAAAACCCACTACCCACAATTAAAATCTGCTTTTTCATACTCGATCCTTTAGTGCGTCAGGCTGTATGTCTGACATAACTGCCACTATACTTGTCGGAGTTAACTACGACAACTTCTTTCTGAGTTAAAAATCGTTATAATGCAGCGAACAATGACCCGGAGTGAGCCATGGCGTTTTACAGTTCTGGTGTGGAATATGGCATTCATAGCCTGATGTGTATGGTGGATGCAAAAGGCAATGAACGTGAGATGAGCGTCCGGGAGATGGCGGCCTTGCAGGGCGTGCCCTACGACTATCTTGGAAAAATCTTCACCCGTTTATCACGCGCGGGGCTGGTTATCAGCACCGAAGGCAAAGGGGGAGGCTTCCGGCTGGCGCGTCCGGCCGAGCTAATCAGCGTGCTGGACGTGGCGCACGCCATCGACGGCGAGAAGAATATGTTTGAGTGTCGGGAAGTGCGTCAGCGCCTGGCGGTGTTTGATGAAACGCCACCTGCCTGGGTCTGTGACGGCCCGTGTGGGGTGCGCTCGGTCATGGATAGCGCGCAGCAGCGGATGGAAGAGGAGTTAGGGCGCCATACCATCCTGGATCTGGCGCGGAAGATGTATCGAAAAGCGCCTGACACATTCCAGATCGAGGTTCAGGAGTGGATTTCCGATCGCCGTTCGTCCACGTGAAAAGCCGGGCAGGGCAAAGCCGCTACCCGGCCGCCGCGGTTAAGAACGTAAATCAATCACCATACGGCCACGGATCTGGCCCTGTTCCATCTCTTTAAAGATAGCGTTGATATCTTCCAATGGGCGCATCGTGACTTTCGGAACCACCTTACCTTCAGCCGCAAACTGGAAGGCTTCGAGCAGATCCTGACGGGTACCCACCAGAGAGCCCACCACCTGAATCCCATCCAGGACCAGACGTGGAATATCCAGGCTCATCGCTTCCGGCGGCAGGCCAACAGCCACCACGCGGCCTCCGGCGCGAACTGCGTCAACGGCAGAGTTGAAGGCCGCTTTCGCTACTGCCGTCACCACCGCCGCATGCGCACCGCCGGTTTTCTCCTGAATCACTTTTGCCGCATCTTCACTGCGAGAGTTCACGGTTAAGTCTGCGCCCATGCTGGCAGCGAGCTTCAGCTGCTCGTCATTCACGTCAATGGCGATAACCTTCGCATTGAAGACATTTTTGGCGTATTGCAGCGCGAGGTTGCCCAGACCGCCCAGACCATAGATCGCAATCCACTGGCCGGGTTTGATGTCAGAGACTTTTACCGCTTTGTAGGTGGTGACCCCGGCGCAGGTGATGCTGCTGGCCGCCGCGGAGTCCAGCCCGTCCGGGACTTTAACCGCGTAATCCGCGGTTACGATGCACTCTTCCGCCATGCCGCCGTCAACGGAGTAACCCGCGTTTTTCACGTCACGGCACAGCGTTTCGTTGCCGGTATTACAATATTCACAGTGGCCACAGCCTTCAAAGAACCACGCCACGCTTGCACGGTCGCCTACTTTTAGCGACGTGACGCCAGGACCAATCTCTTTGACGATACCAATCCCTTCGTGGCCGAGGATCACCCCGGTTTTGTCGCCAAAATCGCCATTCTTAACATGGAGATCGGTATGGCACACGCCACAGCACTCCATCTTCAGCAGCGCTTCACCATGTTTAAGCGCGCGTAAGGTTTTCTCTGTAACATTAACCTGATGATCCTGAGTGACAACAGCAGCCTTCATGTGTTTCTCCTTTCATGATGAGTATCTGCATAGCAGGTGTAATACCCATTGAGGATTAATACTTTGACGCTGTAATGCAAGGCAACCGCAACATAATGTCATCATTTAGCTCAGTTTCAGATTAAGAATACGGCGATCCTCTAATAATCAGTAGGGAAAAACACTGACGTAATAAAGACCCGGCGTAATGACCGCCGGGTACAGGCTTACAGTTGGGCTTCTATCTCCTCAATCTCTTTTCGCCATTGCGCCTGCAACTGCGGTTTTTGATGTTTGGGCTTACGCGCCAAATCTTCTTCCAGCAACGTTTCCAGGGCGACAAGGCGTTCGAGCAGATCGTCTGACGCTGAAGAGGGTGCCTTCAATGCGGCGTTCGATGCCTCAGGTACAGCCGGACCGGCGTCCTCACGCAGGCGCTCAAAGACCGCCTCCGCATCGTGCCATTCGCTCAGCCTGCCGTCCTCAATCAGCCAGAAGCGGTTACAGCACTGGCTAATTAACTGACGATCGTGGCTCACCAGCAGCACTCCGCCTTCAAACTGTTGCAGCGTTTCCGCCAGCGCCTCTTTGCCCTCCATATCCAGGTGGTTGGTCGGTTCATCCAGCATCAGCAGGCTATAACGGGCAAGGGTCAGGCCGACGAACAGCAGGCGCGAACGTTCCCCGCCGCTCAGCGTACTGACTTTTTGCCCGTGCCGCGCCCACGGGAAGCCGGCACTGATGAGCGCCATTTTACGGGTCTGCGGATCTGGCGCGAAAGGCTCCAGCGCATCAAGCAGCGCCGTATCGTCTGGCAACTGATGCAGCGTCTGGTCGTAGTAGCCGGGTGAAACGCGCGGATGACGCTTAAGCCGCTCGTCCGAGATCTCGTCGCGAAAATGTCGCCAGATAAGCTTCAGCAGCGACGATTTTCCGCAGCCGTTACGACCCACAATCGCCACGCGATCGCCGCTCTTCAGCCGCGCGCTGACGAGGGTAAACAGGTCTGGCAGACCCGGCGCCGGGGGGACGCCGAGGTCGGTTATTTCCAGCAGGCGGTCGGCCCGAAGCGCGTCCCCGCGCAGGGTTAAGGTCCACGGGCTTCCCGCCGTCAGTTCCGTCTGGTTTTCTTTAAGCCGTTCGACCTGTTTTTCCATCTGCTTAGCCTTACGGGAGAGATCTTCGTTGTCGTAGACCTTGCCCCAGGTCGCGAGGAGTTTGGCGCTGGCCGTGACGCGGTCGATCTCTTTTTGCTCTGCCTTATGCCGCAGCGCATCGCTTTCGTCTTTCGCCTCCAGCGCCTGACGGGCGGCAGTGCAGGGAAGGGCGAAGTAGTGCAGTGTTTTATCGCGCAGGATCCAGCTGCCGTTGGTTATCGCGTCCAGCAGTTGCCTGTCGTGTGAAACCAGCACAAAGCTGCCGGACCAGCTCTGTAAAAACTGCTCCAGCCACAGCAGGGTCGGCAGGTCGAGGTGGTTGCTCGGTTCGTCCAGAAGCAGCAGATCCGGATCGCTTATCAACGCCCGCGCCAGCAGCAACCGCGTATGCTGACCGCCGCTCAGCGTGGCGGATTGCAGCGCCGTTTCCTGCGTCGTAAAGCCCATTCCGGCCAGCAGCGTCTCGGCCTTCCAGCGAAGACTGTCGCGCTCACCGGTCGGCAGCTGCGCCAGCACCGCATCCAGCATGGTCAGGGGATAAAGGGTCTCCGGCAGATGTTGTTCCACGCGCGCCAGCAGGCAATGTCCAGCCAGTGAAACGGTTCCGGCAGCAGGGGACTGCGTCCCGTCGAGGATTTTCAGCAGCGTACTTTTTCCGCAGCCGTTATCACCCAGCAGGCCAATGCGGTCGCCTTTTTTCAACGTAAAGGAGAGAGAGTCGAAGAGCGTGCCAAACGCGGTATCAACACGTAAAGAATGTGCAGTAAGTAGAGTGCTCATTGTTGCTTACCCAGGAGTTACAGGCATGTTTATGCCTCGTCAAACATCGCTGACGATAACTCAGTAAGCCCGAGAGAAGGGATTTCAGGGGTTAGTGTCTTCGCTCAAGCGGAAGTTATCGCAGCACGATACCGATAACGCTTGAGCTGGTGCGATCACCAAATGTATGTGAAACATTGAAAATTTCACAGTACAGCATAATTGGCCTCCTTATATATTCAGTAGGTTAATGGATGAAGGGAGTGTAGCGGGGGAAAATGGGTTTGGCTAGTGGGAAGTGCCGTATATTCCCCTCACCCTAACCCTCTCCCCTTTGGGGAGAGGGCTGGGTGAGGGGCAATGCTTAAATCGAAGTACGACGATAGCTACGGTATTCCGGCATCCAGAAATTATCATCAATCGCCTGCTGCAACGCATCGGCAGAGGTTTTCACCGCGACGCCTTGCTGCTGCGCCATTTTGCCTACCGCGAAGGCAATTGCGCGGGACACTTTATGAATGTCTTTCAGCTCCGGCAGTACCAGGCCTTCACCGTTATTCACCAGTGGTGAGTGACCTGCCAGCGTTTCGCTCGCGGACATCAGCATTTCGTCGGTGATGCGGGACGCGCCGGAAGCGATCACTCCCAGACCAATACCCGGGAAGATATAGGAGTTATTGCACTGCGCAATGGGGTAGAGCTTGTCCTTCCACACCACCGGATCGAACGGACTGCCGGTCGCGACCAGCGCATTGCCTTCGGTCCAGGCGATGATATCCTGCGGCGTCGCCTCCACGCGTGAGGTCGGGTTCGATAGCGGCATCACGATAGGTCGTTCGCAGTGCTTATGCATCTCGCGAATAATCTCCTCCGTGAAGAGGCCGGTCTGCCCGGATACGCCGATCAGAATATCCGGCTTCACGTTGCGCACCACGTCAAGAAGCGAGAGCACTTCGTTATCCGTATCCCAGTTTTTCAGGTTCTCGCGCTTCTGCACCAGTTTGGTCTGGAACGGGAGCAGGTTTGGCATACCGTCGGTCAGCAGGCCAAAACGGTCCACCATAAAGACGCGGGAGCGGGCGAGCTCTTCGCTTAAGCCTTCGCGCTGGGTCTGGGCAATAATTTGCTCGGCGATGCCGCAGCCCGCGGAGCCTGCACCCAGGAAGACAATTTTCTGATAGCTAAGCTGGCTGCCTGCCGCACGGCTCGCAGCAATCAGCGTACCGACGGTCACTGCCGCAGTGCCCTGAATGTCATCGTTGAACGAGCAAATCTCATCGCGGTAGCGGTTCAGCAGCGGCATGGCGTTTTTCTGTGCGAAGTCTTCGAACTGCAACAGCACGTCCGGCCAGCGGTGCTTCACGGCCTGGATGAAATCATCCACAAACTGATAGTACTCGTCGTCGGTAATGCGCGGGTGACGCCAGCCCATGTACAGCGGATCGTTCAGCAGTTGCTGGTTGTTGGTCCCCACGTCCAGGACCACCGGCAGGGTGTAGGCCGGGCTGATCCCGCCGCAGGCGGTATACAGCGAGAGCTTACCGATGGGAATACCCATCCCGCCAATGCCCTGGTCGCCAAGGCCCAGAATACGTTCGCCATCGGTTACCACGATCACCTTGATGTTGTGGTTCGGCACGTTTTGCAGAATGTCATCCATGTTGTGACGGTTCTGATAAGAGATGAACACGCCGCGGGAACGACGGTAGATCTCTGAGAAGCGTTCACATGCCGCGCCGACGGTTGGGGTGTAAATGACGGGCATCATCTCTTCGAGATGGTTCTGCACCAGGCGGTAGAAGAGGGTTTCGTTGGTGTCCTGGATATTACGCAGGTAGATGTGCTTATCGATTTCGGTTTTAAAACCCTGATACTGGATCCAGGCGCGTTCCGCCTGTTCTTCAATGGTTTCAACCACTTCAGGCAGCAGGCCCAGCAGGTTAAAGCTGCTGCGCTCTTCCATGCTAAAGGCGCTGCCTTTGTTCAGAAGAGGAAACTCCAGTAAAACCGGACCGGCGTAAGGAATATAAAGGGAACGATGTTTTTTCAGTTTGTTGTCCATGTCACTCACTCTTTTTAAGAAGATCCGTCCCTGACACTGCTGTTTGTCATCTTTCTGGCCTGTGCTACGGGGTGCGGTCGGTTGGTATTATAAAGGAGCTGAATATTAATTACCGCAACACATAAACAAAAACACCATCGGGATTACCGATGGTGTTGTGAATATCGTGCCGGAACTTACTTGCCGGAAGGGCGTTTTCTGCCGGTAGCGTGGGTAACCTGCGTTTCGCTACCCTCCTCAATAACCACTTTACGCTTGTTAGAGAGCTTGTAGTTCAGTCCCAGAATGTGGCGTGCCTGACGGTTCGATTTCATTTTAACTCCTCAATCCCGTTGATAGTTTTAAGGACAAGTTTGCTCACGCAAACGAAATGTAACCCCTTAGGTTGCAGATCCAGCTTAGCAGGTTTTTACAAAGGTGCATTTTGCCCGCTGACCACATAGTTGATGGTTTGCTGGTAGATGTCACTGAGGATGTCATTGTCTGTGGCTTCCACCCACTTGGTCAGTTCCATCAAAATGTCATCTTCGGTAACAACGCCGTGCTCTGCCTGAAGACCCTGCGCAATCGCGTTAACGAGTTCGGGTTGTGCTGCTGTGGTATGTGCCGGGTAATAAGTAAACATGCTGCCTCCGTGTCGTTGTCTGTTTAATGTTACGGCGTGCAAAATCGTAATTCACATTCAGATTGGCAAATATTTTCGTCGTTGTGGTTCAGATTCGTCCTGGAAATAAAAATATCATCTCTCCTGGCACACAAATAAAATTCAGGGTTTCCAGCGGCGTAAATTTGTCGTTTTTTCATAAGGCATGGGCGTCGGCCAGGAGATCAATTCCACAATACTGCCCCAGGGGGTCTGTCCATAGCAGAAAGCATTCCCTTCACCTTGCTCATCCGGAAACGTGAGCGGCTTTGGCGCGGTAAACATCTCCCCGCCGGCAGCGGTGAAAGCGGCTATCGCCTTATCAAAATCATCAACATAAACAGCAAAATGCTGGAGGCCAAAGTCGCTGGCGCGGGCGGGCATTCCCTGTTCAGGGCCATGCATTTCGAAAAGTTCAATGCCGGGTCCATGGGGCATAACAAGCATGCGAATGGCGTGAATTTTTGTGCCGGGAAATAATTTTAAGGTGTGCTGCTGGGCGGCCTGATCAATATTATCGGTTTCCGCATCGACAGAATGATATAAAACCTGTGCGCCGAAAGCGCGTTCAAAAAATAGGGTGGCTTTTTCAATGTCGGGCACCGTAATACCGATATGGTCGATGCCCCTTACTGACGATGGCATAGTAAACTCCTGCTATAAAAAATTTAAATATAGCAGGAGATAATCAGGATATTACCACTTCATTTCGCCGGTATTCACTTTGGCACTCAATTCCAGCGAACTGGCTTCCGCCAGATTCGGCCACTGTTTTTTCATCGTGCTAATGACGCCGGTTGACGCTTTATGTGTCATGAGGGCCTGTTCAAACTGATGTAGATAGCGACGGGTAAAGTCGATAGCGCCGGTACCCGCTGGCGGTGTCCCAAGGTAGTGGCCCGGAATAACGTGTTCGGGCTTAAGGGCTGCCATGCTATCCAGCGTCTGCTGCCACTGTTTGCGGCTTTCCGGCGTTTGGGTATCCGCCGTCCAGACGTGAATACCCCACGAGACGCCCGTGCCGCCGAGGATGGTTTTTGCGGATGGGATCCAGACGTACGCCGCATAGCTCTCAGGCTCTTCAATATTCACTCTTTCACCATCAATCATAAAGGTGGTTGAGGCAAGCACCTGCGGCACGTAGAGCTGCGTCGGCGCGCCGTCTTTCATCTGTGGCCCCCAGAAGGCGAGCTTCGCGTCTTTTGTGGCCCTGATATGGTCCACCACCTGTTGCGTGGCGACAACTTTGGCATTAGGGAAGGCTTTCACCAGCGGTTGCAGGCCGAAATAGAAATCCGGATCGCCGGAGGTGATCACGATTTTGTTCAGCGTTTTACCGCTGTGGCGAATTTTTTCTACCAGCGCTTCGCCATCTTTCACGCTGAACTGGGCGTCAAACAGTACCGCCTCTTTCGGGCCAGACACCAGGGTGGAAGAAACGGCAAAAATGCCTTTTTCCTGCGGGTTGTACGTATCAACGGTCAACGGCGCGGCAAAGACGGCCGGAGTGAAAAGGGTTGTCAGCAAAGCAAGGCGGGCGATAGTCATGGTCATGTCTCTGTTCTTCAGGAAAGTCTCTATTGTACGGATCTCTTCATTTGCCAGAATTCCTGAAACAGGAGATGCTTAGTTTCATAAATCGAGCAAATGGAGGTCAAAATGGATCGCGTTATTGCCGCCCAGGTGTACAACCGCATCTGTGAGCTGGGGAGTTTAAGCGCGGCGGCGCGGGCGCTGGGGATCTCCCGTCCGATGGTGAGCCGTTATCTGGAGCAGATGGAGAAGTGGGCCGGGGCGCGGCTGGTGAACCGCTCCACCCGCAAGCTGACGCTGACGGCGGCGGGGGAGAAGGTCCTGCAAAAGACCCGCACGCTCTCGCAAATTTCTCAGGAAATTGAAGATCAGTCAGTGAAGGATTTACCCTCAGGCACGCTTCGTGTCGCCTGCGCGCACTTTACGGCGATGCATATTATCGTTCCGGTGCTGCCCGATCTGTTGCAGCGTTACCCTCAGCTGCGCATTGAGCTGGATGTTAACAATCATCCGGTAAGTCTGGTGGGCGAGCGAATTGACGTGGCGATCCGCATCACCGATAACCCTGAATCGGGCATGATCGCCCGCCGACTGGGAGAGTGTCGGTCCGTACTTTGCGCCTCGCCGCACTACCTTGCCAGTCGGGGCGTTCCAGAGCAGCTGGAGGATTTATCCCGGCACAACTGCCTGCATTACAGCTTTTTTGCCGGTCAGTCGTGGCGTTTTTTGACGCCAGAAGGGGAGTCGGTCACGACGGCGGTCAGCGGCAATCTCAGCGCCAGTATCTCGTCATTGCTGATGGAGGCGGCGATAAACCACTGTGGTATTGCCATGCTGCCCGAGCGCGAGGCCGACGCGGCGCTACGGCAGGGCAGCCTGGTGCCGGTGCTCGGCGCCTTTACGCCAAAACCGATCGGTATTTTTGGTATTTATCAGTCGCGAGACTATCAGCCTGCGGCGCAGCGTGTGTTCCTGGATGCACTTGCAAACCACCTTGCCACGCGCTCGGACTAGTCTGTCTTCCCTGCAAAATGGATTATGCGTCCTATACTTATCCCTTTGTAAGCCAAAAGGAGAGCAAGAATGACGATTCATAAGCACGGTTCAGCACACTGGTCTGGCGACATCAAACGCGGCAAAGGGACGGTCTCAACAGAGAGTGGCGTCCTTAACCAGCAACCTTACGGCTTTAACACCCGCTTCGAGGGCGAAAAAGGGACTAACCCGGAAGAGCTGATTGGCGCAGCGCACGCGGCCTGTTTCTCTATGGCCCTGTCGCTAATGTTGGGCGAAGCGGGTTATACTGCCGATTCCATTGATACCACGGCGGATGTCTCGCTGGATAAAACCGACAGCGGTTTTGCCATCAGCAAAGTGGCGCTACAAAGCAAGGTGACGGTACCGGGTATCGATCCGCAGCAGTTCGACGGCATTATTCAGAAAGCGAAGGCGGGTTGTCCGGTATCGCAGCTGTTGAAAGCCGAAATCACGCTGGATTACAAACTGAACTGATATCAGGCCGGGCAAATGCCCGGCTAACCTTTCACTGCCGCAGGGAAAACCTCGGCAAGCCACGCAATAAACACTCTCAGGCGATGCGTTAAATGCCGACTCTGGGGATAGACCACGTGAAAAGGATACGCCTTAGGACGCCAGTCGCTCAGGATCTCTACCAGCGCGCCCGTTTCCAGATGCGCTCTCGCAGCATAGCCAAACGTCTGAATAATCCCTAAACCCGCCAGCGCCGCGGCCAGATGTGCGTTGCTTTCATTGACCCCAAGGTGGTGCGGAACGCTGATCTCCAGGGGCTCACCCCGGTCAAGGAAGCGGAACGGAAATGCGCGTCCGGTAACCGGGGAAAGGTAGCTAATCAGCTTATGGCCGTTGCGCAGCTCCTGCGGATAGGCAGGGATGCCGTGAGCTTTAAGATAGCCCGGCGCCGCGCAGGCGATCATCCCGGCATCACCGATATGCCGCGCGATAAGCGAAGAGTCATCCAGCGGGCCGCCGCGGATCACGCAGTCCACGTTTCCGCTGATTAAATCTACCGGACGATCGGCTACCCCCAGGTTAATGCGCAGATCCGGGTAGCGCTGAAAAAAATCCGGCAGCAGGGGGATCAGCACGTCCCGGGCGGTTGAGCCCCCCACGTCAATACGCAAATGGCCTTTGGGCGTGCAGCACGATGCGCGAAAGGCGGTATCAATGTCCTCTATATCAATTAATACCCGTAGCGCTTTCTCGTAGTATTCCATGCCTTCTGCCGTCGTGACCACCCGGCGCGTCGTGCGAAGCAGCAGCCGTGTTTCCAGGTGCGCTTCAAGTGATTTTACCAGCTTGCTCAGCGTGGCTATCGGCATGTTCAGGGAGTCTGCCGCTCGGGTAAAGCTTCCGGATTCAACCACCCGCGTAAAGGCACGCATTGCCATTAGCTGATCCACATAGATCTCCTCTGATTATTTCCTGCTGTGAAAATTCATTTTCATTTTTGCCCGTTTATCGCTAATCCCGCAAGGTCTAAAGTCTGCCTGACGCGGGCAAACGCTCCTCTTTTACATCACAACAAAAGGTTATGAGTATGAATACAACGCTTGCAGGAAAAATCGCTCTGGTGACCGGTGGCAGCACCGGTATTGGTCTCGCAACGGCACAGGAGCTGGCGGCGCAGGGAGCGAAGGTCTATATCACCGGACGTCGTCAGGCCGAACTGGATGCTGCCCGGGCAGACATTGGCGCCGCGGCGGTAGCTATCCGCGCGGACGTCTCCAGAATGGCCGATCTGGATGCGGTTTACGCGCAGATTGCTAAAGAAGAAGGACGACTCGATATTCTGTTCGCCAACGCCGGGGGCGGCGACATGCTGCCGCTGGGCGCTATCACCGAAGAGCAGTTTGACCGGATTTTTGCCACCAACGTGCGCGGCGTGCTGTTCACCGTCCAGAAAGCGCTGCCGCTGCTCTCATCTGGTTCATCCATTATCCTCACCGGATCGACGGTTTCGATTAAGGGGACGGCGAATTTTAGCGTCTACAGCGCCAGTAAAGCCGCCGTGCGTAACTTTGCCCGCTCCTGGGCGCTGGACTTACAGGGCCGCGGGATACGCGTCAACGTCGTCAGCCCTGGCCCCGTGAAAACGCCCGGTCTTGGCGATCTGGTTCCCGAAGAACAGCGTCAGGGATTATACGATGCGCTGGCGGCCCAGGTACCGCTGGGTCGCCTGGGCGCGCCGGGCGAAGTCGGGAAAGCCGTGGCGTTTCTGGCGTCCGATGCCGCCAGCTTTATTAACGCCACGGAGCTGTTTGTCGATGGCGGGATGGCGCAAATCTAGCGGTTACGCCAGCAGCGTACGCTTCGGCCTTCGGCTGCGGGCTGAAGCGGCTGCGGCCGTTCACATCCCTGCATCGGCAGCGGGCAGCGGTCGCGGAAGTAGCAGCCAACGGGCAGGTGGCGATTACCGGGAAGATCGGTTTTGCGTAATGCCAGATCTTCGTCCAGCGGTTCTCCGGTACGGGGAACGGAGTCAAGCAGCAGCTGCGTATACGGATGCCGCGGCTGACTCAGCACCTGGTCCGCCGGACCCAGCTCCACGATCTGCCCCAGATACATCACTGCCACACGATCGCTCATGTGCCGGACCACCGAGACGTTGTGCGAGATCAGTACGTAGGTCAGATTTCGCTGCTGTTGCAGGGCAACCAGCAAATTGAGGATCTGCGCCTGGACAGAAATATCCAGCGCGCTGGTGGGTTCATCCAGCACGATGATGTCCGGATCTGAAGAGAGCGCCCGGGCGATAGCGATGCGCTGGCGCTGTCCGCCCGAAAACGCATGCGGCAGGCGGTCAAGATATTCTGCTCGAATGCCCACCTGCTGCGCCAGCGTCTCAGCCAGCTGACGACGCTCCCGTTCGCTGCGGCGTTGCTGTACCCACACCGGCTCGGTAATGATGCGCCAGACGGGTAAACGCGGATCGAGGGACGAGAGCGGGTCCTGAAATACCATCTGCATACCGCCTGCCGCATTTGCGCGCTGACAGGCACCTGTACTCGGTTTGAGCATGCCCATCAGCAGTTGCGCCAGCGTGCTCTTTCCACAGCCGGATTCCCCCACAACGCCCAGCGTTTCGCCGCGATGGATCCGGAGATCCATGCCGTTGAGGGCGTGTACCTGCTCCGTCACGCGCCCCAGCCAGTTTTTGCGCGCAGGAAAATTCACATGCACGCTATCCAGTTCCAGCAGTACCTCAGACATGGCGTCTCTCCTGTTGTGGGTACCAGCAGGCAGCCTGTTGGCCTTCTGCGCCCGTGGAAATTAAGCGCGGCGTTTCGCTGCATTTCGCCCCGGCAGCAAAACAGCGTTCGCGAAAGGCACATCCGCGCGGGAGGTGGCTGAGGTTAGGTACCGTGCCGGGAATGGCCGGGAGGATCTCGCGCGGTTCACCATTTTCCGGGGCACACCGCAGCAGGCCAATCGAATAGGGGTGTACAGGATGGTGGATCAAAGTCTGCGTGCTGCCGCTTTCGGTCACGCTGCCCGCGTACATAACGTACATCCGGTCACAAAGCTGCGACACCACCGCCATATCGTGACTGATAAACAGCACCGACGTCCCGCTGGCGCGCGCTTTGTGTTTCAGTAGCCGCAGCACCTGACGCTGAACGGTCACGTCCAGCGCGGTGGTCGGCTCATCGGCAATGATCAGCTCCGGCTCGCAGGAGAAGGCAAGGGCGATCATCACCCGCTGGCGCATGCCGCCGGAAAGCTCAAACGGATAGCGATCCATCACCTGTGCCGCATCCGGGATTTGCATCTCGCCCAGCAGGGCGATCGCCTTCTGCTGCGCGTCGCGGCGGGAAAGCGACTGATGCTGGCGGATCACCTCCACCATTTGTCTGCCAATCCGGCGCGTAGGGTTAAGCGCCGTCATCGGCTCCTGAAAAATCATCGCCACCCTGGCGCCGCGCCACTGACGAAGCTGTTTTTCCGACGCGTTCAGGACATCTTCCCCGAGCAGGGTGACCCGGCCATGGTGAACATGGTAACTGCCTTCCGGCAGCAGGCGCATCGCCAGCATCGCGGTGACCGATTTTCCCGAGCCGGATTCGCCCACCACGCCGACAATTTCACCCCGGCCAATCTCCAGCGAGACGTGGTTGAGCGCGTGGACGTCACCGCGAAAAATGGGGAAGCTCAGATGCAAATCTTCAATCGATAATACGGAATCACTCATGACTGCTTCCCTCCTGATTTGGGATCCAGCAGGTCGCGAAGACCATCGCCAAACAGATTAAACCCAACCGCCGTGATCAGAATTGCCGCCCCCGGAAACGCGCAGTACCACCACTGGTCAAGCACGTAGTTACGCCCCACGGCCACCATCGCGCCCCATTCGGCGGTCGGCTGCTGCGCGCCTAATCCAATAAAGCCCAGCGTGGCGGCCATCAGAATGGCGCTGCCGATATCCAGCGACGCCTGTACGATCAGCGGCGGAAGGGCGTTACGCAGGATATGCCAGCTGATCAGGTGCCAGCGCGATGCGCCAAAGGTGCGGGCGGCCTGCACGTAGGTGAACTGGCGCACCAACAGCGTTTGCCCGCGTGCCAGCCGCACGTAAAACGGAATGCGTACAATCGCAATCGCCAGCATCGCGTTAAACAGGCTTGGGCCGAGCGCGGCGGCCAGCGCCATCGTCAACACCAGCGAGGGGATGGAGAGCATAATGTCCATGATACGCATAATGATGGCGTCGCCGCGTCCGCCGAGTACGCCGGACAAACAGCCGAGCAGAGAACCGATGCCGCCCGCAATCACCACCACCGCCAGCCCCGCCGTGATGGACTGCTGGCTGCCCACCAGCACGCGGCTGAACAGATCCCGGCCCACCTCATCGGTGCCAAACCAGTGCTGGGCTGAAGGCGCCTGCAATCGCGCGGTCAGATCCAGCGCATTCGGATCGTGCGGGACTATCCACGGCGAGACCATCATCATCAGCAGCATCACGATCATAATCACCCCGCCGATCAGCGTGAGCGGGCTTTTGCGTAACATCCAGAATAGCTTTGCCCAGTTAATGCGCTGTTTAGCGGTGCTGACAGGGACGGGCGTTTCCTGAGTTAACATCATTCGGCACCTCCGCGCCCGATTCGCGGGTCGATCCACAGATACAGCAGATCCACCACCAGATTGACGAAGACATAGGCCAGCGATACCACGACCGCGAAGCCCATGACGGCAGGGAAGTCCAGCGCCTGAATGGAGGTCACCACCCAGGCTCCCATTCCCGGCCAGGCAAACACGGTTTCGGTAAGGACTGCCCCGTACAGCAGATCGCCCAGCGCCAGCCCGAGCACGGTAATGGAGGGGATCATGGCGTTGGGTAAGGCGTAGCGCAGCACGATGTACCACCCCGGCAACCCGCTCGCGCGGGCGGTACGAATATAATCCTCGCTCAGTTGCTCCAGCATCGCGGAACGTACCTGACGCGCCACAATACCCAGATGCACAAAGGCCAGGGTCAGGGAGGGGAGAATCAGGTGCTGTAGGGCGTTGAAAAACACCTCGCCGTTGCCTTCCAGCAGAGCGTCCAGCAGATAAAAACCGGTAACGTGGGCGGGCGGATCGAGCCAGTCGTCCAGCCTGCCGCCGCCGGGCAGAATTTGCAGTTGCCCGTAGAACAGAACGATAACACCCAGTCCCAGCCAGAAGGCAGGCGTCGAGATGCCCGTCATCGCCATCAGTCGCACCAGGTGATCCAGCCAGCGGTTACGGTACACCGCCGATAAAATGCCCAGCGGCACGCCAATCACCAGGGCCAGCAGCAAAGAGCAGAAGGCCAGTTCCAGCGTGGCGGGGAAAAAGGCTTTCAAATCTTCCGCAACGGGGCGACCGGTGCGAATGGATGTGCCCAGATCGCCATGCGCCAGCGCCTCTACATAGCGGCCAAACTGAATATAGAGCGGTTGATCCAGCCCCAGCTGCTGGCGGATGCCCTGCACGATTTCATCGCTGGCGCGGTCACCGGCCAGCAGGCGGGCCGGATCGCCGGGGATCAGGTGTGAAATAATAAAAGTAATAATACAGACACCGGCCACCACCAGGATTAACCCCCAGCAGCGCTGGCGCACAATGCTCCAGAACGTCATACACTTCCCCCCGGCGTGGGCCGTTACTTACTCATGGTGGCGATGTTAAAGACCTGCTCAAGCATCGGATTAAAGGTGAAGCCTTTGACCTCTTTGTTCATCGCCAGCTGATAGTTCTTCTGGAACAGATAAACGTAAGCCGCCTCGTCAATCACCACTTTCTGCGCCTGCTGGTAATCTTTGGTGCGCTCCGCCTGATCGGTGGTTTTCAGTGCCGCCTGCAACAGCGCATCGACCTCTTTGTTCTCATAGAATGAGCGGTTACCCGGCAGCCCTTTTTTGTCCGATTCGAACCAGTAGTTCATGAACATGTACGGGTCAGCGAAGTCCGGGCTCCAGTTACCAATCGCAATGTCATAATCACCTTTGCCGACGCGGTCGCGCATGGTGGCGTTCGCCAGTTTCTCGAGCTTGACGTTAATCCCCAGCTTGCCCAGGCTCGCCTGCGTGGAGAGGGCGATAGGCTCCCAGTTCGGGTCGTTATCGGAGTAGAGGAACGTCAGGCTGGCGGGTTTATCGTTGACTTTTTCCAGCGCCGCTTTGGCTTTGGCCTCGTCAAAGCTGTACTGCATGGCGTTCGCATCAAAGCCCCACATGCCCTCCGGGATCGGGCCGCGCATCTGCTTGCCGTTCCCGCTGAGAATGCCTTTCACCATCCCCTGATAATCGGTCGCCCAGGAGACCGCGCGGCGCAAATCCACCTGATTCATCGGAGGCTTACTGTTGTTCAGATAGAGGTAGGTCACCCGCAGGGACGGGTATTCCGCCACGGCCACTTTGCCTTCCTGCTTCAGAGCGGCAAGCTGATCCACCGGCAGGGCGTCGGCGATATCCAGATCGCCACGGGAAAGTTGCAGGCGACGCGAGGCGCTTTCACCGATAATCTTGACCGAGACACGCTTGAAGTGCGGCTTTTCACCCGGCCAGTGTGGGTTGGGCACCATCACCAGCTGCTGACCTTTCCGCCAGCTTTTCAGCATAAACGGTCCGGAACCCGCGGTGTTTTGCGCCAGGAAACCGCGTGCGTCGTCGGCGGCATTGGCTTTCAGCACCGCCGGGTTGACGATCGACGCGCCGTCATTGGCCAGCGTGTAGAGGAACGGGGCGAACGGCTGGCTGAGGGTGAATTTCACCGTATGCTCATCCACCGCGTCCACTTTCAAATCTTTCGGGAACGCTTCGGAAGGTCCCTGGTTAATTTTCAGCAGACGTTCAAACGACAGCTTGACCGCTTCGGCGGTCACCGGCGTGCCGTCGGAGAATTTTGCATTATCTGCCAGGGTGAACGTCCACTCTTTCTGGTCGTCAGACGCCTTCCAGCCCGTCGACAGATCGCCTTCCACCTCCGTGGTGCCAGGCTTGTATTTCACCAGACGCTGGTACGAGGGGTAGGTCACCGTCCAGTCGTTGTTATCGATAGTGACCGCCGGATCCAGCGTTTGCGGATCGGCAGCTTTCCCAATCACCAGCATATCTTTTGGCACCGCCGCCAGCGCGAGAGGGGCGCTCAGGGTGAGCGTAGCGGCAATCAGGGTTGTAAGCAGCGTTGTTTTCATGGCGGGGCTCCAGAATTACAGTGAGTGTGTGGTCGGATAACAGGCGAACTGGTCATCTAACAGCGGGTAGCTGGCGGCATTCGGCAGTTCGAAATGCCACCATTCGCTGCTGATGCCCACAAAACCGCCGCCGTACATAACGGCGTTCAGGAGCAGACGATTTCGCTGCGCCTCAGGCGGAACGGAAGGGTGCCAGGCATGAGAACGGTCGTGCATTTCGTCAAACCCGGCGCCCATATCCAGCACGTTGTCGTGTTCATCCATCAGCGTGACGTCAATGGCGGTGCCCCGGCTGTGGTTAGAGCCAATTGCGACATCCACCACGTATTCCGGATTGGGGCAGGCATCCCAGAGTTGCGACTGCGCCTGCTGGGGGCGGTAGGCGTCGTAAACCACCAGCTTCAGACCGGCCAGCGCGGCGATGCCGATCGCTTTCGCCAGCGCGGTGGCGGCATCCGTATGCAACAGGCACGCGGCGTGCTGGTAGATCGGGCGGCCAGTGATGTTATCGGCGGTCGCGTATTTCAGATCGATATGCAGCGTGGGAAAGGTTTTCGCCACATCAATCAGTTGACTCTCTTCAGGCATAGCTCCGCTCCTTTAGCGTTCAAATTGACCAAACTCTTGTTGTAGTTGTCGGTTGATTGCCAGACGTTCCGGCAGCGCATCCCCCAGCGCCTCCACAACGCCCGACAGCAGCAGGTTGAACAGACAGCTCACCGGCGCCAGCGAATCCCAGAAATGGCCGGTATCGGTCTTCACCTGGAGTAAATCAATCGGGTAATCCCGCGCCCACGGGCACCAGATATCGGTGATCAGCGCCATCGCCAGGCCTTTTTCGCTCGCCACGCGGCAGTACTGGCGGGCAATGGCGGAGTAGGCGCGGGTATCCGTCAGCACGATATACGGGTTCGCAAAGCCGGAGTTAAGCGACTCCACCCAGCTACCGGAGAGCCCTTCTGAATAGCTCACCCGCGGGCGCAGATACTCCAGATGGCTGAAGAACGCATTGGCGATCCCGCGCGTGGACTGGATCCCCAGCACGAAAACGGCGTCGGCATGGGTAAGTTGCTGGACCACCTGCCTGAACGTTTCGCTTTGCGCCAGCTGGTAGACATGGGCAATGGCGTCCACCTCCAGCGACAGGGAGTTCTGAAGGCGATCCGACAGCGGCTGTTGCTGCTTCCAGGAGTCGAGACGCTCGTTAATGCCCCAGGGCTGGTGGGGATCGCGCAGGCTTTTTTTGGCGTCGTCCAGGTTGAGGTAGCCCAGCTTGCGCAGAAAGCGTCCGACGGTGATCCCGCTGGTGGCCGTGGCCAGCGCCACGCTCTCTGCCGTTTCAAAGGGGATCTGCCCGACGTGCGCCAGCATCCAGCTTGCCACCCGCTTTTCGCTTGGGGTGAGCTGGCTAAAGGTCGCTTCGATACGGCTCAACACCTGAGGTTTGGTCGTCATACCGCCTCGCTGTTAACTGGCTGTCAAAGGCCGGGTTTCTGTTACCGGATTAACAATGCAGGACGCGTGCCATGTTCACATTGCGGCGAAAACGCGCTGTGCAGCAAAGTTAATGCAATATTTGTTTAACAGGTGATCAACATTTGTGCAGCGTAGTTCACTTTTGGTGCAGTGTGCAGGCTGAAGGGTATCTATTTGGTGAATACGTCAGCCTCTTCACATTTTTTGGTAAGATGAAAGCTCTGGGAAAAAAGAGGGAGCCTTACATGGCGAATTTGCCCTGGCGGGTCAGCGTGCGCCTGATGGCTCTCGCAAAAAAAATAGCGATGGTCATCGGGATCATTGTGCTCGTTCTGCTTTCGGTGCGGGTTTATCTTTCGCAGCAGGGGCCAGCCCTGCATCACTGGCACACCTGGCGGGCTGATGAAATGTCTGTGCAGGAGATGGATAACGCGACCTTCGCAGCGTATGTCGCGCGGGAAAACGCCATCTTCACCGCTCTCGACGCTGAGGTGACGGCGAAAGTCACCCCCGCAGAGCGCACGCCGCTGAACCGTTATTACCGCCAGAGCCTGGTGTGGCCAGGACACTTTTCCCCGGATGCAAACCGGTCGTTCGTGCTGATGCCTGCCGGAAAGCCGCGCGGGGGGGTGGTATTGCTGCACGGTCTGACGGATTCGCCCTACAGCGTCAGGCATCTGGCAGAGAATTATCAACAGCACGGCTTTGTGGCCGTAGTGCCTCGTTTGCCCGGACACGGCACGGCACCGGGCGCGCTGACAGACGTTGACTGGGAGGCGTGGCTGGCGGCAACGCGCCTCGCGGTTCGTGAAGCGACACGCCTGACGGGGAACGATCTCCCCCTGCATCTGGTGGGCTACTCCAACGGCGGGGCGCTGGCGATGAAATATGCCCTCGACGCCCTTGATGCGCCTGCACTGCGTCAACCTGAGCAGATCGTTTTGCTCTCACCGATGATTGGCGTCACGGCGTTTGCGCGCTTTGCCGGATTCGCCGGGCTACCGGCTATGTTACCGGCGTTTGCCAAAGCCGCGTGGCTCAACATTTCGCCAGAATATAATCCTTATAAATACAATTCGTTCCCGGTGAATGCGGCACGTCAGTCCTGGCTGCTTACCCAGACGCTGCATGAGCAGATAAATCGCGGTGTTCATGATCACAAACTGGCGCAGCTTCCGCCGATACTTGCTTTCCAGTCGGTCATGGATTCAACGGTCAGTACCCGCGCCGTGGTCAGCGGGCTGTTTGACCAGCTTCCGGCAAACGGCAGCGAACTGGTGGTTTTTGATATCAACCAGGCCGGGAGTTTCCGTCCACTGTTCAGGCCATCATCCTGGACGGCGGTGGCTGACCTGCTGCCGGAGGCAAAAAGACGTTACAGTGTCACAATTGTGACCAATGCCAGCCCCGACAGGTTTGATATGGTGGCAAAGAAAACGCCAGCGGGCAGCACCCGGGAAACGGTGATGCCGCTGTCGGTCGCGTATCCGCAGGAGGTTTATTCCCTGTCACATGTTGCCATTCCGTTCCCGCAGGATGACGATCTTTATGGCCGCCATCCTGCGGTGAAAAACCGCTACGGTATCAGCCTCGGGACGATAGCCCTGTGGGGAGAAACATCGGTTCTGAGCGTCGGCAAAGATGCGCTGATGCGCGTGACGTCGAATCCGTTCTACGACTATATGCAGACGCGGATCGACAGCCGTATCGGTGATAATTAAGCCCAACGTGGAATAGATTAGGTCACACCGGGGAACTGTGTTAAACAGTACCGTTCAGGCGTATACCCCATACCGGACCCCGTTTCTGTGCTGACAACTCTCATTTATCGAAGCCAGCTGAGCTTAACCTGCACCTCTGCAGCGTTAAGCGCGCTGGTTGAACAGGCCAGGATCCGTAACACGGAGCAGGGCATCTCAGGCATTCTTCTCTCCCGTGGACGTGACGTTCTGCAAATTCTCGAAGGCACGGAACAGCGCGTCGTCGCGCTTTTTAACTCCATCCGTGCTGATGACCGGCATACCGGCGTAGTGGAGCTGATGCGCGATTACGGCCCGCGCAGACGTTTCGAAGACGTGGGAATGCTGCTGTTTGACCTGGACGTTCAGACCCCGAAAGCGGTTCTGGCGTCGGTTCTGCATTACAGCAAGCTGGAAAGTTATCTGACTTCTGAGGATCGGGTCTTCAAATTCATTCAGACCTTTATCACCGGTAAAACCGCTATCCCACCCGCTTCGGACTATGAGCCCGATAAATGGACGCTTTCGCGAGAGCGCGCGCCGTTTGGTAAAGGGTTAGGGACAGCCCTGCCAGTTTGCGCTGCAACCCATTGTCGAGCCGTCCGAAGGCAAGATCAGTTCTCTCGAAGCGCTTATACGCGGAAACGACGGCGGCAGCCCGGAGCATTTCTTCCGTAGTCTCGATCGTGAACTGATTTACGAAGTCGACCTGCAAACCAAAGCCTGGACCTTTGCGCTGGCGCAAAAGCTCGGCATCGGCAGCCACAAACTGGCGGTGAACCTGCTGCCAATGTCGCTGGTTAACGTGCCGGGCGCGGTAGAGTTCCTGGTAACGCAGATCAAAAAGCACAATCTACAGCCGGAGCAGGTGATCATTGAAGTCACTGAGAACGAGATGATTTCAGGCTTCAACCAGTTTAACAGCGCGATTAAACAGCTGCGGGCGGAAGGGGTTGGGCTGGCGATAGATGATTTTGGTTCCGGCTATGCTGGTCTTTCGCTGCTCACGCGGTTCCAGCCGGATAAACTCAAAATCGACAGAGAGATCGTCAGCGATATCCACCTGAGCGGGCCCAAGCAGGCGATTGTGAAGTCGATAATCAGCTGCTGCACCGATCTGGAGATTACGCTGGTCGCAGAGGGCATTGAGAAGATAGAAGAGTGGTGCTGGCTTGAATACGCCGGTATTCGGCGCTTCCAGGGCTTTTTGTTCGCCCGCCCGCAGCTCAATGGCGTGGGTGATATCCACTGGCCCCATCGGGTGGGTTAAGCAAATTTTCCCTCGCCATATTTCCCCGACACCCTGCCTGTGCTTAAATAGCTAAACCGGTTTAACATGATTTAGCTAAGAAGGTGATATGGAGACGATCTGGGTACTTGGCGATGCAGTGGTGGATCTGTTGCCCGACGGAGAGGGCAAACTGCTGCAATGTCCTGGCGGCGCACCGGCCAACGTCGCGGTAGGGGTAGCGCGTCTGGGCGGCAGAAGCGCCTTTATAGGCCGGGTGGGCGACGACCCCTTCGGGCGTTTTATGCAAAAAACGCTTGCAGATGAGCAGGTTAATACAGAATGGCTGCGGCTGGATCCGCAGCATCGCACCTCCACGGTGGTGGTGGATCTCGATAACGACGGTGAACGTTCCTTTACCTTTATGGTTCGCCCGAGCGCTGATTTATTCCTCGACGCTGCCGATCTCCCGCCATTCCGCGCCGGGGAGTGGCTGCACGTCTGCTCAATCGCGCTCAGCGCCGAACCCAGCCGTTCCGCGACGTTTCAGGCGATGGCCGCGATCAGACAGGCGGGGGGATTCGTCAGCTTTGATCCCAATATTCGCGCCGATCTCTGGCACGATGAAGTCGAGCTGCGTCAGTGTCTTGAGCGGGCATTAGCCTGTGCAGATGTGGTGAAAATCTCGGTGGAAGAGCTGGCGTTCTTAATCGGAAATGCGCAGGTCCATGAGGGGCTGGCGGCGCTGATGCGCACTTGTCCGGCCAGGCTGGTGCTGGTAACGCAGGGAAAAGAGGGCGTCACCGCCTGGCAGGAAGGCGCGTTGACACACTATGCTGCATCACCCGTGGAATGCATTGATACCACTGGCGCGGGGGATGCTTTCGTCGCCGGGCTGCTGTTCGGTCTGGCACGTTATGGCCAGGCCCGTCTCTCAGAGGTCATTACGTTAGCGCAGCGCTGTGGGGCGCTGGCGACAACCGCAAAAGGGGCAATGACCGCGCTGCCTTATCATCACGAACTGTAATTCACCTCTCCAGGCCACCATTCGGCGGCCTGAATTGTCGCCTCGATCACACTTACTAAAACGGTTTAGCAAAAAACATTGCCGATCTAAAATTCAACGGTTTAGTATCACCAGCCTAAACCGGTTTAGCAATTTAGCACTTTCACCGATAGTTATTAGGGATGCGACAAAATGTATAAAAAACGCAGACTTGCCGTGATGATAGGCATGCTGGCCGGCAGTACCTCTGTTTTTGCCCAGACGGATATGACCCGTATCGAAGCGCGCCTGGCGGCGCTGGAGCAGCGTTTGCAGGAGGCGGAAACTCGCGCGCAGGTTGCTGAAAAGCGCGCCACGGCAGCGGAACAGAAAACGCAGCAGCTGGTGGCTGCGCAGCAGGAAGCGCAAACCTCCACACAGGCGGTGGCGCAACGCACCACGGTGCTGGAAGAAAAAGCCGACCGGACAGGCGGTTTTGAATTTCACGGTTACGCCCGTTCCGGCCTGCTGATGAACGACGCGGCCTCCAGCAGCAAAAGCGGCCCTTATCTGACGCCCGCCGGGGAAACGGGCGGGGCCATCGGGCGTCTGGGGAACGAAGCGGATACCTACGTTGAGCTGAATGTTGAGCACAAACAGACGCTGGAGAATGGCGCGACGACGCGCTTTAAGGCGATGCTGGCCGACGGTCAGAAAACCTATAACGACTGGTCGGCAGACAGCAGCGACCTGAACATTCGTCAGGCCTTTGCCGAGCTGGGAAATTTGCCGGACTTTACCGGCGCGCTGAAGGGCAGCACCTTCTGGGCGGGTAAGCGTTTTGACCGCGACAACTTCGACATTCACTGGCTGGATTCCGACGTAGTATTTCTCGCCGGGACCGGTGGCGGCGTCTACGACGTGAAGTGGAACGATACGCTGCGCAGTAACTTCTCCCTTTATGGCCGTAACTTCGGCAGCGAAGAGGAGATCGACAACAACGTTCAGAACTACATCCTCAGCATGAATCACTTCGCCGGGCCGGTGCAGATGATGGTCAGCGGCTTACGGGCAAAAGATAACGACGACCGTAAGGACAGCAACGGCGATCCGATTAAAACCGACGCGGCCAATAACGGAGTACATGCGCTGGTTGGTCTGCATAACGAGAGCTTCTACGGCCTGCGGGAAGGTTCCGCCAAAACGGCGCTCCTTTACGGCCACGGTCTGGGCGCCGAGGTGAAAAGCATTGGTTCAGACGGCGCGCTGCTGTCAGAAGCCGATACCTGGCGTTTTGCTAGTTACGGTGTCACGCCTCTGGGCGGTGGCTGGCACATTGCGCCCGCCGTGCTGGCTCAAAGCAGTAAAGACCGCTACGTGAAGGGCGACAGCTATGAGTGGGTCACGCTCAACACGCGTCTGATCAAAGAGGTGACCCAGAATTTCGCCCTCGCGTTCGAGGGCAGCTATCAGTACATGGATTTAAGCCCGGAAGGCTACAAGGATCGCAATGCGGTTAACGGTAGCTTCTACAAGCTGACCTTCGCCCCGACGTTAAAGGCGGGCAAGATTGGCGATTTCTTCAGCCGTCCGGAGCTGCGCCTGTTCGCCACCTGGATGGACTGGAGCAGCAAGCTGGATAACTACGCCAGCGATGACGCCTTTGGCAGCAGCGGCTTTAACGCGGGCGGGGAATGGAACTTTGGGGTGCAGATGGAAACCTGGTTTTAACCCTTCACGCTCCCGCATCGCGGGGGCGTTTCGAACACCATAAAAAGAGGTCAGGAAGAGGTATCTATGGATTTTAATCATATTGCGCGCGAGCTTATTCCGCTGCTCGGTGGCAAAGAGAACATTGCCAGCGCGGCACACTGCGCCACGCGCCTTCGTCTGGTGCTGGTCGACGATGCGCTTGCCGACCAGCAGGCTATCGGCAAGGTTGAAGGCGTGAAAGGCTGTTTTCGCAACGCCGGGCAGATGCAGGTGATCTTCGGCACCGGGGTGGTGAATAAGGTTTACGCCGCGTTTATTCAGGCGGCAGGAATTAGCGAGTCCAGTAAATCGGAAGCGGCCGATATTGCGGCCCGCAAGCTGAACCCGTTCCAGCGTATCGCGCGTCTGCTCTCCAACATCTTCGTGCCGATTATCCCGGCGATCGTGGCCTCGGGTCTGCTGATGGGCCTGCTGGGGATGGTTAAAACCTACGGCTGGGTTAATCCGGATAACGCGCTCTATATCATGCTGGATATGTGCAGCTCGGCGGCGTTTATTATTCTGCCGATCCTGATTGGCTTCACCGCCGCGCGGGAGTTTGGCGGCAACCCGTATCTGGGGGCAACGCTCGGCGGCATCCTGACTCATCCGGCGCTGACCAACGCCTGGGGCGTAGCGTCCGGCTTCCACACCATGAACTTCTTCGGTCTTGAAATCGCCATGATTGGCTATCAGGGAACCGTCTTCCCGGTGCTGCTGGCGGTGTGGTTTATGAGCATTGTGGAAAAACAGCTGCGCCGGGCAATACCGGATGCGTTAGATCTGATCCTGACGCCGTTCCTGACCGTCATTATCTCCGGCTTTATCGCGCTGTTGATTATTGGCCCGGCGGGACGCGCGTTGGGCGACGGGATCTCCTTCATTCTTAGCACCCTGATTGCCCACGCGGGCTGGCTGGCCGGGCTGTTGTTTGGTGGGCTCTATTCGGTGATTGTCATTACCGGCATTCACCACAGCTTCCACGCTATTGAGGCCGGACTGCTGGGTAATCCGTCGATTGGCGTTAACTTCCTGCTGCCGATCTGGGCGATGGCGAACGTGGCGCAGGGCGGGGCGTGTCTGGCGGTGTGGTTCAAAACCCGCGATGCTAAAATCAAAGCCATTACCTTACCGTCGGCGTTTTCCGCGATGCTGGGCATCACCGAAGCGGCAATTTTTGGCATCAACCTGCGTTTTGTGAAGCCGTTTATCGCGGCGCTGATCGGTGGTGCGGCGGGCGGTGCCTGGGTGGTGTCGGTGCATGTCTACATGACCGCCGTTGGCCTGACCGCGATTCCCGGTATGGCTATCGTTCAGGCCAGCTCGCTGCTCAACTATATTATCGGCATGGTGATTGCCTTTGGCGTGGCGTTCACCGTCTCTCTGCTGCTGAAATATAAGACGGACTCTGAATAATGACCTTACCTTCCCGCTGGCCTGCCGTGTTGCAGGCCGTGATGCAAGGCCAGCCGCGTGCGCTGGCGGACAGCCACTATCCGCAATGGCATCCCGCGCCGGTGACGGGGCTGATGAATGATCCGAACGGCTTTATCTGGTTTGCCGGACGCTATCATCTGTTTTATCAGTGGAACCCGCTGGGCTGCGATCATCGCTACAAGTGCTGGGGACACTGGAGCTCAGCAGATCTGGTGCACTGGCAGCACGAGCCAATGGCGCTGATGCCTGACGAAGAGTATGACCGCAACGGCTGTTACTCCGGCAGCGCCGTGGATAACAACGGCGTGCTGACCCTGTGCTATACCGGCAACGTTAAGTTTGACGATGGCGGCCGCACCGCCTGGCAGTGTCTGGCGGTGCAAAATGACGACGGCACGTTTGCCAAACTGGGACCGGTGTTGCCTCTGCCGGACGGGTATACCGGGCACGTCCGCGATCCGAAAGTGTGGCGCCATGACGGGCTGTGGTACATGGTGCTCGGGGCGCAGGATCGGCATAAGCGCGGCAAGGTGCTGCTGTTTACGTCAGCCGATTTACACACCTGGGCGTCCTGCGGCGAAATCGCCGGTCACGGCGTCAACGGACTCACGGACGCGGGCTATATGTGGGAGTGCCCGGATCTGTTTGCGCTTGATGGCACACACGTCTTGATCTGCTGCCCGCAGGGGCTGGCGCGCGAACCGCATCGCTATCTCAACACCTATCCGGCCGTCTGGATGAGCGGGGCATTTGATTATCAAACCCCTGCATTTACGCACGGCGAGCTGCATGAGCTTGACGCCGGATTCGAATTTTACGCGCCGCAAACCACGGTGGCAGAAGATGGCCGCCGCCTCCTCATCGGCTGGATGGGCGTGCCGGACGGCGAAGAGATGCTCCAGCCTACGCGGGCGCACGGCTGGATCCACCAGATGACCTGTCCTCGCGAGCTGCGCTACCGCGACGGTAAGCTCTGGCAGACCCCGGTCCGTGAGCTGGAAACGCTGCGCGAGGATGAACACCACTGGCAGGGACGCGCCAGCGATGCCCCGGTGCTGGCGGGAGCGCGTCTTGAGTTCGAACTGAGCGCCTCGTGCGTGAACGTGGATTTTGCCGGCGCGTTGCGACTGATTGTGGATGATGCGGGGATCCGTCTGGAACGCGCCAGTCTGAAAACCGCAGACACGCTGACCCGCTACTGGCAGGGCACTGTTCATCATTTACGCGTGCTGTGTGACCGTTCCAGCGTCGAAATTTTCATCAATCACGGTGAAGGCGTCATGAGCAGCCGCTATTTTCCTGACCATCCGGCCCAGGTACGCTTCGAAGGTGCGTCCGACATCACATTACGCTACTGGTCGCTGCGCAGCTGCATGATAGAATAGAGGTTTTGGCAGCCGGATCTAAGTCGTTGTGAGAAAAACAAAACGCGTCACCATTAAAGATATCGCGGAGCTCGCGGGGGTATCAAAAGCCACCGCCAGCCTGGTGCTGAACGGCCGCAGCAAAGAGCTTCGGGTGGCGGAGGAGACACGCGAGCGCGTGCTGGCGATTGCCAAAGAACATCATTATCAGCCCAGTATTCACGCCCGTTCGCTGCGGGACAACCGCAGCCACACCATTGGTCTGGTGGTGCCGGAAATCACCAACTACGGGTTTGCCGTTTTTTCTCATGAGCTGGAGACCCTCTGCCGCGAGGCGGGTGTTCAGCTGCTGATCTCCTGTAGCGATGAAAATCCGGGCCAGGAGACGGTGGTGGTCAATAACATGGTGGCCCGCCAGGTGGACGGGCTGATTGTCGCCTCCAGCATGCTCAACGACGCGGACTATCAAAAGCTGAGCGAACAGTTGCCCGTTGTGCTTTTTGACCGTCATATGAACGACAGTACTCTGCCGCTGGTCCTCACCGATTCAGTTACCCCAACCGCCACACTGGTGGCCGACATCGCGCGCCAGCATCCGGATGAGTTCTACTTCCTCGGCGGCCAGCCGCGGCTTTCCCCGACGCGTGACCGTCTGGAAGGGTTTAAGCAGGGGCTGCGTGACGCTGGCGTCGAGTTACGTCCGGAGTGGATCATTCATGGTAATTACCATCCGAGCTCCGGCTACGAAATGTTTGCCGAGCTTTGCGCACGCCTGGGCCGCCCGCCAAAAGCCCTTTTTACCGCCGCCTGCGGTCTGCTGGAAGGGGTGTTGCGCTATATGGGGCAACATAATCTGCTGCAAAGCGATATGCGTCTGGCCAGCTTTGACGATCACTATCTCTATGATTCTCTGACCATTCCTGTCGATACCGTTCGTCAGGATAACCGCCAGCTCGCCTGGCACTGCTTTGATCTGATTGGCAAACTGATTGAAGGGGAAACGCCGGAGCCGATCCAGCGTAAGCTGGATGCCACCCTGCAACGGCGATACAAGGCCGTGGAGTGACAGGGTAACGTATGAGCGGTACATCTATAACTTTAATTAATTAAAGATTGGATTCAGCCGATAACCAAAGGGAAATTATATCCCTGAGGTGTGTTATGTCGTTGAAAAAATCATCCCTGATTATCCTGTTTTCCCTGCTTTTCTTCTTTGTGGCCAGCACTATCACCAGCGTTGGGCTCATCATTAAAAGTAATACTTCGCTGGATAATGTGAACAAAGAAATTCAGGTTGTCCTGTCCATTATTGATCCCATTAACCACAGCCGAACCCTGCGCGTCAGGGTTATGGAGTATGTGAAAATGGTGGAAGCGGGGGACGCCACCGACCCGTCTGCGAAACTGGCCTCGGTTAAAGAGGCGCTGACCAAAGCCGATAGTGCATTTTCGGCGTTTATGGCCTCGCCGCGTTTGCAGGACGAAGCCCCGCTGGTCACTGCCTACCAGCAAGCGTGGCAAAATTACCGTAACCAGGGACTGGCACCGCTGATTGCCGCTGCCGCCGCTCACGATGTGTCGCGGTTCAACGCTCTTATTCCCGTGGTGTCTCAACTCGATCGCCAATATGAAATTGTGCTCGATCAGGTTCTCTCCGTTCACCAGAAGTACGCCAAAACGCTGAACGAGGAGGCGAGCCATAATTTTGTGTCGGGTCTGGTTATTATCGCCAGCATTGCGGTGCTGTTCGTGGTGGTGATCTTCGCCGTCAGCCTGCTGATGAAACGCGTGGTCTTTGCGCCGGTGAACCTGGCGCGCGAGCACTGTCGCCAGATTGCGGCCGGGAAGCTGGACGTACCGGTACCGATCAAGCGTGATTCCGGGAATGAAATCGATCACCTGATGTCCTCGATGGAGCAGATGCGCCAGGCGCTGCTCTCCACCATTTCTCAGGTGCGCGATGCCAGCCAAACCGTGACGCATGCAGCGCAGGAAATTGCCTCCGGCAATATCGACCTGGCCTCCCGTACCGAGCAACAGGCTTCGGCCCTGACCCAGACGGCCGCCAGCATGGAAGAGCTGAGCGCGACGGTGGCGAATAACACCGACAACGTTTTCCAGGCCGGTAAGCTGGTGCAGGATGCCGTGAAAAATGCCCATACCGGTGAAGCGGTAACCCGTGAAGTCATCGAAACGATGAATACTATCGCGTCCAATTCGAAGCGTATTGAGGACATCACCAGCGTCATCAACAGCATTGCTTTCCAGACTAATATTCTGGCGCTAAACGCGGCCGTTGAAGCGGCGCGTGCTGGCGCGCAGGGGCGAGGATTTGCCGTGGTAGCAAGTGAAGTGCGCACACTGGCCCAGAAAAGCGCGGTGGCGGCGAAGGATATCGAAAGCCTCATCGCCCAGTCTGTTTCCAGCGTGAAAAACGGTGCGGAACTGGTGAATCGTTCGGGAGAGGTGATTGATTCTATTATCAGCTCTGTGAATAAAGTGCATGCGCTGATGGAACAGATTTCGGTTGCCTCAGAAGAGCAGAGCCGCGGGATTGGTCAGGTTGGGCAGGCCGTAACGGAGATGGACGGTGTGACCCAGCAGAACGCGGCGCTGGTGCAGCAATCCGCCGCCGCCGCCGCCTCGCTGGAGGAGCAGGCGCAGCAGCTTTCCCAGAGTATCTCACGCTTTAGTTTGCCTGCTACGGCGTGATGTTCAGAGAGGCTCCCGAGGGAGCCTTTTTAATGTTTGTATTCAGCCGCTGCACAATCTCCTTCAGCCAATACTGTTATCCATACAGCGCCGCTATCACATAAATTTTCTCTTTCCCCGGCAATATTTCTGTTTCTCATCCGTCTACCTCATCAGAGACCATAATCATTCAACATAAACGAGGCACACATGAGAAATTTTGATATGCACGGAAAAGGTCACGGGCGTGGCTTGGGCCGCCATCGTATGGGTAAGGGCATCGTGATTGGCGCAGTCCTGTTCGTGGTGCTTGGCCTGCTGGTCATGTCCCTGTGGAACGCGTTGCTCCCGGCCATCCTGGGGGTTAAAGCCATTGGCTTCTGGCAGGCGCTGGGGATCCTGCTGCTGAGCCGCATTCTTTTCGGTGGGCTGGGTTTCCGTCCCGGTATGTTCGGTGCGCACCGCCGTATGCACGAACAATGGATGAATATGAGCCCCGAACAACGTGAGGCCTTCATTCAGCAGCGTCGGGCGGGATTTGGGCGCCATGGTCATTGCCGATGGCACGATGGCCGGGATGAAAAACGAGATGATAACGGTGCGAAAGCGCCGGAAGCCGAGTGAGCGATATGAAAGCCGGTGAGGCGGGGGAATCATTACTGATCTCGGCACTCAATGCCTGCCGCACGCGGCTAAAAGCCTTCATTCGCGGAAGGACTGCGGTTCGTGATGATGTCGATGATATTCTTCAGGAAGTGACCTGGCAGTTGATGAAAGTGGAACAACCGGTCGAGAACGTCGCCGCCTGGCTGTTTCGCGCCGCACGAAATGAGATGATCGACCGGGCGCGAAAAAAGCACGAGGTTTCACTGCCGGGGTACCTGACAGCAGATGACGAGGACTTTCCGGAGCAGGAGATTGCAGAAACGTTATTCGGCGTACCGCAAACGCCGGAGGAGGAGTATCTCAACATGCTGCTATGGGAAGAGTTGGGGCAAGCCCTGTCGGAACTGCCGCCACTTCAGCGCGAGGTGTTTGAAAAAACGGAATTTGAGGGCTACAGCATGAAGGTGCTGGCAGAGGAAACAGGCGACAGTGTGCAGGCGTTATTATCCCGCAAACACAAGGCTGTGCGATTTTTGCGTAGTCGCCTCAAGGATATTTATGAAGCGTTGACAGGGCAATAAACTTCGACCACTCTGAAAAACAATATTTTAGAGGGGTCGTTATGCTTCAACGGTTAGCAAAGAAAAAGGTGCTGTTACTCTCTGCTCTGATGGTTTCGGGGCTGGTCAGGGCAGAGGAGTCGCTTCCGGATGTGGTGAAGCACTTCAGTGAACAGCAGGACATCAAGATCATTAAGAAAATTGACGCCCCCGGCGGCGCGACAGCGTGGCTGGGGCAATATCAGGACATGGGCGTGACGCTCTTTCTGACCCCTGACGGAAAGCACGTCGTGTCTGGCTATCTGTATGATGAGAAGGGAACCAACCTCAGCGAGGCCTTTTTCCAGAAAGAGATCTACGCCCCGATGGGCCGCGAGATGTGGAAAAAGCTCAATGCGGCGCATCCCCTGAAGGAGGGCGCGGAGAGTGCCCCGCGCAAAGTCTTCGTCTTTGCCGACCCGTTCTGCCCGTACTGCAAGCAGTTCTGGGCTGAAGCGCAGCCGTGGGTGAAGGCTGGCAAGGTCCAGCTCAACACGCTGCTGGTTGCGTTTCTTAACCCGAACAGCGGGCGTAACGCCTCCGCGATCCTGAATGCGAAAGATCCGGTGTCGGCCTGGAAAGCGTACGAGCTGTCCGGCGGTAAAAAGCTGCCGAAACCTGAAGCTGCGGCTTCCCGGGAAACCGTTGAGATCCTGCAAAATCACCAGACGCTCATGGACAGTCTTGGCGCGAATGCCACACCGGCTATTTATTACCTGAATGAGCAAAACGAACTGCAACAGGTCGTGGGTATGCCAGACGCAAAACAGCTTGAGGCAATGTTCGGACCGAAGCCGTAAAAAGAAAGGCAGAAACAGGACGTTTCTGCCTTTTTTCAGTCAACTACCCCAGCGTCCCCGGAGGTAATTTACTGCTTCCTGCGTCTGCGGCTGGTTAAGATAGTCTTCACGGAACAGGATGGTGCCCTTAACGTCTGGCAGTGAATCATTGAGGTCGAGCTGTTTTTTCAGCTCCGGTACGCCGCCGTTCACCGTCCAGTCCGGTTCGTTTCTGGAAGGCGCGCCCACTTTGTAGAACGCGATCCCGATATACAGACGGGTGTGGGTCGGTTTCACCACGTCAGCCCACCATTTTGTCAGCACATCGTAACGTGCCGCGTCGCGGGCGAAGGGCCAGTAGATCTGCGGCGCAATGTAATCCAGTAATCCCTGCTGTACCCATTTGCGCGTGTCAGCGTAGGATTCATCATAGGCTGCGGCGCCGCGCGTGTCCGAGCCTGCCGGGTCGAAGGAGCGATTGCGCCAGACCCCCGCCGGGCTGACGCCAAATTCGACCTCAGGTTTAGCCTGCTTGATCGCCCTGGAGACCTGCACAATCAACTGCTGCGTATTGTGTCGACGCCAGTCCGCTTTTGACGAAAATCCTTCGCCATAGCGCCTGAAGGTCCAGGCATCATTCAGGGGGGAGCCCGGCGTCTCGGTGTAAAAATAGTCATCGAACTGAACGCCGTCGACAGGGTAATGATTTACCACTTCCATCACCACCTGGGTTATCCAGCCCCGCACCTCGGGAATGCCCGGGTCGAGAACAAAACGATCCCCCGAGGTGCGGATCCACTCCGGATGCAGGACGTACACGCTCGAAGGATGAAGCGACGAGGTGCGGTTAAGCGCGGCGATGGTCGACGGCTTCGTGTTGGTGGAAACGCGGTATGGGTTAAACCAGGCATGAACCTTCATCCCACGCTTGTGCGCTTCATCCAGCATAAACTGAAGCGGATCGTAACCGGGATCTTCCCCGATAGTCCCCGTCAGGGTATCTGACCAGGGCAGTATTTTAGAAGCCCACAGCGCCGTACTGTCCGGTTTTACCTGAAAGAAGACGGTGTTGATCCCAAGATTTTTCAGCTTATCGAGCTTGTCCGTCAACGCCCGCTGTTGCTGGGCGATGCGCTGGTCCGCGCTACGGCCATTCACCGATGAAACGGGAGGCCAGTCGAGACGGGAGACGGTCGCCAGCCAGATCCCGCGCATGGGTTCGTTAGTCTGCTGTACAGGTTTCGCCTGCGGCAGCGGGGTTACGAGTGATTTAGGTGGTTTGGAAGTGCAACTTACCAGTAAAAGCGCGCAGCCAAGCAGCGCGCCAGTCCGTTTTACGTGTCGCATCATTTGCGTGTTAGCTCCTGGGTGTCCGGCTATCCGTCCAGGGATTAAACGCCGGTTCGTCCTGCTCCCCGTTACCGTCATCGTGAAGGGAGTCGAGGTAGAGGGCTTCAACTTCCGCCCGCGCCCATGGGGTGCGGCGCAGGAACTTCAGACTCGATTTAACACTCGGGTCCTTGCGAAAACAGTTGATTTTGATTCGGTTGCCCAGTTCATTCCAGCCATATCGCGCAACCAGCGCGTTAACCTGCATTTCGAGCGTTACGCCATGCAAAGGATCGTTGGAAACATGTGCTGTCATAGGCGTCCGGTAGTCTCATTTTTTATGGGGATGTGATAAACGCTCAAAGGTTACAAGAAAGCAGGGGACGCGGCAATTTCAGCGTGAGGTTCTTCACCCGTGAAGGGTGAAGAAGATTTTCCGGTTAACGCTATTTTTTAAACAGTTCAGGTGCCCACGGCGTTGGGTCTACCTCCATAAAGGGCGCACGCTCAAAGCGGTACTTCAGCGCCCAGGGCACCGTACAGTCGAAAATCGTTTTGCAGGTGATCCCGTTGCCACGAATGGAGGGGCTGTAGTCCGGCGCCTGAGACGGATCGAGCTGGTGTCCGCGGATCCCCGGCAGATGGGTGATGCTGACATCGCCCTGCATACGGGTCGTCATCGCCCACAAGATGTCGTCGCTGTCGAAAATATCCACATCTTCGTCGACGAGAATAATGTTTTTAAGCTCGGAATAGGTGGCTAACGCAATGAGAGCCGCCTGACCCTGACGCCCTTCGTCAGAGGGCTGGCGTTTTTTCACCTGCAATATGCCAAGGAACTTGCCGCCGCCAGCGGTATGCGCATAGACGTTTTGCAGAAAACCGGGAATGGCTTCTTCCACCGCATTACGGATGCTGGCCTCCGTTGGCAAACCGGCCAGCGTGGTGTGCTCTTCGCCCGGTCCTACCAGGGTTTGCAGGATCGCCTGATGACGCATCGTGACGGCCTTCACTTTGATTACCGGTAAGGAGGGGTTAGCCTCCCCGCAGTAGCCGGGAAATTTCGGCATCGCGTGCCCGGTGTGGGTATGCTGATCTTCTTCTACGCGCACGCCCGGCAGCAGTTCGCCTTCGATGATAATTTCCGCACGCGCAATCGCTTTTTCATTTACGGCCACACCCTGCACCAGCTCGACGGGGGTCTGACGTAACGCACCGGCGACACCCAGTTCGTTGTAGCCGAAGGGCGTGGTAGGGGCTTCGAAACAGGCGCCAATATAGATAGCGGGATCGAGACCCATATTGATCGTGACCGGCAACGGTTTACCCGCCTCCTCGGCTTTCTTACGGAACACTTCAATATGGCGGCCCGCGGCAAGAAACATGGAGAGCTCATCGCGCTCCTGAACGCAGAGACGGTGAATAGTGACATCGGTCAGTGAGGCATCTTCCGGATCGCTTGCCAGCACCAGCCCCAGACAGAAGAACGGACCGGCATCTATCGGCGTGTTGGTCGGTGCCGGAAGCAATTTACGCAGATCGAAGTCCGGATTGTCGGCATAAAACACCTGTTCCTGACACGGCGCCTGGGCCGCCGGGACGACAACGGGAGCAATCGGGTTTTTCACGGCCTGGCCGACATGTTTTGCCAGTTCAGAGGGTTCGCAGCCCAACAGGAGCGCCGCCCGCTCGCGGCTGGCGTGCATTCCGACCAGAATACGGGAGTCGGGGTATCCCTTAATAGCGTTAAACATCATCGCCGGGCCAATGCGCGTCGGACGTTTTACCGTGCCGCCAGCACCAATATGCCGGTACACACCCGCCAGCTCCGCGTCAGGATCGACCGGATGGCTGGTTTCAAGGTATTGACCTTCATGGCGTTTTAGCAGTTCGATAGCACTTCTGAGATCGTTGATGTGGTTTTCCATATTTTTCCCCCCTCGGATGAATGCATCCATTCTTAACCGGACGAAGAGGGCTATCAATTGCATCATTTATGCTATTTTAATATGAATTTTATTATCAATAATAAAGGCATGGTATGCAGTTTCGACTGATGCGCAATTTTATCGTGGTGGCGGAAGAGCTTCACATGCATCGAGCGGCGGAGCGCCTTAACATGGCGCAGCCCGCGCTGAGTCAGCAGATAAAAACGCTTGAAGATCGTCTGGGGGTAATGCTCTTTAGCCGGGCGAATCGTCGCCTGACGCTGACGCCAGCCGGTGAGGCGTTTCTCAGTAAAGCCAGAGTCGCGATTTTAATGACCGATCAGGCGATTCTGGATGCCAGACAGACGGCCAGAGGAGAACAGGGCGTGCTGAATCTCGGATGTGTTTCAAGTGCGATATTCGACAGTAAGCTGCCCGCCGCGCTGCGGCTTTTACATGAGAAATGGCCCGCCATCAGCCTTTCCATGATGACGGGAAATGTGCAAACCCTTTATACCGGCGTGCAAAGCAACCAGCTGGATGTGGCCATTATTCGTGCCCCGTTACCGCTGCTGCCTGACGATCTGCAAAGCCGTCCTTTCACAACGGAAAAAGCCGTGCTGGCCCTACCTCGTCAACACAGCCTGGCGGGCTCCGCCGCGCTGACGCTTGCGTCGGTGAAAGAGGAGAAGTGGATCGCCCTGCGCGACCCGGAGGGGATGGGGCTGGAGCAATATTTCTATGATGCCTGCCACAGCGCGGGCATACAGCCTGACGTTGTGCAAAATGCCACCGATGTCCCCACGGTGGTAAGCCTCGTCTCGGCAGGGTTTGGCATCGCGATGCTGCCGGCTTCAGCGAAGGCGATATGCGTACGAAACGTCGTCTTTGTGGATATTCTTGACCGACTCCGGGAGAGCGAGCTGACGCTGGTTTGCCACCGGATTATTCGCTCTGAGGTGCTGAAAAAATTGATGAGTATCCTCGTTCACACCTGACGTCCGGCGGCCTGAAGAAGCTGTTCACGTAGCCAGCGGTTAGCCGGATCCTGGCTGTTTTTCGGGTGCCAGTACATACCGATGACGATCGGCGGGAGATCCAGCGGCGGCGGAAAAATATCAAGCGTTTGCGTAAACCGTAGTAACATGCGTCTGGGTAAGGTGCAGAGCAAATCGGTACCGGCAACAATCGCAGGCGCCATCGCATAGCTTTGCGTCGACATCACTACGTTACGCTGGTGGCCAAGCCCCGCCAGATGCTGATCGACAAGGCCCGCGAACGGGTCGCCCTCGGATGAAACCACCAGGTGGGAAAGGCTACAATAGCTATCCAGATCCATCGGACCCGTACCGCGCGGATGGCCTTTTCGCTGAGCTGTGGCATATTCATCGTCAAACAGCTTGCGTCTGACCCATGCATCGTGCGCCACCGCGTTAACGCCGACATAAATATCCACATCGCCATTTTCCATCTGCGCTGGCAGCAGTTGGGTTTCCGGGAGCGCAAAACGCAGGCGGATACCTGGCGCCGCACTGCTAATCTGATTCTGCAACTCTGCCCCCAGCATCAGCGCCGGGTTCTCGTGCAAGGCAATCACAAAGGTGCGGTTGCTGTTCTGCGCGTTAAACGTGGTGGGTTCAAGCATCGCCGATATACCCTGCAAAACCGTCGCGACCTGCGGCCTTAACGCCTCGGCGCGCGGCGTCGGTAACACCCCACGTCCGTGTGGGGAAGGGACAAACAGCGGCTCACCAAACAACACGCGCAGGCGCGCAAGGCGGGCAGACATCGCCGGCTGGCTGATGCCCAGCCGCGCGGCGGCATGGGTGATATTCTGGTCCCTGAGTAACGCATCCAGCGTCAGGATCAGGTCCATATCCATATCGGAGGGGGACATCTTATTTTGCGTCACGGTTGGTATAGGTCACCGGAACCCACGCGTAGCCGTCCCGCTCACCTTTCGTCACATAGCCGATCCCGGGGAAAGGCAGATGTGGCGCCGCAATCAGCGCTTTATTTTTCACAAACTCAGCGAAAGCAGCGTTGCGCACCCGGGCGGCGCCGTCCTGATCCTCATCGTAAGCAATCGTCACGTTGGGCTGTGGGAACTGAACCGCGGCAACGTGAATGATGTCGCCGACAAAAGTCATTTTTTCACCTTTGCTCTCCAGCGTGTAGAACGCGGAGCCTGGAGTGTGACCCGGGTGAACCGTACCGCTGATGCCCGGCAGAAGCTGTTCCGTGCCGGAGAAGGTCGTCACTTTTCCGGCATCCAGATAGGGCTTTAAGGTCTTGTGCGCGACGTCGAAGTAGTTCTGGTCATAGCCAGACTTTTTCTGGTTCTCGTCGTTAAAGAAGAAATCGATATCCGGTTTGCCGACATACACCTGCGCGCGGGTAAACACGCGCTGACCGTCTTTAACCAGGCCGCCAGCGTGATCGGAGTGCGCATGGGTGATCAGAATATCGGTAATATCTTCGGGTTTGATGCCCTGGGTCGCCAGGCTCTCAATCAGCCGCCCGCCTTTGCCGGGGCCAAACAGCTGACCAGAACCGGTATCCACCAGAATTTTGTGGCCGGGGATGGCGATATAGAACGCGTTAATCGACGCTTCCACCGGATTGGCCTGGAAGTTTTTAGCCAGTAACGCATCGGTATTTTCCGCCGTCGTCCGGCGCAGTAAGGCGTGCAGATCCTGCGGCACGCTCCCGTCCGTAAAGGCGGTGACAATCGTATCGCCAACCTGAACGCTGTAGCCGCCAGCCTGCTGTTTCACCACATGCTGCGGAACGCTGGCCACCGCGTGGATAGCGGGAAAGAATAAAACCGAACCGGTCAACAGGGTTGATATCGCAAGTTTTTTCACAGTAAACATGATGGGCTCCTCAATAGTAAGTTCATCATAGTTCAACTGCGATTTTTGAGAACCGCCGGGAAGTGAATGTGACCTATCCATGGAATGGATAGGTCTGAGAGGATGCTTTACAGCACGCCGGTACCGCCGTCAGAGCACCACACTTGCCCGGAGGCGTATGAGCAGGTATCGGAGGCAAACAATACATACAGCGGTGCGATTTCAACCGGCTGGCCCGGTCTGCCCAGGGGCGTATCTTCCCCGAACTTCTGAACTTTGGACTGCGGCTGGCCGCCGCTGGACTGAAGAGGCGTCCAGTATGGACCTGGCGCGACGGCATTCACCCGAATGCCACGCGGTCCCAGCTGCTGGGCCAGAGACTTGGTAAAGGCTACGTTACAGGCTTTGGTCTGCGCATAGTCCACCAGGATCGCGCTCGGTTTAAACGCCTGAACGGAAGTGGTGTTAATGATCACGGCGCCTTCCTGCAAATGGCGCAGCGCAGCTTTGGTGATCCAGAAGGGGGCATAGACGTTGGTCTTAAACGTCGCGTCAAAATCTGCCGTGGTGAGATCGTCGATCGATTCGCAGTACTGCTGGCGTCCGGCGTTATTCACCAGGATATCCAGGCCACCCAGTTCCGCGACGGCTTTTTCCACCAGCGTATCGCAAAACGACTCCACGCGAATGTCGCCCGGAATGGCGACCGCTTTACGGCCTTCAGCCTGAATCAGCGCAATGACCGATGCCGCATCGGACTCCTCTTCCGGCAGATAGCCAATAGCGACATCTGCGCCTTCACGGGCATAGGCGATCGCTACCGCGCGACCAATTCCGGAATCACCGCCGGTAATCAGCGCTTTTTTTCCTGCCAGTTTTCCTGACCCGATATAACTTGTTTCACCATGATCCGGTATTGGCTTCATTTCCGATGCCAGCCCGGGGGCCCTTTGCGGTTGTTCAGCAAACGGTGGACGAGGGTAATGCAGCGTGTGATTATTTCCTGTAGACATACCGGCCTCCTTAATAGTGAATTCCAAGATTAGTCGTTAATTAAACGTAAGCGGGCAAAATTGACAAATTCAGACAAATCTATCTTCCGGTAGCGGATATAAAATATTTTCTCAAGCCAGCATGTAATACCAGAAAAGGGCGACCTCATCTTTTTCCGGCAGGGCGTTGTAAAGGTAGCGATCGTAACCGCCGAGAATAAACCCATAGTGACGATAAAAAAGACAGGCAGAAACATTAACGTTCTGCGTCTCCAGCCGTAAACCGGGCGCATTGAGGCTTCGCGCCCAGACGTGGGTGGCGGACATCAGCTTGTGCGCCGCGCCCGTACGACGCTTTGAACGCTCCACGGCAATGTAATCCACCGATATAAATTTATTCCAGTTGCAGGACGCGGTAATAAAACCGGCGATTTCACCGTCATCCGTTTCGGCGATAAGAAATATTGAATCCGGATTAACACAATGATTTTCCAGCGTCTGGAGATCCAGTTCATAGGTTTTAAGATAAGGTTCGGTCAGCGCCTCGATATGCAAATCACCATTGAGAAAAGGCTCTCTGGCAATCTCATCGACCGTAAAAGAAAAATCACAGCATTCAAGACGGGCGAGGTCGGTGCTTAATCCTTTTCGAATATGCATAGTATTCCTTAAGTGGGAGTTATATATAGATAATAGACGAAGCGGCATACCCTGCTGGCATAACACTCTGTAGATCCTGGTCTAAGCTTGTATTTCGTTCCGCGTAAAATGTGGTCATTCGAGGACAATGAATGGAATTCAGAACATGTCGCAGGCACTGGGGTGCTGAGTTTATTTCCGATGACGTTGTACGTTTTCGCGTCTGGGCAGAAGGGCAAAAAGATCTCACGTTGCGTTTAACCGATACCGACATTCCCATGGCGGCGGTGGGCGACGGCTGGTTTCAGATTGACGTGCCCGGCATCAGGCACGGTACGACGTATCAGTTTGTTTTACAGGATGGAATGGCGGTGCCGGACCCGGCCTCGCGCGCGCAGCAGGCTGACGTCAATGGCCCGTCGGTGGTGATCGACCCGCGTCGCAGCCTGCCCGCTCAGCGCGAATGGCAAGGACGACCGTGGGAAGAGACGGTGATCTACGAGCTGCATATCGGCACCTTCACCGGGGAAGGAACCTTCAGGGCGGCCATCGACAAACTGCCTTATCTGGCCGAACTGGGTATTACGCAACTGGAAGTGATGCCCGTGTCCCAGTTCGGGGGCGCGCGCGGATGGGGGTATGACGGTGTACTGCTGTATGCCCCGCACTCGGCTTATGGTACACCGGATGATTTTCATGCCTTCATTGATGCCGCCCACGCGCTCGGGCTTTCCGTGGTGCTGGATATCGTACTCAACCACTTTGGCCCGGAAGGGAATTACCTGCCGTTGCTCTCGCCGGCGTTTTTCCATCAGGATCGTATGACCCCGTGGGGCAACGGTATTGCCTATGAGGTTGAAGCTGTCCGGCAGTACATCGCTGAGGCGCCGTTATTCTGGCTCTCGGAGTATCATCTTGACGGTCTGCGCTTCGACGCCATCGACCAGATCCATGACGACGCTGAGACCCATATTCTTCCCGAGATAGCGCAACGGATCCGCGACGCCTTTCCGGATCGGCATATCCATCTGACCACCGAAGACAGTCGCAACGTGATTTTCCTGCATCCGCGTGATGAGCATGGTCAGACGCCGCTTTTCACCGCCGAATGGAATGATGATTTTCACAACGCCGCGCATGTCTTCGCGACGGGAGAATCACACGCCTACTATCAGGATTTTGCCTTTGAGCCGGAGAAAAAACTGGCGCGGGCGCTGGCAGAAGGCTTTGTCTACCAGGGGGAAATCTCGCTTCAGACCGGGAAATCGCGCGGGGTAGAGTGTCGCGAGCAACCCCCACAGTTTTTTGTCGATTTTATTCAGAATCACGACCAGGTCGGCAACCGTGCCCAGGGGGAGAGGCTTATCTCTCTGGCTGGGGCGGATAAAACGCGCGTGCTGTTCGCGGCGCTGCTCCTGTCGCCCCATATTCCGCTGCTGTTTATGGGCGAGGAGTATGGCGAAACGCATCCGTTCCTCTTTTTCACCGACTTCCACGGCGACCTGGCGAAAGCGGTGCGGGAAGGGCGCGCGAAAGAGTTTATCGGCCATGCCGGGCACGATGAAACCGTACCGGACCCCAATGACGTAAATACCTTTATGCGGTCGAAGCTTGACTGGAACAAGGCAGACACGGAGGAAGGCAGGGCGTGGCTGCACGTCACGCGCGAGCTGATTGTGCTGCGTCAGCGCTTTATCGTCCCGTTACTGAAACAGCGGGGCACCGTGGAGGGTAACGTCCTGCAAACGGCGCTCGGCATGGTTGCCGTGAGCTGGCGTTTTCCGTCCGGCACGTTGTCGCTGGCGCTGAATATCGGCAAAAAGCCGCTCGCCTTACCGGACCTGCCCGGAAAAACGATCTTTAGCTGGCCGGAGGCAGTCGAAAACCTGCCGCCGAACAGCATTGTTGTTCGCTTTGCTGATGGAGAAGCAGCGCTATGATCCCTTCCTCTACTTACCGAATTCAGTTTCGCAACGGCATGACCTTTGACCGCGTGGCAGACCTGATTCCGTATATGAAAGACCTCGGTATCAGCCATCTTTACGCGTCGCCTGTTTTCACCGCAACCACGAATTCCACCCACGGCTATGACGTGACCGACCCCAACGAAATTGACCCGGCGATTGGCGGGCGGGAAGGGTTTGACCGCATGGCGGCGGCGCTGAAACAGGCGGGGATGGGGCTGATTCTGGATATCGTTCCTAACCATATGTCGACCTCGCTGGAAAACCGCTGGTGGCGCGATGTTATCGAACATGGCAGGCAGAGCCGCTATGCGGCGTATTTTGATATCGACTGGTCCCGACCGCTGACGTTGCCGTTTCTTGGCGACACCTTTGAAGCCGAGCTGGAGCGGGGGACTATCACCTTAAAACGTGACAGTGTCACAAACAGCGCAGCGCTGGTTTACTATGATACCGCCTATCCGCTTAATCCCGGCACGTATGCCGAAGGCAAGAGCATCGCTGAGATCCACGAGGCGCAAAGCTGGCGGCTGATGTCCTGGCGTGAAGCGCCGAAACAGCTTTCATGGCGTCGCTTTTTTGAAATCACCGGGCTGGTCGGCGTGCGGGTAGAGGATGAGGCGGTATTCGCAGATACGCACCACCTGATCCTTGAGCTTGTCCACGCCGGGGTTGTCGACGGCCTGCGCATTGACCATGTGGACGGGCTTGCCGATCCGCTGGGCTATTTGCAGCGACTGCGTGCGGCTACCGGACCGGATTGCTACATCACGGTGGAAAAAATCCTCGCCAAAGGGGAACAGCTTCCTCCGGAGTGGCCCATCTCAGGTACTACGGGTTATGAGTTTATCGCCTCCCTGGCGGAAGTGCTGGTGGATGATACCAACCTCTCGCGGCTGGAGATGCTCTACGACGAGACGCTGGGTACGACCGTGGACAGGCAGGCGGAACTTCGCAACGCCAAAGGGCTGATGACCGATCGTAATTTTGAGGGTGAATTTACCACGTTGCTCAAAATAGCCAGCGAGCTGGCCGGGCATAACGGTGCAGAAGTGGAGCATGAGGATATCCGCCATGCCCTGCGTGAGCTGCTTATCGCGTTTCCGGTGTATCGCACCTACGGCACCGCTGAGGGACTGACGCCACCGGATGTGGCGCTGCTCAGCCGTGTGGTCGCCAGCGTCAACGCCTCTGAACCCGCTCTGAGCCTGATCGTGCGTATTCTTACTGGCGATCTGCCGGAGCATGACCACGCGCTGGCCTCGCTTTTCCGCACCCGTTTTCAGCAACTGACCGGGCCGCTGATGGCGAAATCGGTAGAGGATACGCTGTTCTTCCGCCATAACCTGGAGCTGGCCCTGAACGAAGTCGGCGCCGACCCGACGCCGCGCGCGTTTTCACTTTCCCGTTTTCATCAGGAGATGCGCATTCGACTTGCCCGCCAGCCCGATGCGCTGCTTGGAACTTCCACCCACGACACCAAACGCGGCGAGGATGCACGAGCTCGTCTGTATACGCTGACGGAAGCGCCAGATCTGTGGGGAGAAAATCTGGCGCGCTGGCGGCAGATGAACCAGACGCAGGTCCGATTCCTCAACGATGGCACCGCGCCGAACGCCGCCGACACCTGGATGATCTTCCAGGCGCTGGCGGGCGTCTGGCCAGCAACCCTGTCGCCTGAGGATCGTGATGGCCTTAAGTCACTGGAAGAGCGTTTCCTCGGCTTTATCGAGAAAGCCCTGCGCGAGGCCAAGCAGCGTACCGACTGGATCGACAGCAACGAAGGTTACGAGAGCGTGGTCCTGGACTACGTGCGCCATCTGCTTTCCCCGGATAACACCCTGTTCCTGCGTGATTTCAGTGCCGCACTCCAGCCGTTTATTCGGGCTGGGTTAATGAACAGCCTGAGCCAGACGGTGATCAAGCTGACTGCGCCTGGCGTACCAGACATCTACCAGGGCAGCGAGGGGCTTAACTTCAGCCTCGTCGACCCGGATAACCGCCGCGAACCGGATTTCGCCGCACTGGCGGAAAACCTCAGCGTAGCGGATGGCACCGTTTTTAACGATGCGCAACGCTGGCGAGACGGCAGCGTGAAGCAGTACGTTACCGCCACGCTGTTACGGCTTCGGCCACATTACCCCGCACTTTTCCGCTACGGCGACTGGCTGCCGCTGAAGGTAACCGGTGAGCGGGAGGAGAATCTGATCGTTTATGCCCGCATAAAAGATGACGAGGCGCTGATCGTCGCCGTGCCGCGTCTGGTGTTTGACGTCACCGACAATGCGTTGCTGTGGGCCAACACTATCGTGGCCATACCCCAGGAGTTGGCCGGGAAGCACTACCGGGATCTGTTTACCGGTGAGCGTCGCCTTCTGCCAGAGACGCTGGATTTAACGTCTGAAAAGGGATGTTTGTTGGTTCTGCTTACCTGCGACTAATCGAGGAGAACAAAAATGCCAAAGGATACAACGTTTGAAATTCGGGCCGGTCATGGCCAGCAGTTGGGCGCAAATTATGACGGGAAAGGGGTAAACTTCGCCCTGTTTTCCGCCCACGCGGAGCGGGTGGAGCTGTGTCTGTTTGATCCTTCGGGAAAAACAGAAATCGCCCGACTGGAACTGCCGGAATATACCCATGAGGTCTGGCACGGCTATGTGCCGGATCTGAAACCGGGGGCGCTGTATGGCTACCGTGTGTATGGCCCCTACGATCCGGAGAACGGTCACCGTTTTAACCCCAATAAGCTGCTTATTGACCCCTATGCCCGTGAACTGGTGGGTGACATTGAGTGGAACGATGCCCACTTCGGCTATGAGCTGGGACACGATGAGCTGGATCTCAGTTTTGACACGCGAGACAGCGCGCCATTTACGCCCAAATGTAAGGTCATCGACCCCAATGCCGTTGACTGGCATGACTCACGCCGGCCCGATATCACGTGGCCGCATACCGTGGTCTATGAAAGCCACGTAAAAGGCTTTACCCAGCTTAACCCGGCTATTCCGCCTGAACTGCGCGGTACGTTTGAGGGGATGGGGCATAAAGCCTCGGTGGAGTACATCAAAAGCCTCGGCATTACCTCGGTCGAGCTGCTACCGGTTCACTGGTTCCCTGACGATCAGCACCTGCTCGATCGCGGCCTGAAAAACTTCTGGGGCTATAACTCGCTCGGTTTCTTTGCGCCAGCGTCCCGCTATTACGGCCCGGCGGGCATCCAGGGTTTCCGCGACATGGTGCGTGCCTATCATGACGCGGGCATCGAGGTGATCCTCGACGTGGTCTATAACCACACGGCGGAGGGCAACGAGCTGGGACCAACCCTGTCGTTTAAGGGGATTGATAACTTCTGTTATTACCGCACCATGCCGGATCAGCACCGGTATTACATCAACGACACCGGCACCGGGAACACCGTTAATACTTCGCACCCGCGCGTGTTACAGATGGTCATGGACTCCCTGCGCTACTGGGCGGAGTCGATGCAGATTGACGGTTTCCGCTTTGACCTCGGGACCATTCTCGGACGTGAGCCAGAGGGGTTCGATCCGCGCGGCGGCTTCTTTGATGCCGTGACCCAGGATCCGGTGCTGTCGAAGCTGAAGCTCATCGGTGAGCCGTGGGATATCGGCCCCGGCGGGTATCAGGTGGGGGGCTTCCCACCTGGCTGGGGTGAGTGGAACGACAAATACCGCGATACGGTACGTGAATACTGGAAGGGGGATAACGTTTCTAACGATTTTGCCGCCCGTCTGTTAGGGTCCGGTGATTTGTACGATCTGCGCGGGCGTCGTCCGTGGGCCAGCGTCAATTTTATCACCGCGCATGACGGCTTCACGCTGAACGACCTGGTATCGTACAACGAGAAACATAACGCCGATAACGGGGAAGATAATAACGACGGACATAACGATAACCGTTCGTATAACTACGGCGAGGAAGGGCCGACGGAAAACCCGGATATCATTGCCACCCGCGAGCGGCAAAAGCGCAACTTCCTCACCACGCTCTTCTTCTCGCACGGCACGCCGATGCTGCTGGCAGGCGATGAGTTTGGCCGGACGCAAAAGGGCAATAATAACGGCTATTGTCAGGACAGCGAGATCTCCTGGGTAAACTGGGAAGGACTCACTGAAAACGACGAGAAGCTGCGCGACTTTACCCGTCGGTTGATTGCCCTGCGCGCGACGCAGCCGCTGCTGCGACGTGAGAACTGGCGCGACGGGCTGGAGATCCGCTGGTTTAACGCCGGCGGCGGACCGCAGCAGTCGGAACAGTGGGACGAGGGTTCCACCCTTGGTCTTGCCATCAGCCGTCCTGATCTTGAGCAGGAAGAGGGCGTCTGGCAAGACGTGCTGATGCTGTTTAACCCGTTTGAAGGTACGGTGCCATTCCAGATCCCGCAGTTTGGCGAAGGGGGTTGGGTGCTCGAACTCTCGACGTCGGAGGATGCCCCCACGGGGGAAATCATCACTGAATCTGTCGATTACGAGCTGGCCGGGCGGAGTATCACCCTGTTCCGCCGTCCTTAAAGCGAAGCCGCCGCGCGTGCGGCGGTATCATACAGGGAGGAGATCGCGCGGAGTAACTGCGCGGTCTCGCCAATCGACGCGCCCGGAATACCGCTTTCCGCATGAATGTTGATCAGGCAGGCCTCCCGCACCTCCCGGTACTTCATGCACAGCGCTTTTCCCTCCTCCGTAGTGGAGAAAAAAAGCTCTTTTCCCGCTTTCTCGCTGGTGACGTAGCCCGCCTTGACCAGCTTTTTCAGCGCATACGTCACCACGTGGGTATCTTCCACGTTCAGCACAAAGCAGATGTCAGCCAGCTTTTTCTTACGGTTGCGGTGATTCACGTGGTGCAGAAGCGAAACATCAAAGGCCCCCATATCCGGTTCACCCGCTGCGGTCATGCAGCGCACCATCCATTTGTTAAACGCATTGCTGGTCATGATCAGCGCATATTCCAGCTCTGATAATTCAGCACACCGCTCTGAGACGAGATGACGGGAGGAGACGATTCGCCCGTCCGCAATATCGTCGTGGTTTAACGCTGTCGTCTTTTTCTTTACTGTCATAACGATCCTTCCCCCGAAATGTAAACCCGTCGATAAAATAAGAACATTTTATTGATAAATTGTTTACATGTTTTTGACGTTCAGATATAGCTTTTTAGTGCAGGTTCTGTGGAGCCTCACGCAAAACACAACATCGCGCGCCGTAATGCACCGGCTTCGCTCTGCTGCGAAGTATAAAAAATAGCCGTCGGCGCGCAACGCTCACTTTGGATAGGGTAACGTTTATGGACAGTTCTACACTGTTGCCACTTATCGGGATTCCGGTGGTGGTTATTGGTTTTGCACTGCGTTTCAACCCGCTGCTGGTTGTCGTGGTGGCGGGCCTGGCGACGGGCCTGCTGGTTGGCATGGATTTCGGTATGCTGCTGGAAACCTTTGGCGAAAAGTTCGTGAATAGCCGCTCGCTTGCCACCTTCATTCTGATCCTGCCGGTGATTGGCCTATTGGAGTATTACGGGCTGAAAGAACGCGCCCAGGCCTGGGTCGCGAAGATCGCCAGCGCCACCTCGGCGCGTATCCTGATGCTCTACTTTGTTGCCCGCGAAGGGACGGCTGCGCTGGGCCTGATGTCGCTTGGCGGCCACGCGCAAACGGTGCGTCCGCTGCTGGCGCCGATGGCGGAAGGGGCAGCTCTGAATGAATACGGGGAACTGCCGCAGACTATCCGCGACAAAATCAAAGCCCATGCCGCCGCGTGTGACAATATCGCGGTTTTCTTTGGGGAAGATATTTTTATCGCCTTTGGCGCGGTACTGCTGATTGATGCGTTCCTGAAAGAGAACGGGATCGAGGGGATCGAACCGCTGCATATCGGCCTGTGGGCCATTCCGACCGCCATTGCGGCACTGATCATCCATATGACGCGTCTGCTACGCCTCGATGCCAGCATTCGTCGCGACGTGATGGCCTGGAAAGCAGAGCAGGGTACGCAGGAGATCGCACCATGATGACCCTCATCACCATTAACCGTGTGTACTACCTGATCGGCTTCGTCGTGATGCTGCTGGTTGTGATGACCCTTCGCGATCGCGCTAACCCGAAACGCTATACCACGGCGCTGTTCTGGTTTCTGTTTGGCGGGATCTTCCTGTTTGGCGATCTGATGGTGCAGGAGCTGGGTAAGTCCCTGGCGTATCGCATTATTGGCGGCGCCGTTATCGTGATTGCGCTGCTGGCCGGTTTCGGGCTGGTCGGGAAGGGGCGTTATAAAATGTCCACCGAGGAGGAGCGCGTTGCCTCGTCGAACCGGCTGAAAAACTGGCTGTTTTTACCGGCACTGATGATCCCCGTGGTAACGGTCATCGGGACGCTATTTCTGAAAGGCGTGTCGATTGGCGGTGTCTATCTGCTCGACCAGAAACAGCTTACGCTGGCGGCACTGTGCGTAGCCTGTGTGGCAGCTATCCTCACCGGCTGGTGGCTGACAAAAGGTACGCCGCTGCATGCGGTTCGTCAGTCGCGTCGGCTGGTCGATACCATTGGCTGGGCGGTGATCCTGCCGCAGATGCTCGCCATGCTCGGCGGGGTGTTTGTGGTGGCGAATACCGGCGAATCGGTACAAAAGGTGGTCAGCCTGTTTGTGAACCCGGACAGCCGCTTCATGCTGGTGGTCATTTATTGCGTGGGGATGGCGCTGTTTACCATGATCATGGGTAACGCCTTCGCAGCCTTCCCGGTGTTAAGCGCCGGTATCGCTCTGCCATTCCTGATTAACGTCCATCACGGTAACCCGGCGCCGCTGCTGGCTATCGGTATGTACGCTGGCTATTGCGGCACGCTGATGACGCCGATGGCCGCCAACTTCAACATTGTGCCCGCCGCGCTACTGGAGCTAAAAGACAAATATCAGGTTATCAAGATCCAGATCCCGACCGCGTTAACCCTGCTGGTGGTGAACGTGTTCTTAATGTATTTCCTCGTGTTTCGCTAAGGAGCTGCAATGGAATTAACGCAACATCAGGCTGACGCCTTCGCCAGAATGCCGTTGACCTATTTACGTCAGGAATACCCGAACCACATTATGCATCTGCTCAACGATGACGGCGACGTTCTGCCGCCTCGCGAGCTGCACCCGATCTTTTACGGCTGTTTTGACTGGCACTCTGCGGTGCACGGCTACTGGCTGCTGCTGCGCTGCCTGCGTCTCTGGCCCGAACTGCCGTGCCGGGAAGAGATCATCACTCTGTTCGAAGAACACCTGACCGACGAGAAGGTGGCGAAGGAGTTGGCCTATTTTACCGCGCCGTTCCGCGCGTCGTTTGAGCGGCCTTATGGCTACGGCTGGCTGCTGGCGCTGGCGCAGGAGCTGAAGCAATCGTCACTGCCGCAGGCGGAGCGCTGGTACCAGACGCTGCAACCGTTAACGCGGGATATTCGCCAGCGGCTGGTGGATTACCTCAGCAAGCTTACCTATCCGATCCGCGTCGGGACGCACTACAACACGGCGTTTGCGCTCGCGCTGGGGCTGGATTATGCCCGGGCGGTGAACGATGACACGCTTGAGCGCGCCATCCTGGACGCGGCAACGCGGTTTTACCTCGCGGACACGCAATATCCTGCGCATTATGAGCCGGGTGGCGACGAGTATATCTCCGGAGCGCTGACCGAGGCCCTGCTGATGAGTAAGGTGGTGGAGGATTTCCCGGCCTGGTTCGATGCGTTTCTGCCTGAAGTGGGCGCCGTTTCTGCGCTGATGAACCCGGCAGAGGTGAGCGACCGCACCGACCCGAAAATCGCGCATCTGGACGGTCTCAACCTCAGCCGCGCCTGGTGTATGAAGCACATTGCCCGTGCTCTGCCGGAAAATCATCACGCCCGGAAGCCATTACACGATGCCGTTGCGCGCCATCTCTCGGCAAGCGTGGAGCATGTTGTCGGCAGCCACTACAGCGGCGGCCACTGGCTGGCGAGTTTTGCGCTGCTGGCGCTGGAGTAGCGCTTAGTTATATTTTCGTGCTCATCCTGTTTCCGCAGGATGAGTGATTTTACGCAACCGACTCGCGCTGACGACGACCGCTACCGCAGAAGCTGCGGCTGCGACCCATAGCGCAACATGAATTGACCTTTCATCTGCGGCCAGCAGAACGGCCACGGCGGCGGCGCCCAGACACTGCCCGAACGTGCGCATAATGGATAAAACACCGGATGCATAGCTCGCATGCTCACGAATAACGTTGGAGAGCATTTCCCGGTTATTGGGACTCTGAAAGCAGCCAAACCCCATGCCGCATACCAGACTCCGCAGGCAGATATCCCACATTGTAGGGCGGTCGGGTAATGTCGCAAGAAGGATCAAACCCACGACAAAAATCACCAGCCCCAGGGTGGATATCGCCGGGGCTGAAATCGTGTCCGCCCACCGGCCTGCATGCGGCGCAATCAGTACGATCCCTAGCGGCCACGGCGTAAACAGCAGGGCAGACAACACCGGACTGTAGCCGTATTCGCTCTGAAACAGGAAAGGCAGTGCAATAAAAGTGATCCCCTGGCTGACAAAAGCAATCATTGACGTGAAGGCCGCGAGGGTAAAACGTTCATTTTTAAACATCGTCGGCGGCAGCAAGGGGTTATCCGTGCGGCGGATCTGCCAGATAAACGCCATGCCGCTCAGCGCAGCGAGCACCGTCCAGCAAAGACTGCCGGGGTGATAAGTAGCCTCCTGGAGGCTGTTCGCCGCCATGATCGTCGACCCCAGCAGCAGCGCCGACAATATGGCGCCCGGGGTGTCGAAGGGCGCTTGCTTTCGAACCGCATCCCACGGCAGCGCTTTGACCGCCAGCAGTAAGGCGAGGGTGCCGGGAACCACGTTTATCGCAAACAGCCATTGCCAGCTCAGGGTGTGAAGGATCGTACCACCCAATACCGGCCCGATAGCGGAGCTGGAGGCGATGAGCAGAGCGTGTAACCCCAGAATGCGGCCAAGTAATCGCCCGGGAAATACGGATCGCAGGATTGCGGGGGCAATACTCAGCGTCGCCGCGCCGCCGATCCCCTGAAGCACGCGCATACCGATGAGCACTTCGGGCGTCTTCGCCAGCGCGCAACCCAGCGATGTCAGGGTAAAGGTTGTCAAACCTGCCAGAAAAACGGGGCGATAACCCAGGCGGGCCGCAAGCGCCGCGAATATTGCCAGCGACGTCGCGGCCGCCAGCAGATACCCGTTGGCGAACCAGACAGCAATACTGGCAGGTACCTGCATCTCCTGGTCCATGGAGGGCAGGGCAATGTTGATCATGGTGCCATCAAACACGCCCATTAAGGTGGTGGTCATAATTGCGGCCATCACCCGTGCGCGCGCCGGGCCAGGCAGTCCTTCGTCGCCGGGTTGACTGGAAAAGAGCGTCATCAGGTTGTCCTCTGAGAAGAGTGTATGGATGACAAAACTATAAAGATGGCTTTTACAGGGCGGAAGGCGCACCATTTGCACTTTATCGTTGCATGAAACGCCTTATCTGAATGCACAGGAATGAGCGCTATGACCGATCCAGATTTTAACTTACTGATTTCACTCGACATATTGCTGAGCGAAGCGAGTGTCGCAGGTGCGGCACGCCGTCTGAACCTCAGCACCTCGGCCATGAGCCGGACATTAAGCAGGTTACGCGACGTTACAGGCGACCCGATCCTGGTGCGCGCCGGGCGTAACATGGTACTAACCCCGTGGGCCGAAGCGACCCGGGATCGCGCCAGGCGTGCAGTGCACGAGACCAGGGCGGTATTGCAGCCCTCAACTGAAACGTTCAGCGCGCGAAGTCTGGCGCGTCTTTTTACCATCAGGGCAAACGATGGTTTTGTGGTGGCGTTTGGGCCTGCGCTTATAGCGGCTGTGGCCGACGCCGCGCCGGACGTCTGTATACGCTTCGCGCCGAAGCCGGAAAAAACGTCGCGCTATCTTCGGGAAGGGCTGGTTGATCTGGAGATTGGCGTCCAGAGCAATATGGGGCCTGAAATACGGCTGCAACGACTGTTTGAGGATCGGTTTGTGGGCGTCGTGCGTAAGGGGCATCCGCTGGCTAATCAGGCAGAAATAGGGGTGAAGGATTATGTCGCCTGGGGCCATGTGGTAGCGTCACCTGAGGGCGCGTTGCACGGTTCCGTTGACGATGCGCTGGCCGAACTGGGGACAAAACGTAAAATCGCCAGCGTCGTACCGGGATTTCCGACGGCGCTGTCCGTGGCGCTGGCATCAGATCTTATTGCCATGATACCCGCGCTCTATTTACTCAATCAGCAGATAACGGAGCAGTTACACGTTTTCGAGCTGCCGTTCAAAAGCCGTCGTATTACGGTTTCACAGATGTGGCACCCAAGAATGGAACGCGACCCTGGTCACCGCTGGCTGAGAGAGCAAATTCTTGCGATATGCGGTGTGGAGAGGTCAGACATGATAAAGAGCGCTGTATAGCGATTGCTATACACGCCGCTTATGTTATGCTTGTAAAGCAATTGCTATACAAGAGGTATACCCATGAAATCAGATGTTCAACTCAATCTCAGAGCCAAAGAATCCCAGCGGGCGCTTATCGATGCCGCCGCAGAGATCCTCCATAAATCACGTACAGACTTCATTCTGGAGATGGCCTGTCAGGCAGCCGAGAATGTGATCCTCGATCGACGTGTATTCAATTTTAACGATGAACAGTACGCAGAGTTCATTGACATGCTTGATGCCCCGGTCGCGGACGATCCTGCCATAGAAAAACTGCTGGCAAGGAAACCGCAGTGGGACGTGTAACAGCGCCAGAGCCCTTATCCAGCGTCCATCAACTGGCGGAGTTCGTCAGCGGAGAGGCCGTGCTTGACGAATGGCTAAAACAAAGAGGTCTGAAAAACCAGGCGCTCGGCGCAGCCCGAACGTTTGTCATTTGTAAAACGGGCACGAAGCAGGTCGCGGGATTTTACTCACTGGCTACCGGCAGCGTTAACCATACGCAAGCGACAGGTAATCTGCGGCGTAACATGCCGGATCCCATTCCCGTGATTATACTTGCCCGTCTGGCTGTTGATGTCTCGTTACGCGGAAACGGGTTGGGAGCCGATTTACTCCACGATGCGGTTTTACGCTGTTATCGGGTAGCTGAGAATATCGGGGTGCGGGCGATCATGGTTCATGCACTCACTGAGGAAGCCAAAGCGTTTTATATCCACCATGGTTTTAAAGCCTCGCAGACTCAGGAACGGACACTGTTTCTCCGGCTTCCTCAGTAGAGGCAAAGGAAAGGGTGGTATGCGATGGGCTTATCTGATGAGTGATAGGATTCATAATATTTCATTTAACATAATATACATTATGCGTACTAAGATTAATTAAGAACAAATCCAGCCGTTTCGGGCCCAGCCTTGTTCTGCTCATTCAGCGAATTATGCCCATAGATTCTATGCCATCAACGTTCATAACTGTCGTTACAGTCTTGCGTGTTCTCTACGGCAGTCACCTGCACATCCTGAAAGCGCAACCCATCCACACCGGAAATTTTCCCAAACTCTGTCGCGTCAATAAAAATCCCCTCCAGCGTTAACCCGGCCACAGGACGCTCCGGATACCCCGCAATGAAAAATGCCCGCGAGAAATATTTGTTGTCTGAGCGACGCGCCGTCATATTTTTAATCGTCAGTCCGCTGACCTCAGTAAGACCGGCTTCGCCCTCAACACCTTCAGCCAGCTTGCGCCAGTGTTCTGGTTTATCAGATAAATTGCTCTGGTCGCCATAGCTGTACTGCGGAAACCAGTTCAGCTGGATCAGCACCGGAAAACGTACGTCCGTAAGACGTAAATTTTGGACGGTGATATCACGGATAAACCCGCCACGGTTGCGGGCCGACTTAATGCGGAACCCGACGCCCGTTCCGTTAAACGCGTTATCTTCTATCAGGACGCGTTCAATGCCACCTGAAGTTTCACTCCCCAGCGTGATCCCGGATCCCTTATTCAGCGTACATCCTCGAATCACTATATCCCGCGCGGTACGTGCTTTTTGCGCCGCTTCGCGTCCTCGTCCAGATTTGATGCAAATATTGTCGTCATTGCAGGACACAATGCAGCGTTCAATCCGCGCCTGTTCGCAGGAGTCGACGTCAATCCCGTCGGTGCTCGGCCCCGCAGAATTGCTGATTTGCACACCCTCAACCGCGATACGGCGCGAATAACAGAGGTGTATGTTCCAGAATCCGGACTCCCGACTGGTAAAATCACGCAGCAGAATGTTCTGGCTTTCAAAGACCAGGATATTGCGCGGGCGCTGACAGTCGTAATCAACCACCCAGCGTAATCCTCTGGCGCTGTAATCGCCAACCATGCCGCTGCGTTCGTCATCGCCCCAGAAGCGTTGCCACCAGATGACACCCTGCCCGTCTATCGTACCTGTACCGGTAATGCTGACGTTTTCACAATCGATGATATTAATAATCCCTGCCGGCCAGCGCATATCAATGCCGGCCACCCGGGTGTTTATCAGGGGATAATCAGCCAGATCCTGGCTTCCAACGAGCTGTGCGCCAGCATCCAGGCGAAGCGAAACACCGCTTTTCAGAAACAGTGCGCCGGTCAGAAAACGGCCTTGCGGAATAACAATGACATCGTTCTCTTGAGCACTGTTTATGGCCTGCTGAATGGCAGACGTTGACAGGCGTTGCGCGGTTGGGTCCGCGCCACACGCCAGAATGGAGATCGCTTTCATGGCTTGTCCTTAAACAGATGAAAGCCTTAGTCTAGAAATCCGCGTGAAGGATAACCTTTGTCTGTTTGACAGCCTGGCGGTCAGGCTGGCAAAAAAGCGGTTATTTACTGGCTTGCGATCACCGTAACGCCCTTTTCTTTCATGGCGCTCACCCAGCGTTCATCCGTTGTGTTTTCAACAACCAGCGTATTCACCAGCGACAGGTCGCCAATCACGAACGCCGAGGCCGTGTTGATCTTTTCCGGCGAGGCCAGTACCACCGTTTCCGCCGCTCTGCCGGAAAATGCACGTTTGATGCACGCTTCTTCATAATCTCCGGTGGTCAGCCCGGCCTCAGGATGCACGCCGGTGACACCCATGAAAAACAGATCCGCATGAATATTATTGATGCCTTCAATTGCGGCCGCGCCGACCGTGACGATGGAGTGTTTATACAAACGACCACCGATCAGGATCACCTCTATGCTCGGATGGCCGACCAGACCCAATGCGATACCCGGGCTGTGCGTCACCACGGTTATCGGTAAATCGGGTGGCAAGAATGTAATAAGTTCGGAGGTGGTCGTCCCGCCATCAATGATCACCACCTGCCCCGGTGAAATGAGCTGCGCGCCTCGCCGTGCCACGCGTTTTTTTGCATCCATTTTGACGGACTGACGCTCGGCAAAAGGCGCAATCGCTGAAGATGCTGGCAGTGCACCGCCGTGAACACGCTGCAAACGCCCTTCTGCCGCCAGTTCACGTAAATCCCGGCGGATAGTGTCCTCAGACACCGAGAAAAAGAGGCTGAGCGCAGTTGACTGGACCTGGCCTTCCGCCTCCAGTTTTTCCAGAATCAACTGTTTACGCTGGCTTGTAAGCATGATTTATTCCTGATGTTGCACGATATGTCTTGTATTTGCACGATAGTGCTGTTTATGATGCTTACTCTACGAGAGGAGAGACAAACGTGCAATCAAAACGTGCAGATATACGCATCATCAACAGCGAAACGTTGTCCGACAACTGGTATAACCTGAAAAAATACACTTTTGACCTCCAGCGCAGCGATGGCGACTGGCAGCGGCAAGAGCGTGAAGTGTATGACCGGGGGAATGGCGCGACGATCCTGCTCTATAATCGCGACAGCAAAACCGTCATTCTGACGCGTCAGTTCCGTTTCCCGGTGTTTATCAATGGTCACGAAGAGGATCTCATTGAGGCGGCCGCCGGGTTGCTCGATAACCTTGACCCGGAAAGCCGGATTAAGGCCGAAGCGGAAGAAGAAACCGGGTTTAAGGTGACGCGCGTAGAGAAAATTTTTGAGGCCTATATGAGCCCGGGCTCGGTCACCGAGAAACTCTACTTCTATCTGGCGGAATATCATCCGCAGGATCGGACCAGCGCGGGCGGCGGCGTTAAAGCTGAGGGGGAAGATATCGACGTGCTGGAAATGACGCTGGACGACGCGCTTCGGGGCATTGAAAATGGGCAGATCGTCGACGGAAAAACCATCATGCTGCTCTATCACCTGGCCCTCAAAGGCATTTTATAATCTCACCATTAGGCAGATACCTGCCCCGGCGCAGGTATTTGCCTGTGCTATTCTTGCTGAACACCTCAACATGGAGATGCGAAAATGGCCGACTGGGATCCCTCTCTTTATCTACAGTACAGCGCAGAACGCACACGTCCCGCCGCTGAGTTACTGGCCCGGGTGCCGCTTGCTGACATAACCTCAGCCGTGGATTTGGGCTGCGGGCCAGGCAACAGCACCGCGCTGCTGAAACAGCGCTGGCCTTCTGCGCAGATCGCCGGCGTGGATAACTCCCCGGCCATGCTGGAGGAAGCCCGACAGGCCCTGCCAGACTGCCACTTTGTTGAGGCAGATATCCGGCACTACAAACCTGACCAGCCGCTCAGCCTGATCTACGCCAACGCCTCATTGCAATGGATCCCGGACCATTACCACCTTCTGCCACACCTGGTTTCACTGCTCCAGTTAAACGGCGTGCTGGCGGTGCAAATGCCTGACAACTGGCTTGAGCCGACGCACGCCCTGATGCGTGAAGTTGCCTGGGAACAGGGCTACCCCGATCGTGGCCGCGAGCCATTGCCGGGTATCCATGCCTACTACGATATTCTGACGGAAGCGGGATGTGACGTGGATATCTGGCGCACCACCTACTTCCATCAGATGAGCTCTCATCAGGCGATTATTGACTGGGTCAGCGCGACGGGGTTACGGCCGTGGTTACAGGAACTCAACGAAAGCGAGCAGAAAAACTATCTGAAACGCTACCTTGAGCTGCTGGAAGAGCAGTATCCGCTCCAGGAGAACGGGCAGATACTGCTGGCTTTTCCGCGCCTGTTTATGGTGGCTCAGCGGGTTCCGTAAGCCGGATCAGGAACGCGCTTCCTTGAGCAACTGCTGAATCACGGCCTCCTGCTTGTCGTAGTTACCTTCGCCAAACGCGGTGTAACGCAGTTGCCCTTTCGCATCGAAATAGTAATGCGCTGGCCAGTACTGATTTCCGAACGCGCTCCAGATTTTGTAGTTATTATCCGTCACTACGGGGTACGGCAGCTGCCATTTATTGACCGCGTTTTTCACCGATGATAACGGCTTTTCCCAGGGGTATTCCGGGGTGTGGACGCCAATCACCACCAGACCTTGTGACTCATATTTCTTCGCCCAGTCTCGAACATGCGGAAGGGTATGCTGGCAGTTGATACAGTCCCAGGTCCAGAAATCGATAAGCACAACTTTCCCCCGCAAGGCCTCAGACGTGACAGGGTCACCGTTTACCCAGCCCGTACCGCCGCTTAATGATGGTAGCTGGCTGCTCGGCGTTGCGTCAGCGACTGGTTGCAGTTTCACCTGCGTGGAGGATGGTTGCGCAAGGCTCAACAGAGCGTTTTCCAGCTGGTCGGCAATACCGTTGGCACCTTTCAGGGCTGAGGTCATCCCGCTGGCGTTGAACGCAACGGCAGCTAACATCATCACTCCCGCTCCCTGACGCAAACGCGCCATCAATGCGGATTTGGCTCTCAGAGGGGTTATCAGCTTACGGCCCCCCGCGACAAGCAGCCCCAGCATCAACGCGCATCCACTGCCGTAAGCGGCTAACAGCGCTCCGGTTGCGATGGCCGAGTGGCCCGCAATATTAATGCTGAAGATCGCCCCGAGAATCGGTCCGGCACAGGGGGACCACAGAAGTCCAACGGCCAGCCCTGCCAGAAAAGCCGAAACCAGGCCGTGTCGCTGAACGCTGTGGGTGTTGAGAACGTTTCCCGCACTGACCGCCGGACGGGCAATGCGCTGAGCAAACTGCGGGAAGATCAGAGCCAGGGCAGCAATGCTCAGTATCAGCAGCGCAATCCAGCGACCGATAACGGTGGCGTCAGCGATCCACTCGCTGGCAACCGTTACTACCATCGCCACCAACGTGAACATCACAATCATTCCCGCCAGAAGCGCCAGAATGTGTTTGCGCTGCCCCTGAAAGCTAGCGAACAGCAGAGGAATGACGGGAAGCGTGCACGGACTGAGCAGGCTAATCATGCCGCCCAAAAAAGCGATTATCAGAAACATAACGACCTCACGATACGGTTGCTGCGAAGGTGCAGTGAGGTTATTTGACCGTACGAATGTGTTCAGGCCGTGTGCGAAAAGCTGAATTTTGTCTGCCTGCGTATCGGCATGGGGTGCAGATACACAGGCGTACAATTAACCGCGCGGAAGAGTCACGCTTACGGCCAACCCGCCCTCTGCCCGGTTTGCAATATGCAATTTCCCGTCAAGCTGGGCGGTGAGCTGCGCGGCAATGGCGAGGCCTAACCCGGTGCCGCCCGTTTCGCGGTTGCGCGACGTTTCAACCCGGTAGAACGGCTGTAACACCGCCTCCAGTTCTGCCTCCGGGATGCCGGGGCCGTTATCCATAATACGGATCGCTACCTGCCTTTCATCTTCATCAATCTCTATAACCGCGCTATCGCCAAACTTGAGCGCATTATCCAGCAGATTGGTCATTACCCTGCGCAATGCCTGTGGACGAGTAACGATCGGCAGACGCGCATTGCGTGCATGAAACTGCACGTTTTTACCAATGTCCTGATAATCACTGGCGATGCTGTTAACCCACGCGTTCAGCTCCAGCTTCAGCGTGGTCTCTTCCAGTGATTCTGATGACCGGGCATAGGCAATCCCCTCCCGTACCAGGCGCGACATATTATCCAGGTCGCTCAGCAGCTTATCGCGGAGTTCGGGCTGATCTGCCATTTCGATCCGCAGCTTCATGCGCGTGATGGGCGTCTGGAGATCGTGAGAAATGGACGCCAGAATCTGCGCGCGTTCACGCAGATACGTTTGTATCCGCGACTGCATCTCATTAAAAGCGTGTGCAGCCTGGCGCACTTCAACCGGTCCTTTTTCAGTCATCGGTGAATGGGCCGCAGGATCGAGGGAATCAACCGCACGCGTGAATTGCAGGAAAGGCCGGACAACCTGGCGTACGGCAATCCAGGAGCAGAGCGCGACAAGTAACAGCTGAAGAACTAGCACCACGGGTAACCAGCTGGCGACAGGCGGCATGCGCGGGATCAGATCGATAGTGAGCGGTGCGCCGTCGCGGAGCGTCAGATGGGCCTGAATATGGGAGATCGGCCCTGGCACCGCCGTAAACTGGAGCGGATATTGGGCTGAAAGCGTCTCTTTCAGGGTGCGAATTGCATCCCGCGAGCGCTTGTCCGTTGGCGCGGCGCCTGCCTCGCCGGGGCCAAGGATATAACGATAATTACCGCGACTGAGCCGTTCCAGCCACTCTGGCCGCTCTTTGGCCGGAAGCCGGTCGAGAATGGCCACGCTGGTCGCCACGTCATTCTCAAGATTGCCCAGCATAACCGTGCGCGCGCTGTGCATTCGCTCAACCATGACCAGCGTCAGGCTGAGCGCGTTAGCCAGTAAGAGTCCAAGCAGCACAATGATCAGCAGCCGGGCCAGTAAGGTGCGGGGCCATAGTGTCATTCATTGGCCTCGACGATGGTCACCGGCATGGTAAAAACGTAGCCTTCGCTGCGAACGGTTTTAATGTAGGCCGGCGTGCGGGCATCTTCATTCAGGCGCTGTCGCACGCGGCTCACCAGGAGATCAATCGAACGCTCAAACAGCTCGGCATCACGTCCCTGCGTCAGGTTCAGCAGCTGATCGCGGGTCAGCACCCGTTGAGGATGATCGAGGAATACGCGCAAAAGGCGATATTCCGCCCCGCTGAGCGCCACAACCATCCCCTCGTTATCAATCAGATGACGCGCCACGGTATCCAGTTGCCATTCCCCGAACACCACCAGGCGCCCTGCCTCGGTCACCTGAAGATTAGGCGGCATAGTACGAAAACGACGCAGGATAGCTTTGATACGCGCCAGCAGTTCGCGGGCCACAAACGGTTTCACCACATAATCGTCGGCGCCCATCTCCAGTCCCAGGATCCGGTCCGTGTCCTCGTTGCGCGCGGTGAGCATCAGGATCGGCAGATCCTTATGCCTGCTGCTGCGCAGCTGTCGACACAGCGTCAGGCCATCATCGCCGGGCATCATCACGTCCAGCACCACCAGGTCGATATGCTGTTTGTCGAGCACTACGCGCATCTCTTTCCCGTTCGCCGCGCCAGAGGCGTGGTAACCGGATTTCACGAGGTAATCGACAATCAGTTCACGAATATCCCTGTCGTCATCGACGACAAGGATGTGATCAATATGCTCCACCGCAGGCTCCTGATTAAGAGGTAACGGATTGAAAATAGCACATATCAGAGCTTATCCGCGTCGACAACGGCTTTAACAAAGTCCTGCGGATCTTCCTGCGGCGGGTTGTGGCCAACCGTTGCGCCGAAAGTACGGTGCTCATATTTTCCGGTGAATTTCCCTGCATAGGCTGCGGGTACAGGATGTGGTGCTCCGTTGTTACCGCCCTCGATGGTGATGGTCGGCACCGTAATATTCGGCAGCGTAGCCAGCTTTTGTTCGTAGGCGTCATATTTCTGCTCACCCTTCTCCAGCCCCAGACGCCAGCGGTAATTACTGAGCGTGACGGCAACGTGGTCCGGGTTATCGAGGGATTTGGCGCTGGCATTGAAGGTGGCATCGCTGAATTTCCAGTCAGGCGAAGCCTGGGACCAAATCAACCGGGCAAAATCGTGCGTATTTTTAGCATAGCCCTCCGCCCCGCGCGGCGTGGCGAAATAGAACTGATACCACCACTGAACCTCTGCCTTCGGCGGTAAAGGCTGTTTGCCAATCGCCTGGCTGCTGATCAGGTAGCCACTTACCGAGACCAGCGATTTCACCCGTTCCGGCCAGAGCGCTGCAACGATATCTGCCGTACGCGCCCCCCAGTCATAACCGGCAAACACCGCCTGTTTGATATTCAGGGCGTCCATCAGGTTGACGATGTCTTTTGCCATTGCCGAAGGCTGGCCGTTTCGCGGCGTTTTATCAGAAATAAAGCGTGTGGTGCCGTACCCGCGCAGGGACGGCACAATGACACGATACCCCTTCGCGGCCAGCGCGGGGGCCACTTCTTCATAACTGTGAATGTCGTACGGCCAGCCATGTAGCAGGATCACCGGTTGCCCCTCTTTTGGCCCGATATCGATGTAACCGACGTTCAAATCGCCAGCGTTAATCTGTTTAACCTGGTTAAAGGCCGACGCGTAATCCTTACCCGTCGCTTCTGCCTGACAGGACATCACGGTGCCAAGTGATACGGTCAGGGCGACGGCTGAGTATGCGAGTTTATTAAACATGATGTTATCTCCGGGTAAGTTCAGTTGACGGAGATATAACACCATGCGTTTGTACAGGAGATGTGTGCGGATGCGGTTTTATTGCATACCTGTGTATGTATCACAGAGGCAGATACAGTGTGATACAAACCCAGGTATTAAACGACTAAAGCGAGATTCGGTACCGGACGTAATCGTCGGCTTCACCATAGTGATCATACAGCTTACGCGCAGGATTATTCATGCGGGTTACCCAGTAGAGTTTTGACCACCCTTCCCGCTTGCCTTCATCGATCAGGGCGTCGATAAGCGCTTTACCCGCCCCTGCGCCACGTTCGGCAGCGTCAACAAACAGATCTTCCAGATAGCAAACGGGCGCGGTTGACCAGGTCCCTTCATGCAGGACGCACATGGCGAAGCCGATGACGCGGCCGTCCTTCTCCACGACACGGCAAAACAGAGATGATGAATCTGCGAGCGCCCTGTCCCAGGTGGCCGCGGTAACGGACTCGTCAAGGTAGCACTCATAAAAATGGGTATAGCCATCCCACAGCGGTCGCCATTGTGGGTAATCATCTGTGCATAAAGGACGTACGGTTAGCGTCATCTGTTCTGACCTTACAAATCAATTGCCATTTCAATACAGCGTAAATGCGCGTCGGCCATACGCGAGTAATGCGTATTTTCACCCAGCATGGCAAAACCCACTAGATTTTGCAGCCATGGCGAATCGCTTCGTTACGGACGTGCCAGAGTGTTTCGGCTTCTTCGGGCCTGGCTTTTCTCAGCATCATATAACCCCTTTTATGGATAAACCTGAATAACAAAAGCACGACCAAATAGAATGTGATATTGATGAAAATACCAGAACCCAAACAAAAGCATAACGCTTAATTATGGAGATCAGCGGATGACCATACCCACGCTTACCACCGAGCGCCTGATATTACGCCCCCTGATTGCAGAAGATGCCGTCCAGATCCAGCAACACTATCCGCGCTGGGAGATTGTCCGCTATATGGTGGCTTCAGTCCCCTGGCCCTACCCGGAAAACGGTGCAGAAAATTATGTCAACAACGTTGCACTGCCCGATATGGCCAAAGGGATTGCGTGGTTCTGGACGATTCGCCGTCACGAAGCGTCTGACGAACTGATGGGGTTGATTTGCCTGTATGACGTGGAGGACAACAACCGGGGCTTCTGGCTCGCGCCGGAATTTCAGGGCCAGGGATATATGCGCGAGGCGAGCATTGCGGCCACGGATTACTGGTTCAATACGCTTAACAAACCGGTGTTGCGCGCGCCGAAAGCGGCTGCAAACAGCCGCTCCAGACGTATTTCAGACAGCAGCGGCATGCGGCTCATCAGGACGGAGAAGAAAGCCTATGTCAGCGGCCTGCTGGATTCGGAGCTGTGGGAAATCACCCGCGACGAGTGGAATGCCCGTCAGGTCAGCTGATAATGCTTATCCGGCATCAGTCTTTCAGGTATGTTCTCTTCATCGTTCATCTGCAACAGATCGCGCTCCATCATGTTGCAGATGGCGTCCAGCGGCAGATCGTTATCTTCCGTTCCAAACGGATCTTCCAGCTCTTCCGCCAGCGTGTCCAGCGAGATAAAGGTGTAGGAAATCAGTGCAGAGACAAAGGGCGTCATGTAATGCAGATCAACGACCAGAGCAAACGGCAGCATGATGCAGAACAGATACACCGTCCGGTGCAGGATCAGCGTATAGGCAAACGGGACCGGCGTATTGGCGATACGCTCACAGCCAGCCAGCACGATGGACATATCATTCAGGCGGTTGTTGAGGCTGTGAAACAGAATGTCTGAAAGGTGCCCGCTACGCCGCCGCACGGCCAGCCACTCCCCCATGATCAGCAGGATACGGTTCGCCGGCGAGTTGGCGTCCATCACTTTGCGTAAATCGTCTGGAGCCAGATAGCGGGACAGCTGATCGGCATTGGTTTCTCTGCGTAGAGTCATTCGCAGACAGTTAGCAAACGCGATTTGCAGGCGGACAAACTCTCCAAGATGTTTATCATCCGGCAAGGTGTTTTTTACCTCGCGAAACAGCGAGCGCGCCGCTATCATCAACTGCCCCCAAAGCAGACGCGCCTCAACGTAGCGCGAATAACAGGCGTTATTGCGAAACCCCAGGAAGATGGCGATAGCCACACCCAGAATGCTGAACGGCGCGACGGTAAACCGGATACCCAGCGAGGTGTACCACGGCAGCATGACAATCACGGCGATGGAAAGCAGGAAGTTAAGCAGCAGTCGGGTATAAATTTTGGGAAGTACCGAACCATGCCAGACAAAAATCAGTTGCAGCCAGTGCTGTTGAGGACGAACAATCATAATCAGCTTCAGAAAAGTAAAGAGCGCGGCTATTAAACGTGATCCCCCTCACGGTTGCAAGCATGTTAATAGTTCATTGCATTTTCTGACCTGTTAAGCCTGAACCGCACGGTGCCGCAAGTGCGTTCTAAAAAAAGAACGGATAGTATGTTGTAACTAAATAGGGTCTTTAAAAAACCCGGCCAACGCCGGGCATTATGATTAGCAGAGCGGTTTCACCGCATCGCGCATGCCTTTGCTTAAAATTGCATCCAGATCCAGCGCAACCTGTTCTACCAGTCCGTTCACCAGAGTGAGATCCTGTTCCCAGTGCTCGCTCACGCTTAACACCGACGATACCAGTTCACGGGTAGTGACCTGTTTGTCGTGATGTTGCGTCCACAGCTGCTGGTAACGTTCAAGCCAGTGCGCATCGTCCTGCACCGGATAGCGCTCACCGTTGCGCTCGGCACGGTAAAATGCAATCAGCGCCGCCAGAGCAAAGGTCAGACGTGCTGGCAGTTTGCCGGTCGCCTTCTGCCCTGCCAGCAGTTGCGGCAGAATGCGGGTGCGGTACTTGGTCATCCCGTTCAGTGCAATCGACAGCAGCTGATGCTTAATGTACGGATTACGGAAACGCCCCGTTACGGCACTGGCGAAGGAGTGCAGCTCGTCGCGCGGCAGATCCAGGACCGGAATAATCTCCTCATAAATAGCCTTCTCTACGAACGCGCAAATTTCCGCGTCGTTCATGGCTTCCCCAACCGTATCCAGGCCGGCCTGAAAAGCGACCGGAACCAGCGCCGTGTGCGCGCCGTTGAGGATCGCCACCTTACGCTCTTTATACGGTTTGATATCGTCAACAATCAGGACGTTGAGTGGGTATTTATCCAGGCGCAGTTCAGCTGCAAGTGATTTCGGCCCCTGAATAACAAACAGATAGAAATGTTCCGCCGTGTCGAGGAAGCTGTCGTGATAGCCCAGCCCGGCTTCCAGCTCTGCCACCTCATCACGCGGATAGCCGGTAACAATGCGGTCAACCAGCGTCGAACAGAAAGTGTTAGCATCATTCAGCCACGCAATGAATGCCGCCGGCAGTGCCCACTCCTGTGCATAACGTAGCACCAGTTCACGCAGGGCATCGCCGTTGTAGTCGATAAGCTCACAAGGAATAATGATCCAGCCTTTATCCGCAGCCCCGTTAAAGTAGGTAAAGCGTTCGAACAGCAGACGCGTCAGTTTGGCCGGATAGCTGGCAGCAGGCGCATCGTCAAACTTATCCCCCGCATGATAGCTGATGCCCGCCTCCGTGGTATTGGAGAAGACAAACCGCATGTCCGGGTTATGGGCGAGCGCCAGAAATTCATCGTACTGGCTGTAGACGCTGATTTCACGATTTACGGAACGAATAAGACGCGCATCGCTTACCGCTTCTCCCTGCTCATTCAGACCACGAATAATTGTGGTATACAGACCATCCTGGGTGCTCAGCGACGGCGGAAAATCGCTCTGGATCGGCCGCACAATCACCACACCGGCATTGAGATCGGTATGCTCGTTTAAGAGGTCGATTTGCCAGTCAACGAACGCGCGCAGGAAGTTACCTTCGCCAAACTGGATGATACGTTCAGGGTAGCACGCACCGGGGAAATCACGACGGTTGAGAGTGTTCACAATGGAGGTCCTTTATGATTAGTCATACAGCCTGATAAGATTGGTGTGATAACTTATCAAAACTTCAGGACCAGAACCCCTGTCTGGATCAACTCAGGACGCGATGGTGAAAAATATCAAAGAAATTTATAGAACACCGAGGTCGCCGTCATGTCCCCGTTCGGCATCAGGGCGTAGCGTGGGATCTCCCCCGCCTTTTGCCAGCCCGCTCTCTGATAAAACGTCTCCGCGCCGCTGCCGGTCGAGGTATCAAGCACCAGCACCGTAAGCGCTTTTTCACGCGCAACCGCCTCCAGGGATTCCATCAGCGCCATTGCCGCCCCTTTACGGCGCGCCTTCCCATGAACCAGCAGTTTCGCGACATCTGCACGGTGCGGCTGGTTTTCAGGCTGATCGGTGATCAGCTGGACCGTGCCAACCAGCCCCTGCTCCGCATCAAAACAGCCCAGGACGGTACACTCGTCGCGCCCGACGCTGTCTGCGACGCCGAGCCAGAAGGTTCGGGCTTTCCCGGCAGAAAAAGGCAGCATAAAGCTGACGGAGGCGCCGCCGTTGACACAGTTGACGAGAATATCGTTCAGGGCATCAATGTGGGTGAGGATGTCCTGTCGGGAGAGAGGTTTAATCAGCATGGGAGAGTTCATTGCGCGTCCTTAGGTTGAATCTCTCCACTTTGCTATTAACATTTTTGTAACGCAATAAGCGATGACATAGGATTTCGTTATGTCATTTTTCGCCGTGGTGTTGCCGCTTCATGGCGTACATTTGCGCATCCGCGTGTTTTAACCATGCCTGAATATCGTTGCGGTGATGATCGAACTCGCTCAGCCCCCAGGAGAACTGTAACGACCAGGGATGTAGCTGACGCGCGTTATACTTTTCCGTTTGTTCGACGAGATACTGCATGGCGATCCAGGCGCCAGGCTCATCGGTATCCGCAAACAGCACCGCGAACTCATCTCCCCCGAAACGTACCAGTAGATCGGCCTCGCGGAACGAGGAACGCATCAGGGCGGCCATCGCTTTCAGAGCTTTGTCACCCTCCTGATGTCCGAAGCGATCGTTAATGGTTTTGAAATGGTCCAGATCCAGCCAGCCAAGGGTTAACGGTTCTGCCCGACGCTGCGAAACCGACAGTGCAAACTGCGCAAACTGGTTAAACCCGCGACGGTTAAACAATCCCGTGAGTTCATCGGTCGTGGCGGCGCTAACGGCTGCAAATTCATCCTCCGCCAGCGCGCTGAGATCGGCCAGTACGGCGGCATCCGCCGCGGTAAACTCCCGCGGCGCGTAATCAATGAGACACAACGATCCTACGCACGCCCCGTCGCGTAAACGCAGCGGGAAACCGGCATAAAAGCGCACGCCCGGATCTCCCGCCACCTGCGGATTATCCGCGAAGCGTTCGTCCAGCAGCGTGTCACTCACCACCAGCGGCGCGTCACCCAGGATCGTATGACCGCAAAACGAGAGGTCGCGAGGCTGGCTGGCGAGTGCCCGGCCGTCAGCAGATTTCACGATCGCGGCGTGGTCATCCACCAGCGTAATCATCGCCAGCGGCACCCTGAAAAAGCGTGTTGCCAGCCGCGTAAGACGATCAAACGCGGGATAATTGTCGATCTCAAGCAGACCGGATTCGCGCAGCGCATTCATGCGCTCCGCTTCATTAACGGGAATTTGAGGTGCCTTCATAACGTCTCCTGACGCTGAGCATTAGTAAAAGCGTAGCTTAAACAGAGACATTGTCAGTTCAGGAGGCACGATTTACCTCTATGACCAGCCAATGATGGATTACGTTGACGATATACTGTTGTTGCTGCGCACTCAGCGGCACGCCCTGCGGAATAGCGTGCCACTTAGCCAGACAGCCCCGACAGCAGGTTGCCGTGGCATGCTGGGCGATAAAAACCGGATGGCCGCGCATCGGCGTCTGCTTACCGTCATTCACCGGGTGTGCAGGCGCCAGCCGCGCGGCGACAAAATCGGCGGCATGCTTATCGATAGTCTCTGCGCCCTTATCCCAGCAGTATTGCCGCTCTTTCGTCCCTAAATGAAATCGTGAACGAAACGTGGAGCGAGCCAGGCGCGCGAACAGAGGATCTAACGTGGACATCAGTATACGGACCGTCCAAGACGTTTGGTCAGCTGTTCCAGCGCCGCTACGCCCGCCAGTGAATTTCCGGTCTCGTCCAGTTCCGGGCTCCAGACGGCAATCGCCATCTCGTGGGGGACAATCGCCACGACCCCACCGCCAACGCCGGATTTAGCCGGCAGCCCCACGCGCCAGGCAAACTCCCCGGCATTCTGATACATTCCGCTGGTTGCCATTAAGGCGTTGATCTGCCGGGCCTGCATCGGGGAGACAACGTCCTCGCCCAGATGAGGGGCATGGCCCTGATGCGCCAGAAACAGAAAAGTCTGCGCCAGTTCAACGCAGTTCATCTTCAGCGCGCAGTAATGAAAATAGTTTTGCAGCACCGTGGCAACGTCATTATGAAAGTTGCCGAAGGACTTCATCAGCCAGGCGATGGCGGCGTTACGTGCAGAGTGTTCAAACTCAGAGCGCGCTACCACCGGATCGTAGGCGATGTCCTGCACGCCGGAAAGCTGCCGCACAATCTGGAGCATCCGCTGGCGCGGCGCGCTCAGCCGGCTTTGCAGCATATCGCACACCACCAACGCCCCGGCGTTAATAAATGGGTTACGCGGCTTACCCTGTTCGATTTCCAGCTGAAGAAGGGAGTTAAACGGCTGACCGGACGGATCTTTGCCCACCCGCTGCCAGATCTCCTGCTCGTCATACTGGCGCATGGCGGCAACGAGGCTAAGCACTTTTGAGATCGACTGAATGGAAAATCGCTCCAGCGCGTCTCCCGCCTGAAAACGCTGCCCGTCGACAGTACAAATGGCGATGCCGAGCTTATTACCGCTGATCGAGGCCAGCGCGGGAATGTAATCGGCAACCTTACCCTGCCCCAGTAACGGACGAACCTGCGCCAGAATCTCGTCCAGCATCTCATTATGGATGACCGCAGCCACACTTTGCTCCTTGCCCTCAGGCTAAAACGGGCTGCGAGTATAACAGAGGCTTATACGTCACGTCAGGCAGGGAGACGAAAACGCGAGACGGCCTGCAACAAAAGATCGGACTGTTGATGCAGGCGCTCAGAGGCATTTGACGCTTCGCTAACCAGCACATCAGTCTGACGTGATACCTGATTCAGCGCCTGAAGCTGACGGGTCATCTGATGGATGCTATCCCCCTGATTCAGGGTGGCCAAGGAAATATCATTCAGCAGGCTGCTCAGATTCGCCACCAGCCCGGTGACCTGTTGCAAATTCTCTTCCAGACGGTTTACCACCTGAGATCCTTCCTCAATGCCCTGAAGCGAGTGGTTAATCAGCGCCTGGATGGTTTGCGTAGAGTGACTGCTTTTTCTGGCCAGCAACCCCACTTCCCGGGCGACCACCGCAAATCCGCGCCCCTGCTCTCCTGCATGGGCGGCTTCAATGGCAGCATTGAGGGCGAGAATGTTGGTCTGAAACGCCACGCTATCGATCATCGCGACGATCCCGCGCATCTCTGAGGATCGGTCGACGATCGTCTGCATCGAGCCATTCACCGCCGTCATCATTTGCTCCCCGCCTACGGCAGCCTGTCGGGCCTCATCCGCGCGCGAGCGGGCGAGTTTTGCATAACCTGTGTTCCCCTCAACGTGGGTTTCGAGATCGGCGATATGCGCGGTCACCTCCTCCAGCTCTTTGGCTTGTCGCGTAGACTGCTGATAAAGCTTCTGATTCCCCTGCGCAAGTGACCCAATATTTTCAACCATGGCGGTAGTGGCCTCGCTGACCTGAGTCACCAGCTGCTGTAGCCCAAGCTGCATGGCGGTAATACTGCCGCAGAGCTGGCTGATTTCACGGTTAAAGCGCACAACGTCAGGCGGCGTGCCTGACAAATCCCCTGCCGCAAGCTGGTTAATATGGATAATCAGACGGCGTAGCGGGGATATCACCCACTTCGCCATTCCAAACCAGACGGCTATGGCAATGGCCAGCAGCACCAGCGGCGCAAACAGGAACAGCCGTTGCAGGCCTGAGAGTTGTTCCATGAGCGACTGACGCCCCTGTATCGCCTGCTTCTCACTCCGTTGCTGATAGCGTGCAAAGTTGTCATTAAAATCGGTCTGAAAGGCCTGGGCGGGTACGGCAAAAAAGAGGTCGATGCTGTTGGTTTTCACCAGCCCTTCCGCCTGCTCGCTAATGGCACCGAAGAACAGCTGATAGCTGTTAACAAGCCCCTCGTCCTGCGGAGGATTAAGTGCGAGCCATGCTTGCCATGCCTGTTTAGACGCCGCCAGGGATTTTTGCGCCTCGTCCATCAGGCTATGCCAGCTCCCTTCCGAGCCGGTCTCTTTATCCTGCATAAAGTACACGCCGGAGCGGTTGAGCAGATCGCTCGCCGCAAGCAGCGAAATACGGGCCTGATCCAGCCTGCTCTGCTGCTGCCAGGCCAGCTGATTGCGCTGTTCGTTACGCTGGGCTTCATTCAGGGAGGCGGTGAGCAGGAAGGAGGAAGAGAGTTGCAGGGCGGAGAAAAGGCCAATGATACAAAAGATGCCGGTCAGCAGGCCAAACTGACGAGGAATAAAGCGCGGCGCAAGACGACTAAAAATTTGCGTTAGGTTCATAATTTTCTTCTGTAACAATACGTTAGACGCGGCGAGTCTACGAAACGAAAATGACAGAACCATTACGCAAAAATGACAGGAAACGTGAACTGCCGGGTAGCGGCCTGGCCTTACCCGGCAACAATATTAGATGCGATCCTTCCACACCGTCTGCACATTACAGAACTCATGCAGACCGAAATGAGATAGCTCTCGCCCGAAGCCGCTCTTCTTCACTCCGCCAAAGGCAACGCGCGCATCGCTTGCGCTATAGCCGTTGATAAAGACTCCGCCGCACTCCAGCTCGCGAGAGAAGGTTTCAGCCAGCGCATCGTTCGCGGTAAAGACCGTCGCCGATAAGCCAAAATCGCTGTCGTTAGCCAGCTGCAACGCGTGCGCCGCATCATTGGCGACGGTAATCGCGGCCACCGGGCCAAACAGCTCCTGACGGAAGGCCGTCATCTGTCGGGTGACGCCGCCGAGTACGGTTGGCGCATAATAGTTACCGCTCCCGGCAAGCTTCTCTCCGCCGAGCAGCAGGGTCGCCCCTTCCGCCAGCGTAGCCTGCACCTGCTGATGCAGTTCATCGCGAAGATCAAATCGCGCCATCGGGCCAATATAGTTATCTTCCTCATCCGGTGCGCCCATCTTCAGCGCCTTGACCGCGTCAACAAAGCGTTGGGTAAAGGCGTCCGCTACGCCCGCTTCCACAATAAAGCGTTTTGCCGCCGCACAAACCTGTCCGGTATTCTGATAACGTCCGGCCACCGCCGCGTTGACGGCCAGATCAAGATCCGCATCGTTCAGAACGATAAACGGATCGGAACCGCCCAGCTCCAGCACGCATTTCTTCAGCGCCGCGCCCGCCTGCGCGCCAATTGCCGCACCAGCCCGAACGCTGCCGGTTACGGTCACCGCCGCGATACGCCGATCGTTAATCGCCTGGCTGACGCCGTCATTCGTCGCGTTCACCCAGCCAAAGACCCCCTCCGGGAAACCGGCATCCGCGAATACCTTCCCGATCAGCTCCGCCGAGCCGAGCACATTAGGCGCATGTTTAAGCAGATAGCTGTTCCCTGCCAGCAGGATCGGCACCGCACCGCGCAGCACCTGCCAGAGCGGGAAATTCCACGGCATCACCGCAAGAATAGGTCCCAGCGGACGGTACTCAATCACCGCATTTTCGACCTGGGTTGATTCCGGGTGCAGCATCGACGGGCCGTGTTCAGCGTACCAGTCGCAAAGGCTGGCGGACTTAGCCACCTCCGCACGCGCCTGCACAATGGGCTTGCCCATCTCCCGGGAGATAGTCTGCGCCATCTCTTCCGCACGGCTACGCAGTGCCGCACCCAGATCGCGAAGTTTTTGCGCCCGGTGCGCCACGCTTTCGCGTCGCCATTGACGAAAACCGGTATCCGCCTGTGCAATGGCACGCTCAACGTCACGGGACGTTGCCCACGGGTAAGCAGCCAGCGTTTCGCCGGTGGCCGGGTTGACAGAGTGGGCATGGGTAGCAGATGAATACGTCATGATGTTCTCCACGTAATAACAGTTGATTGATTGTGGCCTACTCTGCTATTTCTTAAAAATGAATAATACTCACCACCTTATTCACGAATCGAGAACGGTATGGACTTAACACAGCTTGAGATGTTTAACGCCGTCGCACTGACCGGCAGCATTACCCAGGCGGCGCAGAAGGTACACCGGGTGCCGTCAAACCTCACCACCCGCATCCGACAGCTAGAAGCGGATCTCGGCGTGGAGCTGTTTATTCGCGAGAATCAGCGCCTGCGGCTTTCCCCCGCCGGGCACAATTTTTTGCGCTACAGCAAGCAGATCCTGGCGCTGGTCGACGAAGCGCGAATGGTCGTCGCCGGGGATGAACCGCAGGGATTATTCTCGCTCGGCGCGCTGGAAAGTACCGCCGCCGTGCGCATTCCGGAAAGTCTGGCGCGGTTTAACCAGCGCCATCCGCGCATTCAGTTTGCGTTATCCACCGGGCCTTCCGGTACGATGATTGACGGCGTGCTTGAAGGGACGCTTAGCGCCGCCTTTGTCGACGGGCCGCTCTCGCACCCGGAACTGGAAGGAATGCCGGTTTACCGGGAAGAGATGATGCTGGTCACCCCTGCGGGCCACGCGGAAGTGTCAAAAGCCACGCAGGTGAGCGGCAGCGACGTGTATGCCTTTCGCGCCAACTGTTCTTACCGGCGTCATCTGGAGAGCTGGTTCCATGCCGACCGCGTAACGCCGGGAAGGATCCATGAGATGGAGTCCTACCACGGGATGCTCGCCTGTGTGATTGCCGGGGCAGGCATTGCGCTGATGCCCCGCTCCATGCTGGAGAGCATGCCGGGGCATCATCAGGTGGCGGCGTGGCCGCTGGCGGAAAACTGGCGCTGGCTCACCACCTGGCTGGTGTGGCGACGCGGGGCGATGACTCGCCAGCTGGAGGCATTTATCGCGCTGCTGAACGAGCGTCAGCCACCTGCGCCCAGTTGTTAAAGTTGAACGTAGTCCTGGAGTCGAAGGAAAATTTTTCCCTTCATATACAGCGTGGCCTGCCCGCCAATCAGCACGCGGTCGCCTTTCAGCTCGCAGCGCAGATCCCCGCCGCGCAAGGAGACCTGGCGGGCCGACATCTGCGTTTTACCAAGCTTTTCGCTCCAGTACGGGATCAGCATGCTGTGAGCTGATCCCGTCACCGGATCCTCCGGCACCCCTTCCCCCGGGCAGAAGAAGCGGCTGACGAAATCATACTCATCTCCCGGCGCTGTAACGCAGACCATTTTCCCCAGCGGGAGCATGGCAGTGATATCCGGCGTCAGCGCCTCCACCTGCCGCTGGCTGTCGAGCACCACCATGTAGTCACGCCCCACACGGACCTCGTTTGTCGCGTTAATGCCCAGCGCGCTGAACAGCACTGGGGGTGGAGTATCGACAACCTCGGTTGACCACGCCGGGAAATTAAGCGTCAGCCAGTCGCCGCTGCGTTGTACCGTCAGTTCGCCGACAAAGCGCGTGGTGAAGGTGATTTCCGTATGCGGATAATCCAGGTATTCAAAAATAACCTGAGAAGCCGCGAGGGTTGCGTGGCCACAGAGGTTAATTTCATCCTGCGTGGTAAACCAGCGCAGCTCAAACCCGTTATCCGTTCGGACAAAAAACGCCGTCTCTGACTGATTATGCTGCTTCGCCATCTTCAGCAGCGTCTCATCCGGTAGCCACGCTTCCAGCGGACACACCGCCGCCGCATTGCCGCCGAACGCCCTGTCGCTGAAAGCATCTACCAGATAAAAATCAATTTCCTGCATCGTTGGTTCCTCTTAGATTTATTCAGCGCAGAAATACTGTGCCCTTCAGATACAGCGCCGCCTGCCCGCCCATCCGCACGCGGTCGCCCTTGAGTTCGCAGCGTACGTCTCCTCCACGGGCGGAAACCTGGCGGGCAAACATCTGTGTTTTGCCAAGCCGTGCACTCCAGTAAGGGATCAGCATGGTGTGCGCGGAGCCGGTGACAGGATCTTCCGGCACGGCCACGCCCGGCGAGAAGAAACGACTGATAAAGTCGTATTCTCCTTCGTCCCGGGCGGTGACGGCCACTTTATGCTCCCCCGGCGTCATGGCGGAGAAATCCGGATTAATGGCTTCCACCTGCTCGCGGCTCTCCAGTACCAGCACCCAGGCGCGGCCTTTTCGCGCCTCGACGTAGCGGGTGATACCGAGTGCGGTGAGCAACTCCGGTGGCGGCGTCTGCGCCTGCGTCGGGCAGGCCGGGAAGTCCAGCGTCATCCAGTCACCTTCACGGCTGACGGTCAGGCGACCAGAGGCAGTGTCAAAATGAAGGCGTGAGTCCGGATAATCCAGTTCGTTAAACAGAATATACGCCGCGGCAAGCGTCGCGTGACCACACAGATTAACCTCGGTTAGCGTGGTGAACCAGCGCAACTCGATCCCCCCTTTGGTACACACAAAAAACGCGGTTTCCGACTGGTTATGCTGTTGTGCCATCCGCAGTAACGTCTCATCCGGTAGCCACGCGTCGAGGGGGCACACCGCCGCCGGGTTGCCGCCAAAGGAGGACGCGCTGAACGCATCTACCAGATAAAAATCAATCTCCTGCATTGTGTTACCGCCTGTTTTTGTTGTGTTGTTCTTTATCTTCAATGAAAACAACCGCGTTCGCTACCGCTGCATGAAGGTAAATTTTGTGATTCATATCACATAACGGTTGAGTTTTCGCCGTTTAAGGCTTTAAGATCGTCTCCTCATCTTTCAGGCAACGAATCCCAGATATCCCTATGACAACACACACGGTTTCCCGCAGGGTCGCGTGGCTACGCGTGGTCACGCTCGCCATCGCAGCGTTTATTTTCAACACCACGGAATTTGTTCCGGTTGGGCTGCTGTCCGACATTGCAGCCAGCTTCCATATGGAAACGGCACAGGTTGGCATTATGCTGACCATCTATGCATGGGGGGTAGCGCTGATGTCGCTGCCGTTTATGCTGCTGACCAGCCAGATGGAACGTCGTAAGCTGCTGATTGGGCTGTTTGTGGTGTTCATTGCCAGCCATGTGCTGTCATTTATGGCATGGAACTTCACCGTGCTGGTCATCAGCCGCGTCGGCATCGCGTTTGCCCATGCCGTTTTCTGGTCGATCACCGCATCGCTCGCCATTCGTCTGGCCCCGGCGGGGAAACGCGCCCAGGCGCTGAGCCTGATTGCCACCGGAACGGCGCTGGCGATGGTGTTAGGCCTGCCGATCGGGCGCATTGTGGGCCAATACTTCGGCTGGCGCACCACCTTCTTTGCCATCGGCATGGGGGCGCTGATCACCCTGGTGTGTCTGATCAAACTGCTGCCAAAACTGCCCAGCGAACACTCCGGCTCGCTGAAAAGTCTTCCGCTGCTGATGCGTCGACCGGCGCTGATGAGCATCTATTTGCTGACCGTGATTGTGGTGACCGCCCATTACACGGCCTACAGCTATATTGAGCCGTTTGTTCAGGTTGTGGCGGGCTTTAGCGCTAACTTTGCCACCGTTTTGCTGCTGATCCTGGGCGGCGCGGGGATTATCGGCAGCATCCTGTTCGGGAAGCTGGGCAATCAGCATGCGTCTGCGCTTGTAAGCAGTGCGATTGGCCTGCTGCTGGCATGTCTGCTGTTACTGATGCCTGCGGCAGGCAGCGAGAGTCATCTGGCGATCCTCAGTCTGTTCTGGGGCGTGGCGATCATGATTATTGGTCTGGGAATGCAGGTCAAAGTGCTGGCGCTGGCCCCGGACGCCACGGACGTAGCGATGTCGCTCTTCTCCGGGATTTTTAATCTGGGGATTGGCGCCGGTGCGCTGGTGGGCAATCAGATCAGCCTGCATGTATCGATGTCGGCCATTGGCTATCTCGGGGCGATTCCGGCGCTGATCGCGCTGATCTGGTCGATGCTTATCTTCCGTAAATGGCCGGTCGCGATGGAAGAACAGACCAGCCACGGTTGACGTTTGTTGTGCCGGGTGGCTCTGCGCTTACCCGGCAACGTTCTCAATGATACGTCTTAACAATCTCCAGCACGCCGTTAATAATAAACTGCACGCCCATACAGACCAGCAGGAAGCCCATCAGACGGGAGATAGCTTCAATCCCCCCCTTGCCCACCCAGCGCATAATCGCCCCGGAACTGCGCAATGACCCCCAGACAATAATGGCAATAAGCGCAAAAATGATCGGCGGCGCAACGGTGATAACCCAGTGCGGAAATGTCGACCCATCACGCACCGTTGAGGCGGAACTGATGATCATCGCAATCGTTCCCGGCCCTGCCGTGCTCGGCATGGCTAACGGCACAAACGCGATGTTGGCGCTCGGTTCGCTTTCAAGCTCCTCCGATTTGCTTTTGGCTTCCGGGGATTCGTGCGCTTTGTGCGCCGGGAACAGCATCCGGAAACCAATAAAGGCCACGATCAGCCCGCCAGCGATACGCAGACCGGGAATCGAAATACCAAAGGTATTCATCACCAGTTGCCCGGCGTAATAAGCCACCATCATTATGGCAAAGACGTACACAGAGGCCATCATCGACTGCTGATTGCGCTCCGCGCTGTTCATGTTCCCCGCCAGCCCCAGAAAAAGCGCCACCGTCGTTAACGGGTTCGCCAGCGGCAGCAACACCACCAGCCCAAGCCCCACTGCTTTAATCAAATCCAACATAATGCACCGCAGTCCTTATCCTTATTCAACATCGCAATTATAGGGGCAAATCCTCGTCCGTAGCCATCCGCGCAGCGTAACCATAATTGTCTCGCGTAATTCATAACCCCAGATTATCTGTATGATTTAAAAGCGTACAGAATGAGTTCCTGAAGCGTTTTAGCATTTCGTGGCATCGGCCGATTCATTCAGTTGACTTATACTTGCCTGAGCAATAATATCTGCCGTGACTAAACTACTTGCCAGGGCAACCATTGTGAAAAGCACCAGTGACCTCTTTAACGACATAATCCCACTGGGTCGTCTTATTCATATGGTTAATCAGAAAAAAGATCGCCTGCTCAATGACTATCTGTCACCGCTGGATATCACCGCAACACAGTTTAAAGTGCTGTGTTCCATTCGCTGCGAAGTGTGTATCACGCCGGTTGAGCTGAAAAAGGTGCTCTCTGTCGATCTGGGTGCGTTAACCCGCATGCTGGATCGTCTCGTCTGTAAAGGATGGGTAGAACGAAGCCCTAACCCAAATGACAAACGTGGCGTACTGGTGAAACTGACCAGCGATGGCGCGGCCATGTGTGAGCAATGTCATCAATTAGTAGGACAAACACTGCACCAGGAACTGACAAAAAACTTATCGGCAGATGAAGTGGCAACGCTTGAGCTCTTACTCAAGAAAATCCTGCCGTAAACAGAAAAAGAGGTATGACGATGTCCAGACGCAATACTGACGCTATCACCATTCATAGCATTTTGGACTGGATCGAAGATAACCTGGAATCTCCGCTCTCCCTTGAGAAAGTGTCTGAGCGTTCAGGTTACTCAAAATGGCACCTGCAACGGATGTTTAAAAAAGAGACCGGCCATTCATTAGGACAATATATTCGCAGCCGCAAGCTGACGGAGATTGCCCAAAAACTGAAAGAAAGCAATGAGCCGATCCTCTATCTGGCGGAACGTTACGGATTTGAATCGCAACAAACCCTGACGCGTACGTTCAAGAACTACTTTGACGTGCCGCCTCATAAGTACCGTATTACCAGTATGCCGGGTGAATCCCGTTATCTGTATCCACTAAAACATTGCAGTTAATCATCGCCTGTTAAGACGTAACCGAGGAAATCATGAAATTTATCGCCTCCGCCGCCCTCACCTTGCTGGTGCTGGTTTCCGGCCAGAGCTTCGCGGAGCAAACCCCCAGTGCGGGTCAGCAAAATAATCGCGACACCATGATTATGCCGTCCACGCAAAACCAGTCGCCCTGGGACTTCAATCACATGGGCGCTGGCAGCGACAAATCCGACGAATTAGGCGTGCCGTATTACAACCACGACCTGTAATTCGTTTTTGCCCCGCTAATGCGGGGCTTTTTTCTGCCTTAACTCTGCACCCGCGTCGCCCGACGCACCCGCAAGCCAAAGACGTTGATATACAGCCCGGCCATAATCAGCCCTGCGCCACACAATTGCAGCGCGCTAAGCGTTTCATCCAGCAACAGTGCGGCGCTGGCAAGCCCGACCACCGGTACCAGCAGCGATAACGGCGCCACGCGCCAGGTTTCATAGCGTCCGAGCAGCGATCCCCAGATACCATAGCCAATGATTGAGGCAACGAACGCCAGGTAGATCAGCGACAAAATAGTCGTCAGGTCGATCTCCACCAGGCTTTTCAGCATCGCCTGCGGCCCCTCCAGAATAAATGACGCGGCCATAAACGGCACGATGGGGATCAACGCGCTCCAGACCACCAGCGATAAGACCGCCGGACGCGCCTCGTGCTGCATTATCAGCTTGTTAAAGATATTGCCGCACGCCCAGCTCAGCCCCGCCGCCAGGGTGAGCATAAAGCCCAGCAGCGCGACATGCTGACCGTTGAGGCTGCCTTCAATCAGCACCAGCACGCCAAAGACCGCAAGGCTAATGCCCGCCAGCTGCTTGCCCTGCAAGCGTTCGCCAAAGACAAACGCGCCGAGAATGATGGTAAAGAACGCCTGCACCTGAAGCACCAGCGAAGCCAGGCCCGCAGGCATACCGAATTTAATAGCGCAAAAAAGAAACGCAAACTGACCAAAGCTGATGGTGAGGCCGTAGCCCAGCAGCAGCTTGAGGGGAATTTTCGGGCGGGCGACGAACAGCAGCGCCGGAAACGCCACCAGCAGGAAGCGCAGACCCGCCAGCATCAGTGGAGGCATGTTGTGCAACCCCATTTTGATGACCACAAAATTGAGTCCCCACGCCACGACAACCAGCAACGCTAACAGCCCGTCTTTCCGCGTCATTTTCCGCCCCTGAAATATTAAAATTTTGTAAACACTTCAAGGTAACAGAAAAAATAGCCCCGCGAGAAGATCATTAATTCTGGTACTGAAGAGAAGCACTTGCGGATAAATTGGGTGCTATACAAGCTGCCGATCCCATGATAATCCTGTAATAACACAACAAAAAAAGCATAAGTATTTGTCGGGCAGGAAAATGAAACCATCAATCAGGCGCTCAACCGCAGCGCTGCTGGCATCGTCATTGTTATTAACAATTGGCCGCGGGGCAACGCTGCCCTTTATGACCATATATCTTACACGCGTGTACGATATGAGCGTGGAGAATATTGGCTATGCCCTTACCGTGGCGTTGACCATTGGCGTGGTGTTTAGCCTGGGGTTTGGCATCCTGGCGGATAAATTCGACAAAAAACGCTATATGCTGATCGCCATCGTCGCCTTTATCGCCGGGTTTGTGGCCATTCCGCTGGTGAATAACGTGACGCTGGTAGTGCTGTTCTTTGCCCTGATTAACTGCGCCTATTCCGTCTTCTCAACGGTGCTGAAAGCATGGTTTGCCGACGTGCTGACCTCCAGCGAAAAGGCGCGCGTTTTCTCACTCAACTACAGTTTCCTGAACATCGGCTGGACGATCGGGCCGCCGATCGGCACCCTGCTTGTGATGTACAGCCTGCAACTGCCGTTCTGGCTGGCGGCCTTCTGCGCCGCACTGCCGCTCGGGTTTATCCATTTCTTTGTGCAGAAAAGCATAGCCTCGGACAGCCCTGAGGAGAAAATGCCATGGCAACCCTCGGTGCTGCTGAAAGACCGGGCGCTGTTCTGGTACACGCTTTCCGGGCTGCTGGCGTCGTATGTGGGTGGATCGTTCGCCACCTGCATTTCCCAGTATGTCCTCGCCGCACATGCGGACAGTGATTTCGCAGAAAAGGTGGTGGCCGTTGTGCTGCCCGTCAACGCGGCGGTGGTCGTCACCCTGCAATATGCGCTTGGACGGAAGATCACCGCCAGCAATATCCGTCCGCTAATGACCGCCGCGACGCTTTTTTTCATCCTCGGGCTGGGGGGGTTTATGCTTTCCGGCGAGAACCTGATTTACTGGGGGATCGCGGCAGCGATTTTCACCCTGGGTGAGGTTATTTATGCACCGGGTGAATACATGCTGATCGACAATATCGCCCCGCCGGGCATGAAGGCGAGCTACTTCTCCGCACAAGCGCTGGGCTGGCTGGGCGCGGCGGCGAACCCGATGATCACCGGGCTCATCCTGACCCATCTGCCGCACTGGTCATTATTTATCATTATGATGGCCGCCATCATTGCGGCCTGGCTGATGATATTGCGCGGGATGCGCGTGAAAAGTGAAGATAGCGTGTCGAGTAGCGCTGCGCTTACCCGACCTGGAAAACCCTAATCCCAGGCCGGGTAAGGCGAAGCCGCCCCCCGGCAAAACCAACACCTTAGTGGTGCAACATCTCCTCCACCACCTGCTCTTTGTACATCTCATTCGGGTAGTAGGTCGGCCAGTTATCCATCTCTTTCAGCAGCGCCTCGTGGGAGGTGTTGCCCATAAAGATATGGAAGTGTGAAGAGGCTTTCGGCCCGATGATATGGTCGCTGAACTGCACAAACTTAGGCGCCTCGCTCGCGTTATCCTTACATTCAAACAGGTAGCGCACACCTTTTTTCCCCGACGCATAGGTCAGAATTTTGTAGCCGCTGTAGTCGTAGCGGCAGCTGCTCACCGTTTTGCCTCGGTGGAATTCCATCACGTTGTTTTCAATGCCGATGGCGTCCACGTCCGTCGCGTAACCCTTGCGGTAGTAGGCCTTCACCTCGGCAGCAGATTTTTCTCCCTTCTGCGCTTTCTTTTCGAAAACCGGATCCAGCGAACCATCAAGCAGGAACGGGTAAACAGACTGCCAGGTTCCGTCCCAGTCAGACAGCTTCCTGTCCCTGACGTCTTTATCCTCAAAGACGCCGTTTGCCGCCTTCTGTTCCGCCTCCGTCATCTGATGACCGTGCGAATGGGCAAAAAGCGAGCCGCTTACCAGCAGCGTTCCCAAAGTCAGCGCAATTTTTCCAGGTTGTGCAGCCACAGCAAAATCCTCATTCCGTTTTATAAGAACAGGGATGTTATATTATAACATTTCAGATCGCAACCAGCCCGCGAACGCCCTCCTGCTCCATATTCTCCCCGCGCCCCTGCTGGACGATGCTGCCGCGCGACATCACCAGATAGCTGTCGGCCAGCTCTGCCGCAAAATCATAAAATTGCTCCACCAGCAGGATCGCCATATCCCCCCGGTTCGCCAGGCTGCGGATCACCTGCCCAATCTCTTTAATCACCGACGGCTGAATACCTTCCGTGGGTTCATCCAGAATCAGTAACTGTGGACGGCTCGCCAGCGCGCGACCAATCGCCAGCTGCTGTTGCTGACCACCGGAAAGATCGCCTCCGCGTCGGTGCTTCATCTCCTTCAGCACCGGGAAAAGCTGCCAAATCTCCTCCGGTACGCTTCTTGCGTTTCCCGCTGAGAAGCGCGACAGCCCCATCAGCAGGTTTTCTTCTACGGTCAGACGCGGAAAAATCTCCCGCCCCTGCGGAACATACGCCACGCCGGACTGCACTCGCTGGTGCGGTTTACTGTGAGTGATGGTCTTTCCCTGCCAGACGACCTCCCCGGCTTTCACCGGGATCAGCCCCATCAGGCACCTCAGCAGCGTGGTTTTGCCCACCCCGTTGCGCCCCAGCAGGCAGGTAACTTCCCCGACGACCGCCTCAAAGCTCACCCCGCGCAGAATATGACTTCCGCCGTAGTACTGATTCAGTTCGCAAACCTGTAACATCCCCTCTCCTTAACGTCCCAGATAGACGTCAATTACCTGTTCATTGGCCTGTACCTCGCGAAGCGAACCTTCCGCCAGTACCCGCCCCTGATGCAGCACCGTGACGTGGTCGGCGATGGTCTCGACGAAGCCCATATCGTGCTCAACCACCATCAGCGAATGCTTGCCTGCCAGGGTTCGGAACAGCTCGGCTGTGTATTCCGTCTCTGCGTCGGTCATACCGGCGGCGGGTTCGTCCAGCAGCAACAGGTGCGGGTCCTGCACCAGCAGCATGCCGATCTCCAGAAACTGCTTCTGTCCGTGGGAAAGCAGTCCGGCACGGCGATCGCGCTCGCTGCCAAGCCGCAGCAAAACCAGCATCTCATCAATGCGGTCGCGCTGCTCGCCGCTGAGCGTGGCCCGCAGGCTCGCCCAGACGGACCTGTCGGCTTTCATGGCGATTTCGAGGTTTTCCCCTACGGTCAACGCTTCAAACACGGTCGGCTTCTGGAACTTACGGCCAATGCCCTGACGGGCGATGGCCGCCGGTTCCAGGGCAGTCAGATCGATGGACTGATCGTAAATAGCTTTCCCGCTTTTTGGCCGGGTTTTGCCGGTGATCACGTCCATCAGCGTGGTTTTACCGGCTCCGTTAGGGCCAATGATGCAGCGCAATTCTCCGACGCCGATATTCAGCGAGAGATCGGTCAACGCCTGAAAACCGTCGAAACTGACGTTAATGGCCTCGAGCTGCAACACCGGATCGGTCTGCTCGCGGTAACGGTCGCCCGGTAGCTGGCGGGTAAAGAGTCCTTCAGAGGGCTGCATTAATTCTCTCCCTTACGAAACAGACCGAACACGCCGCGCGGTAAAAACAGCGTCACGGCGATGAAAATCAGCCCCAGAAACAGCTGCCAGTACTCCGGCATCGCCACGGTGAAAAAGCTCTTCGCACCGTTGACCAGCGCCGCGCCAATCACCGGGCCCACCAGAGTGCCGCGCCCGCCCAGCGCTACCCAGATGGCCGCTTCAATCGAGTTGGTTGGCGACATTTCACCCGGGTTGATAATGCCCACCTGCGGAACGTACAGCGCCCCCGCCAGGCCACACAGCACGGCGGAAAGCGTCCAGACCAGCAGCTTGAAGCCGCGCGGATCGTAGCCGCAGAACGTGAGACGGTTTTCCGCATCGCGCACCGCCGTTAAAATGCGGCCAAATTTACTCTTCGCCAGCGCGTAGCCTGTGCCCAGGGCCAGAAGCAGCAGCACGACCGTTGCGAGAAACAGCGCGATCCGCGTGGTGGTCGCCGTGACGGAAAATCCGAGCAGCGTGGTAAAGCCGGTAAAGCCGTTATTGCCGCCAAAGCCGGTTTCGTTGCGAAAGAACAGCAGCATGCCCGCATAGGTCAGCGCCTGGGTCATGATGGAGAAATAGACCCCTTTGATCTTCGAGCGGAAAGCAAACCAGCCGAAGACCAGCGCCAGCAGGCCGGGTATCGTCACAATTAACACCAGTGCCCAGGCAAAATGCTGCGTTCCCCACCAGAACCAGGGCAGTTCGCTCCACGAGAGAAACGACATAAACGCGGGCAGCCCGTCTCCGGCCGCCTGGCGCATCAGGTACATGCCCATCGCATAGCCGCCCAGGGCGAAGAATATGCCGTGCCCCAGCGAGAGCATACCGGCATAGCCCCAGACCAGATCGAGGGCCACGGCGACCACCGCGTAGCAGAGGATCTTGCCGATGAGCGTCAACATCCACGTGGAAACGGCCAGCGGATGGGTGGCGGGCAACAGCGCGAGAAAAGGCAGCACCAGCAGCGCCGCAACCAGCAGACTGCCGAAGATTTGCGCGGTGCGCGGTGCCCTGCGCGCCAGTGTTAAGGTCAATAGCTGGCTCATCAGTCTGTCACCCTCCCTTTAAGTGCGAATAACCCCTGCGGACGTTTCTGGATAAACAGAATGATCGCCACCAGAATCAGGATCTTGCCCAGCACGGCGCCCATCTGCGGTTCAAGAATTTTATTGAAGATCCCCAGACCAAAGGCCGCCGCGACGCTACCGGCCAGCTGGCCGACGCCGCCGAGCACCACCACCAGGAACGAATCAATGATGTATCCCTGGCCCAGCTCCGGTCCCACGTTCCCCAGCTGGGACAACGCCACGCCGCCCAGCCCGGCAATGCCGGACCCGAGGCCAAACGCCAGCATATCTACCCGTCCGGTGGGGACGCCGCAGCAGGCCGCCATGCTGCGGTTTTGCGTCACCGCCCGCACGTTCAGCCCCAGACGCGTTTTATTCAGAATGAGCCAGGTGAAGAACAGCACCAGCAACACAAACCCGAGCACCACAATACGGTTCCACGGCAGCGTCAGGTTGGCGAAAACCTGCACCCCGCCGGACAGCCAGGCCGGGTTTGCGACCTCAAGGTTCTGAGCGCCAAAGGTCATGCGCACCAGCTGGATAAGCATCAGGCTGATCCCCCAGGTGGCGAGCAGGGTTTCCAGCGGGCGGCCATACAGATGGCGGATCACCGTGCGCTCCAGCACCATCCCGATACCTGCCGTCAGGCAAAACGCCACCGGCAGCGCCACCACCGGATAGAGCGCCAGCCACTGAGGCATCCACTGCGCCATAACCTGCTGCACCATCCAGGTGGCATACGCCCCGAGCATCAGCATTTCGCCGTGGGCCATGTTAATCACCCCCAGCAGACCATAGGTGATAGCCAGCCCGAGCGCGGCCAGCAAGAGTACCGATCCCAACGACAGGCCCATGAAGGCCTGCCCCAGCAGTTCGCCCCACATCAGCCGGTGCTGAATACGGTCCAGGCTCTCAGCGGCGGCGGCACGTACCCGTGCGTCCGGCTCGGTTTGCGCCCGGGTGAATGGCGTCAGCGTGGCCTGCACGTCCGGATCGTCAGACTGTCCCAGCAGTTCAACCGCGTTAAGGCGCGTTTCCGCCTGCGGACTCGCCAGCTGAAGATTTGCCAGCGCCAGCCTCAGCGACTGTCGGGTGACGTCGTCCGTTTCGCGATTAGCCCGCTGTTGCAGAAACCCGAGCATATCCGGCTGGGCGTCACGCTGAAGCTGCCGCGCGGCATGACGTCTTTCGGTGACACTGTCACTGACAAGCTGATGCGTCGCCAGCGCCGTGACGGTTAACACGCGCAGCCGGTTGGTCAGTCGCACGGCTTTGGTCGTTCCTTCGGCGCTCTTTGCCGCGCCCAGGGCCACCATTTCACCGTCGATGCGGGTAAAAGCCTTCTTCTGGCTGTCGGTGTAGAGGTTCTCTTGTTGCAGCGCTTTAAGCAGCGGCAAACGTGCAGGTTCCGGCGTGGCTGCCCAGCGGGTCAGCATGGCGGTTTGCTGGCTGCGGCTAGCGGCAACGAAATCATCGGCATCCGATGCCTGCGCCATCCCTGGCAGCAGTCCGGTAAGCCACACAATCGCAATCATCATGCGTATGGCGTTCATGACGTCTCTCCCTGGTGGTGGCTTAGTTGCTGGCGGTTTTCATCGGCTGGTCAGGTTTTTTGTCATTCCCGGCGATAAACGGGCTCCACGGCTGAGCGCGTACCGGCTGTTCGGTTTGCCAGACGACGTTGAACTGGCCGTTGCCTTCGATTTCACCAATCATGACGGGCTTATGCAGGTGGTGGTTGGTGGCATCCATGGTCAGCGTAAAGCCGGACGGCGCGTTGAACGACTGGCCCGCCATTGCCGCGCGCACTTTGTCCACGTCGGTTGTCCCCGCTTTTTCAACCGCCTGCGCCCACATATGCAGGCCGACGTAGGTCGCTTCCATCGGATCGTTGGTGACGACGGTATCGGCATTCGGCAGCTGATGGGCTTTCGCGTAGGCTTTGTAGGCCGCGACAAAGGTCTGGTTGGTCGGGTTATCGACGGATTCAAAGTAGTTCCACGCCGCCAGGTTACCCACCAGCGGTTTGGTATCAATGCCGCGCAGTTCCTCCTCGCCCACCGAGAACGCCACAACCGGCACGTCCGTGGCTTTCAGCCCCTGGTTCGCCAGCTCTTTATAGAAAGGCACGTTGGAATCACCGTTGATGGTGGAGACCACCGCCGTTTTACCGCCCGCAGAGAATTTCTTGATACTGGCGACGATGGTCTGGTAATCGCTATGACCAAATGGGGTGTAGACCTCTTCAATATCTTTATCTTCCACGCCTTTCGAGTGCAGGAAGGCGCGCAGGATCTTGTTCGTGGTGCGCGGGTAAACGTAGTCCGTTCCCAGCAGGAAGAAGCGTTTCGCGCTGCCGCCGTCCTCGCTCATCAGGTACTCCACCGCCGGGATCGCCTGCTGGTTAGGCGCCGCGCCGGTATAGAAGACGTTAGGTGACATCTCTTCACCTTCGTACTGCACCGGATAGAACAGCAAACCGTTCAGCTCCTCAAAAACCGGCAGAACCGATTTACGCGATACGGAGGTCCAGCAGCCAAACACCACGGCGACCTTATCCTGGCTCAGAAGCTGGCGGGCCTTTTCGGCAAACAGCGGCCAGTTGGAGGCCGGGTCAACCACCACCGGCTCCAGCTTTTTCCCGAGCACGCCGCCTTTGGCGTTAATTTCATCGATGGTCATCAGGGCGACATCTTTCAGGGGCGTTTCTGAAATGGCCATCGTGCCGGAGAGTGAGTGCATGATCCCGACTTTAATGGTCTCTGCGGCCTGGACGCCAAAACTGACCCCCATGGCGACCACGGTGGCGGACAAGGCGAACGCTTTTATAAAGGTACGACGGTGCATATTTTCACTCCTGAAAAAGAAAGCTGTGCGAAGACGTCCGTTACCGCCCGGACGCAGAAAAAGTAACGTCAGTTTCAGGAGAGCAAAAAGGGTGCCAGGTTGCAGAGGCAGGATTTAAACGGGTTCGAAGAGAGGATTTACGGTAAACGACTCAGAATGGTACAGCGCTGCACTGTAATAATGCAGCGCTGTGAACGGCGTTACCAGACGTCGCTGGCGATTTGCGTCACCAGGCGAATTTTATCCCACTGCTGGGCTTCGCTCAGGCTGTTACCCTCTTCCGTGGAGGCAAATCCGCACTGCGGGCTGAGGCAAATCTGCTCTTTCGCCACGTAGCGCGCAGCCTCTTCCAGACGCGCTTTCACCCCTTCCGGGTTCTCCAGTTCACCGTGCTTGGTGGTGATCAGCCCCAGTACCACCTGCTGTTTACCCGGGCGCACAAAACGCAGTGGCGCGAAGTCGCCGCTACGGTCGTTGTCGTACTCCAGGAAGAACGCGTCGACGTTCACCGTGCCGAACAGCACCTCCGCCACCGGCTCATAGCCGCCTTCGGAAATCCAGGTTGAGCGGAAGTTGCCGCGGCAGACGTGCAGCCCGATGGTCAGGTCGTCCGGTTTGCCCTCCAGCGCCTTATTCAGCACCCGGGCATAGGTTCGGGCAAGTTCGTCTGCATCATCACCGCGCTCGCGGATCTGGCGGCGCTGGTCTTCTGAACAAAGGTAGGCCCAGACGGTATCATCCAGTTGCAGATAGCGGCAGCCTGCATCGTAAAAGGCCCGAATGGCATCGCGCCAGGTTGTCGCCAGATCGTCAAAGTAATCCTTCAGATCCGGGTAGACCGTGGCATCAATATCCTTGCGGCCACCGCGGAAGTGCAGCACGCTCGGGCTCGGAATGGTCATCTTCGGCTGTGCGTTACCGCTGATGCTTTTGAGGTAGCGAAAATCTTCCAGCATAGGATGATCGCCGAAGCCCAGTTTGCCCGTTACGCGCACGCCGTGGGCTTTGGTCTGCACCCCGTTGAACTGAATGCCCTGCTGCGAATCATAACGCTCTACGCCCTGTAGCCCGTCAAAGAAGTCAAAGTGCCACCAGGCGCGGCGGAATTCACCGTCCGTTACCACATGCAGACCGCAGGCGCACTGCTGTTCGACAACATGGCGAATGGCCTCGTCCTCAACCGCGCGAAGCTGACCGGCATCGATCTCACCGCTGGCAAATTGCAGACGGGCCTGTTTAACAGAGTCCGGGCGTAAAAAACTGCCGACTACATCGGCGCGGTACGGGGCGTGGTGTCGCTGCATGGAAATCTCCTCTGTCTGTCGGCGTTAATTGCCCACAGTGATAATTCATCTCTTGAACATTTAGACTTCTGGATGTCTAAACGTCCTAAAAAGATGTCATACCGGCTCGCCGCCGACAAACGAGAAAATTTCATCTGTGATGAAATAAATTCATGTTCACAGGGCGGGCGATGAAGATCCTGCAAACGCGAACCGCTCATCTTCCCAGCCGGTCATGCCCCCGAGCATAATCTTAACCGGCAGACCCAGACGCGCCAGCTTCAGCGCCGCCCTGTCCGCCCCGTTGCAGTGCGGGCCTGCACAATAGACGACAAACAGCGTGCCCTCTGGCCACGCTGTCATCCGCTCGGCGGTGATCTGGCTCCAGGGTAAATGCAGCGCGCCGGGCAGATGCCGCCGGGCAAAATGTTCAGGCTTCCCGACAACGTGCAGCAGAACAAAGTCCTGCTCACCGCTGGATACCGCGTGATGGACATCGGCGCAGTCCGTCTCGACGCTCAGACGACGCAGAAAATGCCCCACGGCTTCCTGCGGCTCAGCAGCCGGAAATTCAGTAACATAGCTCATGAATCTTCCTCATTTGTGGTGTTTGTGTTAACACTACTCTATCCCTTAATTCAGAACATGAATGCGTCCGCCTATGCCAGAAAACAGCAAAAAGATGACAAACTTAAGACATCCCTCGCCGCGCGCGGTCGTGCTGGCATATGACGGTTTATGTACCTTTGAGTTTGGCGTGGCGGTAGAAATCTTTGGCTTGCCGCGCCCGGAGATGGGCGATGACTGGTATCAGTTCGCCGTGGCGAGCGTGGATGGCGGCGAGCTCCGGGCAACGGGCGGGATCCGTATTCTGGCCGACGGCGATCTGCGTCTGCTTGAAACGGCGGATCTGGTTGTTGTACCCGGCTGGCGAGGGCTGGATGAACCCGTACCCGAAGCGCTCTGCCAGGCGCTCCGCGCGGCGCATGCCCGCGGCTGCCAGCTACTCTCGATCTGTTCTGGCGTTTTCGTTCTGGCAGCCTCAGGCCTGCTTGACGGGCGGAAGGCAACCACCCACTGGCGCTACACGCAAGCTCTGAAAACACGCTTTCCCGCCATCACCGTGGTCGAAGATGTGCTCTACCAGGACGAAGGCGATATTCTCACTTCCGCCGGCAGCGCCGCGGGGATTGATCTGTGTCTGCACGTGGTGCGCCGGAATTACGGTATGGAGGCAGCAAACCGCGTGGCGCGTCGACTGGTGATCCCGCCCCATCGGGACGGCTCGCAAACCCAGCAACTTAGCCGACCGGTGGCTCAGTTGCGGGAGAGCCAGCGCCTGGGCCAGCTGTTCGATTATCTTCACCAGCATCTGGCCGTTTCCCATACCGTCGAATCGCTGGCCCTGCGGGTGGGTATGAGTCAACGCACCTTTCTGCGCCGTTTCCAGGACGCGACCGGGACAACGCCCGCGCGCTGGTTATTGACTGCGCGATTGCAGCGGGCAAAAGATTATCTCGAAAACAGTCGGCTCAGCATTGATAATATTGCGGAACAAACCGGATTTGGACAAAGCGCCACGCTGCGCCACCATTTCCGGCAGCAATTTGCGCTTTCGCCCGCGCAATATCGCAAACAATTTTTACAGCCGGTACGATAAACGGGCAAAAAAAAACCGCCATAATCTGGCGGTAAATGCTTGCATGGATAGATTTGTATTTTGGTATCTACGCTCCGGTATTCCCTACCGGGATGTGGATCACCAGCAATCTACCACTGTGAGCCTCAACGAAGCATAAACGAATCGATTAACCCGCTTTGGTATTAATTTGCAGATAACGCATCAGCCCCTGATCTGCACTCTGGCGGGCATCATCATTAATCGCTTCGAGATAAAACGCACGAGAGACCCCATACGGTGCCTGCTCGGGTGGGTAAACGGCGAACTGGAAGGTTTTGCCTCTCGCCTTATTGGTACAGCCCAGCTCCCAGCGATCTTCACTTACCTGGGTGCTATTACATTCGACACGTCCGTAATCGCTGGTTAAATACGATCCGACACGGCTTTTTGCTGACTGAATATATTCTGGTTCTTCATTTGAATAGATGCTGGCCGCAGCACCCACCGCAACCACTACGCCCAGAAGTGATAGCACGATTATTTTTTTCATTTATTCGATCCAATCCTTAGCCAGAAAAATCTTATTGTAAATGATTTCCCAATAAATCTAGTTGCTCTTTGCATACCAGAAATGGGAGTTTACAACGTCGATATCGCTTTTAAGAATAGTCTTAAGCGCATTTTATTGCGACCACAATTTTTGACACTCTATTTTCTCAAATTTAAAGAGTCGAATAATTACTCTATGAAATTATCCCTACGATGACCGTAGCGTATTTTCAGGGGATAAATGATGTTCAGAAAAGAATTTTCGCTACTGCTGGTGATTAGCGCCCTGTTCTCAGGACAGATTATGGCGGAGCACAAAGGGCATGAATTTGTGTATGTGAAAAACGCCGACCATCAGCTTCGTCATGAAGCTGACAGCGACGAGTTACGCAGCGCGGCTGAGGAGTCTGCGGAGGGGTTGCGCGAGCACCATGCCTGGCAGAAATCGCGCAAACCGGATACCCACTCTGCGGGTTAGCTGCCTTTACGCTTCGGCAGGGTCTTCATCAAATCGTCAGGGCTGACGGAGGCCACAATGCTTCCCGGCGGCGGCATTTTGAAGATGTGATTCTTCATCTTGCCGATAACGTGCATTTCACACGGACGGCAGTCAAACTTCAGCGTCAGCACTTCATCGCCATTCACCAGCTGCATCGGCGTCGCTTTCCAGCTTTTAATATTGCCTTTCGCCTGTTTCGGACAAAGGTTAAAAGCAAACCGCAGGCAGTGTTTGGTGATCATCACCGGCACATCGCCCTTCTCTTCATGCGCTTCATACGCGGCGTCAATCAGCTGCACGCCGTGACGATGATAAAACGCACGCGCTTTGTGGTTGTATACGTTCGCGAGGAAAGAAAGATGCGTGTCCGGGTAGACCGGCGCAGGCACCGCTTCGGCCTTACGGCTGCCGCGCGAATAGTTTGCCAGGCGTACTTCATCCAGCATCTCGGCCGTTTCACGGCGGAACTGGTTCAGCAGGCTGTTCGGCACGAACAGCGCGTCCGGCAGATTCACCTCAATATTGCGCGCGTAATAAATGGTCTGCCCCAGCTTCGCCACGCCATCCTTGAGGTTGTTGAGCGCTTTCTCCGCATTGTTCGCCACCTCGAACAGGCCGTCGAGCGTATGCGTCACGCTGATGCCGTCTTCGCAGGTCATGGTCAGGATCAGCTGCTCTTCCCAGCCCCCCAGCGCGATATCCACCGCAATGCGGCGCTCGCTGGAGGTCTTGAGCAAGGCCTGCTGCCAGTTGTGATCCAGGTTACGGTTAAGCGCCGCATTAGGACGGGCTTTGTAGAGATCGGCAGGCATTTCGTTCGGCCAGACGCGATAGCGATTTTCGCCGGTTTTCTCCACCGTATTGGCGCGGAAACCCACTACTTCACGTTTGATCATCACGTTGAGACCATCGCCGTTCGCCAGCGGCTCTGTCACCTGAACGTCAAGATGATCTTTCGCCACTTTCAGCACTTCACCCACCGGCAGGCCGATAAACTTCGGTGAGTCGAACGCGCCAATATCCCCTTTACGGGCATTCACGAAATAGTCCGTGCTGCCGCGGTGGAAGGTTTTGTCCGTAGACGGAATAAAGAAATGCTCTGTACGCCCGGCGGAGGCGCGCGCCAGATCACCGCGATCGTCGATGATGGCATCCAGCATCTGACGATAATGGGCGGTGATATTTTTCACGTAGCTCATGTCCTTGTAGCGCCCTTCAATTTTGAAGGAGCGTACGCCAGCATCGATCAGCGCACCGAGGTTCGCCGTCTGGTCGTTATCTTTCATCGACAGCAGGTGTTTTTCGAATGCCACCACGCGGCCCTGATCGTCTTTCAGGGTATACGGCAGACGGCAGGCCTGAGAGCAGTCGCCCCGGTTAGCGCTGCGCCCCGTCTGGGCGTGAGAGATATTACACTGCCCGGAATAGGCCACACACAGCGCACCGTGGATAAAGAATTCAATGGTCGCGTCGGTCGCCTGATGGATATCGCGGATCTGGTTCAGGTTCAGCTCGCGCGCCAGCACAATCTGCGTAAACCCGACGTCCGAAAGAAACTTCGCCTTCTCGACGGTGCGGATATCGCACTGAGTGCTGGCGTGCAGCTCAATCGGCGGGATATCCAGTTCCAGAACGCCCATATCCTGAACGATCAGGGCGTCAACGCCGGTCTGGTAGAGATCGGTGATCAGACGCTGCGCGGGCTCCAGCTCATCATCATGAAGAATGGTGTTCAGGGTCACAAACACCTTCGCCCCGAAACGGTGAGCGAACGGTACCAGCTCGGCAATGTCGCGCAGGCTGTTGCTGGCGTTATGCCGGGCACCGAAGCCAGGGCCGCCAATGTAGACGGCATCCGCACCGTGAAGAATGGCTTCACGGGCAATGGCGGCGTCGCGGGCCGGGCTTAGCAGTTCAAGATGATGGGAGTGCAGGCGCATACTTCGTCGTTATCCGTTATGGTCAAAATGGCGGCTATTGTAGTCAGAAGTCTGTGTCAGTGAAACCGTTTTGCGACGCTTTAGCGGGGATAATGGATCAGGGAGTGAAAATGCACCGTACGGGCGCTGCTGTTGCGGTACGCGTGCGGTTTATCGCCGGCAAAACGCACGCCGGAATCAGCGTATATTGTGCGCCAGACACCGTCGATCTGCATATCCAGCTCACCGCTTATCACCACCACATGTTCGATCACCCCGGCTTCGTGCGGCGTGGACTCGCTCAGCGCGCCGGGCGACAGGGTGATGGAGAAATGGTCGAACTTAAGCTGTTCATCCCAGGGGAAAAGCGGTTTCACCACCATCGCCTGCTGCTGCGGATCGAACACCGCCTGCGGTTCGCTTTCTGGAGTGATAAACGCCGAAAAAGGTACGTTCAGCCCGGTGGCGATTTTCCACAAGGTAGAGACCGTCGGGCTGGACTCATTGCGTTCGATTTGCCCAAGCATTGCTTTCGACACGCCCGTCTCTTCCGCCAGTTTTGACAGGCTCCAGCCCCGCGCCTGACGCAGCGCTTTCAGTGTGGTTGCCAGGTGTTGAGTGATATCCATAGTTCCTCCCGTTGCGGCAAAGCATACCACTTGTACGCTATAGCGCACAGTGATACCTTATCCCGGACGTTATAACGCACAACGGAGTTTCCATGCGATCGACTGCCTCTCTCTTTCCTGCCGTGCTGGCCGGTTTTGTTGCCGTTCTGGTGGGCTATGCCAGCTCTGCCGCCATTATCTGGCAGGCGGCTGCGGCGGCTGGCGCCAGTACACAGCAAATCGCCGGATGGATGACCGCGCTAGGGCTCGGGATGGGGATCAGCACGCTGGCATTGTCGTGGTGGTATAAAGCCCCCGTGCTGACCGCCTGGTCGACTCCTGGCGCGGCGTTGCTCGCCACCAGCCTGCATGGCGTGACGCTGGCGGAAACCATCGGGGTATTTATATTCGCGAATACGCTGATTCTGCTGTGCGGCGTCACCGGCCTGTTTGCCCGGTTGATGAAACTGATCCCGCACTCGCTTGCCGCCGCTATGCTGGCGGGCGTGCTGTTACAGTTTGGCCTGAAGGCATTCAGCAATCTTGAGGGACACATTTTTCTTTGCGGCAGTATGCTGGCCGCCTGGCTGGTGGCCAAAGCTGTAGCGCCCCGGTACGCCATTGTCGCCACGCTGCTGGTGGGCGTGTTCGTTGCCTGGGCTGGAGGTGACGTTGTCACGAAAAGGATGACGTTATCGGTCATCATGCCGGAATTCATTGCCCCTGCGTTCACCTTCACCAGCCTGATCAGCATCGGCTTACCCTTCTTCCTGGTGACCATGGCGTCGCAGAATGCGCCCGGCTTCGCCACCATGCAGGCATCGGGCTATCCGCTGGCGGTCTCACCGCTGATCGTTGCCACAGGCGGGCTGGCGCTGCTGTTGTCCCCCTTCGGCGTCTATTCTATATGCATCGCCGCCATCACCGCCGCCATCTGCCAGAGCCCGGACGCCCACCCGGATGCCAGTAAACGCTGGCTGGCTGCGGCAGCCGCAGGTGGGTTTTATCTGCTAGCGGGGGTGTTCGGCGGGTCGATTTCGGGGCTGATGGCCGCCCTGCCGCTGAGCGGCATCCAGACGCTGGCCGGGCTGGCCCTGCTCGGCACTATCAGCGGGAGTTTGTATCAGGCACTGAATCATGAAGCAGAGCGCGACGCGGCGATCGTCACCTTCCTGATGACCGCCAGCGGCGTCACGCTCCTGGGGATTGGCTCCGCCTTCTGGGGGCTGGTGTTGGGAGGGATCTGTTACGCCGTCTTCTCACGCCTTCGCCGCGCGTAGCTGTGACGGCGTAATGCCGGTCATGCTGCGAAAACGGTTACTGAAATGGCTGGCGGAGTTAAATCCGCAGGCCAGCGCGATGTCGGTGAGCGGCGTGGTCGTGTGCTGCACCAGCGCTTTGGCCTTCTCCATGCGGCGCTGCATGACGTACTGATGCGGCGCCAGGCCCATCGACTGGCGGAACATCCGCGCAAAGTGATACTCACTGAGTGCGGCCTGGCCCGCCAGTTCCGCCAGCGTTAAGGGTTGCGCCAGGTTTTCCTCGATAAAGGCCAGCACGTTGCGCAGCACAAACGGCGATAACCCGCCGGTCACCACCGGCAGCTTCCACTGTACGCTGGAATAGTGCTGGACTAAATGCGTCAGCAATAAGGTCGACGCGGTGCTCAGGGTGAGCTGATTGGCGTTTTGCTGCCAGTCGCAGCCGAGCAAAAACTGGCGATAAAGGGCGGTGATTTTCGGATCGCTGCCGAATATTTTTTCCTCCAGCGTCAGCGATAGCGGTCGTTTATCCCAGATTTTCTCCCCCACGTCCCGCAGGTGTTCATCGGTGCAGTAGAGGTGCACGAACGACAGGTCGTCACGAATATCCCACGTGGATTCGCTCTCTTCCGGCATCAGACAAAAACGATCCGGCCCACCGCCATTTTTCCAGCCACCCGGCGTTTTTTGATAGCTTTCATAGCCATCTGCCACGTACAGGCTAAGGGTGTGATGGTTGCTTTTCACGGTGATCGTGTCGTGCTTGTTGTACCACGCCGCCAGTTGAATGCCAGTATTGAGCGCGACGGTTTCCCGCAGCACCGCATTTTGTTGGCGTAACGTTTCAAAGGTGTCGTAAACGAGAGACATGGCCGTAAACAGGTGATTAATCAGACTGTCAGTCTAAGAAGTGTTGCAGCCTGTTACCAGCCATTGTGCGAGAAAAAAGCGCAAGAATTTGCAAGTCCGGCGCAAGGCGATGAAAGCCGGGTCCCTCTTCTTTCGCCACACTGTTGTTTTTCGCGGTATGAGAAGAGAGACACCATGAACGCATTACTCTATGGGCTGGTTGTTGTTATCTGGGGCACGACCTGGATCGCCATTTTTTTACAACAGGGGCCGGTTGCAGCGCCGGTCTCCATTTTCTGGCGCTTCGCCGTGGCCAGCGCCACGATGATGATCGTCCTGGTCGCCCTTCGCCGCCTGCGCAGGCTGGCGCTGCGGGATCATCTCTACTGCATGCTACAGGGCTGCTGCGTTTTCTGTTTCAACTTCTGGTGCTTTTACACCGCCGCCGCCCATATCAATACCGGCCTTGAGTCGGTGATTTTCTCGATGGCCGTGCTGTATAACGCCATCAACAGCTTTATCTTCTTCGGCCAGCGTCCACCCGCACGCTTCTGGACGGCGGCAGCGCTGGGGCTTATCGGGATCATTACCCTGTTCTGGAACGATCTGCTCGCCAGCGGCTGGAGCGCGTCGTTGCTTACGGGCATCGGGCTTTCCGCCCTCGGCACCTACGGCTTCTCGCTGGGGAATATGATCAGCATGCGTCATCAGCGAAACGGGCTGGAAACCATGACCACCAACGCCTGGGCGATGCTGTATGGCACCGTCGTGATGGGACTTATCGCCCTCTTCAGAGGCGATAACTTTATGCCGGAATGGACGGTGAGCTATATGGGGGCGCTGCTCTATCTTGCGCTGTTTGGCTCGGTGATTGCCTTCGGCGCCTACTTTACGCTGGTAGGCCGCATTGGTCCCGGTAAAGCCGCCTACAGCACCCTGCTGTTCCCGCTGGTGGCGCTGTCGATTTCAACGGTGTACGAGGGTTACGTGTGGCATCTCAACGGGATCGTCGGCCTGTTGTTGATACTGGGGGGGAATATGGTGATGTTTACGAAGCCGGAAACCTGGTTCCGCCGCCTGCGGACGGCATAAAAAAACGGCCTGCGAAAATGCAGGCCTTTTTTTATTAATTTGCTGTCTGATGAACATCAAACATAGTGGCATCCGTTGCCATGTCATCCACAACCTGCTTCAGGGTGCCGAAGCCCATTGGCGTATTCTCGTTCGCCAGCTCTTTCCCTTCCCCCTTACGAACAACCTTAATCACCGGTTTGTTCGTAGCCGCGTCGATTAACTCACCTTCGAAGAACAGATGCGTATCCATGGTACGATGGCCCGTGGCCATTTGCGTACCCGCAACCAGCAGCGCGACAGGCACCACTTCATAGAACTGCAAACCTTCTTTGTCTGAGCTCACACCCGTGATGGCGCCGCGGAAGATCAGGCTATGTTTGCCCGGCGTCGTCACAATCGGCTTACGCTGGCCAATCGCGGTTTTCAGTTTGGTATTGGTATAATTCAACAGCTCATCAAGCGTTTTTTGCCCAAGCTGAGTGGTCGGTTTTGGCGTCGGATAATAGGTTATCGGCGTCCAGATAATGCTGTCATAATTCGCCTCATTATAAGAAGGATCAACCCAACGCAGGGTTGGCTTCCCGGTTGCAGATTTCATCTCCTGCAAGCCTGAGTAATCTTTTAAAAAGCCTGAATATTGATCGGGGGCTGCGACTTTTGACGCACAGCCTGAAAGGGCCAACAGACCAGAAAGCACTGCAACTTTAAAAAAAGTGTGAGTACGCATGATGGTATTCCATGTTATCTGCAAGTATGCACTTGAAGTTATAACAAAAAATGGAGCGACGTGTTGTGGCAAAAAATGACGAAGACAGCACAAATAGCGAAAAAACTGCCCGACCGAAACCGGGCAGTGAAAATTACTCTTTCAGGTCCACTTGCCAGAACAGGTGTTTGCCGAAGGGATCAATTTCATAGCCCGTGACCTCTTTACGGACTGGCTCAAAAATCGTTGAATGGGCAATCATTACCGCCGGCATTTGATCGTGCATCATCTGCTGCGCCTGCTTGTACAGCGCCACGCGTTTTTCGCGATCGGTTATCGATTTTGCTTCGGCAATCAGGTTATCAAACGGCTTATAACACCATTTCGCCGAATTCGACCCGCCGTTGGCGGACGTACAGGTAAACAGCGGGCCGAAGAAGTTATCCGGATCCCCCGTCGCCGTTGTCCAGCCCATCAGCGCAGCCTGATGCTCCCCGCCCTTCACGCGCTTCAGGTATTCGCCCCATTCGTAGGTCACGATTTTGGTCTGCACGCCAACTTTCGCCCAGTCCGCCTGGATCATCTCCGCCATACGCTTCGCGTTCGGGTTATACGGCCGTTGCACGGGCATGGCCCACAGATCGATGCTTACGCCGTTGGCAAACCCCGCCTCCTTTAACAGCGCTTTCGCTTTTTCTGGATCGTAATCGTAGTCTTTCAGCTCACTGTCGGCACTCCAGACGCCAGGCGGCAGCAGGTTTTTCGCCGCCGTGCCGGTGCCGTGGAAAACCGCCTCAATGATGGCCGGTTTGTTAATCGCCATCGCCAGCGCCTGGCGCACTTTTACGTTATCCAGCGGCGGCTTTTGCGTATTAAACGCCAGGAAACCGGTATTCAGACCGGCCTTGCTCATCAGGTTGATGTCTTTGTTAGCCTTCATACGCGGCAGGTCCGCCGGGTTCGGGAACGGCATCATCTGACACTCATTCTTCTCGACTTTGGCAAAACGTACCGAGGCGTCCGGCGTGATGGTGAACACCAGACGATCCAGCTTCGATTTTCCCTGCCAGTAGTCAGGGAAAGCGGTAAAGAGGATGCGGGAATCCTTCTGATATTGCGACAGCTTAAACGGCCCGGTGCCAATCGGCTGCATATCGACCTTTTCTGGCGTGCCCGCTTTCAGCATGGCATCGGCGTACTCCGCCGACAGAATGGAGGCAAAGTACCACGCCAGGTCAGCGACAAACGGCGCTTCCGGATGCGCCAGGGTGAAGCGCACGGTGCGATCGTCAACTTTATCAATGGCGGTAATCAGGCTGCCGAACTCCAGACTTTCGAAGTTGGAATAACTGCCGTTGGAGACGTTATGGTAAGGATGATTCACATCCTTCTGGCGCATAAACGAGAAAATCACGTCGTCCGCGTTGAAATCGCGCGTCGGCGTGAACAGCTTATTACTGTGGAATTTCACCCCTTTGCGCAGGTGGAAGGTGTAGACCTTGCCATCCTCGCTTACCTCCCAGCTTTCCGCCAGGCTCGGCACCAGTTCGGTAGTGCCCGGTTTGAAATCGACCAGACGGTTATAAACCGGTACGGCGCTGGCGTCCACGCTGGTCCCCGACGTATAGAGCTGAGGATTGAAATTTTCCGGCGATCCTTCGGAGCAATACACCAGCGTTTTTGCCGCGACGGTGGAACTGACCGTCAGTGCAGCAAGCGCCAGCGTTATCATTGTGAATGTGCTTTTCATCATTTATTCCTGTCTTTTTAATTCGACGGCTAATTACTTCTTTTGCCATTTCATAAATAACATTAAAGTGATGGCGCAAACACATGAAAAATAAATACAGAAGGAAACACTATGGGCTCGGAACTCTCCAGACAATTAACCCAACGCTTTTTCCGCTATCTCGCCATCACCAGCCAGAGCGACCCGAAAGTCAAAACCCTGCCCTCCACCCCGGGCCAGCACGACATGGCGCGGGAGCTGGCGAAGGAGCTGGAAACGCTGGGGTTAGACGATATTGTGATTGATGAGTTCGCCACCGTTACCGCCGTGAAAAAAGGCAATATTCCCGGCGCGCCGCGTATTGGTTTTATTACCCATATCGACACCGTCGACGTCGGTTTATCCCCGGATATTCATCCACAAATATTAACCTTTACGGGGGATGATCTCTGCCTGAATAAAGAGAAAGATATTTGGCTGCGCGTAAAAGAGCACCCGGAAATTCTGGCTTATCCTGATGAGGAGATTATTTTCAGCGACGGAACCAGCGTATTAGGCGCAGATAATAAAGCGGCCGTCACCGTGGTCATGACGGTGCTGGAAAACCTCACCGCTGAGCACAACCATGGCGATATTGTGGTGGCGTTTGTGCCCGATGAAGAGATTGGCCTGTGCGGCGCGAAAGCACTGGATTTAAAGCGCTTCGACGTCTATTTTGCCTGGACCATCGACTGCTGCGAGCTGGGCGAAATTGTTTACGAGAACTTTAACGCGGCGGCGGCTGAAATTCGCTTTACCGGCGTCACGGCGCACCCGATGTCCGCCAAAGGGGTGCTGGTCAATCCGCTGCTGATGGCAACGGATTTCATCAGCCATTTCGATCGCCAGCAAACCCCGGAATGCACCGAGGGGCGCGAAGGTTATATCTGGTTTAACGGCATCCAGGCCGGGCAAAACGAAGCGGTACTGAAAGCCAACATTCGTGATTTTGACAAAGACGGTTTTGCCGCCCGCAAGCAGCGAATTGCCGATGTGGCGGCGCAAATAGCCGCGCAGCATCCCACGGCAAACGTGGAGTATCGCATTGAAGATACCTACAGCAATATCAGCAATGCGATTGGCGAAGACCGCCGCGCGATCGACCTGATGTTCGAGGCGATGGAGTCGCTCGGCATCACCCCAAAACCGATCCCCATGCGCGGTGGCACGGATGGGGCGGCCCTGTCAGCCAAAGGCCTGCTCACCCCGAACTTCTTCACCGGCGCCCATAACTTCCACTCGAAGTTTGAGTTTTTACCGCTGTCGTCGTTCGAGGCCTCCTGTCGCACTGCACTGCAACTCTGTCTGCTGGCCGCGCGTTAAGCGGGCTTGCGTGCGAGCATGGTGGCGAAGCGCAGCTTGATACGGTTCCCATTGGCATCGGTACGGTGGAGTTCCCCCACCTCTTCGTTGTACTTGATCAGCTCCCAGCCTTCGTAGTAGTTACTCAGTTCACCGGGTTTGAAGGCAAACGGGAAGCCGACGGTGCACGGATAATCCTCCGTATCCATGGCGGCAACGATCAGGTTATAGCCGCCTGGTTTAGTGCAACGCTGCATATTGGCGATAAGACCAGGGATGGTATTCGCTTCGAGGAACATCAACACGACGGTGGAAAGAATAAAGTCGTATTCGCCGTCAAAGGTCAGGTTGTTCAGATCCTTAATCGCCGTTTGCAGATTCGCGATCCCTTCCGCCGCCTTAATGCGCTCAATGTTATCGATGCTCATCGGGTTTTTATCCCACGCCGTCACGTCATGGCCATTGGCAGCGAGGTAGAGGCTGTTACGGCCATTTCCGCAACCGAGATCGAGCGTTTTTCCCGGCTTAACAATGTCCGCGCTGAGCAGCACCTCTGAGTGCGTGCGGGTCAGCCCATATTTCTCAGTAAAGTAGTTTTCATCGACAGTCATTATTTTTCCTCAGATTGCATAAGCAGTGCCTTATCAGCGCGCACCAGAAGTTTGCCCTGCATCAGCAAGATAAAAGTACGGACCAGCAGCATCGCGATGATGACGTTGGTGAAAATAAACAGGGGAACAGCGAGGGCATGAAAGAACCCTGACGGACTGCTCTGCCCAAGATGTAAACCGGTGGTCGCCAGCGCCGACACCCCGAACGAGAAGCGAGAAGCTCCAGAACGACGCGTTGAACGGCTGCGACAGATACCACGGCATCAGACGCAGCATAAACAGGAGTTGCAACAGGCCATAGCCGAAAAGCATTTTGGCGAAGGTGTCCGCTTCGCCGCCGTTGACGCTAAACCAGGCGCTACAGGCCACCAGGGCAGGCGCAAGCTGGATCCCGAGCGAGGTACGAAGGGCAGCGGGCAGTTCGCCCGCGCTGCGCAGGCGTTGCAAAATGACTGGCTCCAGGCTCAGCCAGGAAAAGACCCCGGCACCAAGGAACACCAGCCCCGCGTCGTGGAAGCCTAGCGCACCGCAGGCCATCGCGCTGATAAAATTGTTCGCTACCGTCGGCAGATACAGTCCCGGCGTCGTGGCTTCTTCCGGATGCTTGCCGCGCCACAGCCCGGCGCTTTGCCAGGCGGCATACGCAAGCTGGATCACCACGCCCACGCTAAACAACCCAAGCGCCACCGGGCGATACCACGGCACAAAGCCGATGGCCACCAGCAGCGTTGTGGCAGGAAACAGGCTGACAAAACTGCTCATTACCGGATGCCGCATCTCGGCCAGCACGCTATGTGGAAACCGTACCGCACGGGTAAGAAACGCCACGCCTAGAAGGAACCAGATCGCCACCGCCAGCGCCACCAGGATCTCGCCCGGCCAGCGCGTCACCGGCCAGATGGTGCCGGCGTAACGCCAGGCGAACCCCATGCCTATGGTCCCGAGGACCATACCGAAATACCCGGCGGGCAAGTTAAGAAAGCGTTGGTTTTGGTTATGCATTTTTTTTAAACTTTAAAATGTATTTTAAATGCCATTTTAAGGGGTTTCCTGAGCGGACGCCAGCACTTCGAAAAACCAAAACTTTGCTACGTTTATTGAAAGGCTTTTCAGGGATAACACGATGACAAAATATCGGCTTAGCAATGAAACGCGTCTCTGGCGCTGGCAGGACGGATCAACACCGTGCACAACGCCTCTCAGACAAATTATTGCCGTGAAGGATTTTAACGATGTGACCAGCGGGACTAAAGGCGGTTGGGTTGAGGATGAACACGCGCTCGCCCAGGACGGGGATTGCTGGGTTTACGATGAAAACAGCGTGGTGTTTGCCGGGGCCAGGATATCCGGTAACGCCCGCCTCACCCAACCCTGCATCGTAAGCCACCGCGCACACGTTGGCGGCAACGGCTGGCTTGACGCGGCTGAGGTGAGTCACGGCGCGGTAATAAGTGACAACGTCACCATTCAGCACTCCACCGTACGCGGGGAATGTCGTATCGCGGGTGACGCGCGGGTGCTGCATAACAGCCTGGTGATTGCAGCCAAAGGGCTGACACCCGACCGTGAGCAGATCCTGCAAATTTATGACCGAGCCACGGTCAGCCAGTCGCGTATTGTGCATCAGGCGCAAATCTACGGCGATGCCATGGTGACCTGGGCCTTTGTTGAGCACCGTGCCGAGGTGTTCGAACGCGCCATTCTTGAGGGCAACGCGCTGAATAACGTCTGGGTGTGCGACTGCGCCAAAGTGTACGGCAACGCCCGTTTGCTGGCCGGTCTGGAGGATGATGCCATCCCGACCGTGCGGTACAGTTCACAGGTCGCGGAAAACGCCCTCGTAGAAGGCAACTGCGTCATTAAACACCACGTATTAATAGGCGGCGAGGCGTGGTTACGCGGCGGGCCGATCCTGATTGATGACAAAGTAGCTATTCAGGGGCGGGCGCGTATCAGCGGCGATGTCCTGATCGAGCATCAGGTGGAAATAACGGACGATGCGGTTATCGAGGCGCTGGAGGGTGAAAGCATTCACGTCCGGGGAGCCAAAGTGATCAACGGCGACACGCGGATCACCCGGACGCCGCTGCTGGGGGCGCTATAGCGGGAAGATTCTGGCGTAGAGGTTCACGTCATCGTAACGCCCGTTGAGCATCTCCGCTTCCCGCAAACAACCTTCCAGCGTGAAACCGTTGCGCTGCGCCACCCGGTTACTGCACTGGTTATCCACGCGACACTTGATCACAAAGCGGCGGATCTCGCCGCGCTCAACGTAATAGCGCATAAACGTCTGGAGCGCCTGAGAAAGAATACCCTGCCCCTGATGCGCCTCGTCAAGCCAGTAGCCAATGTACCCGGTCTTATTCGCAGGCTCGATCGCGTTGAAGGACAGCACGCCCACCAGCTCGTCCTTCATGAAAATCAGGAACATTTTGGCGTAACCGCGCTGGTGCAGCATCTGGTTGCTCTGCACGTTGCGGCGCGTGTCCTCTTCGCTGCCGACATGCTGTGCCCAGTCGAAGGCGGTTTGCAGCCAGGTTTTGTTTTTGATTACGAGGTTATGCAGATCGGTGGTATAGCGCTCGTCGACGGCGCGAAGCTCGATTTCCTGGGTTACGGGGATGATTTCTGAAGACATAGTGCCTCTTAATTGCCGGGTGGCGCTAACGCTTACCCGGCCTACAAATGCGTCCGGAGCAGGCCGGGTAAGGCGAAGCCGCCACCCGGCACAAACCCATAAGGACTAGCGCATGATCCGGTCGTCAACGTAGTTACGTTTGTCCGGCGCGGGCGGGAAGTACTGATACAGCCAGGTCTCGCTGATGGCATCGCCCTGACAGCGCAGGAACAGGCGCATATCCACCGGCTCGGTGGAGTCAGAGGTTGGATACCAGTCAAACAGAATGCGATACCCGTCGAACGGTTCGACATAGAGTATCTCCACCTGCTTCGCTTCACCGCTGGACAGGGTGATCACCGGCTCAATGCCCTTCGGTGCGGCGGCCTTCAGATCGCCCCCGACGAAGTCAATGGCAAAGCGACGGGCCCACACTTTCGGGTAATTTTCACCCGGCGCCCAGCCCTCCGGGAAGCCGCCCATACCGGTACGGGTGGCGTAGACGTTTGCCAGCGGGGAACGCACCGGCGGCTGCGCGCTCCAGTAGAGACGGTATTTGAAGTCCAGCTCATCACCCGCCTGCACCGGTTTCTCCGGCTGCCAGAAGCAGACCACGTTATCGAGCGTCTCGCCGGTTGTCGGGATCTCCATCAGGGCAATGGAACCTTTCCCCCAGTTGTTGCGCGGCTCGACCCACAGGCTTGGTCGCTTGTTATACCAGCCCATGACGTCCTGGTAATGAGAGAAGTCACGGTCAAGCTGCAACAAACCAAAGCCTTTCGGGTTTTTATCCAGGTAGGCGTTAAATTGCAGCTTTTGCGGGTTGTTCAGCGGCCGGCAGATCCACTCCCCGTTACCGCGCCACATCGCCAGGCGGTCTGAATCGTGGATCTGCGGATGAATGGTGTCGCACATGCGGCGTTCGTTGTTGCCGCAGCTAAACATGCTGGTCATTGGCGCGATGCCGAGCTGCTTGATGTCTTTGCGCGCATAGAGATGGTTTTCGACGTCCATGATCACCTGACTCTTCTCACAGTGGATCACAAACTTATAGGCACCGGTAATGCTCGGGCTGTCCAGCAGCGCATAGACGGTAAAGGTGGTATCACCCGGCTTAACGGTTTCAAACCAGAAGGAGGTGAAATCCGGGAACTCTTCCGGGGTGTCGGTAAAGGTATCCACCGCCAGCCCGCGCGCGGAAAGGCCGTACTGGTAGGTATCATCCACTGCGCGGAAGTAGCTCGCGCCCAGGAACGAAACGATATCGCGTCGCGCCAGTTCCGGCGCTTTAAAGACGCGGAATCCGGCGAAGCCGAGGTCACTCTGCCCTTCAAGCTGTTTGGTATCCACGCCCGTATCGCCATAGCTGAACAGCTCAGGCCGGAAGTGGATCTCACGCGCCTGAGAGGTGGTTTGATCCAGCGAGAACATGCGCACGCGGCGGCGGAATCCCATCCCCATATGGAAGAACTGGGCGTCCAGCTGACGGCCTTCAATGTTATTCCACAGCGACTGCTTCTCATCGTAACGGATGGCGTTGTACGCCTGCGGCGTCATGGTGGCCAGCGTTTCCGGCAGCGGACGCGGCGCACCGCCCCACGCGGTTTTCGCCAGATCGTGCGCCATGGATTGCAGAACAGAGAAGTCAAAGCGACGGCTCTGACCGTCGGCAATGTCGGAGTCAGCAGCATACGCCGCCTGGGAAAACAGAGAAGCAAGGCCAGAAGTGCCGCTCAGGGCAGCCATTGCCAGGGAACCTTTGAGAAAACGTCTGCGATTCATGCCTGAGAAAACGTCCTTATGGTCGTGTGAATGAGTTTCGCGCGCAGCGAAATGACGGCAAGAAAGAACGCACAGCCTAAACAAAAACGGTTAAGAATCCAATTGTTGGCGGGTGATTATCTGAACAAACCGAGAAATATTTTCTGTCGACCAGAACGGCCTGAAAAAGGGGTAAAGTTATGTATAAAAATGCCCCGGCTGGACATCGACAGCCGGGACCAACGAGGCGGTTATTTTACGCTGACATCGATACCCGGGAAGTACTTATCAGCCAGTTTAGCGATCGTGCCGTCGGCACGTACTTTATCAATTGCGGCATCAAGCTGCTTTTTGGTGGCCTCATCCCCCTTACGCAGCCCAAAGCCGATCCCACTGCCGAGGATGGTGTCGTCCGACACCGGTTTGCCGATAAAGCCAAACCCTTTACCCTGCGGCTTACTGAGGAAACCTGCCTGCCCGGCCGCTGACATGACCAGCGAGGCATCGATGCGGCCATTCAGCAGATCTCCCCAGGCCATATTCTGATCTTTATAAGACACCACGGTGACACCGTGCTTTTCCCAGTGCTCTTTGGCGTAAGTTTCCTGAATTGAACCCTGGAGAACGCCGATGGTTTTGCCCTTCAGCCCTTCGGGGGTAGCCTCTACCGCAGAACCGGCTTTGCCCACCAGCTGGGAGGGAATGCGATAGATGGGCTGGGTGAAATCAATGCTTTTGCGACGCTGCTCGGTGATGTTCATCGCCGAGTTTATGGCGTCGAACTTTTTCGCCACCAGACCGGGGATCAGCGCATCAAACGAGGTTTCAACCCAGCTGCACTTCAGCGCGGCGGCTTTACAGATGGCATTTCCCAGCTCTACATCAAACCCTTCCAGCTCCCCTGACGCATTGCGGCTTTCAAACGGTGGATATTCCGCTTCCAGCCCGTATCGCAACTCGGTGGCGGCAAACGACGAGAATGAACACAACAGTCCCATGCCGACAACTAACGCGCGTAATTTCATCTCAAATTCCTTAACGTGGTGTAACCCGACAAAGGGCCTGGGCACCTGCCCGTAACGTCGCCTCATCTTTCGCAAAAGAGAGACGGATTAACTTATTGTCCGTGCCATCGGCATAAAACGCCGACAGCGGAATGGTGGCAACCCCGTACTCGACAATCAGCCTTTTCACCATCTCGCTGTCGCGCTCGTCGCTAAAGCCGCTGTAATCCGCCAGCAGGAAGAACGAACCGGCACTTGGTAGCAGCCTGAACGGTGAGTCGGCGAGCAAACTTTGCAGCAGATCGCGCTTGCGCTGATAAAACGCCGCCAGCGACAGCCAGGTTTGCGGATCGGTCATGTGTTCGGCAAACGCGTACTGCATCGGCGTATCGGCCGAGAACATTAAAAATTGATGGACTTTACATATCTCATCCATCAGTTCCGCGGGTGCCACACAATAACCCACGCGCCAGCCGGTGACGTGATAGGTTTTTCCGAAAGAAGAAATAATCACGCTGCGCTCCGCCAGCTGCGGGTGCGTCGCCATTCCGTGGTGCGGTTCGCCATCAAAAACGACGTGCTCGTACACTTCGTCAGACAAAATGATGATGTCGGTGTGGCGCGTCAGCGCTGCCAGCTGGTGCAGATCGGCGGCTGAAAACACCTGTCCGCTCGGGTTGTGCGGCGTATTGACGATGATCATCCGCGTGCGTGGGGTTATAGCCGCCCGTACTTCATCCCAGTTCACGGCAAAATACGGTACCGTCAGTTTAATGGCAATCGGCGTCGCTCCTTGCAGACGGACAATCGGCGCATAGCTGTCAAAGGAGGGCTCGAAATAGATCACCTCGTCTCCAGGATGAACCAGCCCGCTGATGGCTGAGTAAAGCCCTTCGCTGGCGCTGGCGGTCACCAGCACCTCACTCGCCGGGTCATAGTGTGTGCCATAGAGCGTGGCAATTTTGTCCGCGATGCGCTCTCTGAGCGGTTGCAGACCGGTCATGGAGGCGTACTGGTTATACCCTGCCTCCATGGCGCGGGTCACGCCGGAGATAAGTTTTGGGTCGCAGGAAAAATTCGGCGCACCCTGAGAAAGGTTGATGGCGTTATGCCGGGCTGAAAGCTGGCCGATAACGGTAAAAATGGTGGTTCCCACATCGGGCAATTTGGATCGTGTCTGCACCGGCGTTTTCAAAGTCATCCTCTGTCCCTTCTCGTGGTGAATGCATAACTATTCAAACAACAACTTCATTGTCGGGACAATCGAATTGTTGTCATAATAGCCATGACAAAAATGCATAGCTAAGGTGAGATATGTCGCGTCGTTCATTTCCGCTTAATGCCGTAGAGACGTTCATCGTGACCGCGCGTCACCTGAATCTTACCCATGCCGCGAAGGAGCTTTGTCTGACGCAGGGGGCGGTAAGCCGTAAAATCGCCTCGCTGGAAAGCTGGTTCGGCTTCCCGCTGTTCGAGCGCCATGCGCGCGGCCTGCGTCTCTCCTCACAGGGAAGCGCCCTGCTGCCGGAGCTGCAATCTGCCTTTGAGCACCTGCTGAACGTTGCTGAACAGGCGCGAACGCACCAGACCGTAATCCGTCTGAAAGCGCCTACCTGCGCGATGCGCTGGCTGGTGCCGCGTCTGCTACAGGTGGAGCGCGAACAGCCGGAACTCCAGATTGCGCTGACCACCACCACCGATCACAACGTCAATTTCAAAACCGAATCCTGTGACGCGGCGATTGTGTTTGGGACGCACATGAGCGCCGGCGATCTGCTGTTCGAAGAGGCCTTAACCCCGGTGATGAGCCCGCTACGGGCCGGCTCTGCGCTGGAAGCACTCACCTTCCTTCACCCCACGCGGGACAAAACGGACTGGACGCTGTGGCTGGCGAAACAGCCGGGTCCGCCGCCAGCTATGCTCAAAAATCAACACTTCGAAACCATGGATCTCGCCATTACCGCCGCCATTCAGGGGCTGGGCATCGCCATCGCGGATGAAACGCTGGTGGAGGAGGACGTGCGCGCCGGACGGCTGATGCGCCCGTTTGACACAAGCATAAAAACGGGGGCGAGCTACCGGCTGGTATTACGCGACGCACCCGGCCCTGAAAACGGGCTGGATGCGTTTCGCGCCTGTCTGCTCAGTCGAGGCTGACGTGGTGTTTCATCACCCGTTTGAAGAGGCTCATACGCGCACGCATGAAGCGGTTTTCAAGCCGAAAACCTGCATGTTTATTCACACCAATACGTAACAGCACGTCCCGCCCTTTCCGGCAGGCGGGCCAGCGCGTGGGCCCTGCCAGGCTATCGCGTGCCCCCGCATCCCGGGCGAAGCTCACCCAGTAGTCCGCCACCTGAGCGGCGAAGGCCAGATCGCGTTCATTCACATACTGCCGCGAAGGTTCCACCTGTCCAAGGGTATCGAAGACGTAGGGCACTTCGTTGCCGTGCCAGGCGCCGTTGATGTACGTCGCGTGCTCCGCTTCGGCCACATAATCAAACCAGTATCGCCAGCACAGGCCGCCCGCCCGCTGCTGGGCCTGCATTACCACGTATCCCATGGTGGTGAAGGCCATGTCGCGGCATACCTGCCTGCCAAGTTCCTCATCGCCCTTCACGCCAGGATAAAGCAGCTTTATCAGCCCCAGGCCAAAGCGCCGCTCACGGCGGAGCTTCTGGATCTGCCCGGCCAGATCGACCCCGAATACCGACATCACGCTGGCTTCGTCGCTGTTCGACCCAATCATCACCGGTACAGGATGCTGGCGGGCCGCGAAGAAAACGTCGAGCATGGCCTCAGGCAAAACGCAATCCCCCACGATGGGCGCAGGGGCGATATTCAACGGCGAGGTCAGCGGCCAGAACGCCTCAGGCGGGATCGCGCGAAGCTGTTCCGCGGTAGCATTGTGCAGGCCGAAATGGGCGGCAATCGCTTCGCCTTTATGCATGGCCTGCTCGCGCGGGGTGTCGGGCAGCGTGTACCCGCTTTGCACAATGGCTTTATGGAACAGTCCTCCCGCAAGCGGGGAAGCCATCAGCGACAGCACGCTGCGCGCACCGGCCGACTCGCCAAATACGGTGATGTTCTCAGGATCGCCGCCGAACGCGGCAATGTTATCGCGCACCCATTCCAGGGCCTGGATCTGATCGAGCAGTGCAAAGTTATGCACCACGCGCTCTTCCTCCCCCTCCAGCGCCGGATGAGCAAAAAAGCCGAGGTGGCCGAGACGGTAATTGATCGTCACCACCACCGTGCCACGCTTCGCCAGCGCCCTGCCGTTATACGGAGGCAGCCCGCCAGCGCCGAGGGTAAATCCTCCGCCGTGCAGCCAGACCATCACCGGAAGCGGAGCGGCGCGAGCCACTGGCGACCAGACGTTAAGGTACAGGCAGTCTTCAGAGAACTGGCCGGGGTCGCCGCCGCCCAGCTCCTGACAGCTTTCGCTGCTCTGCCAGCTGGAGGCGGAGAACGCCGTCGCCGGACGCACGCCATCCCAGCGTGCAGGGGGACGCGGGGAGCGCCAGCGCCACGGGCCAACAGGGGGTGCCGCATAGGGAATGCCACACCACACATGGGTATCGCCTTCAGTAAAACCAATCAGTGCGCCCTGGCGCGTTTCAACCACAGGGGCGGAGGGATTTTCCATACCAACCTTCTTTTTCCATCACACCCTCGCAGAGTAACGGTTTCAGAGCAAACCGCAACGCTGTTTGCTGCGCGCTTCCGCCTCCTCGTAAAGCGAAAACTCGTCGTACACCGCACAGCCGAGCGCGGCTTCGAAGGCATTGCGGCTGGCATTGCCGTGGCTGCGCGCCTGCGTTTCATTGCCAAGATTCGACTGGAAGATCCCCGCCGCGCTGACGGGCAGAAAATCCTCGTAGGTGATGGGCTGTGCCACAACCCAGCCGCGCTCGATCAGCGGCTGCGGATCGTCGCCGGGACGAAAAGCGTGGCGATGCGCCTCACCTGTCGGGGTCAGACGGTAGCGGAAATAAGCCAGCCCCTGACGGCGCAGGAACATTTCACTGTCCGGGAAGGCGCTGAAGATCTCGCGCAGGTGAAGCTGGTGGGTCAGGTTGTCTTTGCCGGTCCCGGCCTGGTTTAACAGGCTGTCGTACAGCTCGCGCCCTTTCGGCGTAAGCGCCACGCCGCGCTGCTCAATCTCACCGAAACGCGCGGTATGGGTGCCCTTGTGTTCCCCCGCGAACAGCACCGGCTCCTCCAGCGCCTTAAAGCTGGTCTGACGCAGGAGGATCGGCACCTCGCGGCGCGGCGGGCCTTCAATCAGGATTTTCGGCTCGATGCCGTACTTCGGCATTAGCTCCTGCACCCGGTCGATATCCAGCGTGCGCGGCGTGAGATGGTTGATGTGGCACCCCGGGAAACAGACCACGTCGGCAATCAGGCGATGTTCGTTGCTCAGCGCCAGATAGGTTTCCTGATCGACCGTCGCATGGCGATGCCAGCGGAAGGTTTCTAAGGCTTCCTGCACAAATTCGCGCGCCTGTGCCTCGGTAAAGTGTCCCTGCGCATCATGCAGGTCGATCAGTTCCAGACAGCGCGGCGTAAAGATGTTGCGCCGGGAGAGGATCTCCGCCGCCCTTTCGCGCAGCGCAACGTTTTCAATCAGCTCCAGGCGCAGCAGCGAGGTAAAAATGCGAAACGGATTACGGCAGAGCGCCGCATCGTCTGTCGGACGAAACGCCGTCGAGTGGACGGGCACGCCCGCCTGGGAGAGATCGTAGTAGCTGACCGGGTACATGCCCATAATGGCGAAGATCCGGCGCAGGGTGGAAAGCTCCTGCGCGGTGCCAACGCGGATCGCACCGTGACGTTCAACATTCAGGCGCGCCAGTTCGTCTGCGTTCGCCAGTTGTTCATGTAAAAGTGGGTTATTTTCCAGAACCGCCAGGTTAACGTCCGCCACCAGTTCCAGCAAGGTGCCGTACTGCGGAACTTCCTGCTGGTACATCGCCGACATAGCCTGCGAAAAGTGTTCCCGAATATCATCAGCCGTGATGGTGTTCGCCATGATGTCATGCCTCCAGTGAATACTACCTGGAGTGTAGAGAAGCCCGTTCCTTTCGTTGGGAAGAATTTACGAATTGTGATCCAGGCAGACGAGTGGTCAAAGCGTGGGCATTTTCGAAAAACGGTTGTAACTCAAACAGATCAAATGTTAAAAATATTTTGCTATCAGGTTATCAAATTCAAACATCTTAACTTGTCACCCGCGTCGCTCTGTTTTTAACATCGCCTATGGAAAAAAATGGTCTGTTCAGTCAGCGCATACGCTTGCGCCATTTGCATACTTTTGTGGCCGTCGCTCAACAGGGAACGCTGGGGCGAGCGGCTGAAACCCTTAACCTCAGTCAGCCTGCACTCTCCAAAACGCTGAACGAACTGGAACAGCTTACCGGAACCCGCCTGTTCGATCGCGGCCGTCTGGGGGCTCAGCTTACGCTCGTGGGCGAACAGTTCCTGACGCATGCCGTTAAAGTTCTCGATGCCCTCAATACCGCCGGTCAGGCGTTAAACCGTAAAGAGGAGCCGGCCAGCGACATCGTGCGCGTGGGCGCGCTGCCAACGGCGGCGCTGGGCATACTGCCTGCGGCGATCGGCCAGTTCCACCGTCAGCAAAAGCACGCCACGCTTCAGGTCGCGACCATGAATAACACCATGCTGCTGGCGGGCCTGAAGTCAGGCGAGCTGGATCTGGGCATTGGGCGGATGTCCGATCCGGAACTGATGAGCGGCCTGAACTACGAGCTGCTGTTCCTGGAATCGCTGAAGCTGGTCGTGCGTCCGAATCATCCTCTGTTGCAGGACACCGTGACCCTGAGCCGTGTGATGGAGTGGCCGGTGGTGGTCTCACCAAAAGGAACCGTTCCGCGTCAGAATGCGGAAGCGTTGCTGCAAATGCAGGGCTGCACGCTGCCTTCCGGGTGTATTGAAACGCTCTCGGCGTCGCTGTCGCGCCAGCTTACGGTGGATTATGACTACGTATGGTTTGTGCCGTCCGGCGCGGTGAAGGACGATCTGCGACGCGGCGTGCTTACGGCGCTGCCGGTAACATCGCCCGGCGCGGGAGAACCGATTGGGATCCTGACGCGGGTAGATGCCCCGCTCTCTGAAGGTGCCCAAACGCTGTTAAGCGCCATTCGTAAATCAATGCCTCTCTGACCATAAACGCAGAACCCGCCGCGAGGGCGGGTCTGTCTTACTCAGAACGTTTCCCAGTTATCACCTGAGACGACCGCCGCCGGGGTTAAAGGCGCGGGTTTCGCTGCGTTTGCAGCGGCTGTAGTCCGTCCTGCGTGCGCCCCGTTGAGACGAAACGCGCCAACGGCTTCCGTCAGACGTGCGCCCTGCTCCTCCAGCGAAGCCGCTGCCGCAGAAGCTTCTTCCACCAGCGAGGCATTCTGCTGCGTCACCTTATCCATCTCGGAAATCGCCTGGCTCACCTGAACGATGCCGCGGCTCTGCTCATCGGACGCCGCTGCAATCTCCAGCATGATATCGGTGACGCGTTTAACCGCCTCGACGATTTCATTCATGGTATTGCCCGCTGCAACCACCTCCCCGGAACCCTGATCGATAAGCGACACCGATTCATTAATCAGGCTTTCAATCTCTTTCGCCGCGTTTGCGCTGCGGCTTGCCAGGGTGCGAACTTCACTCGCCACGACCGCAAAGCCGCGTCCCTGTTCACCCGCACGCGCCGCCTCGACCGCCGCGTTGAGCGCCAGAATATTGGTCTGGAACGCGATGCTGTTAATCACGGCGGTAATTTCAGAGATCTTCTTCGAGCTGGTGGAAATATTACCCATTGTTTTCACCACGCCGGAGACCATCTGCCCCCCGCGGCTGGCCTTCCCGGAGGCATCTTCTGCCAGTTTACTTGCATGATGCGCGTTATCGGCGTTCTGTTTCACCGTCGCGGTGAGCTGCTCCATGCTGGCCGCCGTCTGTTCAATCGCCGCCGCCTGCTGCTCAGTACGGGAAGAGAGATCGGTGTTACCCGCGGAGATCTCGCTCGTTCCCCGGTAGATCTCCTCCGCCCCTTGCCGCACGGTGCCTACGGTGGTCACCAGCGCGTGCTGCATCGTTTGCAGATCGCGCGTAAGGCGGCCAATTTCACTGCGCCCGGTCGGTTCGTCCGGCATGGTCAAATCGCCTTTCGCGATATTTTCGATACGCGTAGCGGCTCGCTGGAGCGGGTTTATCACCGTACGGCGCAGCACCACAAAAGTGATCACCGCCAGCGCCAGCGCCAGGCCAAACGCGCCGAACATAAACATCAGCCCCAGCCGGGTGCGGGTGTGAGCCTGCGCCGTCAGCGCATTGGCGCGTTCGGTGCGGATTTTTATCGCCTTCAGCAGCACCGCGTTATAGGCATCGTCCAGCGGACGCGCGGTCTCATTTTCGTGGTTAATAATGGCTTCAAACATGCCGTTTTTGGCATATTTCAGCATCGGCTGCATACCGGCGATGTAGGCGTCATAGCGGGCTTTCAGATCGCCGTCCAGCGCTTCATCAGCCGGTGTGCGAATAGTGCGCTTCATATAGGCGGCAAATCCATCCTGCGACTGCCTGATGCGGGTCTCAGCCTCAGCGATGTTTTGTTTCATCGCCTCCATCTCCGCGATACGGCTCGCCGCCCCCGCGTGGATCATGTTGATACGGGCGGTGCGTAAATGGTTGGAACTGTTTGACAGCCCGGTGCGCACCTGGATTTCTGCCGTGACATCCTGCTGATCGTTATCGGCCTGGAGCAGGAAATAGCCTGCCAGACCCGAGCTCAATGCAAACAGGAGAATAATGCCACCGAGAATGGAGGAAAACAGCGGAACCAGCCGGATGTGATGCAAGAAACTCAGCTTATGCTGCGCCTGCATCGATGTTGTGTTGTCCATGACCGTCGACTCTCTTATAGGTAAGATGCGTAAAAACACGCCTGTAAAAGAGTCATCGGCACGCCAGGGAATTAGATTACGGTTAAAAGCGCCAGACAGGTCACACTTTAGAAAAGATCAGGGAAGAAATGCCAGCGGAAAAAACCGCTGGCAGAATAATCAGTTGTCGCCGAAATGGATAACGGTACGAATAGATTTTCCTTCGTGCATCAGATCGAAGGCTTCGTTGATCTGCTCCAGCGGCAGGCGGTGCGTAATGAACGGGTCGAGCTGAATTTTACCGACCATCGCATCTTCAACCATGCCCGGCAGCTGGGTACGGCCTTTCACGCCGCCAAATGCCGACCCGCGCCATACGCGCCCTGTCACCAGCTGGAAGGGACGGGTTTTGATCTCCTGACCCGCGCCAGCCACACCGATAATGATGCTCTCGCCCCAGCCTTTGTGGCAGCACTCAAGCGCTGAGCGCATCACATCGACGTTGCCGATACATTCGAAGCTGAAGTCCACGCCGCCGTCGGTCAGCTCAACGATCACCTCCTGAACCGGTTTGTCGTAGTCTTTCGGGTTGATGAAATCGGTCGCGCCCATCTCACCTGCGAGCTTAAATTTTTCCGGGTTGGTATCCACAGCAATGATGCGGCCAGCTTTCGCCTGTACCGCGCCCTGGATGACTGCCAGACCGATCCCGCCGAGGCCGAACACCGCCACGGTGTCACCCTCTTTCACTTTCGCCGTGTTATGCACCGCGCCGATACCGGTGGTGACACCGCAGCCGAGCAGACAGACTTTATCCAGCGGGGCCTGCGGATTCACTTTCGCCAGTGAGATCTCGGCGCACACCGTGTATTCGCTGAAGGTGCTGGTCCCCATGTAGTGATAAATGGGCTCGCCGTTATAGGAGAAACGGGTGGTGCCGTCCGGCATAAGGCCTTTACCCTGCGTGGCGCGCACGGCCTGGCAGAGGTTAGTTTTGCCGGATTTGCAGAACTTACACTCACCGCACTCTGCGGTGTAGAGCGGGATCACATGGTCGCCGGGCTTCAGGCTGGTGACGCCTTCACCCACTTCCACCACCACACCGCCCCCTTCGTGGCCGAGCACCGCAGGGAATACGCCTTCCGGATCGTCACCGGACAGGGTAAACGCATCGGTATGGCAAACGCCGGTGTGGGTAATTTTGATCAGCACTTCGCCTTTCTTCGGCGGAGCAACATCAATTTCAACGATTTTCAGCGGCTGGCCTGGGCCGAACGCGACAGCTGCGCGAGATTTCATGATGTCTTTCCCTTGTTGTGAGGTGTGTGGATTTATTTTAGATAAGAGCGCAGTAAATGGCCGACTTCCGCCATCCGCACAGCCCGCTGATCCGGGGTGGTCTCCCCCGTCACCAGCTCATCTTTGAGGTGAATTTCAACCATTTCCCCCATCAGGCCATTGGCAGCGCCGCGCACGGCGGCGATTTGCTGCAAAATGGCGAGACAGGGATCGCCCGATTCCAGGGCGCGTTCAAGGGCATCAACCTGGCCCCGAATGCGGCGGACGCGGGTCAGAATACGTTTTTTATCTTCGGGTGAATGCGGCATACGCCCTCCTGATACTATAGGGGGGTATTGTATCCTTCATGGGAAGTTAATGTAAACATTAAGTTTTATGAGGGTATCAGGTATCATGTAATTTATAGTGTGTATCTTTTCTTGACTCGAACATCTGAACTAAGCTATGACACATTCTGTAAAAACATAGTTGTAATAAATACCGTCGTATCCGCATTTTTGAAGGTTTCTGCATTCACGCAAATTCCCGTCCCCACCAAAGACTGTAGGTTTCTTAAGAATACAATGAGGAATAGACTAATAGGCGATAGTTAACATTTTTAAATGTCAAATGCTTTTTATGAATGAAAACTTTTATTAAGGGCTTTTAATGAGCATTTTCTTAAGACGAAGTATATATGCATTATGCAAAGATAGTTTATTTTTCTTTCTTCTTAGTTTGGTTGTATTGATACCTTTCAATTTCCTTAGTGATAAATATACTCAGGAGATAGAAACTATCATTGAAGAACATATGGCCCCTCATTCTCTTGCAGCAATGCTTGTAATAGCAACGTCTATTACGTCTCTGACACTTCGATTTGTCGGCAGCATAAATGTCAAGAAAAAATATAATAAACTCATATATACACTCATTATTTTCCCTGTTATCAAAGTAGGGAAAGCGTATGCTTCTACGATGGTCGGCATGATGACAGGGTTAACCTTAATATTATCCTTCTCTGAAGGTATATCAAAAACAATAATGCCTTTATTTTTCATTGTTTGTATTTCTATGTACTGGTTTCTTTTTGAAGCGATATTGTATGTTAGTAAAAATGGCCTGCCATCAAACGTCAGTAAAAAAACAACAAATATTTTATTGCTAATAATAGTAATTATAATACCCGCAGTGTATTTCTACATTGTATGAAGTAGCTATCAATGAATTCAAAACCAGATGGCCATACCTAAAAATTGCGGCCAGTTTTAAACTCAAGTTAAGATCCGTATTGAGCAGGCAAAGGAGATCACTATAGCCTGTCTGTACAACTGCGGCCGCGGTGTTATTGGCCTTGCGGCATTTAGCACTTAAACACATGCTGGTCACCAGCTGCTGACTTAGCCACTCTTTCTTCGCCTGCCAGCTCGGGTGTGGAGAAGCGGAAATGCTGTATCTGGAATATTCGACCTGCTTCAACGAGTTCTATGTTGAGCAGCTACAGCTGTTTAACGAGCGGTTGGGGTTTACCCTTAACGTCTCTCTCAGAGATGGTGCAACCATATTTAGGGTTTACCCCCACCTCGACCAACCCTATTTAGCTCAAAATGTTAAAAATCCGCACTTATATGGCACATTGTGAACAGAAGTAACATTCTCGTCACCTAACATACTCGCTACAAACAAAATGGTGGTGTTAATGATTGTACTAAAGAGCTTTTTATTCTTCGTTGGCGCGGCGGCCGCTTGCGCACTTATTGTACTTTGTCTTTGGGTTGATATGCGGTTTGTCGGCCATGATATTCCGGAATTATCACTGACCGAAATTATGCAGGAAACGGTATTAGCGAGTATTGTCTTTCTCCATTTTCGTCTGGCGAAAATGTACGAATCCATGCGTTATTGTAATATTCTGGTGGGCGGATTTTTCCTGACAATGCTAATTCGTGAGCTGGACGCGCTTTTTGATCTCATTTCTCATGGGAGTTGGGTGTGGTTCGCGCTGATTACCGCTGTGCTGGCGTTAATTCGCCCCGTTATGCATTTTCGTGCTACCCTGGAACAGCTGGCAAAATATACCCAATCCCCCTGGTACGGTATTCTGTTGAGCGGCCTGCTGGCTGTACTGGTCTTCTCCCGCCTCTTTGGAATGCAGGTGCTGTGGCACGCCATCCTGGAGCATGGCTATATGCGTGTCGTGAAAAACGCCGTGGAGGAAGGTTCGGAATCGTTCGGTTATATGCTGTGCCTGGCCGCATCCCTTGGTTATTACGTTACCTTTCCCGCTCACGCACGACAAAAATAATCTCTTCGCACTGCGTAGAGAGACGGCGAGGGAAATAGTGATCAACAACATCCTAAGGACGTTAGGGTTGTCATGTAAGAAAGACATATCCTAAAAAGGGGCAATCAGGCGTCGATTTCAGCGAATTCTCGCTCACGCCTGAAATCAGCGTCTATCCTTAGACTATCAACAAAAGGAGGCTGGAATGTCTGATTTCGACACTGATAAAAATGCACAATACGCTGGCGATAAAGCCAAAAACAAACTTGATGAATTATCCGGCTCTGCGCAGCAGCAGTTTGGTGAATTCGTTGACTCCCCTAAACACCAGGTGAAAGGTGCAGCGAAAAAATATGCTGCCCAGGCCAGTGATGCCGTCTCGGATGTTACTGAAGCCGTCAGAAATAACCCGTTAACGGGCTTAATCGCTGCGGGTGCGGTAGGTATCGTTCTGGGACTTCTGTTGGGACGTAAATAATTTCAGGCCCTCCGGGGCCTTTTCTTTTCCCCCTCTTTCCTTCTCTTCCCCCCCCCTAATCTTGATAGTTCTCCTGATAAAAGCTCAATCCATACGAAAAAGTTGTACAATTTTGATGTACAGATTTGACCATATAGTATAAATTCGATGCCAGTGATGTTACAAAATTGTTTGTTAACGGTGGAAAATTATGCGTCGCAACCATGCTCCCTCTACAGCAGAAAGCGCTATAACCTTGTATTTTAACAAGGATAACGTCCCAACACAGCAGGAAACCCTTGGTGCCATCGTCAGTGAGATCATCAAAGAAAATGTACAACTGAGCAGAATGACAATTTGTACAAAGCTGTTGCGCAGAATTGAAGAATCCACGTCTGACGTTGAGAAAGCGCACTACAACGGTTTGATAGCCCTCTTCTTCGAGCGTTAACCTGAACACTGTTTTTTAACTTACTAAGTTAGTCATGCTGAGTGAGAATAGAGCTTCTGAATGCGATGACTAACCCCATGCTACAGCCTGCCGCGTGTAGCAGAGTGAGATTGAAGGTATGCATAGAACTAAATTTGAACGACTTAAGGATGACCTTATCGGTGAGGCCGTATTATCCATACTGAAAGAGAACGGACCTATTACCTTTGTGTCTCTTGCTAATCGCCTGCGGGCGATGGCTAACGTTGAATCAAATGATGAACGTAAAAATGCATTGATTGCCGCTGAAGATGAAGTGCGCCAGCGTGTAACCGGCGTCTCGCACGACCGGGGAAGAGTGATGGGCAATTATGACATGGGTCGCATGCGATCTCTCTTTACTCACAACACGCTTTTGACCCCAGACAAGAAACACTAATTTTAACCGAAACGGTGACCACCATGAGTAAAGCGATTATGCAGCAGACGTATAATTTTGAAGCCTTGCACGATAAAGGACTGGCGGAACATTTTCTTAATGCAGGAAAACATCTCAGTGGTGAGGTTGAAGTGTTGGGCTCGGCAATACGCTGTATTATGCTGACCGGTGACAATCTCTCTAATAAAGAGATTATCCTGCAACTGATTCACGCCCTCGAAATTACCGAGGAGCCCGAAGCCTGCGATGTCATTCGAAATACGCTTGAAATTGTTGTCGGTTTTACGCGCGATGATATCTGATAACAGATTATTGCGCTGGTGAGTGACTGTTTTTGCTGGTGGTAGAAAAGTTTCTCTGTCGTACCACCAGCATAGTGAACCCATTAACTAAATAGCCGTACCATTCGATCAAGCTCTTCTTCTTTAACCGCCCGGGAAAGATAATATCCCTGAAAGCGTTTAACCCCTAACGCGACAAGTTTTTTAAATTTTTCTTCGCTATCGACGCCTTCCGCAACGCATTCCCTTCCCGTCATGTCGCTGTATATCTGTATCGCTTTAATAATGCTATAGTCATTGTCGTTAGCAACAAAGTGCTCAACTATATCGCGGTCAAGCTTCAATCCATCAACATTAATCTGTCGGATGGGTAACATAGCGTAATCTCTGGAAAAGCAATCATCCAGAAACAGCCGACACCCCTCGGCGCGTAAACGCTGAAGAGTGACAGGAATATTTGGATCCTTTGTCACATCAATCGCTTCAGCTAATTCAAAGACAAGTTTCCCGGCCCACTGCGGCTTCAGTAACATCTCAACGGCTTTTTTCGCCATTCCCGGCAGCGCGTTCCCGGTAGCCAGTGGAGGCGGAATATTAACCGAAAAATAATATTTCCCATTGTATCTGTTGATACCTGACACGGCCGCGTGGATGACTAACGCCGTCAGCTTGAGCCATATTTCGCCATTTTTCACCCCACCCAGAAATTGGGCAGCCTTCAGAACCTGACCGTTTTTATGCCAGCGCAGCAGAATTTCAAAGCCTACTCCTTTTTTATCGCCATCGGTAATAATTTGATAAGCCGCAAAGATTTCCCGCTTATGTAACGCCTGCAAAATATCAATTTCCGCATCCGAAAACCCCTGCGGATTATTTTTTACTGCACAGACTTCATCTCTGAAAACACGTGCATCGCTAAACCACACCCTGATAAGATATAATTTATCCAACCCCACTTTTCTATGGGTATAAATGGTTTTATCTGACAACCCTAACCTCGCAGACTGCTCTTTTATCGAAATACCCCGATAAAAATTCAGCAATACGGTTAATTCGCGCTTTGTTAAACCATTCAGACTTTCTTTACCTTCTTTCTCGGGTCCATCACGCAATATGCGTGACGAATCGGTATGCACGTCATAAATGTTGTCTGCACAGTCCATTACGTCTGAAATATTCGCTATCCTGATCATCGATAACGATTTGGTATTATTAACGAGACTACACAACGTGGCATAAAGCCATCTCTCTGGTATTGCGCCATACAGCGTCACGCTACAAATAACCGGCAGCGCATTCAGCACCGATACCAACTGCTTCAGGCTTTCAAGAAAGGCAGCGACGTCGCGACCAAGAAAAACAGCAACTTCAGGTGGTTGATTTTGCATCATTTTATGAACATCACCTGAGCAAACTTCATCCTCTTCAAAATGGAGCCGCGTGGCGTTTACGCCACGTGACTTCAGAAGCAGGCTATACCCCTCGAAGGTGAAACCGCAGGCTGAAATAACAAACCGTTGCTTGTAGCACGTACCTTGTATAAAAGGTAAATTTTGAGACATAACCTGCTCCTGAGAATGCAAATAGTATTCCCATCTGTAATTAAAGCCAATACTTTTTGTCGCATTGAATAATTTTACCGCACCCTGTTTGGTTAATAAACCGTTATCAATGTTATGCACAGGAACATTTTTGCGTTAATCAACCGACTCATCCATATGCAGCATAAATATTACTTTCTTTTCATATAACGACAGTAAATATGCATTTCTCGAGGTATAATGAAAATTCCGAAAAAGAAGACCGGACACTTCATCTTATCGGCCCAGACAAAAAGAGAAAATGCTATGGATAATCACATCTCATCCAGGGCTTTGCTACATCGAAGGGATGTCATTAAAAACAACCCGCGATTTGGTGAAGCTATAACAGAACACTACAGAATTAATGATGTCATTTATAAAAAACAACCCTTGTTCTACAAAACGATGCTTCAGGAATCACGCTTCAACATAATATTGTCCATGTGTTGTTTTGTTTTTGGCAATCAGGCTGAGTCAGTTTCAGAGATTAAGGCGCTATGCACCCGTTACAATATCGCCAGCCCTAACAGTGTTATCGCGATCATTACCATACTTAAAACTACCGGGCGAATAAAGACCTGGCGCTGTAGTGAAGATCGCCGAAAAACAAAAATTGCGCCGACGGAAAAAGGACTCGATGAGCTTAAACGCTATATGTCCGGGGCGTTTACGCCTGTCAGCATTCTTTATCCGGCATTCAACATTAATGTTAACCTTCTCGACAATGACATTCTGAGGCACAACTTTTTCCGGCGCGCCGCAGAGTACCTTTTCCGCGGATTAACATTCAGGAAAGTGCTTCCGGAGGTGGGTTTATTTATTGATAAGGATGGTGGACGAATGATTATGCTCTATCTCTATTTGCAGGCCATTAAAAACAAAACAGCACACGGTGCCATAATAGCGTATTCAGCCAGCACGCTGGCAAAAGAATTTTTCGTCTCGCGTATTCACGTCAACCGCATTATCAAATCGGCGCAGGAGGCAGGTTATCTTAAAGATCGCGGCGATGGCCGGATGTCAATTTATCCGGCCTTTATCGAGCTTGTCGAAAATTATGCCGGATTATATTTTGCGTATGTCACACATTACATCAATGTGGTACCAAAAGAACGACGCCATGCTGTCAACATGACGCCTACACTCTGATCTGACGGGCGTTCGGTTTGCTGAACGCCTTTTTTACCGCTCGCGCAGCGCCTCTTTTGCCTTATTCAACGGTTTCAGCAGATAATCAATGACGGATTTACTGCCGGTTTTGATATCAACTGTGGCTATCATGCCCGGGAACACCGGGAACGCCTTGCCCTGCCTGTTGGTCAGATGGTTACTGTCTGTACGAATATAAACGCGATAATAATAAACATCCCGTTTCACCTCGTCCTGAAGGGTATCCGGGGAAATCATCGTCACCTCCCCTTCCAGCCCGCCGTAGATCGAGTAATCATAGGCGGTGATTTTCACCAGCGCTTTTTGCCCGGGATGGATAAACGCGACATCGCGCGGCGAGATTTTCGCTTCTATCACCATCTGGTCATCAAGCGGTACCAGGCTCATCAGTTTGCCGTTCGGCGGGATCACCCCGCCCACCGTCGTCACGTCAATATCCTTCACGATGCCACGCACCGGCGCATTAAACGTTAAGCGGGTGAGTGAATCTTCGCGTCCTTTCATGACCGAACGCTGCGCCTCTATTTCTGCGTTCGCTTTCGCCAGTTCTTCGCGGGCGCGAACGTAGTACTGGTTTTTCATCTCGGTGATTTTGCTCTCCAGCTCATTTTTTTGGCGTTCAAGGCGTAAGACTTCGACCTTACTGGCCGCCCCCTGCGTCACCAGCGGGCGCGTTAATGCCAGTTCACGCTGCACGAGATCCGCTCCCTGGCGTAAACCCGCCAGCCCTTTTTCAAGGCTTTCGCGACGTGACTGATAAAGCGCCGTTTCCTGTTTGACCAGCTCAACGTCGTCATCCAGCTCTGCCGGGAATGTCAGCCCGGTGTCGTTCACCTCAGCATTCAGACGCGCGGCCGTCGCCATTGCAGCGTTTAATCGAGACTCGCTCTCCAGCACGCTGGACTCGGTTTTCGTCCGGTCCAGTTGGGCAAGCTGTTGACCACGCTCGACGATGTCGCCTTCGCGCACCATCAGACTGTGAATAATCCCCCCTTCCAGGGACTGGATCACCTGCTCGTGGGAGGACGGGATCACCTTGCCACTGCCCGTCGTGACCTCATCCAGCTGGAACAGGCTGGCCCAGGTAATAAACACCACCAGCAGGGCAAACAGCGACCATGCCACCAGCGACGAACGCGGCAGGCGGGGCTCCTTCAGTCGGCTATTAAAGCGGGAGAAATCATTCATGCCACGCCCTCCGTTTTCAGTTTAACAGTACGCTGCGGCGCCTGATGCGGGGCCATTCCGTGCTGGCGTAAAATGGCATCACGAGGGCCATCCATCACCACTTTGCCGTTTTCCAGGACGATGATGCGGTCAACCAGGTCCAGAATCGGCAGGCGATGCGTCGCCACCACCAGCGTCCGGCGCTTACCGAGCCACTGGTGCAGATGCTGGATAAACTGCTTCTCGCTGACCTCATCCAGCCAGGCGGTGGGTTCATCCAGCAGCAGAATATTCGGCGAGGTGATCAGCGCGCGCGCCAGCAGCAGCGCCTGACGTTGCCCGCCGGAAAGCCCCGTTCCGCCCTCGTTGATGATGGTGTTTAGCCCCATTTTCTGCTTGCGCACATACTCCAGCGCGCCGCTGTTGACCAGCGCCTGATGGATTTCCTCGTCTGTCGCCAGCGGATTACCCATCAGGATGTTGTCGCGTACGGAGCCGAAGAACAGCCGCGCCTGCTGGCTGAGCAACTGCATATCGCGGCGCACGTCGGCCGGGTCAAGATGATTGAGAGCAATATCGTCCAGCAAAATGCTGCCCTGCTGCGGCTCCTGCATTCCCGCGAGGAGGTGCAGCAAGGTGCTTTTCCCCGAACCATTCCGCCCGAGCACCGCCACGCGCTCCCCGGCGCGAATGCGTAGTTTGCTGATATTCAGCACGGTGAGCTTCTCTTCTTCGTCGTAATAAAACCCCACGTCGTCCAGCAGATAATCACCGCGCAGGTGGGCTTTATGCACCTTCTTTCCGTGCTGGGGATCGTCAATCGGGCGCTGCATCAGGTCATCCAGTCCCTTGCGGGCCACCTTTGCTGACTGCCAGCGGGAAAGCACGCCAGAAATTTGCGACAGCGGCGCAATGGTCCGGGACGCCAGAATCGAGGTGCCCACCAGCGCACCGGTGGTCATGTCACCGCTGATGACCAGGTAACACCCCACCAGCAGCACCACGGCGTAGACGATAGATTGCACCTCCTGGGTCCAGGTTAGCAGCAGCCCCGTCAGCCAGCGCTGCTTCATGCCGACGCTGGCGGCAACGTCATTGGTGTTATTCCACTGGTTCTGGAACCGCTGCTCAGCGCGCATCAGCTTGATGTCCTCAAGCCCCTGCACCGCTTCCACCAGCGTGGCGTTGCGAATCGCCGATTCACGCATCCCTTCGCTGGAGAGTTTCCCCAGCGGGCGCTGCACCAGCAGGCCGGGAATGAGCAGCAGCGGTACGGCCAGCAGCACCACCAGCACCAGCGGGCCGCCTATCATCCACAGGATGAAGACGAACAGCAGGAAGAACGGCAGATCGGAGATAGCGGCAATGGTGGTGGAGGTGATCAGCTCCCGCACCGATTCCAGCTCGCGGATCTGCGCGATAAACGATCCGGTTGATTTCGAGCGTGCGCCGTTTTTAATCCGCAGCGCGTGGGCAAAGACGCGTTCAGAGATGCGCAGATCGGCGCGCTTCCCCACCACGTCAGAAATGTGCACGCGCAGCATGCGCATGATGAATTCGAACACGATGGCAATCATCACGCCGCCAAACAGCACCCACAGCGTGGCTTCTGACTGCGACGGTACCACCCTGTCGTAGACCTGCATGGAGAAGACCATGCCGGAAAGCGCCAGCACGTTGGCGACCAGCGCCACCAGCATAATATCGCTGTAACGACGCCAGTCTTTCAGCGCCAGCTGCCAGAACCAGTTTTTCTCATAGGGTTTGATGTAATCATCCACGCGCGCATCCGGCGTGGACTCCAGGGGACGCAGCACCATCAGCCCCTTTAACCGCGAACCGAGCTCGTCCCGCGTCAGCGTTGTCTCCAGGCCGCCGTCGCCGCTAAACTGCACGCTGACGTTCCCATCGTTGTCCATACGGTTGATGACCGCAATTTGCCCGCCGGTAAACTCCGCCAGCAGCGGTAAACGCCAGGGATCGAGCGATAGGGCTTCCGCCGCCACCCACCGCATCCCCAGCCCAAGCTGGCGCGCCATCTCCTCCAGCACCAGCTGGCGTGGCGACTGGCTTTCATGGTTAATCGTGACCCGAACATGCTCCGCCGAAAAATCCAGCCGATAATATTTCGCGATGATGAGCATGCCCTGCAACCAGGGTTCGTACTGTGGATGTGTCTTCATAATGCTACGTCCTGTTCAGGGCGATGATTTCGCACTGAAATGATACCTTTCCGGGATGATTAGAAATCGAACACTGTCTAAACGAGCCCGCAAAATAATCTTGTGAAATATAGGGTTATGGCTATTCGTGTAAAGAAACGCAAAAAGCCGCGAGGATCGCTCCCCGCGGCAGTGTTTTACGCAATTAACAGCTGGTGGTTCGCCAGCAGCGTCGCCAGATCTGTCTGCACCCCGTTCAGCGTCACCAGCGTGGTGGGCGAGAACTGACCGCCGGTGCCGTCCAGGTCAACCTGGATCTCGGTGTTGCTGCCGTTCTGCACCACGCGGATGTAGTCGGCGATGTTGCCCGCGCTGCTGTCCAGCGTCGCCACGCCGTTGACGTAGCTCGCCGAGCCGGTGCCGGTATAACCGCTGTCGGAAAGCAGGTCGCGCAGGTCGATACGGTCCGTATCCGCCGTCCCTTCCCAGGTGCCGACGGTAAAGCCGTTCACCACATCGCTGCCGTTGCCGCCCGTCGCGTCAGACGCGTTGATCAGCTTATAGAGCAACGTATCGTGACCGCCGCTGCCGATGTTGAAGGTGTCGTTCCCGCCCCGGCCTTCGAACTGGTTATCACCGCTGTTGCCGGTGATCACGTCGTCATAGTCGGAGCCGTTGATGCCTTCAATATTCACCAGTGTCGCGGTATCGAATCCGGTACTCTGCGCCGTAGAGCGTCCTAAATCGATGGTGACGCCGGAAGTGGCGTTGCGATAATCCACGACATCCATGCCGCCCGTACTGCTCCACGTGTCGTGTTCAGAGGTCGTCGTCCAACCACCGGAACCGTTGTAGGTATACGTCCCTGCTTCAGCGATAAAGGTATCGTTGTAGCCGGTACCTGTCAGGGTGCCCTGGTGAGCGCCCGTAGCAGCTTCAGCCGTCAGGGCGTAACTTTCTTTACCGTCTCCTGCCGTCAGCCCGTCCCAGGTTACGTTACTCGAAACACCGTTAACGGCACGAACCAGCACCGCGTGATACGTCTCGCTGGGATCCAGGCCGTAAAAACTGATGAGCGACGAGGAATCGTTAATGCCAATCCCGGACTGGGCATTGATGATTTCACTGGCGACCAGCTGGCCTGCCGCGTTGTACAGCTGGACAGTGTTGCCAAAGAAGGCGTTAATCCCTTCGCTGTCGACAATCTTCAGATGCAAGGCCGTACCTGGTGCGACCGTATTGGTATTCCGCTCCAGTAAAACCGTACCGTTTTGACGGAAAATGAGCAGATCCTGTGCGCCATCCCAGTCGTAATCAAGCAGAGCCGCGCCGGATACCTGAGTTGACGTAGCGGTACTGAATTTCGAAGCAGTAAAGCTTGCAGTACCTGCCAGTCCATCATTGGTGTAAAGATAAGACTGCCCGCTATTCGCCAGCTTGATGATGTCCATGTGACCGTCGAGGTTCCAGTCCACCGCCACGCTGACGTTACCCACAAACTTATCCGTGGTCGCCGTTCCAACCGCGGTGCCGGCCAGAAGGTTGCCGCTACCGTCGTTCAGCATTAACACCCCGCCCTGACTGGTTCCGCTGGAGGTACGGGACATGCTCATATACAGGTCCATGTAACCATCACCGTTAAAGTCGGCCCAGGTCATACTCACGGCATTGGACGCTGCGGCGGAACCATAGCCGCTGTACATGGTATTGGTGAAGTTTTGCCCCCACGTAAATGAGCCATTGCCCTGGTTAAACATGGTCGACAGGGCATAGTTGTTGCCCCCGTTGGTCGTATGCTGGGCAATATCCACTTTCCCGTCGTTGTTCAAATCCACACCGGACGTTTCAATCAGACTGTTGTAGTTACCTACCGTTGATCCCGATACGAAACTGGAGTACGTACCGGACTTCGAACTGCCCGTCAGCGTGCCGTTGTTATTGAGCATGACGGTGCTGGAATCAGGCCCGCCAGCATCGCCGATGACAAAGTCAGTGTAACCATCGCCCTTGATGTCAATGGCGACCACCGCGCCATACCACACCGCAGCCCCCATATTGGTCAGCGTACTGGAGGTGTATGTACCGTCTCCATTGTTAATCAGCTGCACCATGTACGAGTAACTTGTCCCTTCCGCCAGCACGTCAGCCAGCCCGTCGCGGTTGATATCCGCGTAAGTACCGGTTGTGTAACTCCCCGTCATTGAGAAATTGCCTGAAACGGTGTAAGCGTTACGGCTACTGGTATTGGCGGATGCGAATTGCTGGTTGGCCATAATCGTCCACAGCCCATCCGAATCCAGCATATAGCTGGCAGAATAGGAGTAGTTCGCGGCGGTAAATGACCAGGCCGGCGTCAATGATTCTTCACTCCCTACAATCAGGCTACCGGTAGTCAACCCAGCGGTATTACCGTTGCCGGCGCTGCTTTTCACCTGTGCCGTAACATCATAATTCTTCACGCTCAGCGCATCGCCGTCAGGGAGCTGCAAATACCATGTGTTGTTCTCCGGATCGACCACGACCGCACCGCCAGTCTCTGAGGTGTAGGTTTTATCGTTCACGGTGATAACCACGTACTCGCCGTTGGTCAGTCCCGCCGATACCAGTCCACTCAGAATCGGGGTGCTATCTGTCGTCGTCTGAGGGTTAATGGTCACGGTGGTGGTCGGGATGCTCGTATCCACTTTCAGCACGAAATCATCTGAGTCGGTGAAGTTACCTGCCAGATCGGTAACACGCAGCATATAGACGTGATTACCGTCATTCAGACCACTGTCCTGGAAATACCAGCTGGCGGCGCCGTTCATCGTCACCTGTCCCAGCAGCACACCGTCACGATACAGTTGCACGATCTCGCCATTGTCCGGCGCACGGTTAAGCGTCCCGTTAATCACTGGAGAGTTGTCATCTGTTGCCACCGAAGCGCCGAAGCTGCCCTGACGTTCGCCTTCCCCGTCGGTATAGCTGACCACCGTTCCCACCGTATCAGGCGGCGTGGTATCAACCGTTACCACCTGCGAAGTGGTTGAGCCGACGTTGCCCGCCTGGTCGATGATCCGCACCTGGTAGTTGTAATCCCCGTCCGCCAGATCGCGGGTGTCCGTATAGCTCCAGCGCTGGTTAGTGACAGTAGCGTCAATCCAGGTATTGCCGCCGTCGAGGCTAATCTGTACGCGCTCGTCGCTGGCCAGCGCGCTGCCCAACGAACCGTTGATTGTCAGCGAGGTGTCCATGGTGATGAAATCACTTCCGGACTGCCCGGTATCTTCGCTGATGCTGTCAATGGTGATGCCGTACTGCGGCGCCTGGGTATCCACCGTCACGTCCTGCGTGGTGGTGGCCCCGACGTTGCCCGCCTGATCGACAACCCGCACCTGATAGCGGTAGTCGCCGTCGGCCAGGGTGCGCGCGTCGGTATAGCGCCACTGGGTACCGCTTACCGTGGCGTAAACCCAGGTGGTGCCGCCATCCATGCTCACCTGCACATACTCACCCGCCCCGAGTTCGGCCCCGAGCGTCCCGTTGAGCGTGTACGAGGTCGAACTGGTCAGGAAGTCATTGTTATCGAAACCGGTATCGACGGTGATGTTATCCACGGTCACCGTAATCGCCGCATCCGGCGCGACCGTATCGACCGTCACCTGCTGATGAGCGCTGGCACCCACGTTGCCCGCCGCATCCACTACGCGAACGTAGTAGTCATAGGTCTGGTTACCCAGCGTGCGGCCGTCCACGTAGTACCAACTGTTGCCGGTGACGAGCACGTTCTGCCAGGTGACGCCGCCGTCGATGCTGATCTGGGCATATTCGCCGTCGGCCAGCGTCGCGCCGAGTGAGCCGTGCAGGGTCAGGGACCTGTCGCGAGTGATAAAGTCGCTGCTGCTCAGGCCGGTATCGTCGCTGATGCTGTCGATAGCGATCGTTTTGCTGGCGTCCGGCGCGACGGTATCAATGGTCACCACCTGGCTGGTGGTGGCGCTGATATTCCCCGCCTCGTCAATCACGCGCAGCTGGTAGTTGTAATCCCCGTCGGTCAGCGTACGGCCATCAATATACGTCCAGCTCAGGCCGCTAACGCTCACGTCAGTCCAGGTCGCGCCACCGTCCAGGCTGATCTGGGCGTGGTCGCCGCTGCCCAGGGCCGCGCCGAGCGTCCCTTTCAGGCTGATCTGGTTGTCGCTGGTAATGAAGTCGCTGTCGGACAGGCCGGTATCCTGCGAGACGGAATCCACGGTAATGGTCGCCGCCGCAGGCTTCGTCAGATCGATTACCACGTCCTGGCTGTCCGTTGCCCCAACGTTGCCCGCGTTATCAATCACGCGCACCTGGTACTGATACGTACCGTCCGTCAGGGTGCGGCCATCAGTGTAGCGCCAGGTGGTGCCGGTGACGGTCAGGTCGATCCAGGTGACGCCGACGTCAAGGCTGATCTGCGCCTTCTCGTTATTGCCGAGCTGCGCGGTCAGGGAACCATTCACCACCACCTGGCTGTCGTTGGTGATGAAGTCATTCGCGCTGAGGCCGGTATCGTTTTGCAGGGAATCAATGCTGATCCCCATCGACGGTGCGGTGAGATCCACGGTTACGGTGTGGTTATCGCTGACGCTGTTGCCGATGGCGTTGCTCACCTGCGCGTTAATCACGTACGAACCGCCGTCCGCCAGCGCGGTCACGTCTGCGCTGCCGACCGTATAGCTCCAGGTGCCGTCATTTTGAACGGTAGCCGTGTAGGTTTTACCGTTAAGCGTAATTGTCACCGTCTGGCCCGCTGGCGCATCGGTGGTGCCGCTGATAACCAGTGGCGTGCCATGTTCGGCGGCATTTACGATATCGTCCTGCGCAAAGGTGTTAATGGCGATGGTCGGCACGTCGCCGTTAAGCGTCACGTCGTGCGTTGCGCTGCCCGGGTTACCTGCCTTATCGCTCACCGTAGCCGTAATGGTGTAATCCCCGTCGCTCAGGCCAAGGAAATCACGCCCCGGCACGAAGACCGACCAGGAGCCGTTAGCCGCCACGGTCGCCTGATAGCTGTGGCCGTTGAAGGAGACGGTCACCGTCTGGCCCTGTTCCGCGGTGGTGGTCCCGCTGATGGTCTGCCCCGCCAGCTGCTCGGCGTTGTTGACGATATCGTCATCGGCCACGGTGCTAATGGTGACGGCTGGCGCGATGGTATCGACCGTTAAGGTATGCGTCGTCTGGCCGCTGTTACCGGCTTTATCGTTGACCGAAGCGGTGACCGTCAGCGCGCCCTGGCTCAGGGCGGCCAGGTCGGCTGCCGGCACGTCGAGCGTCCAGGTGCCGTCGCTGCCGACAAGCGCAGTGTAGGTTTTTCCTCCCAGCGTCACGGTAACGGTCTGACCCGCCTCCGCGCTGGAAGATCCGTGCACGGTCAGCGGCTGCTGCGCTTCCGCGGCGTTCAGCATGTCGTCAACCGACAGCTTCCCAATGCTCACCACCGGCGCAGTGGTATCCACGCTGATGGTGTGCGTCGCCGAGGCGCTGTTCCCGGCGCTGTCCTGCGCCGAAACAGAAACCTGGTAGCTCGCGCCGTCGGCCAGGGTGCCCACGTCGGCGGCCGGTACGGTGGTTGTCCAGGAGCCATCGCTCTGGATAGTGGCCGTATAGCTCTTACCATTCAGGGTGATAGTGACCTGCGTACCGCTGGCGAACTGCGCGCTGGAGCCGTTGATGACCAGCGACACGCCCGCTTCTGCCGCATTGATCACGTCATCACCGCTGAGGGTGTTGACGGTCAGCGCGACCGATGCGGTATTTACCACCACGTCGTGGGTCTGGGTGCTGCTGTTACCCGCACTGTCGGTGATAGTCGCGCTAAGGGTCACGGTGCCGTCGGTCAGCGCGGAAATCACGCTGGCCGGAACGCCCACGCTCCATTTGCCGCTGGCGTCAACGGTGGTGGTGTACTGGTTCGAACCGATGGTGATGACCACCTTATCGCCGACGCTGGCGCCGGTTGCGGTGCCGCTGACGATCTGCGCCTGCCCGTGCTCCACGCTGTTGATGACGTCATCGCCCGCCACAACGTTAAAGCTGACGGTCGGCGGCGTGGTATCAAGCGTAATCGCTTTCCCCGCGCTGCCCGGATTACCCGCGGCGTCACTCACGCTGGCCTGCACGGTGTAACCGTTATCCGCCAGTGCGGAAAGGTCTGTGCCCGGCACGTTCACGCTCCAGACGCCGCCCTGCTGAACCTGTGCGGTGTAGCTGTTTCCGCCCAGCGTCACGGTGACCGTCTGACCGACTTCAGCCGTGGTGGTGCCGGAAATGGCCACGCCCGCAGCCGCTTCGCTGCCGTTGATCACGTTGTCGCCGGCTACCGTATCAATGGTCACGGTTGGCGCAGTCGCGTCCACGCTGTATTCGCGGCCCGCCGAGGCGCTGTTGCCGTGCGCGTTGGTGACGCTCACCTGCACGCTGGCGTCACCGTCCTTCAGGCCCGCGAGATCGGCGGAAGGCACGGTGGCCGTCCAGTTACCGTCAGCATCCACCTTCGCGGTGTACGTCTTGCCGCCGAAGGTAACGGTAACGGTCTGGTTTTCCTCCACGTTCGAGGTGCTGCCGGAGAGCACCAGATCCACGCCTTTCTCCGCCGCGTTAATCACGTCGTCGGTGGCAATCGCATCAATGCTGATAGCCACCGCCGCCAGATCGACGGTCACGTCATGGCTGATGGAGACCGGGTTGCCCGCCGTGCTCTGGCCCGCTACGGTGACGGTCATCGTGCCTGCGGCCAGAGCGCCCACGTCTGCCGCCGGGATCGCCGCGGTCCAGGAGCCGTCTGCCAGTACCGACGCGGCATAGGTCTTGCCATTCACGGTCACGGTGAGCGTTGTGCCTGCCGCCAGCCCGTCGCTGGTGCCGGAGACGATCAGGTTTTGACCATACTCAATGCTGTTGATCACGTCATCGCCCGCCACGGTATTCACGCGCAGCCCCGGCAGGTTAGCGTCGATAGCGATATCGCGCTCGCCCGTTCCCGTGTTGCCGTGGCCGTTGATCACAGTCGCAGACACCGTCAGGTCGCCGTTGCCCAGCGCCGTCAGGACGGATTCCGGCACGTTCACGGACCAGGTCAGATCGCTCTGCACTGTCGCGGTGTACGTGTTGCCGCCAATGGTCACGGTGACGGTATTGCCCGCCTCCGCGTTCGCTACCTTGCCGCTGAGGGTCTGACCCGCGGCCACTTCCGCCGCGTTGATGACGTTATCGCCCGCAATGGTGTTGATGGTGACGGTTGGCAACGCGGTATCTACCAGCAGGTTCGCGGTGTTGCTCACGCTGTTGCCCACGCCGTTGGTGGCCGTCGCGTTCAGGGTGTAACTGGCCTGACCGAGACCGGTCAGATCCGCAGCCGGAACCGTCAGGCTCCAGGTGCCGTCTGCCGCAGTTGTCGCCGTGTAGTTTTTACCGTTCAGGGTCACGGTGACCAGGGTGCCTTCCGCCAGGTTGGCGCTGGTGCCGCTGACGCTCAGATCCTGGCCTTTTTCAACGGCGTTCAGGACGTTGTCATCGCTGATGGCGTTGAAGCTGACCGATGGCAGACCGGTATCGACGGTCACATTATGCGTGCCGCTGCCGGTATTGCCCGCCGCGTCGGTGACTGACACAGAGACGGTCGCGGTGCCGTCGCTGAGGCCTGAAATCACATTCGCCGGAACGCCCACGCTCCAGTTACCCGCCGCGTCCAGCACGGTGGTATAAGTCTGGCCGCCGATCGTGACGGTGACCTTATCGCCCGCCGCCGCGCCGGTGGCGGAGCCGCTGATAATCTGCGCCTGATTGTGTTCAGCCACGTTAATCACGTCGTCGCCTGCCACGGTGTGAATGGTCACTGCCGGAACGGTGACGTCCACCGTAAGGTTGTGGTCCGCCGACGCCGGGTTACCCGCCTTGTCGCTCACGCTCGCGGTCACGGTGACGCTGCCGTCGCTTAATCCTGCCAGATCCGCCGCCGGAACGTTCAGCGTCCAGCTGCCGTTCGCGCTGACGGTTGTGGTGTAATCTTTGCCGTTCAGCGATACGGTCACCGTCTGGCCCGCTTCGGCGGTGCTGGTGCCGGAGATTGCCAGGTCGGACTGCGCTTCTGAGGCGTTGAGGATATCGTCGGTGGCAATGGTGTTGATGGTCACGGACGGCGCGGTAGCATCCACGCTGTACTCACGGCCCGCCGAGGCGCTGATGCCGTTCACATTGGTGACGCTCACCTGTACGCTGGCGTCACCATCCTTCAGGCCAGCCAGATCCGCTGACGGCACGGTGTAAGTCCAGTTGCCGCTGTGGTCCACGGTGGTGGTGTAGATCCTGCCGTTCAGACTAATGGTCACGGTCTGCCCGGCTTCCACGTTGGTGGTCACACCGGACAGCACCAGATCCGCGCCCTTCTCCGCCGCGTTAATCACGTCGTCGGTTGCAAGCGCATTGATGCTGATGGCAACGGTAGCCAGATCAACGGTCACGTCGTGGCTGATGATGATCGGATTACCCGCCGCGCTGTCACCGGTAACGCTGATTTTCACGGTGCCTTCCGGCCACGCGCTCACGTCGGTGGACGGGATCGCCGCGCGCCAGGTGCCGTCTGCCAGCACCGTTGCCGCGTAATCTTTACCGTTGACGGTAACCGTCAGCGCCGTGCCCGGCGCCAGCCCGTCGCTGGTGCCTGAAACAATCATATTCTGCGCGTGCTCGATGGTGTTGACCACGTCGTCACCCGCCACGGTATCGACGCGCAGCCCCGGCAGGTTAGCGTCGATAGCGATCTCGCGCTCGCCGGTCCCGGTGTTGCCGTGGCCGTTGGTGACGGTCGCGGTTACGCTCAGGCTGCCGTTGCCGAGTGCGGTCAGCACGTCAGACGGCACGTTGACGGACCAGGACAGATTATTCTGCACCGTTGCGGTGTAGCTGTGGCCGCCGATAGTTACGGTCACGGTGTTGCCCGCTTCGGCATTCGCCACGGTGCCGCTCAGGGTCTGACCCGCGGCCACTTCCGCCGCGTTGATGACGTTGTCGCCCGCCACGGTGTTGATGGTGACGGTTGGCAGCGCGGTGTCGACAAGCAGGTTCGCAGAATTGCTCACGCTGTTGCCCACGCCGTTGGTGGCCGTCGCGTTCAGGGTGTAACTGGCCTGACCGAGACCGGCCAGATCCGCAGCCGGAACCGTCAGGCTCCAGGTGCCGTCTGCCGCAGTTGTCGCCGTGTAGTTTTTACCGTTCAGGGTCACGGTGACCTGGGTGCCTTCCGCCAGGTTGGCGCTGGTGCCGCTGACGCTCAGATCCTGGCCTTTTTCAACGGCGTTCAGGACGTTGTCATCACTGATGGCGTTGAAGCTGACCGATGGCAGACCGGTATCGACGGTCACATTATGCGTGCCGCTGCCGGTATTGCCCGCCGCGTCGGTGACTGACACAGAGACGGTCACGGTGCCGTCGCTGAGGCCTGAAATCACATTCGCCGGAACGCCCACGCTCCAGTTACCCGCCGCATCCAGCACGGTGGTATAAGTCTGGCCGCCGATCGTGACGGTGACCTTATCGCCCGCCGCCGCGCCGGTGGCGGAGCCGCTGATAATCTGCGCCTGATTGTGTTCAGCCACGTTAATCACGTCGTCGCCTGCCACGGTGTGGATGGTCACCGCAGGTACGGTGACGTCCACCGTCAGGGCGTGGTCAACCGACGCCGGGTTACCCGCCTTGTCGCTCACGCTCGCGGTTACGGTGACGCTGCCGTCGGTTAATCCTGCAAGGTCAGCTGCCGGCACGTTCAGCGTCCAGCTGCCGTTCGCGCTGACGGTTGTGGTGTAATCTTTGCCGTTCAGCGATACGGTCACCGTCTGGCCTGCTTCGGCGGTGCTGGTGCCGGAGATTGCAAGGTCGGACTGTGCTTCTGAGGCGTTGAGGATATCGTCGGTGGCAATCGTGTTGATGGTCACGGACGGCGCGGTAGCATCCACGCTGTACTCGCGGCCCGCAGACGCGCTGTTGCCGTTCACGTTGGTGACGCTCACCTGCACGCTGGCGTCACCGTCCTTCAGGCCAGCCAGATCCGCAGACGGCACCGTGGCGGTCCATTTACCCTCAGCGTCCACCGTGGCAGTGTAGCTCTTACCGCCGAAGGTGATGGTGACGGTTTGATTTTCCTCTACATTCGCGGTGGTGCCGGAGAGCACCAGATCCGCACCCCTCTCGGCGGCGTTGATCACGTCGTCGGAAGCGATGGCGTCAATGCTGATCGCGACGTTTGCCAGATCCACCGTCACATCATGGTTGATAGTCACCGGATTGCCCGCGCTGCTCTGGCCTTCAACGTTCACGGTGACCGCGCCTGCGGCAAGGGCACTCACGTCCGCAGAAGGGATCGCCGCGCTCCAGGTGCCGTCTGCCAGCACCGTGGCTGCATAGGTTTTACCGTTTACGGTGACGGTCAGCGCTGTACCCGCCGTCAGGCCGTCGCTTGAACCCGTGATAATCAGATTCTGCCTGTGTTCGATGCTGTTAATCACGTCATCGCCCGCTACGGTGTCCACGCGCAGGCCCGGCAGATTCGCGTCGATAGTGATATCGCGCTCGCCGCTGCCGCTGTTGCCCACGCCGTTCGTGACGCTGGCGGTCACGGTCAGATCGCCATTGCCCAGCGCGGTGAGCACAGATTCCGGTACGCTGACGGACCAGGTCAGATCGCTCTGCACCGTTGCGGTGTAGTTATGGCCGCCAACAGACACAGTCACGGTGTTGCCCGCTTCGGCATTCACCACTGTGCCGCTAATGGTCTGGCCGGTTGCCAGCTCCGCCGCGTTGATCACGTCGTCGCCCGCCACGGTGTTAATGATGACGCCAGGCAGCACGGATTCCACGTTCACGGTGTGCGAGGTGCTGGTGCTGTTGCCGACGCTGTCCGTTGCGGAGGCCGACACGGTGTAAAGCGCTTCACCCAGTTGCCCCACCTCGCTCGCCGGAACGGTTGTGGTCCATTGGCCATTGGTATCCACCGTGGCGCTGTACGCTTTGCCGTTGAGCATCACGGTGACCACCGCGCCCACGGCCAGCCCGGAAGCCGTACCTGTGATGGTCAGATCCTGCGTTTTCTCACTGCTGTTGATCACATCGTCGCCGGAAACGGTGTCAATGGTCAGCACCGGCGCAGTGAGGTTGACTTCAACCTCGTGCGTTGTGCTGTTGCTGTTTCCGGCTTTATCGGTCAGCGCCGCGGTGATGGTGTGATCCCCGGCGGTCAGGGCACTCACGTCCGCCGCAGGCACGCCCACGCTCCACCTGCCGGAAGCGTCCAGGGTCGCCGTGTAATCTTTGTTATTGATGGTGACGGTCACCACGTCGCCCGCCGCCGCACCGGTCACGGAACCGGTGACAATCAGCGCCTGCGCATGCTCGGCGCTGTTGATCACGTCGTCGTCGGAAACGGTGTTAATGGTCAGCTGTGGCACCGTGGTATCCACCAGCACATCGCGGTCCGCCAAGGCCGGGTTACCCGCCTTATCCGCGACGGCTGCCGTGATGGTGTAACTGCCGTCGGTAATCGCGCCGATATCCGCAGACGGTACGGTGACGCTCCAGCTGCCGTTCGCTTGTACGGTGGTGGTGTAGTCCACGCCGTTCAGCGTCACGGTGACGGTCTGGCCCGCTTCGGCGTTGGAGACACCGTTAACGACCAGATCCTGCTGCGCTTCGGCCGCGTTGATGATGTTGTTGTCGCTGACGATCTCGATGGACACCGTCGGCGCGGTGGCGTCCACGCTGTACTCGCGGCCCGCCGAGGCGCTGTTGCCGTTCACGTTGGTCACGCTCACCTGCACGCTGGCGTCGCCGTCTTTCAGGCTACCTAAATCGGCAGACGGTACGGTCGCCGTCCAGTGGCCGCTGGCATCCACCGTCGCGATATAGGTCTTACCGCCGAAAGTGATGGTAACGGTCTGGTTTTCTTCCACGTTGGTGGTGGCACCCGACAGCACCAGATCTGCGCCTTTTTCTGCCGCATTGATTACGTCGTCGGTAGCGATAGCGTCAATGCTGATAGCAACCGTCGCCAGGTCGATCTTCACGTCGTGGCTGATAGAAACCGGGTTGCCCGCTGCGCTCTGGCCTTCAACGGTCACGGTGACGGTGCCTTCGCTCAGCGCGCCGACGTCTGCTGCCGGAACGGCGGCCGTCCAGGTACCGTCTGCCAGTACGGTGGCCGCGTAGGTTTTACCGTTAACGGTCACCGTCAATGCTGAACCCGCTGCCAGACCGTCGCTGGAGCCGGTGATAATCAGGTTTTGTCCGTGTTCGATGCTGTTGATCACGTCGTCACCCGCCACCTTATTGACCCGCAGGCCAGGCAGGTTGGCATCAATCGTGATGTCGCGCTCGCCGGAGCCGGTATTACCGTGGCCGTTAGTGACGCTGGCGGATACGGTCAGGTCGCCGTTGCCGATGGCGGTTAACACGTCAGACGCGACGTTAACCGACCAGCTTAAATCGTCCTGCACGGTTGTCGTGTAGGTATTGCCACCCACCGAAATTGTGACAGTGTCACCACTCGCGGCACCGCTCACTTTCCCGCTCAGGGTTCGTCCGGAAGCCACTTCCGCCGCGTTAATGACGTCGTCGGTGGCAACCGCATTAATGGTGACCTGCGGCAGCGCGCTGTCGACCAGCACGCTATGGCTGGTGTTCGCACTATTACCCGCAGTATCGGTCACGCTGGCCGTCACGCTATAGCTCGCTTCGCCCAATGCCGAGACATTTGCCGCCGGAACGGTGACGCTCCAGTTACCGCTGGCATCGGTGGTGGCGGCGTAACTGATACCGTTCAGGGTTACGGTGATGCGGGTCCCGTCCGGCTGGTTGCTGGTACCGGAGATCAACAGGTCCTGGCCTTTCTCGGTCGCGTTGATCACGTCGTCAACCGCCAGGGTATTGATGGCAATCACCGGCGCGGTCAGGGAGACGTCAAACGCGTGCGTCGCGCTGGTGCTGTTGCCCGCTTTATCGGTGACCGTGGCGGAGATCGTCTGATCGCCGTTAGCCAGCGCGCCCACGTCTGCCGCCGGAACGCCCACGCTCCAGCTTCCGGCACCGTCCAGCATCGCTGTGTAGTCTTTGCCGTTCAGGGTCAAGGTAATCACATCGCCCGCCTGCGCGCCCGTCACCTTGCCGGTGACAATCAGCGCCTGGCCGTGCTCGGCAATATTAACAATGTCGTCGCCCGCCACAATGTCGAAGGTAATCTGCGGCACGGTAGTGTCGACCAGCACGGACGCCCCTGCACTGGCCGGGTTGCCCGCTTTATCGGACACAGTCACCGTGACCGCCGCGCTGCCGTCGGCGATGCCTGCCATATCCGCCGCCGGTACGTCCAGCGTCCAGCTGCCGTTTGCCTGCACCTGGGCGGTGTACTGATTGCCGTTGAAGGCCACGGTGACCGTCTGGCCTGCTTCGGCAGTAGACGTCCCGCTCAGGGTCAGATCCTGCGCCGCCTCTGCCGCATTCAGCATGTTGTCGCCGCTGATGGTGTTGATGGTGACCGCTGGCGCGGCGGTATCGACGCTGAATGCCTGCGAAGAAGAGGCCGCGTTGCCGTTCACGTTGGTTACGCTGACCTGTACGCTGGCGTCGCCGTCCTTCAGGCCGCTCAGATCGGCAGCCGGTACGGTGCAGGTCCAGTCGCCGTTGGCATCGACCATCGTGGTCCAGGTTTTACCCGCAAAGATAATGGTAACGGTCTGGCCCGCTTCAACGTTCGAGGAGGAGCCGGACAGCACCAGATCCTGGCCTTTTTCTGCCGCGTTCAGCACGTTGTCGTCCGTCACGCTGTTAATGCTTATCGCCACCGGGGCGAGATCGACATCCACCACGGTGCCGATGTTCACCGGGTTGCCGGAGGTATCCTGCGCGCTGGCGCTGATGGTGAGCGACCCGTCCGCCCACCGGGAGACGTCTGCGGCCGGAACCGCAGCCTGCCAGGTGCCGTCCGCCTGTACCGATGCGGAATAACTCTTGCCGTTGATGGTCACGGTGACGGTGCTACCCGCCGCCAGGTCGGTGCTGGTGCCGGAGATAACCAGGTTCTGCGCGTGTTCAATAACGTTAATGACGTCGTCACCGGCGACGGTATCAATGCGCAGGCCGGGCAGCTGGGCGTCAATGGTGACATCCAGGGAAGACGATCCGGTATTACCGTGCGCGTTCGTCACGCTGGCCGAGACGGTCAGGTCGCCGTTGCCGAGCGCGGTTAACTGACTCTGGGTTAACGGCAGGCTCCAGGTGAGATCGTCCTGTACTGTAGCCGTGTATGTCTGCCCGCCGAGGATAATCGTGACGGTATCGCCCGATGCCGCGTTAGAAACCTTTCCGGTCAGGGTTTGCCCTGCGGTCACTTCCGCCGCGTTGACGATATTGTCGCCCGCGAAGTTGTTGAGGGTAACAACCGGCAGCGAGCTGTCCACCAGCACATCGTGCGTGGCAGCGGCGCTATTGCCCACATTATCGGTGACGCTCGCCGTTACGGTGTAATTGGCTTCACCCAGCGCGCTCACCGCAGAGGCGGGTACGGTAACGCTCCAGTTGCCGCTGGCGTCGGTGGTGGCGGTGTAGTTGATACCGTTCAGATTAACAGTGATGGTGGTTCCTTCCGGCTGGTTGCTGGTACCGGAAAGCAGCAGATCTTCGCCCTTCTCTGCCGCATTGATCACGTCATCCGCTGCCAGCGTGTTAATACCGATAACGGGCGTCACAGTATTGACCACCACATCCACTGAACTGCTGCCGGTGTTACCGGACCGATCGGTCACGGAGACGTTAATGGTCCAGGTGCCGTCCGTCAGCCCCTGAATGACGGACGCAGGCAGGCCGAGACTCCAGTTTCCTGCCGCATCCACCACGGTGGTGTAGTCTACGTTATTGATGGTGATGGTGACCAAATCGCCCGCCGCCGCGCCGGTGACGGAGCCGCTCAGGATCTGCGCCTGAGCATGGGCCAGCTGGTTAACGGTGTTGGTGTCGGTGACGAAATCGTTGATGGTCACCTGCGGCACGGTGGCATCCACCAGCCCAACGCGATCCGCGCTGCTGCTGTTGCCCGCCACGTCAGTGACGGTGGCCGTCACGGTGACATTGCCATCGGTCAGCGCGCCTACGTCGGCGGCAGGCACGTTCAGCTGCCAGCGACCGTCCGCCTGTACCGTGGTCTGGTAAGATTTACCGTTCAGCGTCACGGTGACCGTCTGGCCCGTTTCAGCGGTTGTGCTGCCGCTGAGCACCAGATCCTGCTGCGCTTCTGCCGCATTAATGATGTTGTCGTCGGTCAGGTTATCAAGCGTAATGGCTGGCGGCTGTGTATCGACGATCACCACGCGTGAGGCGTCCGCGCTGTTGCCGTTGACGTTAGTAACGCTGACGCTCACCTGCGCACGCCCGTCGGTCAGCGTTTCCATCGCGCTCGCCGGAACGGTCAGGTGCCAGGAGCCGTCCTGCTGCACCTGTGCAGTAAAGGTTTGATCCGCGAATTTCACCACCACGGTCTGCCCGGCCTCCACGCCCTGCGTCTGACCAGAAAGCGTGACATCCGCGCCTTTTTCCGCCGCGTTGAGCATATCGTCAGTGGTTACGGTATCGATGGTGACAGCCACCGCATTCAGGTCAAGTTCGATCGGGTGTTCAGCCGCCACGGTGTTGCCCCAGGCATCTTCCGCGCTGACGCTGACGGTCATGCCTCCCGCCGTCCATGCCTGAAGGTCCGCCGCCGGCACGCCAATCTGCCAGCTGCCGCTGGCGTTAACCGTGGTGACGTATTCGACATTATTGATGGTAACGGTGATCTGTGTGCCTTCGGCCAGATGAGTGCTGGAGCCGGTGACGGCCAGATCCTGCTGCTGCTCGATAGCGTTAATCACGTCATCGCCAGAGATCGTGTTCACGCGCAGGCCCGGCAGTTCGGCGTTGATGTTGATATCACGTTCGCCGGTGCCGGTATTGCCGTGCGCATTGGTGACAGAGGCGCTGAAGGTTAAATCGCCGTCGCCAAACGCCTGGAGGTCGGCCGATGGGATCGTCACGCTCCATTTCAGGTCGCTGCCAACCGTCGCGGTGTAGCTCTTGCCGCCCACGGTGACAGAGACGGTATCGCCCGCCGCCGCGCCGGTGACGCGTCCGCTGAGGGTTTGGTCAACCGCTGCTTCGGCGTTATTGACCAGGTTATCCCCGGCAAAGGTGTTGACGATCACCTGCGGCAGCACGGTGTCTACCAGCAGATTCGCCTCGGCGGAGCCGCTGTTACCCACGCTGTCGGTGCCTCTGACGCTGACGGTGTAAAGGGTATTCGCCAGATCCAGCACGTCGGAGACCGGCACCTGAACGGACCAGCGACCGTTCTCAACGGTGGTCTGATAGTTAACGTTGTTCAGCGTCACGGTGACAGCGCTGCCGTTCGGCAGATTACTGGTCCCGCTCAGGCTCAGGGGCTGCATGGCCTCCTGCGCATTCAGGACGTTATCCTGGCTGATGGGATCAAGGGTAAATTCCGGCGGGTTGCCGCTCAGCGTAATGCCGTGCGTCGCGCTGCCGGTGTTGCCCGCCGCATCGGTCACGGCGACCGAAATGCTGTGGCTACCTTCCCCCAGCGCGCCAATGACGGAGGCAGGCACGCCGACGCTCCAGCTGCCGTCCGCCTGGACGACACCGGTAAAGGTCTTGCCGCCAACGGTCACGGTGACAACGTCGCCCTCCGCCGCGCCGTTCGCCTGGCCGGAAATAATCTGCGCCTGCCCCTGCTCGCTGGTGTTCAGAATGTCGTCGCCCGCGACGGTGTTGATAGTGACCACTGGCGCTGCGGTATCGACCGTGAAATCGGCGGTGATGGAGGACCCATTACCCGCTTTGTCGCTGACGTTTACCGTCAGGGTGTGCTCGCCGTTAGCCAACGTCTGTACTTCACTGGCCGGAAGCGTAACGGACCAGCTGCCGTCGCTGCCCACGGTCGCCGTGTGATTTTTGCCGTTCAGCGTGACCGTCACAATCTGGCCCGCTTCCGCATCGGTTTTCCCGGTCAGCGTCAGCGGCTGATTATGTTCAGCCGAGTTGATGATGTTGTCCTGGGCGATCGTGTCGACAGAGATCACTGGCGAGGCGGTATCCACGCCAATCGTCTGGCTGCCGGACACGGTGTTGCCCGCCGCGTCTTTTCCGCTGACGTTGACCGTCCAGGTACCATCGCCCAGCGCCTGTGCGTCGGCAGCAGGGACCTTCACGCTCCATGCGCCGTTTGCCCCCACTTCTGCGGTATAGGTTTTACCGTTGAGCGTGACGGTAAGCGCCGTTCCCTGCGCCAGGTTTTTGCTGGTGCCGGACAGCGTAAAGCCCGCGGACTGTTCGCTGGCGTTGATCACGTTATCACCCGCCGTGGTGGCGAGCGTCACGCTGGTATCCGCTGTAGAAACGGTTACGGTAATACTGCCCGCAGAGGTCGTTTTACTGCCGTCGATCTGTACGACGGACCAGGTATGTTCCCCGTCCGCCTGGGTCGGGAGTGTTACCGTCCAGGTGCCGTCCTTCGCGACCATGGTGCTGGCGATGGTGCTGCCGCTGCCGTCTTTAACCTGAATGGTCGCGCCCGGCTGCCCGGTACCGCTGAAGGTGGGGGTGTTATCATCCGTGACCTCTTTTGCACTCAGCACGCCCTGCTTGTCACCCGCGTTGTCCGCCAGCAAAAATGTCGGCGTAGCGCTTTCGACTTCTTTTGTATTATCAATAACCCTGGTTTTGGTTTCGCCATCGCCGCCGTGAGCCAGCAGTGCGCCGATCGCACCGCCCCCTAACGCCGCACCGGCAATCCAGCCCCACGGCGCATCGCTTAATAAGCTTCCCTGCTCCAGGAAAGGTTCAATGCTGCTAATGGGTGCAGCCTGGGCGGTTAATTCGGTGGCGGCAACGCCTGATGCTTCCCCGGCATCGGCAAATGAAATATGCGTCAACGCCTGGTTATCGTTAAATACCAGTTCGGAATGATTATGGGTTTCCGTGTCTTCGACAAAATAATTATTGCAGCGGATCACGCTGCCATCTTTCATATAAATGAGGAGGTCATTCCCCTGGCGGACATAACGCACCACGTCCTGAGCAGAACCCTGAATTTCAATCACGCTCGGTGAGGAAATAGAAACCGAGAGATTCCCTTCACCGGTTAATTTCGTCTTCTCTGCCGTTTTGCGAATGATGACATCAACAACTTTTGCGGTACTCATATTCTTCTCCTTGCAGGTGCGCGTATTCCTGTGGATATGTCCACCAGAGGGATGTAGCTATCCTTGGGAAAAATCACCCATTATTGTCTGACTTATTTCGCGCAGAAAGGCGCGCTTTTTTTTAACTTAAATCAGGTAATTTCGCGGCAGCGTTTTTCTCTATTCCGATAAGCGGCATGAGATTATCCACCGCAGAGGCGTAATTAATCGCCGCACTCCAGCCATCGTATTCAGCCATTATTTTCGCGGAGGTGGCAGACCAGACATCCTGCTCCACGCTGAGCAGATCGTTAATGCTGCGCTTGCTCAGGGTATATTCATTTTTGTAGACATCGCGGGCGCGCAACGCATTTTCCAGCTGACGTTTCCCGGCTTCCATTCGTCCACGCGCCCCGGTCCAGTCGGCCTGTGCGACGGAGGCTTTTTGCAGGACATCAAAACGGGCCTGATCGACCTGAGACGATGCCATTGCCCTTGCGCCCTCGGCCTGACGGACGCGCGCCGAGACCGCGCCGCCCTGATAAAGCGGTGCGTCAATATTGAGCTGGATCTGATCATCCCAGTACGCGCGATTATCCGACTCATACCGGGTCCGGCCCCCTTTCAGGCTTAAGGTCGGCCAGTGCTGAGACTTCGCGGTTTCTACGCCGTACTGGGCTGAACGCTCCATGTTCTGCGCGGCCATCACCGTTGGGATCAGTGAATAATCAATCCGATTGAGAGAATCCGGCTCCACGGCCAGACCTCCCGGAACCGGTGAATAGCGTTCAGCCTGTATGCCAGTTAATACCGCCAGCCGCGCGCGGGCGCTGTTCAGGGACGCATTGTACTGCTCTACCGTCGCCTGCATCCCGGCAATACGGGTGCGGGTCTGAAGCTCATCAGAGGTGGAGCTTACGCCAGCGTCGGCGCGGAGTTTTGCCAGCTGCTCAACGTTTTTAAGCGCCTGCACGTTCTCTTTTGCCGCCTGCAACAGATCGCTGTAGCGTTTCACTTCCACATAGCTGAGCGCCGTTTTTTCCGCGACGGCAGACATCGTGCTCATCAGCTGGTAGCGATAGCTGTCACGCTGAGCTGAAGACTGGCTGATGCTGTTGTTGGTCTTGCCAAAATCGTACACCAGCTGCGTCAGACTCAGGCCCCAGGCTGCGGAATTTCGCAACGAGCCGCTAGAATCGGTGGTCTGGCTGTGACCCGTACTCCCGTTCAGGGCTATTTGTGGCATCCAGCCACTGCGCGCTTCGTCTATTTGTGCCTGGCCGATCCCCAGCTGTGCCGCCTGCTGACTCACCGAGGGGTCGCGATCGAGAGCGAAAAGAACACTTTCTTTCATCGTCATTGCCGCAACGGGAGATATCCCCGCCTGGCCGTTATTTGCATTAGCCGCAGTCACCACCAACGAAATTAAGGTCAGGGAGGCAGATAATCTGAGTAACCTGTTATTGCATTTCATCTTCATAATATCCCCCGACTCCAGGTGATAGCCAAATAAATACCCAGGAAGAGGTACAAATAATTCGCCAGAAATCCATTGCCCCTTCTCCATTAATTCCGGGCAAGAGTTCCCCTAACCCATTTCAATTGAGACGAGAGCCGTTCAATCCTTTTTTTCTTTTAAGAATTTACTTAAATATTTATTGATTCGCAGCATAACAAAATGTGATATAAGCAACCACACCCGCAATGTTAATGTGTTGTTACAAATAAGAAAAAAGATGGGGTTTCTGGACAAAACGTTATAAAAGACCTTTCAGATGAAACAAATAAACCCCCTGTAATATAAAGAAAATTCTAAAATACCCCGGTGTACATTTTTGCGTTAATTTCACCCCGAATCAGACACAAAGATTTTCAAAGAAATGTCAATTTAAGTAATCCACCGAATAAAACTGGATTATTTTACTTTATAAACACAGATTGTTAGATATATGCACTAATTTATAATTACAAATTAGTTATAAATATCAATTAGGCGCTGGAATGTGGCAGCTTAAGCCAAATTTATAAGTAAAACATAGCGATAACAACATACCTAAAAGATACATACATGTTTTTGATGACTGATTAATGCGATATCAATAATCACACCATTAAACTGTTTTTGGATAACATCCCGCGCCTGTCCCGATTCCCTTTTCTGCAAAATGCTGTAAACTGCGAAGTATTGCGACATTTTGCAGGATACTGCGCCCATGCATAAAACCGCCAGACAGAAATATGTGCTTGATATCATTACTGAACAAGGCCAGGCCAGCATTACCGAGCTGGCAGATCGATTGCAGGTTTCAGCGGACACCATCCGTCGCGATCTGACCGACCTGGAAAAACAGGGACTGGCACAAAAAAACCATGGTGGCGCCATCGCGCTGAATCTCTCGACGATGAACCGGGTTAGCAGGAATACCTTGCTGCCTGAAATCAAGCAGCGGCTGGGTAAACAGGTTGCGCAATGCGTGCCTGCGGGCTCGACGCTGTTTCTGGATGCCGGAAGCACACTGCTGGCCGTTGCCTCTTTCCTTCAGGGGCCGCTGACCATCATCACCCCTTCTCTTGATATCGCCCAACAGGTGAGCGATCGGGAAGGTATCGACCTGATCCTGCTCGGTGGAAAGTGGGATCAGAAACAGCGCCTGTTTGCCGGAAGCGCCACCCTTTCACTGCTCTCTCGCTACCGGGCGGATATTGCCATCCTTGGCGCATGCGCCATCCATGCCGAACTCGGATTGAGCGCCAGTCAGGAGGCGGATGCCGAGGTGAAGCGTGCCATGCTGGCCGCAAGCCAGGCGCACTGGGTAGTCGCCGACCATCTAAAACTCAACCAGTGCGAACCGTATCTGGTGTCAGGGTTATCCGAGATTCATCAACTGTTTTTAGATCGTCCCTGGGCAGAGCTCGGGGACCATAGCGCCGTGCAGGTTACCGTTTGCGCACATTAACGTGGAGAAGGTCATGAATAAAGTGAAGACAATGAATATTGCGCTGATCGGGTATGGTTTTGTGGGTAAGACGTTCCATGCCCCGCTGATCCAGTCCGTTGACGGCCTGAAGCTGGCGGTGATCTCATCCCGGGATGAAGAGAAAGTGAAACGCGATCTGCCGGACGTGCTCGTTGTCGCCACGCCGGAAGAGGCCATTCAGCACCCGGATATCGATCTGGTGGTTATCGCCTCCCCTAACGCGACCCATGCGCCGCTGGCCACCCTGGCGCTCAATGCCGGCAAGCATGTGGTAGTAGATAAGCCGTTCACGCTGGATATGCAGGAAGCGCGGGATCTGATTGCGCTAGCTGAAGAAAAACAGCTGCTGCTTTCTGTCTTCCATAACCGCCGCTGGGACAGCGATTTTCTCGGCATTAAGCAGGTGATTGCGCAAGGCAGCATCGGCAAGGTGAAACATTTTGAGTCGCATATCGATCGTTTCCGCCCGGAGGTTCGCGTGCGCTGGAGAGAGCAAAACGTTCCCGGCAGCGGCCTGTGGTTCGACTTAGGCCCGCACATGATTGACCAGACGCTACAGCTTTTTGGTCTGCCGCAGTCGGTACAGGGCAACATCGCCACCCTGCGTGACGGCGCGGAGATTAACGACTGGGCGCACGTGGTGCTGAATTATCCGGAACACAAAGTGGTCCTCCATTGCAGCATGCTGGTGGCGGGCGGCGTATCCCGCTTTACCATTCACGGTGACAAGGCTAGCGTGGTGAAAGCGCGCATCGATCAGCAGGAAGCCCAGCTGCTGGCAGGCGTCATTCCGGGTAGTGAACGCTGGGGTGAAGACAGCGACGCTATGGTGCTGCTTAATGCCCAGGGTGAAGCCAGCGCTATCCCTGCGCCAAAAGGCGACCAGCGGCAGTACTATATAAACGTGCGCGATGCCCTGAACGGCAAGATTGACAACCCGGTCCCGCCGGTGGAAGCCCTGGCGGTGATGGCGGTGCTGGAAGCGGCGGTAAAATCTTCAGAAACGGGTACAACTCAGGAACTGGACTTAACGGCGCAGGAGCGCGCGCAACTGCAATAAGCCGCAAAAAAATGCCCTGCGGGTTCGCAGGGCATTATCGGTTACTGACGCTTTTTTGGCATCATCCGCAGCAGCGTGTTGTCTTTCCAGAAATAGTGATGCATCAGCGCGGCAAAGGCGTGCAAACCAATCACGAAATATCCCAGATTCGCCAGCGTCACGTGCCACGCTTTTAGCGTATCCACCAGGTCAAAATTCCCCTCCGCCGCATGCGGCATCGTCAGGCCAAACGCAAACCAGTCATTTCCCCGGTTATACATCATCAACATGCCGATCAGCGGCAGCGCAATGAACAGCAGGTAGATAACCAGATGCCCCAGATGGGACAGCCCGGTGATCATCGCTTTTGGTTTCGGTTGAATAGGCGGAGCCGGGAATTTGAGGCGGATAAGCAGGCGCGCCACCATCAGCACCAGGATGCTGATCCCGCAGGAAACGTGGATCATATTAATGAGCGGACGATCGCTTCGCGGGAACCATCCCCTGAACTCCATGGCGCAATAGGCCATAATAACTAACAGAAAAACCAGCCAGTGAATGCTGATTTGCAGACCCGTATATTTTGTGCGCATGTTGTTTCCCGATAAATAACCATTATCGCGCCAACATAACCACCTTTCCTGAAAATGTGAACCCCCTCGCATGGAGGGGGCTCCTGATTACGACTGTAAATAGACCACCTGCGTCTGCAAATACTCATTCAGACCGTGTTTACCATCTGCCCCGCCGATTCCGGATTTCCGCCAGCCCGCATGGAAGCCCTGCATCGCTTCAAAGTTTTCACGGTTAATGTAGGTCTCGCCGAACTTAAGCCCCTTAATGGCTTTCATGGCGACGTTCAGGTCCTGCGTATAAACAGACGAGGTTAAACCGTAGTCGCTGTCGTTGGCCATGTTCAGGGCCTCTTCCAGGGTGTCGAAAGCCACCACCGGCAGCACCGGGCCAAAGGTCTCTTCGTGCATGATGGCCATATCCTGACGCACGTCCAGCAGCAGCGTTGGGGGATAAAAATACCCTTTACCTTCTGCCGCTTTACCGCCAAGGACCACTTTGGCCCCCTCCTGCACCGCGCGCGCCACCTTCTGCTCCACGCGCTCCAGCGCGGCGGCGTTGATCAGCGGCCCCATGGCAATATCCGTTCGCTCAGCCGGATTGCCAAACTGGACGGCTTTCATTGCCTCGCCCAGACGATTCACAAAGCGGTCGTAGATCCCCTTCTGGACATAGACACGTTCCGCGCAGTTACACACCTGCCCGGTATTGATGACGCGTGAATCCACAATGGCCTTCACGGCCAGCTCAAGATCGGCATCGTCCATCACGATGGCCGGGGCTTTACCGCCCAGCTCCAGCCCCACTTTGGTGATGTTTTTCGCAGCCGCAGCCATGATCTTTTCACCTGCCCCGACGCTGCCGGTCATGCTGACCATCGCCACTTTCGGATTCCCGGCCAGCTCCTGTCCGACGGTTTCACCCCGGCCCAGCACCAGGTTAAAGACGCCTTTCGGCAGGCCAATCTCATCGACGATTTTGGCAAACGCAATGGCGTTGTTTGGGGTAAATTCGCTCGGTTTGATAACGATGGTGTTGCCGGTGATCAGCGCGGGTGCAAGCTTACGGGCAATCAGGAAGAAGGGAAAGTTCCACGGCAGAATGCCGGTGGTGACGCCAAGGGCACGCTTAAACACCAGAATATTCTCGCCCGGACGGTCGCTCTGAATGATTTCCCCTTCATACCGGCGCGCCCACTCGGCCATATAGTCGATATAGTCAGCGGTAAAGTTCACTTCCACTTCCGCCAGCTGCTGGATCTTGCCGCCTTCGGCCACAATCAACGCGCTGATTTCACTGACGCGCTCGCGGATCCCGGCGGAAATTTTGCGTAGCCAGCTGGCGCGTTCAATGGCTGGCAGCGCCTCCCAGCCAGCCTGCGCGCGCTCTGCCGCGTCAATGGCTTTGCGGGCGTCCTCGGCGGTGCCGTCGGGAATACGGGAAATGACCTCTTCCGTGGCCGGATTGATCACGTCAATCCATGCATCACCCTGCCAGGCAACAAACTGTCCATCAATATACATAGGATGTTGTACGGGTACTGTCATAACCTGCTCCTGTAATCACACTGTTTTTAACAAGTAAACTTATTGTTAAAAACTATAATTACCGGGGCAATTGCCTACTCTATGAGTCTGTTTTTGTGAGATATCTCATAAAAGATACGGGGCAGCACGTTGCCAAAATCACAAATCGGCAACAAAGGCTGCCCGTTTGCGTAAAAGATGGCGCAAACGGGCAAGAGCTTTACAGCAGAGAACGGCTCACCAGCGCGTCGGTGAGAATGACGTCGTTTCGCAGGATCTGCCACGCGGCGTCCACGTCGGCAGGGATATCGACATGGGCAATGAAATCACGTCCCGCCGGACCGTAGCCGTTGATGTCGTCCCTGAGTCGCGGAAATTCACCCAGCACCAGCGACAGGTAACGTTCTACCGGCCATAACCCCTCGGCCGGGCCGCTAAACACCAGACCGTCGTCGCTGTTTTGCAGCATGGGCGTCAGGCCGGGATGACTCACCCATGCGGGCGCTGCGGCCTCGTCGCGGCATACGCGGGCAAACGTAGCCATTGTGCGCCGCTGCATCGTCGGGTCCTGCACCACCAGCACCCGGGCGGCGTTCAGTCCGGATTGTTTCATCAACGCCCGGCTGAAGCGGGCGTTTTCACCACAGTTGGTCGACTGATCCTCAACGTGAAGATGCTCAGCCGGAATGTTCCAGAATTCACGGGCGATGTCGGCCAGAATAGCTGCCTCAGCCCGCCCGGTGGTGGGTATCCTGTTATAGCGGGGGTGTTTCGCAATCGCGGCGTAGAGGAAGGTCGTCGAGTGACCGATCCCGCCGCTGATGATCAGAGGAACACCCTGTTCAGCCGCGTTTTTACAGGCAGCATCAATCGCGGGGATCACCGCATTACCCGCCAGAATCACCAGATCAACGGGCTGATTGTCCTGATAGTCGTCCTGAGCAAGCCACGCCCCAACGGTATTCACGGCGTCGAGGGTTGTGCCAGGCAGACAGGGGAAAAGTGCCATTGTCATCGTTACCTCCTTACAGCATACAGAGTCATCGATTATCCCCCTTTCTGCGCGTCATGCTATGGCATGAATGCTGAAAAAACGGGCTGGAACGTTCTCAAAAAGCACTCACATTTGATTAACTTGAGAAAATCGTATTCACTTGAATTATGATTTGCGTCAGCCTTAGAATCATTAGCCCGCTCACAATTCAACATTTTGAAAGGTAAACCACGTTATGCGCCTGCCCCAACGCGACCCTTATGCTCCTCGCGAGTGGCAGCCACACGAGAAACCCGCCCTGCTGGGTTCCCCTTCCACCCCGGAACATCCAACCCCAAAACGGATCGCCTATGGCGTGGTCGGCCTGCTGGTATGTCTGACCGGGGCGCTGGGTAACGCGGTCGTCACCGCTAATCTGCAAAATCTGCAAGGCACTTTTGGCGCCTGGTCGACTGAAATCGCCTGGTTGCCTGCCGTTTATGTCATGACCAACGTTTCCATCAACCTGCTGCTGGTAAAGTTTCGCCAGCAGTACGGTTTGCGCGCCTTTACGGAAGGCTTCCTGGTGCTGTATGTGCTGGTCACCTTTTTCCACCTGTTTGTGAACGATCTTAGCTCGGCGCTGATGGTACGGGCGGCGCACGGGATGGTCGCCGCCGCGCTCAGCTCGCTCGGCATTTATTACCAGATCCAGGCCTGGCCCGCGAAGCATCGACTGAAGGCGCTGACCATTGGCATTACCGGGTCGTCGCTGGCGATCCCGCTGGCGCGGCTGTTCTCCACCGAGCTGTTACAGCTTGATGAGTGGCGCGGGCTGTACTTCTTCGAGCTGGGTCTGGCCCTGATCTCCCTGGCCTGCGTGATGGTGCTAAAGCTGCCGCCGGGCGATCGGCGCAAAGTCTTCGAGAAGAAAGATTTCATCACCTTCTTTTTGCTTGCGCCCGGCATGGCGCTGCTGTGCGCGGTTCTGTCGTTAGGGCGTCTGGACTGGTGGTTTGAAGCGCCGTGGATCGGCTGGGCGCTGGCCCTCTCGCTGGTGCTGATTGTCTCTGCGATCGTGTTTGAACATAACCGCAGCAACCCGCTGCTTAATACCCGTTGGCTGTCCAGCGGCAGCATCGTACGCCTGGGGCTGATTATGCTGCTGATCCGCATCGTACTGGCGGAGCAGAACACGGGCGTCATCGGCTGGCTGCAATATGTGGGCCTACAGAATGAACAGATGACCCATCTGGCGTGGGCTATTTTCGCCGGGATCGTCTGCGGTATCGTCACCAGCTGTCTGACGATTAAGCCCACTAAACTGGCCTGGCCGATAATCACCTCGCTGGTGCTGATGATCGTCGCCTCGCTGCTGGACAGCCAGTCCAACAACCTGACCCGGCCGGATCAGCTTATTTTCAGCCAGTTCCTGCTGGGCTTCGGCAGCGCTTTCTTCCTCGCGCCTGCGATGCTGGCCGCCATTGGCGGGGTGATCGCCGACCCGCGCAACCTGGTCAGCTTTTCCGTGATGTTTGGCATGAGTCAGAACCTTGGGGGCCTGCTGGGTTCCGCGATCCTCGGCACCTTCCAGACCTGGCGCGAGAAGTACCATTCCAGCCTGCTGGCTGACCAGCTCACCACCCTTAACCCGCTGGTGAACGAACGTATTCAGCTTTACACCCAGATGTACAAAAGCCTGATTGGCGACAGTTCCCTGCTGGGAACCCAGGCCATTACCCAGCTCCAGACGGTGACGGCGCTTGAGGCAAATATTCTGGCTTACAACGATACTTATCTCCTGACGGCGAGCATTGCCACTGCCACGCTGGTCTGGATTTTATGGCGCTTGCTGCGCCTGCGCATCACCGCCCGTATGGCCCTTAAGAACGCCACTGGCAACAAGTAATGACTATTTTTCAGGAGAGGTTATGAGTCAGCAGGATGCCGCCAAAGAGCAGGCCAACACCCGTAAAAACGTGCGCGTCGTGTCCATTTTCACCGCCGCGGCTATCGGCATTGTCGGAGTACTGGTGATCCTTTATGCCTGGCAGCTGCCCCCGTTCACGCGTCATGCCCAGTTTACCGATAACGCCTACGTGCGCGGCCAGACTACGTTCATCAGTCCTCAGGTAAACGGCTACATTACCGAGGTCCATGTTCAGGATTTCGCGCAGGTTAAAAAAGGCGAGCTGCTGTTGCAGATAGATGACCGTATCTATCGCCAGCGCGTCCATCAGGCCGAGGCGCAGCTGGCAATGAAAATTGCAGCTCTTAATAACAACCTGCAACAGCGCAGAAGCGCGGAAGCGGTGATTGCCAAAAACGAGGCGGCGCTGAAAAACGCCCGTGCCCAAAGTCTGAAAACCCAGGCGGATTTGAAACGCGTGAAAGAGCTGACCGCGGACGGCTCCCTTTCCATTCGCGAGCGCGATTCGGCACTGGCCAGTGCCGCCCAGGGGAGCGCCGATATCGACCAGGCGAAAGCAACGCTTGAGATGTCGCGTCAGGATTTACAAACGGTTATCGTCAATCGCGGCTCGCTGGAGGCCGACGTTGAGAATGCAAAAGCCGCGCTGGAGCTGGCGCAGATCGATCTGCAAAACACCCGGATTGTCGCGCCGCGTGATGGTCAGCTCGGGCAGATTGCAGTGCGTCTGGGGGCTTACGTCGCCGCCGGGACGCACCTTACCACGCTGGTCCCGCCGCAGCACTGGGTGATCGCCAATATCAAAGAGACGCAGCTGGCGAATTTACGCGTCGGACAGCCGGTGAAATTCACCGTCGATGCCTTAAACGATAAAGCCTATCAGGGCCGCGTGGAGAGCATATCCCCGGCCACAGGCGTCGAGTTCAGCGCTATCACCCCGGATAACGCCACGGGCAACTTTGTTAAAATCGCCCAGCGCATCCCGGTACGCATTGAAGTACTCGGTGAGCCGGAGGCGTACCGGCTGCTGCGCCCTGGCATGTCGGTGCAGGTGACCATCGACACGCGGGAGGCGAAACAATGACGCTTCGCCCGATAGCCGGCCTGCTGATGATGGCTATCCTGGCGGGATGCCAGTCGGTTGACGTTGAGCCCGCCAAATCGTCCCTGCACATACCGGCCCAGTGGCGCGCGACGTCGGGGCCAGCCAGCCCGACAGAGCAGCTCTGGTGGCGAAATTTTCACGACAGCAATCTGAACCGCTATGTGGATCAGGCGCTGAAGAACAACAGCGACGTGCTGATTGCACGCGAGCGGATTAACGAGTACCAGGCCCGGGTGTTCGCCGCCGACGGCAGTCTGTTCCCGTCGCTTGACGCGGGCGTGACCGGGACGCGCGCGCGCTCGCAGTCCGCCGCCACGGGGCTTCCGGTATACGGTACGTTGTACAAAGGCAGCCTGACCGCCAGCTACGACGTGGATATCTGGGGCGTAAACCGTAGCACCTCCCGTGCCGCTGAAGCATCGCTGGAGGCACAAAAGGCGGCGGCAGCGGCGGCTGATCTTACCGTCGCATCATCGGTGGCCTCCGGGTATGTCACCCTGCTGTCGCTGGATGAACAGCTTCGCGTTACCCAATCCACGCTGAAGTCGCGTGAAGAGGCGTTCAATCTCGCCAAACGACAATTTGAGACGGGATACAGCTCTCGCCTTGAGCTGATGCAATCGGATTCTGAGCTGCGCGCCACCCGCGCCCAGGTTCCACTGCTTCAGCACCAGATTGCACAGCAGGAAAATGCGCTTAGCCTGCTGCTGGGCAGCAACCCGGGTGACGTTGCGCGCGGTGAAAGCTTTGATGCCCTGACGCCGCTGAAACTGCCCTCCCAGCTGCCGTCGACACTACTCAACCGGCGCCCGGATATCGTTCAGGCGGAACGTCAGCTGATTGCGGCAGACGCGACGCTGGCGGCATCGCGCGCCAGCCTGCTGCCGTCGATCAACCTCACGGCCACGGGATCGGTGCAGGATCGCACGCTGTCGGGATTGCTGGATAACCCCCTACAGCTCTGGAGCGTGGGCGGCAGTATTCTTGCGCCGCTGCTGAACCGTCAGGCGCTGAATGCGCAGGTGGATATCTTCCAGTCCCAGCGGAATCAGGCTCTGTATAGCTACGAAAAAACCGTGCGTAACGCGTTTGCTGAGGTGAATGACAGCCTTGATGCCATCACCCGCTATCAGGAACAGCTTACCGAGCTGCTGGCACAGCAGGCGGTCGCGCAGGAGACGCTGCGGATTGCGCAAAACCGCTACCGCAACGGGTACTCTTCTTATCTGGATGTGCTCGATGCGCAGCGCACGCTGTTCTCGGTGCAGACCAGCGTGGTACAGGTGAAAAACAACCTGTTGCTGGCGCAAATTGATTTGTATAAAGCGCTGGGCGGCGGTTGGAGCAGTGCGTGAAAACATGCCGGGTGGCGCTGCGCCTTACCCGGCCCACATGCTCTCCCGTAGGCCCGGTAAGCGCAGCGCCACCGGGCAACGGTTTTAGCCGGAGATCTGCTCCATCGCCTGCAAGATACGCTTATCCGAAATCGGATACGGCGTACCGAGCTGCTGGGCAAAGAAGCTGACGCGCAGCTCCTCGATCATCCAGCGGATCTCCCGCACGTCGTCGTCATCGCGACGCGCTGGCGGCAGTTTGTTGAGCCACTGCTGCCACGCCTGCTGCACGTTTTCGACTTTCAGCATCTGCGCGCGATCGCGATGCGGATCGACCGCCATTTTCTCCAGACGCTTCTCAATCGCCTGCAAATAACGCAGCGTATCGCCCAGACGCTTAAAGCCGTTGCCGGTGACAAAGCCGCGATACACCAGCCCCGCCATCTGCGCCTTCACGTCCGACAGCCCCAGGGCCATGGTCATATCCACCCGACCCTTCAGGCGCTTGTTGATATTGAACACGGCGGTAAGGATCTGCTCGACCTGTTTGGCAATCTCCACCACGGTGTCGTTCAGCTCCGCGCGCACCTTTTCATGAAGCTGAGCAAAGCCCTCTTCCGTCCAGACCGGACCGCCCGCCTCGTGGATCAGCTTATCCACACCGCAGGAGATGCAGTCGTCGATCAGATCCAGCACCTTACCGTACGGGTTAAAGTAGAGCCCCAGCTTGGCTTTGTTCGGCAGCTTCTCGTGCAGATACTTAATCGGCGACGGGATGTTAAGCAGAAGCAGTCGACGCAGCCCGCGCCACATCATCTGCTGTTGTTCCTGCGGATTGTCAAAGAGCTTAATCGCCACGCTGTCGCGCTCATCAACCAGCGCGGGCCAGGCTTTGACCTTATAGTTCCCGCGCTTCTGCTCATAGCTTTCCGGAAGCTGACCAAAGCTCCAGATGTGCAGCCCGCTCTGCTCGATACCGTCGTCCGCCACGGCAGACAGGGTTTCCTGCACTTTGCCCTTCAGGGCGTCCTTCAGTTCCGAAAGCGAGCGGCCTTCCAGCAGCTTTTTGTTTTTATCGTCCACCACGCGGAAGGTGATTTTCAGGTGATCGGGCACCTGATCCCAGTTCCAGTCGTCGCGGTCGATGGTGGTCCCGGTCATGCGTCGGAACTCACGCTCCAGCGCGTCCAGCAGCGGCAGCTCCAGCGGCGTGACGCGGCCCAAAAACGCTTCGGCGTAGTTCGGCGCCGGCACAAAGTTACGCCGCACCGGTTTAGGCAGGGATTTGATTAATGCAATGACAAGCTCGCGGCGCAGGCCGGGAATTTGCCACTCAAACCCGCTCTCGTCGACCTGGTTTAACAGCGGCAGCGGAATATGAACGGTCACGCCGTCCGCGTCGGCCCCTGGCTCAAACTGATAGGTCAGACGCAGCTTGAGGTTGCCCTGATGCCAGAAGTTCGGGTAGTCGAGCTTGCTGACCGACTCCGCGCCCTCTTTGATCAGCATGCTCTTTTCAAAGTTGAGCAGGTCCGGGGTCTCTTTGCTGGCTTTCTTCCACCAGCTGTCGAAATGGCGCGCCGAGATCACATCGTGGCTGATGCGCTGGTCGTAAAACTCAAACAGCGTCTCGTCGTCCACCAGAATGTCGCGGCGGCGGGACTTGTGCTCAAGCTCTTCCACCTCGGCGCGCAGCTTCAGGTTTTCGCGGAAGAACGCATGACGCGTCTGCCAGTCGCCCTCCACCAGCGCATGGCGGATAAACAGCTCGCGACTCAGCGCCGGATCGATCTGGCTGTAGTTAACCTTACGCGCGGCCACCACCGGCAGGCCGTAGACGGTGACTTTTTCCGTCGCCATCACCGCGCCCTGCCCGCGCTCCCAGTGCGGCTCGCTGTATGAGCGTTTCAGCAGGTGCTGCGCCACCGGCTCAACCCACTCCGGATCGATACGCGCGGCGATACGCCCCCACAGACGGCTGGTTTCCACCAGCTCGGCGACCATGGTCCACTTCGGCGGCTTTTTAAACAACCCGGAGCCCGGGAAGATGGAGAAACGCGCGTTGCGTGCGCCGGTAAATTCCTGTTTATCCGCATCCTTCATCCCGATATGGGACAGCAGGCCGGTCAGCAAGGCGATATGAATTTCGCGGTACTCCGCCGGTTCACTGTTGACCGGAATGCCCAGCTCTTTTACCACCTGGCGCAGTTGGGTGTAGATATCCTGCCACTCGCGCACGCGCAGGTAGTTGAGGAAATCCGCCCGGCACTGACGGCGGAACTGATTTGAAGAGAGCGTTTTTTGCTGCTCGCCCAGGTAGTTCCACAGATTCACAAAGGCCAGGAAATCAGACTCTTTATCGTGGAAGCGACGGTGTTTTTCATCCGACGCCTGCTGTTTGTCCATTGGGCGCTCGCGCGGATCCTGAATGGAGAGCGCCGAGGTGATGATCATCGCCTCGCGCACGCAGCCGTGTTTTTGCGCCTCCAGCACCATGCGCGCCAGACGCGGGTCGACCGGCAACTGGCTAAGCTGGCGGCCCAATGGCGTTAGCTTGTAGGCCGTCGCCTGCTCGTCGGTGGTGATGGCCCCCAGCTCTTCCAGCAGGCGCACCCCGTCCTGAATATTGCGTTTATCCGGCGCTTCCACAAACGGGAAGGCGGCGATATCGCCCAGCCCCAGCGCGGTCATTTGCAGGATAACGGATGCCAGGTTGGTCCGCAGAATTTCCGGATCGGTAAACTCCGGGCGCGACAGGAAATCGTCTTCCGAATAAAGACGAATACAGATCCCTTCCGACACGCGGCCGCAGCGGCCCTTACGCTGATTAGCCGACGCCTGGGAAACCGGCTCAATCGGCAGGCGCTGAACTTTGGTTCGGTAGCTGTAGCGGCTGATGCGCGCCGTACCCGGGTCGATCACGTATTTAATGCCCGGCACGGTGAGCGAGGTTTCGGCCACGTTGGTCGCCAGCACGATGCGGCGTCCGCTGTGCGGCTGGAACACGCGGTTCTGCTCACTGTTGGACAGGCGCGCGTACAGCGGCAGGATCTCGGTATGGCGCAGATCGCGTTTGCTGAGCGCATCGGCGGTATCGCGGATCTCGCGCTCGCCGCTCATGAAGATCAGAATGTCGCCAGAACTCTCGTTGCCCAGCTCGTCGACGGCATCGAAGATGGCCTGAAGCTGGTCGCGCTCGGTATCGTCCGCCTCTTCCACAATCGGGCGATAGCGCACTTCAACCGGGTAGGTTCGGCCTGAGACTTCAATGATCGGCGCATTGTTGAAATGTTTTGAGAAACGCTCCGGGTCAATGGTCGCAGAGGTGATGATGATTTTCAGATCCGGACGCCGGGGCAGCAGCTCTTTCAGGTAGCCGAGCAGGAAGTCGATGTTCAGGCTGCGCTCGTGCGCTTCATCGATGATGATGGTGTCGTACTGCATCAGCAGACGATCCTGCTGGATTTCCGCCAGCAGGATACCGTCTGTCATCAGCTTAACCATGGTGTTATCGCTGACGTGGTCGCTGAATCGCACCTTGTAGCCGATGCAGCCGCCCGGCTCCGTTTGCAGCTCTTCCGCAATACGGTTCGCCACGGTGCGCGCCGCCAGACGACGCGGCTGGGTGTGACCGATCAGCCCTTTCAACCCGCGGCCCAGCTCCATGCAGATTTTCGGCAGCTGAGTGGTTTTACCTGAACCGGTTTCCCCCGCGACGATCACCACCTGGTGGTCGCGTACGGCCTCAAGAATGTCCTGTTTCTTCTGGCTGACGGGCAGGTTTTCCGGATAGGTAATCTCCGGACGTGCGGCTTCACGCAGCACAACTTTCCCTGCCGCCTGTTCAATCTCTTTGGCCATTTCCTGGTAAATGGCCTGTTGTGCATCAGGATTTTTAACCTTCTTAACGCCGTGCAGACGGCGCGCAAACCGCTGTTTATCGCGCAGCATCAGTGAATCAAGCATTTGCATCAGCATGGAGAAGGTCAATTTTTGGTGTTCTGTCATAGCGTTAACGGGCAGTGCACTGCCGGATAAAATCTCTTTTTAATGATTGCTATAGAGTACCACATCAGCGCTTTGCGCGCCTTATTCAAAAAATTCGAACATAGGCTTCGATATATTGCGCTATCCCTGTGGCAGGATTGTGAATAAAGTGTCAACAAGCAACGGGGCAACCCCCTCAATCAAATACAAAACAGGAATTTCCCATGAGCAAAGTATTAGTGTTGAAATCCAGTATTCTGGCAGGGTATTCACAGTCTGGTCAGCTGTCTGACTATTTCGTTGAACAGTGGCGTGAACAGCACAGCGCGGATGAAATCACCGTGCGTGACCTGGCGGCAAACCCAATTCCTGTGCTGGACGGCGAGCTGGTTGGCGCGCTGCGTCCGAGCGATGCGCCTCTTACCCCGCGTCAGCAGGAAGCCCTGGCGCTTTCCGACGAGCTGATTGCTGAATTGCAGGCGCACGACGTTATCGTGATCAACGCCCCAATGTACAACTTCAACATTCCTACCCAGCTGAAGAACTACTTCGACCTGGTGGCGCGCGCTGGCGTAACCTTCCGTTACACCGAGAACGGCCCGGAAGGTCTGGTAAAAGGTAAACGCGCTATCGTCCTGACCAGCCGCGGCGGTATTCACAAAGATACCCCAACCGACCTGGTGGCGCCGTACATGACGCTGTTCCTCGGCTTCATCGGCATTACCGACGTGAACTTTGTGTTCGCTGAAGGTATCGCTTACGGCCCGGAAGTGGCTACCAAAGCGCAGTCCGACGCGAAAGCCGCTATCGACAGCCTGGTCGCTGCCTAAGATCTCCCCCTCTCACCGCCCGGTGGGAGGGTTTTTCTTTTCCTGCATATTTCGTTATCATCCGCACCCACTCTCCAGCCCGGCGGCCTGATGTCTGTCATTATCGATACGTTTATTGCACCACCCTGTCACGACGACATTGAGATCCTCTGGCAGGACGAGCATCTGCTGCTGATCAACAAACCTTCCGGTCTGCTCAGCCTGTCGGGGAAAAATCCGCAAAACCGTGATTCCGTTCACCATCGTCTGGTGCAAACCTTTCCTGGCTGCACGCTGGTGCATCGCCTTGATTTTGGCACCTCGGGCCTGATGGTCATTGCGCGTAACAAGGCGATTAACGCCGCGCTTTGTCACCAGTTCAGCCAGCGCGCCGTGAGCAAGGTTTACACCGCCCTGTTGTGCGGACATGTGGAACAGGACGAAGGGACCGTGGATGCCCCGATTGCCAAAGATCCGGCACTGTTTCCGCTGATGACGATCTGTGCCCGCACCGGTAAGCCCGCTCGCTCTCGCTATCGGGTGATGGAACGTATTTATCAGGATACGACAATGCCATTGACGCGGGTAGAGCTTACCCCGGAGACCGGGCGCACCCACCAGCTGCGCATTCACTGCCAGCAGTTAGGCCACCCTATTCTGGGGTGCGATCTGTATGGTGGTCTGGAATGGCCGGGCGCGGAAGAAACGCCCCGGCTGATGCTGCATGCCAGCGTTCTGAATTTTATTCATCCGCTGAGCGGCGAGACGATAAACGCCCGTCACGCCGCGCCATTCTGAGCGGGGATTACCACATTAAATCGTCAGGGATTTTAAAGTCTGCGTACGGATCGTCTTCGTCCTGCTCTTCCTGACTCAGCGCGCTGTTAAGCACAATGCTGTCCGCATCGCGTTGGGCAATTTTATCCGCCACCACCGCCGGGATAATCGCGTAATCACAGTCGCCCTTCGCATTAATCACCAGTCGGGCAATCGCCAGACGGCCGTTGATCAGCTGGGTTTGCGTCTGCTTATCGACCTCGATTTTTTTGATCAGGTTGCCGTCGGTAAAGTTAAAGGTAATGTTGCCCTTCGCCACGGTGATGCGGTTCATCTCAATCAGCTGCTTCACCTGCGCCCTGAACTCTTTTGCCAGCACCGCCTGTTTTTGCTGTTCGCTCAGCTGCTTATCACGCTCCAGCTGGGCTTTCTTGTTCTCTTCAACAGCCTCTCTCGCCTCGCGAGCCTGGACGCGGGATTTTTTCGCCGTGCGCTGGACCTTGGCCATCTTTTTACTGCTGACTAAGCCCGCTTTCAGCATCTGCTCTTGTAGGGTGAGTTTTGTCATGTTCGTTTAAACCGGTTGGAAATGTCGGGGGATTATACCTGAATCGCGCAGTTCATGAAGAACCCTCATGTTGCAGTGAAATTAAGTCACTTCCCCTGCGCCAGTGGCTCAGGCATAAATTATGCATTGATAACGTTCCGGCAACATGAACTTAGGATGCATAACCAAATGAGTCAGGCTTTCACATTTACCCTTAAGCGCAGTTGCTTTGATGAAAATTATAACCCGTCAGAAAACACGCGTACCACCACCAACTTCGCCAACCTGGCGCGTGGCGAGAAGCGTCAGGAGAACCTGCGCAACACGCTGGTGATGATCAACAACCGCTTTAACGCGCTGGCGAGCTGGGATAACCCAAAGGCGGACCGCTATGCCGTCGAGCTGGAGATTATTTCAGTCGATATGAATATCGGCGGCGATTTTACTTTCCCGGCCATCGAAATTCTGCAAACGACGATTGTGGATAAAATGACCCACGAGCGCATCAAAGGCATCGTCGGGAATAACTTCTCATCGTATGTTCGTGACTATGATTTCAGCGTCCTGCTGCTGGAGCATAATAAAGATCAACCCCGTTTCACCCTCCCCGAGAATTTTGGCGAGCTGCACGGCAATATCTTTAAAAGCTTCGTTCATTCTGCGGAATATCAGGCGAACTTCAAAAAAGCGCCGGTGATCTGCCTGAGCGTCTCCAGCAAAGACACCTATCGTCGTACCGGTAACCACCACCCGGTGCTGGGGTATGAGTACCAGCCGGACGGCGAGTCGCTAACGGAACAGTACTTCGCGAAGATGGGCCTGAAGGTTCGCTACTTCATGCCGGAAAACAGCGTCGCGCCTTTCGCCTTCTTCTTCACCGGCGATTTACTGCGTGATTACACCAATCTGGAGCTGATCGGCACCATCAGCACCATGGAGACGTTCCAGAAGATCTATCGACCGGAAATTTACAATGCCAATTCCGCTGCGGGACAGTGCTATCAGCCCGACCTGAATCAGCAGGATCACTCATTAACAAAAATCGTCTATGACCGTGAAGAGCGCAGCCGGCTGGCCATTGAACAGGGGAAATATACCGAAGAGCGGTTTATCAAACCCTACAAAACCCTTCTTGAGCAGTGGTCTCATCACTTCACGCTTTCATTTAATACGGATAAAAGGTTCTTCTCATGAAAACATTGCTCCCGACATCGACGGCTGGCAGCCTGCCGAAACCCACCTGGCTTGCGCAGCCGGAAACGCTCTGGTCGCCGTGGAAACTCCAGGACGAGGAATTACTTGCAGGGAAACAGGATGCGCTGCGTTTGTCTCTGGATGAACAGATTAGCGCCGGGATTGATATCGTCAGCGACGGGGAACAAACTCGCCAGCATTTCGTCACCACCTTTATTGAACATCTCAGCGGCGTGGATTTTGAGAACCGTCAGACGGTACGCATCCGTAACCGTTACGATGCGAGCGTGCCGACCGTGGTAGACGCGGTGGCGCGTCAGAAACCGGTGTTTGTTGACGACGCGAAATACCTGCGCCAGCTGACGGACAAGCCGATCAAGTGGGCGCTGCCCGGCCCGATGACCATGATCGACACGCTATACGATGCTCACTATAAAAGTCGTGAAAAGCTGGCCTGGGAGTTCGCAAAAATCCTTAATCAGGAAGCCCGCGAGCTGGAGGCGGCCGGTGTCGACATTATTCAGTTCGATGAACCTGCCTTTAACGTCTTTTTCGACGAGGTGAATGACTGGGGCATTGCCGCGCTGGAGCGCGCCATTGAAGGACTGAAATGCGAAACCGCGGTACATATCTGTTACGGGTACGGCATCAAAGCCAATACGGACTGGAAAAAGACGCTCGGCTCCGAGTGGCGCCAGTATGAAGAGGCGTTTCCTAAGTTGCAGACCTCAAAGATCGATATTATCTCGCTGGAGTGCCACAACTCGCGCGTGCCGATGGATCTGCTGGAGCTTATCCGTGGTAAAAAAGTGATGGTCGGGGCAATTGACGTCGCCACCCAGACCATCGAAACGCCTGAAGAGGTCGCCGATACGCTGCGTAAGGCGTTGCAGTTTGTTGATGCAGACAAGCTCTATCCGTCCACCAACTGCGGTATGGCTCCCCTTTCCCGCCAGGTCGCCAACGGTAAGCTGAAGGCGTTAAGCGCCGGGGCTGACATTATCCGTCGCGAGCTTGCCCGCTAACCTTCAGGTTTGCCAGTACAGCGGCGTACCGAATCGCTCAATATAGTAATCAATCACCGCCCTGACGTTCAGGGGCGGATGACGCGCGTTCGGGTAAATCGCCGCAATCGTCAATGGCTCCGTATTAATTGAACACTCCATTTCCGGCAGCAGTGCCACCAGCTCACCGCTTTTGAGTCGTTCGCTCACCATCCAGTCCGGGAAAAGCACAACGCCCATACCGCCCAGCGCCGCAATCAGGAGCGTTTCCGCGTTATTGGAAGTCATCAGCGGTACGATGGGATAGTGAACCCACGCCTCGCCCGGCTGTCGGATCAGCCAGCGGTTAGGCCCGGACGAGCCGCGGTAAACCAGACAGTGGTGAAGGCTGAGATCGTCCGGCCCCTCGGGCGCGCCATGTTTTTGCAGATAGTCCGGCGAGGCCGCCAGATGGTAGAACTGCTGACCAAACACCCGGGCGTGAAACGAGGAGTCCGTCAGCGCGCCGATGCGGAAGATAACGTCCGCGGCGTCACGGTGCGGATCGATAAAATCGTCGGTGAGGGTCAGTTCAATGGAGAGACGAGGGTAACGCGCCAGAAGCCCCGGCAGGCCAGGCGCGATGTGCCTCTGTCCGAAAAAGACCGGGCCATTGATACGCAGCGTGCCCGACGGCTCGCGGGCGCGTTCATCCAACTCGCGTCGCGCGTCCTCCATATTCCCGGCCATCGCCCTGGCATAGCGCACAAAAAGATGCCCGCTCTCTGTGGGCATAATCGCCCGCGTGTTGCGGTAGAAAAGCTGTTGCCCGAGGGCGTCCTCAAGCTGGTGGATCACGCGTGAGACCTGCGACGCAGAAATCCCTTCCCGCCTCGCCACCACGGAAAAATTCTGCGTTTCATAAACGTCGATGAAGATCAGCAGCGCGCGAATGCTGATATGTCCGGCATCTATCATTAATGCATTTCCTGCACAGGTGTTTCCTGCATTATGGCATTTTTCTCAATGATGTTCAGACGTAATCTTCTCCGCCTGGAAAAAGGAGAAAAAGCGTTATGCACATTATTTTAATTTTACTGGTGATTGCCGGTGGCATGGGGCTGTCCGTGGAAGCCGGGCTGCTGGGGCCGCTGGGCGCAGAGGTGGGCGACCTGTGGGCGGCGTTCAGCATATTTAGCGTGGGAACGGGGCTAACGTTTCTGCTGATGCTGTTTTTCAGCCCCCGCAACAGTCCCTCATTTTTTGCTCAGCCTTCATGGCACCTGTTGGGCGGCGTGCTCGGCCCGGTTTACGTCATCATTCTCACCATTGCCACGCCTGCGATCGGCATTGCCATGACGATGATCGGCATTCTGGCAGGCCAGGTTTTCAAAAGCCTGATTATCGACCACTATGGCCTGCTGGGTACGCCGCACCGCAGGATCGATACAAAACGCATTATTGCGCTGGGATTTATCATCGCCGCGCTCATTCTCGTGGCGCAGGGGTAACGTTATGACAGTGATTATGATTATTCTGGCGGTGATTGGCGGCGCAACGCTGAGCATTCAGGCTGCCATTAACGGGCAATTAGGCAGCAGCGTGGGGGTATTCAAAAGCGCGTTTCTGACGTTTTCCGTCGGCGCGCTGGTGACCGCCCTGCTGATCTTCTTTTTTGAGCCGAAACAGGCGGTCAGCCTGATGGATGTACCCAAATGGCAGCTTCTGGGCGCCCTGTGCGGCGTGCCCTATATCGTGATTATGGTGCTCGCGGTGCAGCGCATCGGGACCGCTGTTGCCACGGTAGCGGTTATCCTGGGCCAGCTGGCCATGAGCATGCTGATTGATAACTTTGGCTGGCTGAACAATGAAGCCATTCCGTTTTCAGTGAGCCGTTTCGGGGCCGTCGTCTGCCTGAGTATTGCGCTCTTCTTCATCTACTCAAGCAGTAAACCTCAGCCCGAAGAGGATTAACCGCCCTCTTTGCGGGTAAAGAACAGCGTCACCGTGGCGACGGTGACGCCAAATTTCTTCATCTCCGTTTTATTGAACAGACGGGTACTGTCCTGCAAATACATCCAGTCATCAAAGTGCAGCAGCCAGGTTTTGCCGTCTGCCTTCACGTTCATGCTGTAGCGCCAGTTAAGGGCATTGCCCGCCGCCTGGCCTGTCGCGACACCTTCTATGTCACCCGCCGTGCCTTCATAGCGATTCTGCCCAACGCGGCGGATATGCCAGACGCGCTGCTGCTTTTCGCCGTCATCGTAGACAAAATGCTCGTTCAGGGTCAGCGTATCGCCGATAACATCCCCGGCGATCTCGACGTGAAAACGGCGGATCTGCTTACCGCTGCGATCCTGCACAATCCCCCACGCCTCGGTTTTCCCCTGGAAGTAAGTAAAAATATCAAGCCGTGGCTGCTGCTGACGATACTCTGTCACCTCGGTGCTACATCCGGCCACCAGCATCGTCAGGGCAAGCGCCACTAGCAGGAAACGTTTCATTGTGCTCCTCCAGTTAACTGCTGACGCAGTTCAGGATATTCGGTGCGGGGATCGAGCCATATCGCCAGAAAGCGTGAGCTAAACGCTGCCGTCTGACGTGGCCCGAGTGGCGTAAATTTTTTCTGCGACGCCGTGGGGCGATACCAGAATTGTCCCTGGCCGTTATTAACCACAAACGCGAGCTGCGTGCCGGGCGTGACGTCGGGCCAGAGCGCTTTTAGCATCCGCAGCCAGGCTTCACTCTGCGGCTCCTGCTGCAAAATGCCCTGCGCCTGCCACTGGTCGCGGGTCGCCTCGACCAGGTCGTCACCATCGATGTCCCGGGCATAGGTGATAATCAGCGCATTATCGCCGTCTAATCCTGTATAGCTGCCGTCGGGCGTCAGAAGCTGAGAGGTATAGACGGTAAACGGCCCCCAGGTGAGGGTGGCGTCACCCACCTTGCGCCAGCTCAGCCAGTCTGCCGCCTGCACGGTACAGGTGAAGACGGATAACGCGAGCATCAGTTCCAGATTTCTCATTGTTGTCTCCCCATCAACAGGTGGAAAAACAGCATCAGCACCAGCCAGCCGGGGAACATCCAGCTGACGACGATAAAGGTCGGCTCCTGAAACGTAATGGCCCCAAGATGCTCGCCGATCAGGTAGGCTACCGGTCCGCCCAGAGTCGCCAGCACCGTCAGCAACCATCCTGGCAAGGTGGTCGTGCGGGTCAGGTGCGTCCAGACGGTGGCAAACATTAGCCACAGCGCCACCATCCATAGCGGCATCAGGGACGCGCCCGTGAACGCAATCAGCCCCGTCAGCGCCCAGAGGGCGTCCAGCAACGCACCCGACGCCGCCAGCACAAGGGCGTATACCCGGTGTGATGGCGGTAATAACAGCCAGGCAAGCACCGCCAGCGCGATCCAGATGACCAGCCCCTGCTCGCGAAACAGCACCACCAGCGTCCAGTAGAGATCAAAACCGATGGCCAACAGAAATACCTGCCCGTAGCGCTTCATACGCGTTCCGCAGTCAGCTGCACCACGCTGATGGTGCGGGCATTAAACCCGGCTTCACAGTAGCCGAGGTAGTACAGCCACATCCGCCGGAAACGGTCATCAAACCCGAGCTTTTCAATCTCCTGCCAGGCGTGAACGAAACGCTGACGCCAGTGCGCCAACGTGCGGGCGTAGTCCGGCCCCATATCGAAGAGGTTACGCACCACAAAATCGGTATGGCGGGTCATCAGTTCATTCATGGCGGTGATGCTGGGCAAAAAGCCGCCGGGGAAGATGTAGCGCTGAATAAAATCGACGCTTTTGCTGTAGTCGCGATAGCGCTGATCCTGAATGGTGATGGCCTGAATCGCCATCCGCCCGCCTGGACGCAGACGCGCCTGACAGGTACGGAAAAACGTTGGCAGGTAGCGTTGGCCGACGGCTTCGATCATCTCAACCGAGACCAGTTTGTCGTAAACCCCGGTCAGATCGCGGTAGTCGCAAAGCAGCACCTCAACGCGATCCTGCAACCCTGCCCGGGCGATCCGCGCGGTGGCCCAGTGGTACTGCTCCTGCGACAGCGTGGTGGTGGTCACCCGACAGCCGTAGTGACGGGCGGCGTACTCCGCCATCGCCCCCCAGCCGGTGCCAATCTCCAGCAGATGATCGTTTGCCGTGAGCGCCAGCTGGTCGCACAGCCTGGCCATTTTCGCCTGCTGAGCCGCGTTCAAATCCTGCTCGTCCCCGTTAAACAGCGCGCTGGAGTACAGCAGGTCTTCATCAAGGAAATGGGCGTAGAAGGCGTTGCCCAGATCGTAATGGGCGGCAATATTTTCACGCGCCTGAGCGCGGGAGTTGCGCCGCATCCAGTGCCGTAGCCGCTCCACCGGTTTCCCGAGCAGGCGAAACCCTTTTTCCAGTTGCCCGAGGATTTGGCTATTACGTGCAATCAGCTCCAGCAGCGGCGTCAGGTGGGGCGTCTCCCAGTCGCCATCCATCCACGCTTGTGCCGCGGCGAGGCTGCCCCCGGTTAAAATGCGCCAGTAGACGCCCGGAGCAAGTACCTGCACCTCAGCATGAAGCGCGGCGGAGGCGTCGCCGAACTGGAACGTCTGCGCGCCTTCACGCAGCGTCAGCGAGCCACCGCGCAGACCGTTCAGCAGGCGGAAGAGCAACCATCGCGCGACGCGGACGTTGCGCGGGATATCGGGTTCAAGCGCAAAGACGGGATCGGTCATGAGCGTTCACTCCTGCTGAGGGGATGGTTATGCAGCGGCACGCGCTTCAGCCACAGCCTGAGCGCCTGCCAGTAAATGGCGAAAACGGTTTTGAGGGTCATCAACGGGATCCGCGCCAGCAGCGAACGCAGCGCTGCGCGCGTCAGCGGCGCCCGGCGTAGCGTCAGGGTGGCATCAAACACCTTCGTCTCCTGATGGTTTTCGATATGCATGCGCAGCGTGCTGTCCGGGCTGTTGAAGCGCCAGTGGTAAACCATATCCATCGGATTAAAGGGCGAGACGTGAAACGCTTTCTGCGTCGGCGGGGCGTCCCGCCCCGCTACCACGTAGTAATGTCGTTCATTCCACGGCGTGTTACGCACTTCGGCGAGAACCCAGCGCAGAGTGTCTTCGCCGTCATAGCAGTAGTAAAAATTGACCGGGTTGAAATGAAAACCGAAATAGCGCAGCTGAGTCAGAAGCATGACCCGCCCCGCCGGACGCTCGCCGGTCAGCTTTTCCAGACGCTCAAGGACGCGCTCTTTGAGCGGCGTGCCCAGCGGGTAGTCCGCATCATAAAATGCCGCGGGCGCAACGCGGTTACGACGCACGCCGACAGAGGGCAGCGCGTCCAGCTCATCGAGATCGAGCCACGCCATAAACACGCTGTAGGTAAAATGGTGCGCTTTCGGCGCAAGCCGACGATGGCGCAATGTACCGTGGTAAAGGCAGCTGTTCATCTCAGTTGCCCTCCCCGGCCGCGATAGCGTTGACCACGTCCAGCGCACTGCGCACGCCATCTTCGTGGAAGCCGTTGTACCAGTACGCGCCGCAGAACCAGCTCCGATGGCGACCATTTATTTCGCCGCGCCGGGCCTGAGCTTGCCAGCTTTGCGGGTTAAAAAGCGGATGCTCATAGACAAAGCGGCGCAGCACATAGCGTTCTTCCACCGGCGTTTCCGGGTTGAGGGTGACGCAAAACAGCGGGCTACCCGGCGGCAGTCCCTGCAAGATATTCATGTTGTAGGTGACGCAGGCGCTGGCCCGATCCTGCTCGCTGAGGCGGTAGTTCCAGCTCGCCCACGCGCGCTTGCGCACCGGCAGCCAGCGCGGATCGTGGTGAAGCACCACCTCGTTACGCTGCCAGCCGATATCACCCAGCACCTCACGTTCAGCCTGCGTTGGGCTGGCGAGCATCGCCAGCGCCTGAGCAGAGTGACAGGCGAAGATCACCTGATCGAAGGTATGAGTGACGCCTTCCCGCTCAATATCGACGCCACGATCGTGGCGAACAACCTTCTGAACCGGCGCGTTGAGGTGCAGCGTCAGGCGATCGCCAAGCTTGTCCATCATCGCGCGGATATACTCCCGGGAGCCGCCTGGCACGACGTACCACTGCGGACGATGGGTAATGTCCAGCAGACCGTGGTTTTCAAAAAAGCGTAAAAAGAGCGGCAGCGGAAAGCGTTTCATCTCCTGTAGCGACGACGACCAGATAGCCGCTCCCATTGGCAGGATGTAGTGGCGCGCAAAAAAGGGCGTAAAGCGGTGCTGGCGCAGGAATGTTTCCAGCGTGGCGGATCCATCGACTTCGCCCCGGAGCGTCTGTTTCGCCAGCCGGTTAAAGCGCACGATCTCCTTCAGTAGCGTCCAGAAGGCAGGGTTCAGCAGATTACGACGCTGGGCAAACAGCGACGTCAGCGTGTGCCCGTTATACTCCAGCCCGCTCTGCGGGTTATGTACCGAAAAACTCATCTGCGTTTTTTGCCCGCTGATGCCCAGTTCGCTGAGCAGCCCCATGAAGCGCGGATAGGTGCGGTCGTTGTAGACGATAAAACCGGTATCGATGGCAAAGGTACCCTGGGGCGTGTCGACATCTACCGTTGCAGTATGGCCGCCCGGGGTGGCCTGCGCCTCAAACACCGTGATCTGATGATGTCCGGCGAGCCGCCAGGCACAGGTTAACCCGGCGATGCCGCTGCCGATAATTGCGATTTTCATGGTCGCACCATCCTGCGCAGCAGTGCGCGCTGAAGTACATCGGGCAGGCCGGAAAGCAGGCGCAGCGCCAGGCTGAACCCGGCGGGAAACGCGATGTGATCCTTCCCTTTTGCCAGACCGCGACGAATGGCGTGGACGGCGTCCCCCACGCTGACCCGGCCCGGCATCGGGAAATCGTTTTTGCGGGTCAGCGGCGTGTCGACAAAACCGGGTGAAACGACCGTGACGGCAATCCCTTTCGGTTCCCAGTCGAGGCGCAGCGTGTCGGCAAACCAGGTTAATGCCGCTTTAGAGGCCCCATAGGCTTCGGCTCGCGGGAAGTGAAGCCAGTGCGCCATCGAACTGACCAGCACCACGCGGTTGCCGGATACCAGCTGCGGCTGCAACGCCGCAAGGCAGTTTACCGGCCCAATGAAATTGGTGGTCATGACCCGCGCCACCAGCTCGGCATCCACCTCGCCGCGGTCGAGATACTCGCAGGTTCCGGCGCAGAGAATCACCGTGTCGGCAGCACAGTCCGCCAGCGCCTGGCGACAGGCGTCCCTGTCTGTCATATCGAACAGGCGCACCGTGATGTTGGGGCTGTGCTGATGCACAGCGGCCAGACGTTGCGCATCGCGCCCGCAGGCAATCACCCGGTAACCATCGTCGGCAAAAGATTTCGCCAGCCCCGCCCCGATGCCCGAGCTTGCGCCGGTGATCAGAACCGTTTTCATGATTTCACTCTCCGCTTCACGCCGCGCACGGCCCAGCCGAGTATCGGGAGATGTTCGTAAATCATCTCTCCGGCATCGTAGTAATCCCGCTGGCGAACAATGCGATCGTCGCGCATGTCTACCACGGAGCAGCCCGGCAGCTGTCGCACTGCACCCCGGGCAATACGCGGGTGCGACCAGTGCATCATCCAGGTGACCACAAAGCGATCGCCCTGCTGCAACGGCGCATCAACGGTAAAGCGACAGTGCTGGACGTTAGCCAGCAAGTGGGTGAAATAGCGCTGGATCGCGAACACCCCGCTATGTTCGCCAAAGGGATCGATAAGCGTGGCATCGGCGCGATAAATTCCCGCCAGCGCCGAAGGTGGCTGGGTATCCAGCGTGGCGTAGTAATCAACGAACCGACTGATGACGGACGGCAACGTGCTCATGGGTCACATCCTGGGTGTAAACAACGTAGCGAAATCGCATAATTTAAACTTACACAATTAACGTTATTTGTCCAAGTTTGCGCAGATATATTTTTTATTCTTATTATTTTTCAAATACCTGAAATGTTACCTCGCGCAACCATTTTGAGCATAAAGTTGAATTTCGCCGCCAGGCTGCCGTTTTTTTAGGGATAACCTTAAGGCAAAGGTGCCATTTATCTTCCAGACTTATCCTTTTAATTCATAAGGATGTCACACGATGAAACATTTACTGATGACGCTCTTTTCCAGCCCGGAATCCTTGTTGCAGGTCATGAGTCACCAGGAAATTATCGAAGCCGTAGAGGATGGCGACCGCATCATCATCGATCAGGATGGAAACGCCTCGGTTAACTACAAAAGCCACGAGGTGCGGCAGGACTTTCTGCGCCATGTCAACGCGCTGAAGAGGGCCTGAAATGGGAACGGCAATATTCATGGTATTGATGGTATGCGGGTACTGGTACACCAGCCGCGACCTCTCAACCCGGTTCAAAATTAAGCGTTCATTCGGCTGGGATGTCTATTTCCTTGTGGCGCTGTATGGCTGCATTTTCGTTTTACAGGGCGTGATCGCCACCGGCCTGCTCTGGCTGTTGTTGTTCGCCCTCTCCGCCGCCGATAACACGTTCCATTTCACGTCTGCAAAATATGCCGACTGGCAAATTGATTTTATGAACTGGAGCTTCCTGGGGATTCAGGCCCCGGTGGTGGTAATGCTGACCTTCGCGATCCTGTTCTGTCTCTACCGCTCGAACTGGGCCGGGAGCGCGCGGCTGGACGGCGAAGGCCGAAAAAAGCTCTACAAGCGGCTGGCGCAATCGAGCGGAATTGAACAGCTGCTCTATCAGTGCATGGAGGAAGGTGAACTGGCGCACGTCACGCTGAAATCGCGGCGGATCTATATTGGGATGATCCATACCGCCACGCTGGAGTATGAAAAAACGGCCAATATCGTGCTTATTCCGATGCTGAGCGGCTACCGTGACGGGAAAAACATGCAGCTCTGTATCGAACATAACTACAGCAAATGGTATGCCGAGCATGATATTACGCTCGATTCAGAGCCCAAAAGCGCCATGGATTTTCGCAAAGTGATCATGCTGGATCAGATCGAGAGTATTTCGCTGTTCGATCCGGCAAGCGCGAGCGCGCTGGCAATGCGTGAATAAAAAAATGGCGCCTTATCGCAACAAGGCGCCAGGATTAACCAGGATGAACGCTAAACTTATGGCGTCACAATATTGAACCAGAAGTCAAATGTGTCCATGTAGCTCAGCATCTCTTCCAGCTTCGCCCCGTTTCCGCTCACCTTCACGTCACCCTTATCCATCGCCTGCTTCAGCGTCTCTTTCTTAAGGATGATGTTGTTCAGCGTGGTACGGTCCAGCGTGATGGTTGCGTCAGCATCCTTCGCCTGCGCGTTGGCGGTATGGTTCAGCACGCCGTTTTCCAGCTCCAGCTTGTATTTGCCGCCATCCTTACCGAGATCGACATTGAAGACCGCCTTCGCGTTACCGGCCCGTACCCCGTTGATGTGCACACCCAGGTAGTCGAAGAACATTTCCGGGGTCATCGCCCGCACGGTATCCGGGCTGGCGGTGTTCGGCGTCGGCAGCTTCTTCACGCCATTACGCAGTTCTTGCGCGCCGGTCAGGTAGAAGTTACGCCAGGTGCCCGCTTCCGCCTGGTAACCTAACTGCTCCAGCGCGTCGGCTTCCAGATTACGGGCAGCCTGGTTGTTAGGATCGGCAAAGACCACTTTGCTTACCACCTGAGCAACCCAACGGTAATTACCCTGCTGATAATCCGCTTTGGCTTTCTGCATGATGGCATCAGCGCCGCCCATGTACTGCACGAACTTCTTCGCAGCCAGTTCAGGCGGCAGCTCGTCGAGGGTTGCCGGGTTGCCGTCGAACCAGCCGAGATAAAACACGTAAGTGGCTTTGACGTCGTGGCTAACGGAGCCGTAGTAACCGCGGCTCGCCCACTGTTTTTCCAGCGATTCCGGCAGTTTAAACTCGGCGGCGATCTCGTCGCGGGTCAGCCCCTTGTTTGCCATACGCAGGGTCTGGTCGTTGATGTAGCGATACATATCGCGCTGGCCTTTCATCAGCTTGACGATATTCTCGTTGCCCCAGGTCGGCCAGTGGTGCTGCGCAATAATCACTTCCGCGTCCGCCCCCCAGCGCTCAATGGCAGCGTTGATGTACTTAGACCAGGCCAGCGGATCGCGGATTTTCGCGCCGCGCAGGGAGTAGGTGTTGTGCAGAGTATGGGTCACGTCCTCTGCGGCCTCGATCATTTTCTTCTCTTTGACGTACCACAGCATCTCCGACGGAGCTTCTGAACCCGGCGCCATCATAAAGTCGTAGGTCAAACCGTCGATCACTTCTTCCTGACCGGTATGGGTAATGTAGTCGGTCGGCGGGATGAGGGTGACAGTACCCGCAGAGGTGGTGGTGCCAAGGCCTGCACCCACCTGGCCTTTTGCATTCGGCTTCAGCAGGTTGCCGTACATATAGCTCGCACGGCGGCTCATCGCGTTTCCGGCCATAATGTTTTCGGAAACCGCCTCTTTCATAAAGCCATCCGGCGCGTAGATTTTCACTTTGCCAGACTTGACGTCAGCTTCGTCAACCACGCCGCGCAGGCCGCCATAGTGGTCAACGTGGCTGTGGGTGATCACCACAGCGACGACCGGTTTCTTGCCGCGGTTTGCATAGTAGAGATCCAGCGCTTCTTTCGCCGGTTCAGCGCTTAACAGCGGGTCGATAACGGTAATGCCCTTCTCGCCCTCAATGATGGTCATGTTGGAGAGATCGAGATTACGGATCTGATATACGCCGTCGGTGACCTTAAACAGCCCGCCAATGTTGATCAGCTGTGACTGACGCCACAGGCTCGGGTTTACCGTATCCGGGGCTTTCTCACCCTCTTTCACGAAATCATATTTCGCCGGGTTCCAGATAACGTTCCCCTGCTCGCCTTTAATCATGTTTTGCGGCAGCGGGGCGATAAAACCTTTATGGGCGTTCTCAAAGTCGGTTTTATCGGCAAACGGTAATTTGTTATACAGGGCGTTATTTACCTGCCGGGTCGTGGCAGTGGCATCCTGCGGCTGTACTTCCGCAAACGAGGAAAGCGACAGCGACGTCAACACACCGGCAAGCGCCAGATGTTTAGCAATTAGGGTTAATTTCATTGAATGGCCTCATAGATTAATTGTGCCGCCTGGATATTTACTGTTGGCGGATAATTTTAATGCGAACTCATTGACGACCATTCTAAACAGAATACCTTTCCATCATAGTCCCATATGGGACTGGTTATTTATGGGTTCGTAATTCGGGGGCTATTGCTGCTATACTCGCTACCACGGCAAACGTTGCAGGGAGAGGCTTAGCGTGAATTTTCAGGATATCCATACCTATTATCAGCAACTCAATATTGGGCAATTTTTTCCGCACATGCTTTGTAAAGGCGAGGCCTTAACCGTTGCCGCAAATAAAAAACTCACCGTCGAGCCTGGCTATATCTATTTTTGCACTGAAGGGTCGCTGACGATATTAATGCCTGATGATGGCCTTAATATTGGCAATACTATCGAGTATATGCCGATAGGGTTAATGGAAAGGTATTGTCCACTGGCGAAGTATGAATATCGCAGCAGTGCGAAGGTGAAGCTGGTGAGAATATCCTGGGTCGACTTCGACCAGATATTTTTCCAGGGCGGGCCTGAGCGCATGCAGGCGCTGGCCACCATACTGACCTACATGTCCATATTTACCATCGACCTGCACAATGAACGCAGGCAGGTCACCAGCTACCAGACCATCAAACCAATGCTGTACCGCTATCTCTATCGGCAGGAGACCCACACGGGAGAGAATGAGGGCCTGGCGCTGTTTATCATCAAGCGCACTAACCTGTCACGAACGCATGTCTTTCGCGTGCTGGCAGATCTAAAAGCCGGGGGCTATATCACCATGAAGCGCGGAAAGCTGGTGTCGATTGACCGGCCCCTGCCGGATGCGTATTGAGCTAATTTTCACGCCTTGATCAACGTGCGGGAGCGAACAGCCTTATTTATCCCGGCCAGCCGACTTGGGCCGTAAATTCTCATCGAAGACCAGCCGTTTGCGTCCTGGCTCTTCTTCCCGCAGCGGCTCCACCTGGTGCAGCGTCTGCTTACAACGGTCCACCAGCACCTGATACTCCCGCGTGCCCTGCTTTTTCCACTCTATTTCCTGCGCACTTAGCTCACGAATCGCTTTCGCCGGACTGCCAAGAATTAAGTGATTCGCAGGCATTTCCGCTTTGGCCTTCACAAACGCCGCCGCCCCGACGATGCTGTTTTCGCCGATCGTCGCCCCGTCCATCACCACCGCATTCATCCCCACCAGCGCATTACGGCGGATAATGCAGCCGTGAAGGATCGCACTGTGGCCGATATGCCCGTCCTCTTCCACCACCGTGTCCTGCTCCGGAAAACCGTGCATCACGCAGTTATCCTGAATGTTCGCGCCGTCTTTCACCACGATCCGGCCAAAATCACCGCGCAGGCTGGCGTTGGGACCCACGTAAACGCCTTTGCCGAGGATCACGTCGCCAATCAGCACCGCGGTCGGGTGAACATAGCTCTCTTCAGGCACGACCGGCGTCAGACCATCAATTTGATAAACAGGCATACCCTCTCCTTATGTGATATTCAGACCACCAAAACGCTGGTGATAAAGCGTGCCGGGAGCGGGCAGCTCGCCCACGGAGGTTTCCCCCTTCTCACTGACAAACGCCAGGGCTCCCGCCGCCACGCGCTGGTAGATGTTAATGCACAGCTGTCGCGCGCTCTGTCCCGCCCAGTGCGCAGGAAGTAACTCCTCCGGCAACAGCGGATCTTTCAGCACCACGCGACGATAAAAATGAATGAGTAACAGCTGGATCTGGAAGCAGCGTTCCGGGGTCAAATCCTCAGGCGGCGCTTCTTTCAGCAGCGGCAACAGCGGACGGAACGAGCTGATAAACGTTTCGTACATCGCGTTTTGTTCGGTCAACTGCCAGCACTCTTCCACGCGGGCTCGTAACGCCGCACGTGATAAGGCCAGCGGTGAATGGGCCTCAAAGAAAATGACGTTTTCCGCCACGCCCGCGTCATGCAGCAGAGACTGCACGTCCGCCAGGTTCTGCGACGGCGAGGCCATCAGGCTCGGCGCCAGCGTGCCGAACCCTTGCCAGATGAGCTGTTTTTTCACGTCCGCGAGGGTGGTTTTATCCAGCCCCTCGGAGAGCAGCAGCAGCCATTTACCATCCCACGCCGGCAGTTCCGCACGGTAGATTTTATTTTCCGCGCGGCGGGTCAAACGCAGCCCCTTGTCGCTGAGACGGTAAAAGCTGCGGCGGCCAATGCGGGACACGTCCAGCCAGCCCTCTTTGTTGAGGCGAAACAGCGCGGTGCGCACAAAGCGCTCGCCAAATCCCATCCCTTCCAGCAGGGCCGCCAGGCTGCCGAGCCAGATCTCTCCGCCGCGGTGCGAAAGCGCGTCGCCATACAGTGAGGAGATAAGCGACGTTCCGCTGACGGGAACAGAGCTGACTGCATGCTGGATAAAGGCATCAAGTTTATTCATGTGATTCATTCTGTTGTTATTTTTTTCCTGGATGAATCATAGCATACGAATCTGGAGTGTACCCTCACCCTAACCCTCTCCCAAAGGGAGAGGGAAATTAATACACCCTCTCCCTTTGGGAGAGGGAAATTAATACACCCTCTCCCATGTGGGAGAGGGCTGGGGTGAGTGAATTCAACCGTTGGCTGCCACTTTACGCAAATCAAACACCCGGCAAGCTTTACCCTCGGAGCGCGGTATGCTGCCACAGTTAACGATCATCACGTCGGTCGAGATCCCCACCATCGATTTAATCCGATGACGCAGCTGATGGCAGACCTGACAGCGCTGCTCATGGGTCAGCGTTAAGCTGCTCTGTTTCAGCTCGACCTTCACCGAAAGTGAATCAAGATGCCCGCGGCGGTTCACCTCCAGCTGATAGTGTGGCGAAAGATGTTCGAACTTAACGATCTCCTCTTCCAGCTGTGACGGGAAGACGTTCACGCCGCGAATGATGAGCATGTCGTCGCTGCGCCCGCTGATGCGATCCATCCGGCGCATGGTGCGTGCAGTGCCCGGCAGCAGGCGCGTCAGGTCGCGGGTGCGGTAGCGGATCACCGGCAGCGCCTCTTTGGTCAGGGTGGTGAACAGCAGTTCGCCCTGCTCGCCGTCGGCCAGCGGCGTGCCGTCATTCGGGTTGACGATCTCCGGGTAGAAGTGATCTTCCCAGATGGTCGGGCCGTCAGCGGTTTCAAGACACTCCATCGCCACGCCCGGCCCCATCACTTCGGAGAGACCATAGATATCCAGCGCGGTAATGCCCAGCCGTTTTTCAATTTCGCGGCGCATCGCCTGCGTCCACGGCTCGGCGCCAAACACGCCGACGCGCAGGGAACAGGCGCTGGCGTCACCGCCCATCTGACGCTCCAGCTCTTCAATTAAATTCAGGCAGTATGAGGGCGTCACCATGATCATATCCGGCTGAAAATCGCGGATCAGCTGCGCCTGCTTCTCCGTCTGGCCGCCGGACATCGGGATCACCGTCGCACCCAGACGCTCGGCACCGTAGTGCGCCCCCAGCCCGCCGGTGAATAGCCCGTAGCCGTAGGCCACGTGAATTTTATCCTTCGCGCTGCCCCCGGCGGCGCGCAGGGAACGGGCAACTATATTGGCCCAGTTGTCGATATCATTCTGGGTATATCCCACCACGGTCGGCTTTCCGGTGGTGCCCGACGAGGCGTGGATGCGCACCACCTGCTCCATCGGCACCGCAAAGGTATCGAACGGGTAGTTGTCGCGCAGATCCTGCTTGGTGGTGCACGGGAATTTTTGCAGGTCCGCCAGCTCGTTAAAATCGTCAGGGTGAACGCCCGCGGCGTCAAACTTGCGTTTGTACATCGGAACGTTGTTGTAGGCGTGGTTCAGCGTCCACTTCAGGCGCGCGGTCTGCAACGCCTGCAATTCATCAATGGACGCGGTTTCGATCGGATCAAGCTTTGTTGTATTTATCATCGCAGGGTACTCACATTATTGTTCGCTCAAACACGCTCAAGGATCATGGCAATGCCCTGACCCACACCGATGCACATCGTACACAGCGCGTAGCGCCCGCCGCGTCGGTGCAATTCATTGCTCGCGGCCAGCGCCAGTCTGGCACCGCTCATTCCCAGCGGATGACCTAACGCGATCGCCCCGCCATTCGGGTTCACATGCTCCGCGTCATCCGGCAAACCCAGCTGACGCAGCACGCCCAGCGCCTGTGCGGCGAAGGCTTCGTTAAGCTCAATGACGTCCATATCGGTGATACTGAGTCCGGCACGTTCCAGCACCTTACGGGTGGCGGGAATCGGGCCTAATCCCATCAGGCGCGGCTCGACGCCCGCGGTCGCCATGGCCACAATGCGTGTGCGCGGGGTTAACCCCTGGGCAAGCGCCATCGGCTCGCTGGCGATAATCAGCGCCGCCGCCCCGTCGTTCACGCCGGAGGCGTTCCCCGCCGTCACCACACCGTTCTTGCGGAACGGAGCTTTCAGCGCGGCAAGCTGTTCAAGGGTGGTTTCGGCGCGCGGATGCTCGTCCACGCTCACTTCCGTTACGGCACCTTTTTTCCCCGCCAACTGTACCGGGATAATCTCCTGCGCCAGAACGCCATTCTGCTGCGCCCGCGCGGTGCGCTGCTGGCTGCGCAGGGCAAATGCATCCTGATCGGCACGGCTTATATTTAACAATTCCGCTACATTCTCTGCCGTTTCCGGCATGCTGTCAGTTCCGTATTGCTGATGCATGAGCGGATTCACAAATCGCCAGCCGATGGTGGTGTCGAAGATCTCCGCCTGACGCTGAAACGCCGCGGTGGCTTTGCCCATCACGAACGGCGCACGGGACATGGATTCGACGCCACCGGCGATCAGCAGATCGCCATCCCCGGCCTTAATGGCGCGTGCCGCAAAGCCAAGGGCATCCAGACCGGAGCCGCACAGGCGGTTAATGGTGGTACCGGAAACGGTCTGAGGCAGCCCGGCCAGCAGCGACGACATGCGCGCTACGTTGCGGTTATCCTCTCCGGCCTGATTTGCGCAGCCGAAGATCACATCATCTATGCGCTCCAGATCGAGCTGCGGGTAACGCGCCAGCAGCGCACGCAGCGGCACGGCCCCTAAGTCATCGGCACGCACGCTGGATAATCCTCCACCGTAGCGACCGACCGGGGTACGCACACCCTCACAAATAAATGCGTCACGCATCAGGCTTCTCCTGTCACACTGCCGCCGGTGCGGTGCGATTTCCCGCGAAAAAGAGCGACGGTTTTCTGTTGTTGGTTCTGAATTTCAATGTCGTATACGCCGGTCAGTTTGCCCTGATGCTTCACCCACGCGGTAGCGGTCAGCTTATCGCCGGCAAAGCCCGGACGCAGAAAATCGATGGCGCAGCCTGAGGCCACCGCCGCCAGCCCCTGACTGTTGCAGGCGTAGGCAAAGGCGGTATCGGCCAGCGAGAACAGCTGTCCGCCGTGGCAGGTTTTATGCCCGTTGAGCATCTGCGGGGTGATGGTCATGGTCACCACCGCGTAGCCCTCGCCCATGTCGAGAATGTCCATCCCCATCGCCTGCGCGCAGGCGTCCCGTTCGTACATCGCACGGGCGTTATGCCAGGCGTTATGACTCATAGCTACTCTCCAGAAGCGCACGCTGGCGCAGCAGTGAACAGGGGCGATAGCGTTCCTCGCCGTAGTGACGTTGCAGGTTCTCCAGCAGCGTTAACAGACGCTGCCAGCCAAGGCGCTCGCCCCAGGCGATGGGCCCGCAGGGATAGTTGACCCCTAAGCGCATGGCGGTATCGATGTCTTGCTCGCTGGCGACCCCTTTTTGCAGGGCGTCCAGCGCTTCGTTGGCAATCATCGCTACCGTGCGCCAGACCAGCAGACCGGGGTAATCCGCAATCTGGACCACCCGTTTCTGCTGGTGCTGCAACCAGTAAATGGCTTTCTGCGTGGCGGCGTGCGGGTTGCCGGGTGCGGCGGCTATCACGGCCACATCCCGCTCGATGCGGTCGACCACCACCACCGGGCAGCCATGGCGCAGCGCCAGCGACTGCGCGGTCTCACCCTGCGTTTCGATCAGCAACAGATCGTCAATTTCCGTGACACCGTCACTTCTTCGCTGTACGCGCATGGGGTTGAAGCTGTCGCTGACCGGGGCGAGCCAGCTGACGGTGGGTTTCTCCTCCAGCCAGCGGTAAACGCCCTGCCCGCTTTTCTTACCCAGACGCCCCGCCAGCACCAGCTCCTGCTGCACCAGCGACGGCAGAAAACGACGCTCCTGCCAGAAGGCATTAAACACGGAGCAGGTCACGGCAAAGTTGACGTCCTGACCAATCATGTCCGTCAGCTCAAGCGGCCCCATCGGGAAGCCTCCGCCGTCTCGCAGGGCGGCGTCAATCACCTCGGGCGTTGCCACCTGCTCTTCCAGCGCGCGCCAGGCTTCCGAGTAGAACGGGCGCGCCACGCGGTTGACGATAAACCCCGGCGTGGACTGGCAGCGTACCGGCTGCTTTCCCCAGCTCAGCGCCAGCTCGCACAGCGCATCGGCCACTTCTGGTGAGGTCGCCAGCCCGCTGACCACCTCCACCAGCTTCATCACCGGGGCAGGATTGAAGAAGTGCAGCCCGGCGACGCGTTCAGGGTGGTTTATCTCCGCCGCAATAGCGGTAACGGAAATGGACGAGGTATTGCTGGCGAGCAGCGTCTGCGGCGGACAAACCTCTGCCAGCTGGGTAAACAGCGCCTTTTTCACTTCAAGCCGCTCGGAGGCCGCCTCGATCACCAGATCGGCTTTCGCCAGAGCACTGATATTCGTCACCGGCGTCAGGCGGGCGAGGATCTGCTCCCCGGCGTCGGCAGAGAGTTTTCCACGCGCAACGCGTGAGGACAGCCGCTGGCGAATGCCGTCGACGGCGCGGGAAATCGCCGCTGCGTCAATGTCGTACACCAGAACCGGATGACCGTGGCTGGCTGCCACTTCGGCAATCCCGGCGCCCATGGTGCCGCTGCCAATGACGGCGACCGTATGGATATTCACCATCTTATTTCCCCGTAAAGTTCGGCGCGCGTTTTGCCAGGAACGCGCTGACGCCTTCCCGGTAGTCGTCGCTGCGTCCGGCCAGGCGTTGATAGTCGCGCTCCAGATCAAGCTGGGCGTCGAGGGTGTTGGTTTCGGCGGCGTTGATCGCCTGCTTGATCAAGCCCAGGCCAAAGGTCGGCTGTGAGGCAAAATGCAGCGCCATCTGCTGTGCGGTGGCGGAGAGCTGCTCGTCGTCCACCACCTGCCAGATCATTCCCCAGGCCTGTGCCTGCTCGGCGCTGAGCTTATCGCCCAGCAATGCCAGCCCCATGGCGCGGGCGCGTCCGGCCACGCGCGGCAGCAGCCAGGTGCCGCCGCAGTCCGGGACGAGGCCGAGCTTGCTGAAGGCCATCACAAAACTGGCGGAGCGCGCCGCAATCACCATGTCGCAGCCGAGGGCCAGCGTCGCCCCCGCGCCCGCCGCCACGCCGTTAACCGCGCAAATCACCGGCTTCGGCAGTTTTGCCAGGCGGCGCACCAGCGGGTTGTAAAAAGTCTCAACGGACATGCCCAGATCGGGCGCCGGGCCGTTCGGGTCGACGTTACGGTCGTTGAGATCCTGCCCGGCGCAGAAACCGCGTCCTGCCCCGGTGATCAGCAGGCAGCGGATGGCGTCATCGCGCTCGGCCTGCTTCAGGCATTCGGAAAGCTGCTGGTGCATGACGTCGTTAAAGCTGTTCAGGCGCTCCGGGCGGTTCAGCGTAATGGTCATTACGCCCTGCTCAACATGGCTCAGAATAGATTCCACAATTAGCGTCCTTTAAAGTCTGGGGTGCGTTTTTGTAAAAAGGCGTTGATCCCTTCCCGGCGATCGTCGGTGGCCGCGAGCAGCGCAAACAGCTGACGCTCCTGCGCCAGCCCGGCCTGAAGCGGAACTTCCTGCGACTGGCGAAGCGCCTGCTTCGCCGCCTGTAGCGCCAGCGGCGAATGGCGCGCCATCAGCGCCGCCTGCTTCAGGGCGTACTCCAGCGTCAGCGAGGCCGGGTAGACGTCGCTGACCAGCCCGGCGCTGTGCGCCTGCACCGCCGTGATGCTTTCGCCCGTCAGCACCATTTTGCTGGCCAGCGATTTGCCTACGCTGCGGATCAGCCGCTGGGTGCCGCCTGCGCCCGGCATGATCCCGAGGGTGATTTCCGGCAGGCCAAAACGGGCGTTATCGCCAGCAATCACGACATCGCAGAGCAGCGCCAGCTCACAGCCTGCCCCCAGCGCGAAGCCGTTTACGGCGGCAATCAACGGTTTGGTGAAGGCGTTGATCCGCGCCCACAGCTGCGGACGGATATCGTTCAGGGTGGCGGGCAGGTCTTTCTCCGCCATTTCGTTGAGATCGGCCCCGGCGGCAAAGCAGCGTTCGTTGCCGTACATCACGCAGACGGCGATCTCAGCATCCGCGGCGGCGGCCTCAAGCTGCTCCGCGATTTGCAGGAGCAGCGCATTGTTGAGCGCGTTGCGCGCCGCCGGACGGTTAAGCGTTAGCTGCAACACGCGGCCATGACGGGTAACAATCAGTTCGCTCATGCCATCCCCTTCGCATCAAAATCGACGATTACGTCGGCGGTTAACGGCAGCGCCTGACAGCTCAGCACATAGCCTGCGGCCAGCTCGTCCGGCTCCAGGCTGTAGTTGGTCGCCATATCGACTTTCCCACGCAGCACTTTGCATTTGCAGGTGGCGCATACGCCGCCCTTGCAGGCGTAAGGCAGATCCGCCCCCTGACGCAGGGCCGCGTCAAGAATGCTTTCGTCGTCCGCCGTCAGGGTGATCTCCCTGTCGCGCCCGTCCTGACGGACGGTGACCTTCTGGCCATCGGCCTGCACGCTGGCTGTCCGTTTAACGGCGGTACCCGGCGTGTTAAAGCGCTCAAGATGGATCGCTTTTTCCGGCATACCCAGCGCTTGCAGCGCCGCTTCGGCCTCATCCATCATCGCCGACGGGCCGCAGATGAAGGCTTCATCGTACTGACGGAAATTCACCAGCGTTTTTGCCAGCGCCTGGAGCTTTTCCCCGTCAATGCGGCCATGGAGCAGATCGCTGTCGAGCGTCTCCTGGCTGAAGATGGCGATCAGCTGCAAACGCTGCGGGTATTTATCTTTCAGGTCCGCCAGCGCCCGGCGGAACATCATGCTCTGGCTGCTGCGGTTGCCGTAAATCAGGGTGAAGTGGCTGTGGGCTTCAGTGGCCAGCGTAGCGGACATAATCGCCAGCATCGGGGTGATCCCGGACCCGGCGGCAATCGCCAGATAATGGCCTTCGCGTTCGGCCTGCGGCTGGTAGCCAAAATGCCCCTGGGGCACCATCACCTCCAGCGCCATGCCCGGTTTGATCTCGTCCCGGGCATAGCGGGAAAAACGTCCGCCCTCGATGGCTTTGACCGCCACGCTGATCTCACCGCACGCGGTGCTCCGGCAGATGGAGTAGCAGCGGCGCAGTTCATCCCCGCCAGGGCTGGCTTTCAGGGTCAGATGCTGACCGGGACGGAAGCGGTACGCCTCCTGTAACGCCTGCGGCACCGCGAAGGTAATGGTCACCGCGTCGCGGGTTTCGGGTTCCACTTTTGCCACTGTTAATGAATGAAACGTTGTCATGGCAGCCTCAAATACATTTGAAATAGTCGAAGGGCTCACGGCAGGTATTGCAGCGGTAGAGCGCTTTGCAGGCCGTGGATCCAAATTCACTGATAAGCGAGGTATCGGTGCTCGCACAGCGCGGGCAGCTCACCTCCGCGGGAACGTGGGCATGGCAGCTATGACCAACAGGCGGGCTGATGCCATATTCACGCAGGCGCCTGCGGGCATCGTCGGTCATCCAGTCGGTGGTCCAGGCGGGCTCCAGTTGCAGCACAATATGTACCGGGCTAAAGCCGTTTCCGGTCAGGGTTTCGCGGATCGCCCCCAGCAGATGCTCCGTTGCCGGACAGCCCGAATAGGTTGGCGTGAAGCCGATAACCCAGCCTTCCCCCTGTGCCTTCACGCTGCGCACCATGCCCAGGTCGGTGATGGTCAGCACCGGCACTTCCGGGTCGGGGATCTGGCTTAACAGCGCCCAAATCTGCGGGATTTGTGCAGGCGCGATGTCGACGAGGCGTTGCATGGCGTCCTCCTTTACCACTGCTGGCCGGGGTAAACGCGCTGGAGATACTGCATCTCTGCCAGCATCGGCCCGAGGTGTTCGGTATGTAGCCCCTTCTTACCGCCCGTGCGATACGCCACCTCTTCGGGCACGCGGAGGGTGGCTTCCGCCAGGCCAGCAAACACTTCGCGCTCCCACGGGTCCCGCAGGTCGCGCGGATCAACCGCCACGCCGTCATCAATTAGCGCCAGCTCGACCTCGTCAGCGTCGAACAGTTCAGCCGTAAAGCGCCACAGGCTATCCACCGCCTGCTGCATTTTTTGTGCGGAGGTTTCTGTTCCGTCCCCCAGCCGCACCAGCCAGCCGCGGCTAAAGCGCAGGTGATAGCGCGCCTCCTTAATGGCTTTTGCCGCGATGGCGGCAAGCTGACTGTCGCTGCTGTGGATCAGCCGCTCGTAGAGCGCCACGTTCCACGCATCCATCAGATACTGACGGGCAATGGTGTCGGCGAAGCTGCCGTTTGGCTGTTCCACCAGCAGCAAATTGCGGAACTGACGCTCATCGCGGCCATAGGCCAGGGTATCTTCATCACCCTTACCTTCCCGTTCAGCGGCGTAGGTCAGGAAATTGCGCGCCTGCCCGAGCAGATCAAGGCCGATATTGGCGAGCGCCAGGTCAATTTCCAGCTCCGGCGCGTGGCCGCACCAGGCGCCCAGACGCTGTGAGAGCACCAGACCGTTGTCGCCCAGACGCAGGGTATAAGCAGATACGTTGTTCATCCCCAACCTCACATATGCTCGATACCATCAGGGATGGTGTAAAACGTCGGATGGCGGTAGACCTTGCTTTCCGCCGGATCGAAAAATTCCCCGCTCTCTTCCGGCTGGGAAGCGACGATTTCACTCGCCTTCACCACCCAGATAGAACAGCCTTCGCTGCGGCGGGTATAGGCATCGCGCGCGTTTTCCAGCGCCATGCGGTCGTCGGCAGCGTGAAGGCTGCCCACATGCCGGTGCGACAGCCCCTGCTTCGAACGGACAAAAACTTCGTATAACGGCCAGTAAACATTGCTCATGGTTGATTCCTCTTATGCGGCCTGGCGAGCGCGTTGTTTTTCCGCGTGGGCCAGAGCGGCTTCACGCACCCATGCGCCGTCGTCCCAGGCTTTACGTTTTGCGGCCAGACGTTCGTGGTTGCAGATCCCGCGCCCGTTGATCACCTCGTCAAATTCCTGCCAGTCGATTTCGCCGAAGTGGTAGTGACCGCTCTCTTCATCGAAACGCAGGTCGGGATCCGGCACGGTCATGCCGAGCATCTCCACCTGAGGCACCGTGTTGTCCACGAAGCGCTGGCGAAGCTCATCGTTGCCAAAGCGTTTGATCTTCCAGGCCAGACTGCGGGCGCTGTTTGGGGAGTTGTCGTCGTTGGGTCCGAACATCATCAGCGCGGGCCACCAGAAGCGGTTGATGGCGTCCTGCAACATCTGCCGCTGGGCTTCGCTACCCTGCGCCAGCGCCATGCAGGCCTCAAAACCCTGACGCTGGTGAAAGCTCTCTTCTTTACAAATTTTCACCATCGCCCGGGCATACGGGCCGTAAGACGTACGGCACAGCGCCACCTGGTTCACAATGGCCGCCCCGTCCACCAGCCAGCCAATGACCCCGATATCGGCCCAGCTCAGGGTCGGATAGTTGAAGATGGAGGAGTATTTCATCTTGCCGTCGAGCATCTTTTGATAGATGTCCTCCCGGGCGCAGCCCAGCGTTTCCGCCGCGCTGTAAAGGTACAGGCCGTGTCCGGCTTCATCCTGCACCTTCGCCAGCAGAATGGCTTTCCGGCGCAGCGTCGGTGCGCGGGTGATCCAGTTCCCTTCCGGCAGCATGCCGACAATCTCAGAGTGGGCGTGCTGTCCAATCTGGCGGATCAGCGTCTTGCGGTAGGCATCCGGCATCCAGTCCTGCGGCTCGATGGCCGTCTCCTGTGCGATGCGTTGCTCAAAGCGTTGTTCTTGCGTCACATAACCACCTTTGTGATTCGTTAAATCACCACAAATAGCAAAATGGTGAATCATTTGGTTTCTTAAAAGTTACACAAAGGTTAAATATAACCCCAAGAAGCGTTTGTTTATTTTGTGACGACGCTCGCAAGCCTTTTCATGAAAGGCCGATGACGCAAGGCTTTCTGGTGGTCAGGCCAAGCAATACAGATCACAACGTTAACAATTCATTAAAACTCAGCTTGATTTTTATGATTCAAGATCAAACTATTTATAGTGAAATCACGAAACATCTGGAGAGAAGAAATGCAGCAGTTAGCCAGCTTCTTGTCCGGCATCTGGCAATCAGGCCGGGGCCGCGAGCGCACCATCACCCACGCCATCAGCGGGGAAACGCTATATCAAGTCACCAGCGAAGGGCTGGATATGGCGGCCGCGCGCCGTTACGCCATTGAACACGGCGGAGAAGCGCTCCGCGCAATGAGCTTTATCGAGCGCGCCGCCATGCTGAAGGCGGTGGCCAAACATCTGCTGAGCCAGAAGGATCGGTTTTATGCCCTGTCAGCCCAGACCGGCGCGACGAAGGCTGACAGCTGGGTGGATATTGAAGGCGGTATCGGCACCCTCTTCACCTACGCAAGCCTCGGCAGCCGTGAGCTGCCGGACGATACCCTGTGGCCGGAGGATGAGCTGATCCCACTGTCGAAGGAAGGCGGCTTTGCGGCACGTCACGTGTTAACGTCGAAATCCGGCGTGGCGGTGCATATCAACGCGTTCAACTTCCCGTGCTGGGGGATGCTGGAAAAGCTCGCGCCCACCTGGCTTGCCGGGATGCCCGCCATCATCAAGCCCGCCACCGCCACCGCGCAGGTGACTCAGGCGATGGTGAAAGCGATCGTGGAGAGCGGACTGGTGCCGGACGGCGCCATCAGCCTGATCTGCGGTGGCGCGGGCGATCTGCTGAACCACCTCGACAGCCAGGACGTGGTGACGTTTACCGGGTCGGCCAGCACCGGGCAGAGCCTGCGCGTCCACCCGAATATCGTCGCACATTCCATTCCGTTTACCATGGAAGCAGATTCTCTTAACTGCTGCGTGCTGGGTGAGGACGTGACGCCGGAACAGCCGGAGTTTACGCTGTTTATCCGCGAAGTGGTGCGCGAGATGACCGCCAAAGCCGGGCAAAAATGTACCGCCATCCGCCGCATCATCGTGCCGGAAGCGCAGGTTGAAGCCGTCAGCCAGGCGCTGATTGCGCGGCTGGAGAACGTGGTCGTCGGCGATCCGGCCCAGGAAGGGGTGAAGATGGGGGCTCTCGTCAACAGTGAGCAACGTGCTGACGTGCAGGACAAAGTCGACCATCTGCTGGCCTCGGGCTGCCAGATCCGTCTGGGTGGTAAAGCTGATTTGCAGGCGCCTGGCGCATTCTTCCCACCCACCCTGCTGTTCTGCCCGCAGCCGGACGAAACCCCGGCCGTTCACGCCACCGAAGCCTTTGGCCCCGTCGCAACCCTGATGCCCTGCCGTAACACCGAGCACGCCATGCAGCTGGCGCGGGCGGGCGGCGGCAGCCTGGCGGGAACGCTGGTTACGGCAGATACCCGCGTGGCGCGGCAGTTTATTGCTGGTGCCGCGCGCGCCCACGGACGCATTCAGATTCTCAACCAGGAATCCTCGAAAGAATCTACCGGCCACGGTTCACCGTTGCCGCAGCTGGTGCACGGTGGTCCGGGACGTGCGGGCGGCGGCGAAGAGCTGGGCGGCCTGCGCGCTGTGAAGCACTATCTTCAGCGCACAGCCATTCAGGGCAGCCCGTCCATGCTCGCCGCGATCGGTAAACAGTGGGTCCGTGGCGCGGAGGTGCAGGAAGATCGCGTTCATCCGTTCCGTAAATACTTCGAGGAGTTACAGCCGGGCGACAGCCTGCTGACCCCGCGTCGTACCCTGACGGAAGCGGATATCGTGAATTTTGCCTGCCTGAGCGGGGATCATTTCTACGCCCATATGGACAAAATTGGCGCGGCGGAGTCGATTTTTGGTGAGCGCGTGGTACACGGTTATTTCCTGATTTCCGCCGCGGCGGGGCTGTTTGTCGATGCCGGGGTTGGGCCGATTATTGCCAACTATGGCATGGAAAACCTGCGCTTTATCGAGCCGGTCAAGCCGGGTGATACCATTCAGGTGCGCCTGACCTGTAAACGTAAAACGCTGAAGAAACAGCGCACTGCCGAGGAAAAACCCACCGGCGTGGTGGAATGGGCTGTGGAGATCTTCAACCAGCACCAGCAGGCCGTGGCGCTCTACTCCATCCTGACGCTGGTGGCGCGCCAGCAGGGTGACTTTTAATCAATGCAATGGCATTAACCTTGCTGCCTCGAGTGTTTGAGCGCATCAAAATAAGCGGAAGGTAAAACAGGGACTGGATGGCTTTGATTAATCGAACCATCCAGTCTGCCTGGTTTGGATAAGTTACAACCGGAAACACTAAGCAAATTGACCATGTAGTTAGCATGGTTATTATTTGGCGCCGGGAATATTTCCGCATTAAATTACATGGATGATTAACAAACTATGGCAATTCCTGTTTACCTTTTCTTAACTGAAGATGGTGGGTCAAAAATTACAGGCTCGGTGGATGTTCGTTACCGTGAGGGAAGCATTGAAGTCACCGGCTTTACACACAATCTTCGCCTCCTAATTGATCCTGCCGAATTTGCAAAATTCCAGAACAATAATAATTACGGTAATGATCCAGTCGATCAGTTATGGATAAGGGCAGGAATAGATTATGCGCGACGTTCGGGTTTTTAACTGGCGAGCTGGAATTATTATCTTTATTTTTCTCATATTCATTGCATACCCTTTCCGCGATCTTTTTACCGTGTATGAAAATTTGCAGGAAAAAATCAAGGTTAACGATCGTTTAACTCTTTACATCACCCAGGTTGAGACGGGCTCGCTGTCTAAAAACAGGTATCATATTTATCTCTTTGATGCGAAAAAAAGTCCGGAAGAATTCATGTCTAACATTAAGAATATCAATCCCGTCATGATCACCGATGATGATAAAGCTTCAGTGGCAATTAAAAATGGAGACATTTATCTTCGCGTTCGCGGTACGGTTTATTCGTTCACGACGATAGGTTTTGATGTCCGCACGCATCTCGATAGCTCGCCTTACTGAAGCGCACTTTATCTGCCATGGGGGTGTGATGCACCCCCGCTCTTTTTTAACCTGGCAAGACTGACAAACAACCTGGCAGATGCAGGCAAACGCTTTTCGTGCGCGCCTGTCAGGATAACGCTGACACTACACAATAAACACAACAAGATGAGGTCTGCGATGGGAAGCAATTCTTCTTTTTCTGCCCGTAGAACGGCACTGGCCATGGCCGTTGCGCTCTGTTGCGCCTGGCAATCCCCGGTTTACGCTCACGGCAGCGAGGCGCATATGGTCCCGATGGACAAAACGCTTCAGGCGTTTGGCGCGGACGTGCAGTGGGATGATTACGCCCAGATGTTCACCATCGTCAAAGACGGTGCCTTTGTGAAGGTCAAACCCGGCGCAAATACCGCCATCGTTAACGGCAAACCGCTGACGCTCCAGGTGCCCGTGGTGATGAAGAACAATAAGGCGTATATCCCGGAGACCTTTATCAACGATGTCTTTCAGACCGGTCTTGATCAGACATTCCAGGTTGAAAAAAGCCCCCACCCGTTAAACGCGCTGACGGCTGATGAAATCAACCAGGCCGTAGCAATCGTGAAAGCCTCAGCGGATTTTAAACCCAATACCCGCTTTACCCAGATTGCGCTGGCGGAGCCAGAAAAGGCCAAAGTCTGGGACTTTGTGCTTAACGGCACGGCGGTGGATGCGCCCCGCCAGGCCAATATCATCATGCTTGATGGTAAACACATCATCGAAAGCCGGGTGGATCTGAAGGAGAAAAAGATCCTCCGCTGGGAGCCGATCAAAGACGCGCACGGCATGGTGCTGCTGGATGACTTCAATACCGTGCAGCAGATCATCAATGAAAGCCCGGAGTTTGCCGCCGTGCTGAAAAAGCGCGGCATTACCGACCCGAAGAAAGTGATCACCACCCCGCTTACCGTCGGCTTTTTTGACGGCAAGGATGGCCTGAAACAGGAAGACCGCCTGCTGAAAGTGATCAGCTATCTCGACGTGGGCGACGGTAACTACTGGGCGCACCCGATCGAAAACCTGGTTGCGGTGGTGGATCTCGAGCAGAAGAAAATCCAGAAGATTGAGGAAGGCCCGGTCGTGCCGGTGCCGCTCACGCCGCGCCCTTATGATGGCCGTGACCGCGTTGAAACGGTGAAAAAACCGCTGGAGATTATCGAGCCGGAAGGCAAGAACTACACCATCACCGGGGATAGGGTGCACTGGCAGAACTGGGATTTTCATCTGAGCCTGGACTCACGCGTCGGCCCGATAATCTCCACCGTGACCTATAACGACAACGGCAAAAAGCGACAGGTGATGTATCAGGGGTCGCTCGGCGGCATGATTGTGCCGTACGGCGACCCGGATATCGGCTGGTACTTTAAAGCCTACCTGGACTCCGGCGATTACGGCATGGGTACCCTGACCTCCCCGCTCGTGCGCGGCAAGGATGTTCCGTCTAACGCCGTGATGCTCAACGAAACCATCCCGGATTACACCGGCGCGCCAATGGAGATCCCCCGGGCGATCGCCATTTTCGAGCGTTACGCCGGGCCGGAATATAAGCATCAGGAATTAGGAAAACCCAACGTCAGCACCGAACGCCGCGAGCTGGTGGTGCGCTGGGTCAGCACCGTGGGTAACTACGATTACATCTTCGACTGGGTATTCCACGAAAACGGCACTATCGGCATTGATGCAGGGGCTACGGGCATTGAAGCGGTGAAAGGCGTGCAGACGAAAACCATGCATGATGTCACCGCGAAGGATGACACCCGATACGGAACGCTGATCGACCATAATATTGTCGGTACCACCCACCAGCACATCTACAACTTCCGTCTGGATATGGACGTGGACGGCATCAACAATAAGCTGGTGGCCATGGATCCGGACGTCAAACCGAACACCGCTGGCGGACCGCGCACCAGCACCATGCAGGTTAATCAGTATGATATTGATACCGAACAGCAGGCGGCGCAGAAGTTTGACCCGGGCACCATCCGCCTGCTGAGCAATACCAGCAAAGAGAACCGCATGGGCAACCCGGTCTCATATCAGATCATCCCTTACGCGGGCGGTACACACCCGGTAGCGTCCGGCGCGAAGTTTGCCCCGGACGAGTGGATTTATCACCGCCTGAGCTTTATGGATAAACAACTGTGGGTAACGCGTTACCATCCCGACGAGATGTACCCGGAGGGAAAATACCCGAACCGTTCCACGCACGATACCGGCCTCGGCCAGTACAGCAAAGATAACGAGTCGCTGAACGACCAGGATAACGTCATCTGGATGACCACCGGCACCACCCATGTCGCCCGTGCCGAGGAGTGGCCAATAATGCCGACGGAATGGGTGCACACGTTGCTCAAGCCGTGGAATTTCTTTGACGAGACGCCAACGCTCGGCAAGAAAAAAGAGCAGAAATAACCCACCGACCGGGCGTAATGCCCGGTTTTTCATCCGCTTACTTGCTGAATTACTCTCCCCGATTATAGTTATTGTTACCTCGCTTAATCCTTTTGCATTTCTTGACACACTTTCACCAGGATTCGAAGTCTCCACAAACAACGTCACAGTTTACTGAGAGGTTTTAGGATGAGAATCAATGAGATCGTCAGGAGTCTCGCGCTGGCGGGATGTTTTATTTCTACCAGTTCCGCCTGGGCAGCAGAAGCACCTAAGGATGCCAGCGCAGCAACGCAACAGGCCAACAACGCACTCTTCAACCAGCTTCCTTTCTCCGATAACACCGATTTTACCAACGCCCACAAAGGGTTTATCGCCCCGCTGCCTCAGGAAATTATCAAAGGGGAGCAAGGCAACACCGTCTGGGATCCGCAGCAGTACGCCTTTATCAAAGAAGGCGATAAGGCGCCCGACTCGGTAAACCCGAGCTTATGGCGTCAGTCCCAGCTGATCAACATCAGCGGTCTGTTTGAAGTGACCGAGGGCGTCTACCAGATCCGTAACCTTGACCTGTCAAACATGACCATTATTGAAGGTAAAGAAGGTATTACCGTGGTCGACCCGCTGGTGTCGGCAGAAACGGCCAAAGTCGGGATGGATCTTTACTATAAAAATCGCGGTAACAAACCTGTGGTCGCCGTTATTTACACTCACAGCCACGTTGACCACTATGGCGGCGTGCGCGGCGTGGTGGATGAAGCAGATGTGAAGTCCGGCAAGGTGAAAGTCTACGCGCCCGCCGGATTTATGGAGGCTGCCGTCGCGGAAAATATCATGGCGGGTAACGTCATGAGCCGCCGCGCCAGCTATATGTACGGAAACCTGCTGAAGCCGGATGCGAAGGGCCAGGTCGGCGCGGGTCTCGGCACCACCACCTCCGCCGGGACGGTGACCCTGATCGCCCCGACCAATATCATCGAGAAAGATGGTCAGAAAGAGGTGATCGACGGCCTGACCTATGATTTTATGCTCGCGCCGGGATCGGAAGCGCCTTCTGAGATGCTCTGGTATATCGAAGAGAAAAAGCTGATCGAGTCTGCGGAAGATGTCACCCATACCCTTCACAATACCTACTCCCTGCGCGGTGCGAAAATTCGTGAACCGCTGCCATGGTCGAAATACATCAACCAGGCAATTGTACGCTGGGGTGATAATGCCGAAGTTATCATGGCGCAGCACCACTGGCCGACCTGGGGCAACGAGAATGTGGTTAACCTGCTGAAAAGCCAGCGCGACCTGTATCGCTACATTAACGACCAGACCCTGCGCATGGCGAATGAAGGGCTGACGCGTGACGAGATCGCCGCCAACTTCAAGCTGCCGAACTCCCTGGCCAATACCTGGGCCAACCGAGGCTATTACGGTTCAGTCAGCCATGACGTCAAAGCCACCTACGTGCTCTATTTAGGCTGGTTTGACGGCAACCCCGCGACCCTGGATGAACTGCCGCCTGAAGAAGCCGCGAAGAAATTTGTGGAGTATATGGGAGGCGCGGATGCCATCCTGAGCAAAGCTAAAACTGATTTTGACCAGGGGAACTACCGCTGGGTGGCTCAGGTGGTCAGCAAAGTGGTCTTTGCCGATCCAAATAATCAGGCCGCGCGAAACCTGGAAGCGGATGCGCTGGAGCAGCTGGGTTATCAGGCTGAATCAGGCCCGTGGCGTAACTTCTACCTGACCGGCGCCCAGGAGCTGCGTAACGGCGTGGTGAAAGGACCGACCCCGAACACCGCCAGCCCGGACACCGTGCGCGCGATGACGCCAGAAATGTTCTTTGACTATCTGGCGGTGCACATTAACGGTGAAAAAGCGGCGGATGCAAAATCGGTGTTTAACATCGACCTCGGCAGCGAGGGCGGTAAATACAAGCTGGAACTGGAAAATGGCGTGCTGAACCACACGGCGAACGCCGAAGCGAAAGACGCTGACGCGACCGTGACCCTCAACCGCGATACGCTGAATAAAATCATCCTGAAAGAAGTGACGCTTAAACAGGCGCAGGATAATGGCGATATCAAAGTGACCGGCGATGCCGCAAAACTCGATGCCATGCTCGGTTACATGGATAAATTTGAATTCTGGTTTAACATTGTGACCCCGTAAAGGCAGCACTCGCGGGCGGAGGTTCCGCCCGCTCAAGGAAAATTCTCTTCAATGGAAAAAAGACATCCAGCCACACCCGAACCCGCGACATGGCCTACCCGTAAATCAATGGTTGTTCACGGGCTGGCCGTGAACCTGCCGTGGCTCGCCTTTGTGAATGCCAGCTTTGCCCTTATGGTCCTGCTGCGCAATTCGCTGTTCGGCCATATCGATGCCCTCCTGCACATCAGCCCGCCTCTGCGGCAGATGATAGACGCCTCCATGCTGGGCGTGGTGATCCTTTCCGTGGCGCTGGTGATCATGGCCTGGCGCCACATCCGCGGCGTCAGCGCCGTTTTGTTTATGTGCAGTCTGCTGTGGTCGATAAGTTGTTACTGGTTTATCAACGTGTTACATCTTCCGCATCCCTGGCCTATATTCGTTACCCTGCTGATGGCCGGTATGACCGCGCTCTATTTTCACCCGGTGGCACTGCTCTGCTTCACCGTTCCGCTATGGATAAGCCTGCCCGTTGCCAGCATGCTGCTGAATCAGGAAATTAATTATCGCTTCGCCGGGCTGTGGGTGGTGTTCACCTTCATTCTCGTGTGCGGGCGCTATATCCTGTTGAGCTGGTTTGAAGAGGCGTGGCGTCGCAACCAGCAGAATCAGCGTTTAATTTCGCGGCTGGATGCGCTGGCCCATCAGGATCCGCTGACGAAAACGGCCAACCGGCGGGCGATGGAGCTGGTGCTGGAAAACGCCGTGGAGCAAGGCAAACGCTTCGCGGTGCTGATGCTGGATGTCGATTACTTCAAACTGTATAACGACACCTATGGTCACCAGGCAGGAGACGCGTGTCTCGCGAGGGTGGCAGAGGTGCTGAACACCTCGGTGCGCACGCCAGAGGATGTGGTTTCGCGCTACGGTGGTGAGGAGTTCGTCGTGATCCTCTTTGACTGTGAAGAAAGCGTTGCTGAGAAAGTCGCCGCGCGGATCCAGGCTGGCCTGCGCACCGCAGCCATTGCGCACAGCGCGTCGAAGGTGAGTGAATGTGTGACGGTGAGTATGGGCATTGCCGGCTATACCCCAGGACTGGCCGGCCCGGAAATCATCGCCCGCGCCGATGCAGCGTTGTATCGGGCGAAGGAGTCCGGGCGGGATAGGTGGTCGCGTTAAATAATGCCGGGTGCCGGCTTCGCCTTACCCGGCGTTTTATTAATACCGCACACACACCGACTTGGTTTCACACCAGCCATCCAGCCAGTCGGGGCCGAAATCGCGCCCGGTGCCAGACTGCTTCATGCCGCCGAACGGCAGGTTGGCGTCTATCAGCGTGTGGCTGTTCACCCACACAGTTCCTGCCTGTAACCTGTCGGTATACGCTAGCGCTTTACTGATATTCTGCGTCCAGACGCTGGCCGTTAAGCCGTATTCAGTGTCGTTCGCCAGCTGAAGCGCCTCTTCCCCGTCGTCCACACGAACCAGGTTCACCACCGGCCCGAAGACCTCTTCACGCGTCAGTCGCAGATGATTATCCGGGTTGACCACCAGCGTTGGCGAAACGTAATAGCCTTTGCCGTCTGGCCCCCGGTTCCCGGCGATCAGCTCCGCATTGTGCGCCTTCGCCTCATCCAGGAACGCCTGAACCTTATCGCAATGGGCGCGCGACACCAGCGGGTTGATAAACGCATCCGGCGACATGCCCGGCCCGACGCTCAGAGATTTCACGGCCTGTTCAAAGCCGCTGACCAGCGTGTCGAACAGCGGAGCCTCAATATAAATACGCGAGCTGGCCGCGCAGACCTGCCCCTGATTCAGGAAGCTGCCGGTCATCAGCCCTTCAATTACCCACGCCGGATCGGCGTCTTTCAGCACGATGGCCGGGTTTTTGCCGCCCAGCTCCAGCGTCACGCCCGTTAGCGTATCCGCAGCCACGCGGGCAATCTGCTTGCCCGTCGCCGTCGAACCGGTAAAGCTTACTTTGGCAATGCGCGGGTGCGAGGTTAGCGCCGCGCCACAGACGGCGCCACTACCGGTCACCACGTTGAACACGCCATCCGGGATCCCCGCCTCGCTCGCCAGTTCCGCCACCCGTAACAGGGTGAGCGGCGTGGTTTCCGAGGGTTTGATCACGATGGAGCAACCTGCCGCCAGCGCGGGCATTACTTTCCACATGCCAATCATCAGCGGGAAGTTCCACGGCACAATCCCCGCCACGACTCCCACCGGCTCTTTACGCGTCCACGCCTGATAACGCGCGCCCTGCGGCAGTGGAATCGAGAGATCGAGGGTTTTACCGGCAATTTTGGTGGTCAGCCCTGCCGTGTAGCGCATCCAGTTCAGGGTGCATCCCACCTCGAAGGCGCGGGAGATGTTAATGGATTTCCCCTGCTCCAGGGTTTCGAGCTGTGCCAGCTCTTCGCCATGCTGTTCCACCAAATCGGCAAACCGCAGCAGGATGCGTTCCCGCTCTGCCGGCAGACGCCCTGCCCAGCTTCGGGCGACAAAGGCGCGCCAGCCAGACATCACCGCACGATCGACATCATCGACGCTGGCATCGGCGGTGGAGGCAATAACCTCTCCGGTCGCCGGGTTGTAGACGTTCAGACGCTTTTCGCTGTCGGATGCCGCCTGACGCCCTTCAATCCACAGGCCGTGCTGGCGATCTAAAAACTGCTGCACGCCTGGCAGGATGGCGACGTGTGATTCGGACATAGGATACTCCTTCGTTATGCTTCGCAGGGTGTGTATGCAGTCTAAGAGGGGAATCGCATTCCTGCTTTTGTCTGTGTGACATTCGCTTTGTCAGCTGTGACAGGCTCCGCAAATCGTGATAATTCCCACTTATATCGCTGTAACCGTTGAGTGTTCTTTCCTATAGTCAGCCTCGTAGCCCTGACAAAATGCAACATAAATGCAACAATGCGAAAACAGTGACGGTGCAGCGAGAACATCAATGGCGTGTGCAAGCGAACAGGACAATTTTCAGCAGTGGCTGGCGCAAATTAACCAGGTTTGTGGGCGCTTTGCGGCACGTCCGTTAGAGGGGGCGTTTCTCGGCGAACTGGAAACCAGCTATACCCAAAGTCTGAAGCTGAGCACGGTGACCGCCGCAGGCGTTAACCTTTTTCGCACCCGTCAGGAGATCAAAAACGGCAACGACGCCTGGTTCTACACCGTGTTTCAGCTGGAAGGCAGCGCCGGAATCGAACAGGACAACCAGCGCGCGATGCTGAAAGCCGGGGATATCACGCTGATTGACGCCTCCCGCCCGTGCTCCATTTACTGGCAGGAGCGTTCCCGCCAGATTTCGCTGCTGCTCCCGCGACAAATCATTGAGCAACACGCGCGTTTTCAGGAAGTGAGGTGCGCGCTGCCCCTCTCCCGCAGTCTGCCTACCGTACAGCTGAGCTACCGACTGCTACAGGAGAGCATGGGCAATGCCGATCTCAGCGCCAGCGAAAGCGAAGCGGCGCTAGAGGCGATGGTGTGTCTGCTGCGTCCGGCCTTCCAGCAGCAACACGAGGTGCTGCCGCGCAAGGAGCGTCAGTTCCGCCACGTTCTGTCCCTGATTGATGATCATATTCAGTCAGAGGCGTTAAGACCGGAGTGGATAGCTTCAGAGAGCGGCATGTCCGTGCGGAGCTTGTACCGCATGTTTGCCGGGAAAGGGCTGGTGGTGGCGCAGTATATTAAGAACCGTCGCCTCGATTTATGCGCTCAGGCGCTGCGTTCCATCAGCGATGACGAAAAGCTGGCGGGCATTGGCTACAGCTGGGGCTTTACCGACCATAGCCATTTTTCCACCGCCTTTAAACAGCGTTTCGGGGTTTCGCCGGGCGAATACCGTAAGCGTTACCGTTAGTTACTTTTTTAGCCACTTGCCGTTAATCCCCTTCACGTATTCACCCGGCTGGGCGCGCGCCACCAGCTTTTGTCCCGCCATTTTCGCCACTTCGTCGACGGGCAAATTATTGCTGTCAGCTAACTGCTGGTAACTTTCCGTGCGTGCGGCGTTGATACGGCTCACCAGCGCCAGGGTTTCAGCGTCGTGCTGAACGGGCGCAAGATAGCCGCTCAGGGTTTCCCCTACGCGCCCCTGGGCACGTGCATCGTTGAGCGTAAGCGTGGCGGCGTGAACGTTCATCCCCAGCGCCAGTAACATCAGAGCTAATCGTTTCATGGCATCCTCAGAACAGATCGCTGCGGGATTTCAGCAGGGCTTCAACGTCTTTATCCACCTTGATATGGATTTCATGCTCGATTTTCACGTTCATGTTGATAGTGATCGGCTCTTTGGGCGCTGCCACTTCAATGCGCGGCGTGCAGCCTGACAGCAGCGCGACGACGGCCACGGTGAGTACACCAGCCCTCTTTTTCATTGTTGTTCCTCACTTTCCTTGCCTGTCGAACCGCGGAGAAGGGGTATCGCCGCATGTTGCTCAAACCATGTTTGCAGATTGTCCCCAAAGCGCAGGCTGCGCCAGAGGGTAAAAATGTTCTCTTCATGGGTGTAATTCAGGTTTACGAAACTGCTTTTGCCCTCGACGCGGCTGGTGCCTTTAATGGCCGCCTGCATGGTTAACACACCCAGATTATCCACATTGAGTTTTGTCCACGACTGCGAAATTTCCATATAGCGGAGCCAGTTGATCGCCGCCCCGGCAACCACGTTGTCTTTCACAATGGCATCCGCCGTGTCCTGGTCGATGCGCAGCGTCATCGGCCCCGGGTTGGTCAGCCAGCCATCTTTAATGATCCATTTTTCATTGTCCAGCCAGAACGGCAGCGCGCCGCTCACCGGGCCGGACATGGCAAACTGCTTCGGATTCACCGTGCTTATCAGTTCGCTGGAGGAAATATTATCCACGCGTAGTAAAGCCGGATCGTGCTGCGGCATTCTCAACTGCTGCATGGTGATTTTCCCGCCGAGCGCTTCCACCTTCACGTTGGTGAGCAGGAGCGGGTTCGCTTCGGTCCAGGGATAATCGCCCTGGAGATCCGCGGTGATATTTCGGGCTGTGACCAGGTTTTTTACCTCGTCGATTCGTAACGTTACCGGCCCGCGCGTGCCCAGCGACCAGGTACCCTGGCTTAAGCGGAACGGCAGAACAAAATCAACGCCGTTGATTTCGTTATCCGGCATCCACGCGCTGCCCGCTTTCAGCACCCCGTGCCCCCCGGCCTCAAACCCCTGATCGGAGGCCGCTGAGAAAGCCACCTGTGCGTACATTTCGCCGCCGCGCAGGGTCAGTTTCCAGTCTGGCGGGATCAGCGGCTGGAACACCGTAAGAGACTGTTTTGGCCACCAGGCCTGACCGCGAAGGCGTTCGCCATCCCAGCGTCCATTCACCTGGACCGGGCCGATGTCGTCCGCATGCAGGTTCCCTTTAAACTGGAACACCGTCGGGTCTGTCCCGTCAACGCTGAAGGTCAAAACGGACGGCGGCAGCACGCTTCCGCCCGAGAAGCTTGTTTGCCCGGCATTGAGCGCGAGCGCGCCGCTAAAGGTGGGGTTATCCGGGTCCCGCGACCAGCGCACCGGGTGATCCAGCACCAGGCGCGGCTTGCTGACCAGCATCGTACCGTACTGCAATTTGTCGAACCCCGTGGAAAGATCGGTCAGTTCGATAACGTTGTCGCGCCACTCCCCGGTTCCCCGGACATCCCAGCGCGCGTTCATCGGCGTGAAGTTCCCTTTACCCCAGTAGCGCCACTGCCACAAACCGTTGTCCGGTAAAAAGTCGTTAGCCTGGCCGTCCAGATGCAGCTCAAAATCGCCCATCTCGTTTTCATGCGCCCGCAGAATGGCTTGCAGGCGGCCGTCCACGCCCTTCTGCGTGAGCTTCACGCCTGCCAGCGGCCAGCGGATCTCATCGATATCCAGCGAGTCGATGATGCGCCCGCGCGAGCGCAATAATGCGCCGGGTTCAAACGTAAGCTGCGGATCGTAAAGGCTGCCGGTCAGCTTCGCCGGGAGTCTGGCATACAGGATCAGATCGTTTTGCTTGGCTTCCCCGCTCAGGTGCAACGGCATAGCGCTGTTTTCCATACTGAGCGAGCCGGGACCGATATTCAGCACCGCGTTGCCCTTCCCCGCATCCCCCTGGGTCAGCACGTTGAGCCGCCCCGTGAACGTGGCTTTCTCCAGCCCCTGCTGCCAGTTATCCACTTTCAGCCTGACGCGACCGCTCATCGGCATACCGGAGGCTGACCAGTTCCAGCGTCCGTCGCTGATGGTTAACTGCTGAGCGGTGATCTGCCACGGTAAATCGAGCAGTGGATCGGGGTTGTCCCGCGCCATGACCACCAGCTGGCCCTGATTGTCCTCCCAGTCCAGATCGGCATCGACCAGCGAGGATAACTGTGGCACGTTAAAGGTCGCGACCGTATGCCCTTTCACCGGCACGCCGTCCGGTACCAACGGCAGGGTAAATTCACCGATCAGCTTCACGGGCTGCGGCTGATCCGGCAGTTGCACATCGAACTGGCTGATGGAGAGCGTCTGGCCGCGCAACTGCCCCTTAATGCTCACCTGCTCGCCGTTATAAGTGATGTCCTGGCGGGCTGGCGTGAGTGAAGCATGCAGCTCACCCTCCCACTGCTGCCAGGGAGAAAGGGTAAAGCGGTGGATGGTCAGCCAGGTGTTGGGCAGGATGGCCTGCCACTGCGCCAGCGTTTTCGGCGCCACCGTTGAGGACGCTGACTGCGGTAATTTGCTCAGGCAGACAGAGTTAAGTTCAAGTGCGCCAATATCCAGATCCCAACGGCTGGGGTGTGACAGGGTCACGTTTTCCACGCGGGCAATTTCGCACTCTTCTACCAGATAGCGTAGATCGGGGATGATCAGGGCGTGGCGCGTGAGCCGTGGGCTTTCTTCAAACGCGATGCGCGTTCCAACAGGGAGCCAGATCCCGGCGAGCGTGGGTACCCACTGGGCGAGCGTCATCAGCAGCGTCAGCGGCACGAGTAATAGCAGCAGTAATAGCGCGATTGCGGCTTTGTATTTACCCTTCATGGGCAGTTAATATCCTGATTTTGCGAAAAAAATAAGCCGTTCTTGCCGCTCATTGTCGCATGTTTAGCCAGTCAGTTGAAGGTAATGCCATTTTTAAGAGTAGATGCTCTACAATAATTCATAGAACTTATTGATTTCAATGAATTTTGAAAAATTGTAAGATAATTTTAAACATGCTAACGTGGTTCCAAAATCACTGGAGAAAGTCTTATGAAACTCGCGGTATATAGCACAAAGCAGTACGACAAAAAGTATCTGCAACATGTTAACGAGACGTACGGTTTCGATCTTGAATTTTTCGACTTTCTGCTGACTGAAAAGACGGCTAAAACCGCTCACGGCTGCGAAGGCGTGTGTATCTTCGTTAACGACGACGGTAGCCGACCGGTGCTGGAAGAGTTGAAAAAACAGGGCGTGAAATACATTGCCCTGCGCTGCGCGGGCTTTAACAACGTCGATCTCGATGCCGCCAAAGAGCTGGGTCTGAAGGTCGTTCGCGTCCCAGCCTATTCTCCGGAAGCCGTGGCTGAACATGCCGTCGGGATGATGATGTCGCTCAACCGTCGTATTCACCGTGCCTATCAGCGTACCCGTGATGCTAACTTCTCTCTGGAAGGGCTGACCGGCTTTACCATGTACGGTAAAACCGCAGGCGTGATTGGTACCGGCAAAATTGGTGTGGCCGCCCTACGCATCCTGAAAGGATTTGGCATGCGCCTGCTGGCGTTTGATCCGTACCCTAGCGCCGCTGCGCTGGAGCTGGGCGTGGAGTATGTCGATCTGAAAACGCTCTTCTCGCAGTCTGATGTTATCTCCCTGCACTGTCCGTTGACCCCGGAAAACTATCACCTGCTTAACCAGTCGGCGTTCGACCAGATGAAAGACGGCGTGATGATCATCAATACCAGCCGCGGTGGACTGATCGACTCTCAGGCCGCTATCGAAGCGCTGAAAACGCAAAAAATTGGCGCGTTGGGTATGGATGTGTATGAGAACGAACGCGACCTGTTCTTTGAGGATAAATCTAACGACGTGATTCAGGATGACGTGTTCCGTCGCCTGTCGGCCTGCCACAACGTGTTGTTCACCGGCCACCAGGCGTTTCTGACCGCCGAAGCGCTGATCAGTATATCGGAAACCACGCTGGGGAATTTACAGCAGCTTGATAAGGGCGAAGCGTGCCCTAACGCGATCGTTTAAGACCGTCAGGCCGGGTGGCGGTAACCTCTGCCCGGCCAATAACAAGCCCATCAGAAAAATAAGCACAGGTTAACTATTAAGACGGGTAACGTTCACCGTAAATATAACAATCAAGGATATGACTGTTCCGGTGTGACCATATCAGAATGAGACTCTGATGAAGGCTGCGTGATTTGCTGCACTATCGTAACCAGTTGTTCAAAAACAGCTCTCATTTGCGTCGGGTAGGTTAAAGACAACCAGGTTGCCAGCACTGCTCCAGCCAAAAAGCCCAACTTCATACACCATCCCTAATAAATTCAGCGAGATTCAAGCTTTAACGTATGTGTGGTGCCGGGTGCCTCCCGGTGAGTCGTTGGCCAGCCACCTTGACCCGCTACTGATTGCCTAAGCTACACGTGCTGTTTAGCCCCTCCGCACAGGGGGATTCACCACGCGAGAAAAATAACACAGTGCCCCGGCTGGTTTAGGGGATATTTCGTTTAAAAATAAATAATGACCATACAAATTTAATCTATAACTGTTTTCAGGAACCCTTCTACACTTTAAGCGGATATATCAGTAATAAGATTAATATAAGTCAGTTTTATTACGTCCCTAAATGCTGGGCTATTTACTTAGCCTTCACACGTTTTTGCCATTAGCAGAGGAGTCTGAAATATGGCATTCGTAACAACGAAAGATGGTGTCAGTATTTATTACAAAGACTGGGGTCCGAAGGATGCGCAGCCGATCGTTTTCCATCACGGCTGGCCGCTGAGCGCCGATGACTGGGATAACCAGATGCTCTTTTTCCTTGCAGAAGGCTTCCGCGTCATCGCCCTCGACCGTCGTGGTCATGGTCGTTCCGATCAGGTGAGTGAAGGTCATGATATGGATCATTATGCCTCCGACGCCTCGGCCGTGGTCGAAAGCCTTGATTTGCGTAATGCAGTGCACGTCGGCCACTCCACCGGCGGGGGCCAGGTCGCCAGGTACGTTGCGAAGTACGGCCAACCTCAGGGGCGAGTGGCCAAAGCGGTACTGGTCAGCGCCGTTCCTCCGCTGATGGTAAAATCAGACGCTAACCCCGGCGGAACGCCCATTGAGGTGTTTGACGGCTTCCGCCAGGCGCTGGCCGCTAACCGCGCCCAGTTTTACCTCGACGTCGCCAGCGGTCCTTTCTATGGATTTAACCGAGACGGAGCAGAGGTTTCACAGGGCACAATTCAGAACTGGTGGCGTCAGGGAATGATCGGTAGCGCCAAAGCCCACTATGAAGGCATTAAGGCGTTTTCAGAGACCGACCAGACGGACGATCTTAAAGCCATTACGGTTCCCGTCCTTGTGTTGCAGGGTGATGACGATCAGGTCGTCCCCTATAAAAATGCCGCCCTTCTACAGGATAAGCTGCTCGCAAACAGCGAACTCAAAATTTATCCAGGCTTCCCGCATGGGATGCATACCACGCATGCAGATACCATAAACGCCGATATACTGACATTTATTCGCTCATAAAGACGATGATTATCCATAATACAACCGGGCATCACGCCCGGTTTTGTATTGCGGCAAGAATTGAGCAACCATTTCAGGAAGAAACGCCTACAGGAGTTTGATTTTTACTTCGTACCCCTCGAGGCCCGTCATGGCCTCACGAGCGATAAACTCTATTTCAGAAACTTCCTGCCCTGTTTTTTTTCGTAACTCTGCAATTTTTTTGGCTATAAGCGCTGAAATCTCTTCCTCTGCCTTTTGTGTCAGTGCGTCAACTTTCATCTTTACCTCTTACGACCGTTAACTGTATCCATTCTCTAAATGGTTTTAACCATAACCCTTTGTAAAGCGTAGACTATCTGCGTTACGTATGCTGCATTAACCTTAAGATGAGCAGCATGATGGAGCCGTCACATTTAAACATGCATTTATGTTGCATTATTTGAACAAGCTGTTATTGTCCCAAAGCCTTAGAGCACATAAACATAAGAAAAGTTTTGACTTAAACTTGCCCCGCATCAGGGGCATTTTATTGGCTGTCTGTAAGCAAAAAACCCGCCAGAAGCGGGTTTTTGTGGTATTCGAGAAAATTATTTAAAGACTTCTGCGACGGCCTGGAAGTTAGGGCCATGCTCGCGGGCAGCGATAATGACGTAGTATTTCCCGCCCTTCTCGTCTGCCAGTTTTGAGAGTTTTTGATGAAGATCTGAAGGTGAAGAAATTTGTCCACCTGAAGCCCCTACAGATACATTACCAAGGTATTCAAGTTTGAAGTGGTGCGCTTCATCCTTGGAAATCATATCTGCCGCAGATGCGCCGAAGCTTGCTACTGTTAAAGCCAATACACTCCCTAATAGTGCTTTTTTCATATCATTCCTCCTGTTGATGAATCTATATATTTAACATTAGCACCAAATATGTAAATGATCCGTATCAATATTGTAGAAGGATTGAGCATCACGACCAGCCATCACTGACCTGAACAGCGGGTGCAGCAGTTTCATCTACTATACTGACCCTTGTAGTGAGCATTTATCTGTCCGGTTGCGCCTGAAGCAACCGAAACTTACCTGTACCATGACCATCAGGAGAACAATATGCACACGAGTAAAACCCTGAAAAGGCTGCTAGCCGTATCAGCAGTTGCAGCAATGTTCAGCACCGTTGGCGTACAAGCCCAGACGACAAGCGCCGCACAAACTCAAACTGCGGGCAAGGCTCAACCGGACGCCAGACTCAGCTCCGGCGACGAGAAAGCGTTGAAGGACATGGCGCAGGCCAATATCAACGAAGTCGCCGCCGCCAGGCTCGCCCTGGACAAGGCCCAAAGCAGTGAAGTGAAAACATTCGCTCAGAAAATGGTCGACGATCACGGCGCCGCGCTGACCAAAGTCCAGACCGTTGCCCAGAAAAAGGGCGTGGAGCTGCCGACCGAACCAGACGCCGCGCATAAAGCCCTGAACTCAAGGCTGGAAAACCAGCGTGGTGACGCTTTTGACAAAATGTATATGGAATATGCTGGCGTGAAGGACCACGAGAAGGTGCTGTCGAAGCTTAAGAGCGACGCCAGTAAAATCGACGATCCGGATGTGAAGGCTCTGGCCAACGAGCACACGCCGGTCGTTGAGCAGCACCTGAAGTCCGCCGAGCAGATGTCAACCCACTCCGGCGCATCAGCCGATAAATAACGCGTCGGTAAAACGACAATTGCAAAACAAAGTGGGGCTCGCAGGCCCCACGCTTATTTCCCCTTACTGATGGATTATTCCGGCAAGGCGTAGACCACCACCTGATCGCCCACCTGATCCTTCAGGATCGTATTCCCGCCTGCCACGAAGGCCACATACTGGCGACCTTTATATTCATAGACTGACGGGTTCGCTACTGCCGGCGCTTCTACCTGATCGGACCACAGCTCTTCACCGCTCTCGACCGAGTAGGCACGCACTTTGGCATCCATTGAAGCACCGATGAAGATCACGCCGCCCGCCGTCACTGCCGGGCCACCAATGGTAGGTGAACCCCAGCTCTCCGGCATGAAGAAGCCATACTGCTGGGAGGCGCCAACCGGACGACGCCATTTCACATCGCCCGTATGCATGTCCAGCGCCACGATTTCGCCAAACGGCGGCTGCCAGCACGGCATGCCCAGCCAGTTGCTCGCCACCAGCAGACGCATACCGTACGGGGCGCCTTCCTGTGGGGCAAAGCCGCTTTCGTTACCGGAGTCTTTGTCTGCGTTATCGTAATCTTCGCGGCTGTAGAGCTTCACGTACTGGACGATATGCGAGGTGTTGACGATGGCGATCTGTTTTTGCGGATCGAACGCCACCCCACCCCACTGTACGCCGCCAGCGCTATCAGGATAGGTTAGCGTGCCTTCGCCCTTTGTGGTCGGCGGAGTATACATTCCCTCATAGGTCAGGTTATCCCACAGACGAGAGCACTGGCCGCCACCGACGATATCCGCCAGCTTCCAGATTTCCGGTTTTTTCGACTGGTCGAGCAGCGGTGCGGGTTTGGTCGGGAACGGCTGCGTGGGCGAGAGAACTTCACCCTGAACCGAACCATCACCCTGCGGAACCGGACGTTCTTCGATTGGCCATACGTCCTCCCCCGTCAGGCGGTTAACCACGAACAGGAAACCCTGCTTGGTGGCCTGAATCAGCGCCGGGATCTGCTTGCCGTCTACGGTGATGTCCATCAGCGTCGGGGCGGAGTTAATATCGTAATCCCAGACGTCGTGGTGTACCCATTGACGGGACCAGACCACTTTACCGGTGTTGATGTCCAGCGCGGTGGTCGAGGTGCCAAGCGGAATAGCGTCCACGCGGTTGCCGCCCCAATAGTTGGGAGATGGCGATGAAACCGGGAGATAGACCAGCCCGTTGGCCTCATCGGCGGACATGTGCGTCCAGACGTTGGCGGTACCGGTACGCTTGCGGATCTCTGCCGGGGTCGCCTCAAAGGTCCATTCAAGCTTACCGGTCTGGGCGTTGACTGAAAATACGGTGCCCGGAGGGGCTTCGGCATAGGCCCAGTCCTTCCCGGCCCAGCCCACCAGCAGATGGTTGCCGACAACGGTTGGCGGTTGCAGGACAGAGAGCGGATACTTCGCGTTAACGGTATTCCACTGGTTCAGATCCAACACGCCGTTATTCGCAAAGCCGCTGCAAGGTTTGCCTGAATCGGCGTCCAGCGCAAAGAGCTTGCCGTCAACGGTGCCCATATAAACCATCTTCTGGCATGCCTCTCCGCTCACCGGATTTTTGGCCTGCCAGTAGGAAACGCCGCGGTTTTTCAGCACTGGCTGGGTCAGCGCCTTGCGCGACGATTTCGTGTCATAATGCCACTTCTCTTTACCCGTCCCCGGATCCAGCGCAATCAGGCGATCGAATGGCGTGCCAATGTAGAGCGTATCGTTGGCGAAAATGGGCGTTGCGGACCAGACGGTAGCTGGCGTATCGCCTTTACCATCCGAGACGTCGCCGGTATGGAATTCCCAGACTTTCGTTAATTTCCCGACATTATCCGCCGTAATTTGGGTCAGGGGGCTGTATTTCTGCGCGTTAAGCTGGCCGTGGAAGCTGTCCCAGGTGGGCGTGCCGGGCACCAGCGGCGTCGCGGGCTGGCTGGCCGAGGCGACTTTCTTTCCGTCACCGCTGCCGGTTGAGGCATCGTCGGTGGTTTTTGTGGTTCCGGGTGCCTGCTGATCGGCGGCATCAATGTTAAGCGATTCCTGGGTCCCCTGAGAGGCCTCAGTGGCCTTATCCTGCGCCTGTAGCGCGAGCGGAGCGACCAGCAGCGCCAGCGCCGTCATGCTGACTTTTATGAAGGGATAATGCTTATCGTTGTGCACGGGCGGCTCCTCAGCTTCTGACGCGATGGTTGTAACGGGCGGAATGGCTGCTCAGCATAATCAGACCTATCAGGCCGACCACCATGGCTGCCGTTATGATGTACTGGTGCAGCAGCGCGGCGGCAAAACCAATACCCGCCAACACCACCAGGGTGACAATAATCAGGAAAACGCGCGCCCCGCGACGCGATGCCGCGCGTAGCATAACGGTCAGGATCGCCAGCACTACGCTGGCAATGACCACGCCCAGTGCGCCAATGGTGCCAGTGACGCCAGTAAGCGGCGTCCACCAGGCGTATAGCGCCACCGCGAAGGCTATTATCGCGGTCAGCAGCAGCAACATGCTGCCGACCCGCGAGGATTGAGAATGCAACATACCAGGAATCCCCCTCTAAAAATGCAAAATTGACCATTATTAAGGCGTTTTCGTGGATATATGCCCCTGCTGCCCGCCGCTATTAAGGCAACGCGACGTGTGGAGCGGCGGCATATTTCACTAAACGTAACTGAGTATAGAAGAGGATTTTTTTATGGGGCGTTTAATAGCAGGCATAAGACGCCTTGTGCCCCTTCGCCACCATAAAGATAGCGTTATGTTACAAGACAGTTCGAAAGCTACGAGCAGGTTACGTGATTGTCTATATCCTGTTTTTTAATTTGAGGCATAACGGGATAATTTTCCATCCAATAAAATAATTAAATAAGCCCCCCTTCAATATGATGGCGCCTTATGTTACTTAATAAAACAGGGTATTTATTTTTTAATTAACAGACGTGCAGGCAGGGAAAGTCAGTCGTTATTTGTTCGTTAATTTAACAAATCCCCTTCTTAATTAACCGCCTGTTAAAGCATCGTCAAAGAATAACGATAGTTATTGCAGGCATACACATAAGGTTTACGGTATGCGAAATCAAACCCCTCCCACCCGTGGTGTAATGGCGCAGCAACGACTACAGGCAGATAAAAACTAAATAAGTCATCGCTCCTCTAACAACGCGGTAAAATATGATGAATAAAGCCACCACTCTCTCAGCTAATATTACAACACGCTCTAACTGGCACTGGCAGGATAACATCTGGACGCTGGGCCTCTACGGTACAGCCGTCGGGGCGGGAACGCTGTTCCTGCCCGTGGAAATCGGCACCCGTGGTCCGGTTATTTTCCTGGTCATGCTCCTGCTGGGGCTGCCGTTATCCCTGATCCCCCATTTACTCCTTTGTCGTGTGTATATGCGAGAAGAGAAGAATGAAAACGGCACGTTGCCGATCTTCGGCTCCTTCTTCAGCGGACGGGGTGAAAAGCTGATCACCCTGTTCTATTGTGTGACCTTCTTCCCGGTAACCCTGGTTTACGGGGTGGCGCTGATTAATGCGCTGAGTAATTTACTGGTGGAGCATCTGCATATTACCGCCCTCAGCCGTGGGCCATTGTCGTTTATCGTGGTTGCCGCACTTTATGTGGTGCTTAGCAAGGGCCGGGACAGAGTCGTGGCCATTATGAGCGCGCTGGCGCTGCCGTTCGCGGCATCTGTACTGCTGATCGCCGTATCACTTATCCCGGGATGGCATCTGTCTAACCTGACCGATACGGCCGCTGAAATGAACGCCACGCCGCTGCCGGTAACGCTGAAAAATATCTGGCTGACGCTGCCGCTTATTACCTTCTCGTTTTGCTGTGCGCCTATGGTCTCTCCGCTGAGCTCTTACTACCGGGAGAGGAAAGCGGAGGGCGAGAAAAAGGCACTGTTCGTGATCCGCATCGCCTATTTAGCCATCTTCGCCAGTATCCTCTTTTTCGTGCTGAGCTGCGTGCTGGGGATCCCGCATGACAACTTTGTAAGGGCGAAGGCGGAAAACCTGAATGTGCTGTCCGTGATGAAAGGAAACGGTGATTTCAGCCTGATTTACCACATTGCCCCGCTCATCGCTATCATCGGTATGACGAAATCCTTTCTCGGCGTAGGCCTGTCGGTCGCACAAACGTTTGGTCAGCTGGCTGCCAGCGTATCCGGCAAAAAGGCCAGCGCCAGCAAGCGGCTGGCCTCTCTGGCGCTGTTCCTGCTGACCTATGGCATTGTTTATGCCAATCCGGATGTGCTCAGCCTGATTGAAATGTTCTGCGGACCACTGATCGCGGTGATCCTGTTCCTTATCCCTGCGTACCTCATATACACCCGCCCCTCGCTGGCGGAGCTTCGCGGCGTGACGGTGTTTCTGGTTGTTCTGGGCGGACTGGCAACGCTGTCTGCATTGCTCTGGACAATGCTTTAGCCTGAACGCCGTTTGACTGTACCCATATACAGTAGTATTTTACGTTCAGGCTGAATCACATGCGTAATATCCATAAGGTAAACAATCATGTTTGTGGAACTGGTTTATGACAAGCGAAACGTACAGGGGCTGGAGGGAGCCAGGGAAATCATCCTGGCCGAGCTGACTAAACGCGTGCACCGGATTTTTCCTGATGCCAGCGTGACGGTTAAGCCAATGCAAGTGAACGGCCTGAACAGCGACGCCAGCAAAAGCGACCGTGAAAAGCTCAACCGCATGCTCGAGGAGATGTTCGAAGAGTCGGATATGTGGTTGATACAAGAGTAACCGGGCGCAAAGCCCGGCTCTGTTTTCAACTAACAATACCCCTGTGTATTCAGGCCGCGATTTTCCAGCATCGGTTCAATCTCAGAAGCATGCCCGCGCGACTTTTTCTCCCTGCCCTATACTTTCAGTCTGACTGACTGGAGGTTTCTATGTGTGGACGTTTTGCACAAGCCCAAACCCGTGAAGAATATCTGGCTTACCTGGCCGACGAAGGCGAACGCGATATCGCATATGACCCTGAACCCATTGGCCGCTACAACGTTGCGCCCGGTACCAAAGTGCTGCTGTTAAGCGAACGTGACGAACAACTGCACCTCGATCCGGTATTCTGGGGCTACGCGCCTGGATGGTGGGACAAAGCACCACTGATTAACGCGCGTGTAGAAACCGCAGCCACCAGCAGAATGTTTAAACCTCTTTGGCAGCATGGCCGGGCGATCTGCTTTGCCGATGGGTGGTTCGAATGGAAAAAGGAAGGCGACAAGAAACAGCCGTATTTTATTCATCGGGCCGACGGGCAGCCGATATTCATGGCGGCGATCGGCAGTACGCCGTTTGAGCGCGGCGATGAAGCCGAGGGATTTCTCATAGTGACCTCTGCTGCGGATAAAGGCCTCATTGATATACACGATCGACGGCCGCTGGTTCTGTCGCCAGAAGCAGCAAGAGAATGGATGCGACAGGATGTTGGCGGGAAAGAAGCGGAAGAGATCATTGCCGACGGTACAGTACCCGCCGACGAGTTTATTTGGCATGCTGTAACTCGCGCCGTGGGGAACGTGAAGAATCAGGGGGCGGAATTAATCGAGGTGGCTCATAAAATGGAAAAATGAGCTGCATACCCATTATGACCAGGAAGCAATGCCGCTCGGCGTTAATCCTGGAGAATCGTTCATTCCCTTTCTTCAATCCAGTTCACAAGCTCCGCAAACTGAGTTTCTGAAAATACCGCAATACCATGCTCGGAGAGTAATGACGCTGCCACTCCCATACCCGATTTACGCTGATTACTGAAAGAACCGTTGTAGATAAACTGAGTTCCGCACGTTGGACTACCATCAGTTAACAAAGCAGCAGTACATCCTGCTTCTTGTGCTGCTCGCAGAGCCAGCCAGGCTGCAAGTTGATAATGCCCGGTAACATCTGTTCCGGTGTTTTCAATTATTCTGGCTTGTCCACGCATTACGTCTTTACCCTCAGCAGACATAATCTCAGCGGGTGGTCTCGGAACAGGTAGCCCCGCAGCCAACTCAGGGCATTGGATCACCAGGCGCTGCTCCTGTTGCCAGCGAGCAAGTTGATGAGTCATCTGCGCTTTCTCTTTCCCGTTATAACGGACTTTAAGGCCCATCAGGCAGGCACTGACCAGTATTTTATTTATCATTGTTTAATAGTATTAAGATCCAAAACGCCTACGATTTTAACACCTTAACCCTTCTCATGAATTAAAGAATTTGACGTGGCAGCGTCTTTAGCTGGTACATAGCTGACGCTATGATCGGTGCCCTGTCCCGTGGAACTTTTTGAATAATGCCGGGTGATAATACGAAGGTGGCTGTCCTGTGACACGGCGGAACATCGTTGCGAAGGATGATGCATTATCGTATCCAAGAGTCAAGGCTACTTCATTTACGGGTTTTCCCGTTATCAACAATGCCAGCGCGCTAACCACGCATGCTCGTTGGCGCCAGACAGAAAATGACATGCCCATTTGCTTAAGGAAATGGCGACGAAAGGTGCTGTCGCTCATGAACAGCGCATTTGCCCAGCGCTCTGCTGGATCATGGATTGAGGGATTGAGTAAAAACGCCTGACAAAGAGCCAGTAGGGCCGGATGTCGCGGCAGCGGAATATCGAATTCGCGAACCGGCATAGCCGCCAGCTCCAATATCATCAGATTTATCAGTGCACGGTCACGCGTGCTTTCATACAGTGGCGGTAAATCCACTGACTCAAGCAATAGCTGACGTAATAATGGCGATACGCTAATAACTTCACAACGAGGATATTTTAAGAAGGCATTCACGAAATCTGGTTCTATATACAGACTGCGAGTAGTCACGCCAACAAATTTGACGGCGTGCATAGTTTCGGGTGGGATCCAAACAGCATGTTGTGGAGGAACAATCCACTCTCCATCCTGGGTTATGACATGCATTAATCCGGTCGCGCCATATAGCAGCTGCGCGCGGCGATGTTTGTGCTGTGGCAGCATAAATCCCTGCACATAGTCATTGCCTATCGCTACCACTTCACGATCTAGCTGCTCGACCTCTTCAATCTTTACGTTGCGCACACCCGTCTCCTTATGACCGATTTACAAAGGTAATTGAGCGCGGCGCGAATGGGAAGCAGGACGCTACCGGTATAAGCTGCGAAATCATTTTCAGGTCGAGGGTATGATTTTGAATGATATCGCAATCATTGCGCTGGCAGGCTTTACTACCGGTATTACCACCGTGCTTTTTGGCTTTGGCGGCGGCTTTGTCGTAGTACCATTCGTTTATCAACTAATGCTACGGCAGACCGAACTGGCACTAAACGCCATGCATATCGCGGTTGCTACCTCTACATCGGTGATGATATTTAACGCGGGCTGGGTCACCTATCGAAACTGGCGAGCTTGCGAGCTTTCATCGCAAATGTTATTCCCGTTACTATGGTTTATAGCCATTGGGGCTATCATGGGTTCCTGTCTGGCAGGAATATTTAGTGAGAGTGTTGTTCGCGCGCTGTTCATTTTCTACATGCTGGCAACAATCAGCGATTGTTTGTTGCGTAAGGGTTTTCTCGGAGGAAGTTCTCTGCGTCGCTTGTCATTTCCTGTAGTAACGGGCGGCGGAGTGACCATTGGTATGATAGCCGCATTGCTTGGCGTGGGCGGAAGCGTAATGACGGTACCCCTGTTACGGCGCCATGGTTATGCGATGCGTGAATGCATTAGTGCTTCTAATCCGCTTTCCCTGCCCGTCGCGCTATGTGGTGCCGTGACGTATGCAGTTATTGGCTGGCAAACTATTCCTGTGAATGGATTTCTCGGTTTTATCAATCTGAAAATTTTAGGTATGTTGGTACTAACAGGCTGGGCAGGAATAGTTTTTAGCCGTCGGGTTATACCTGCTGTACCTGATATTTGGCACGCACGAATCTATGTCATGCTGCTGTTCCTGGTGTTACTGGCGATGCTATTTCAGTAACCCTCTTTTATCGCAGCGACTAATGGCCCGTAATTATACCTGTCTCAATGTACCTTTCAGACACAAAGCGGACCAAAGCGTACAAAAAACCGGGCCTCGCGCCCGGTTCTGTTTAAACACTAAAAAAGCCTTACGCACTCAATCCGCGGTTCTCCAGCATCGGTTCGATCTTCGGATCGTGCCCGCGCCAGTTCCGGTAAAGTTCAGCTAGATCAGTGCTGTTGCCGCGGGACAAAATCGCCTCGCGGAATGTCTGTCCGTTTTCGCGGGTCAAACCACCCTGCTCGACAAACCACTGATAGCCATCGTCCGCCAGCATTTGCGTCCACAGGTAAGCGTAATACCCCGCCGCGTACCCGCCGCCGAAGATATGGGCGAAATAGCTGCTGCGATAGCGCGGCGGTACGGCTGGAAGATCCAACCCCTCTTTTTTCAACGCGGCGGCTTCAAAGGCTTCCACGTCTTCAACGAGCTCCTGAATGCCGTGCCAGTTCATATCCAGCAGCGCGGCGCTCAATAGCTCCGTCATGTCATAACCCTTGTTAAACTGGGTCGCATTGAGCATTTTTTCCCGCAGCGCATCCGGCATCGGTTCGCCGGTTTGATAATGACGAGCAAAGTGCGCAAACACCTGCGGATGGCTGGCCCAGTGTTCATTGATCTGCGACGGAAATTCAACGAAATCACGCGGCGTGTTGGTGCCTGAAAGCGTGGCATAGCGCTGGCTGGCAAACAGACCATGCAGGGTATGGCCAAACTCGTGGAACAGGGTAATCACATCATCCCAGGAGATCAGCGCGGTTTGCCCGTTCGCCGGTTTTTGATAGTTGCAGACGTTATAAATCACCGGACGCGCAGCAAACTCGTAAGACTGCTCAACAAAATTCCCCATCCACGCACCGCCCGCTTTGGAATCACGCGCGAAAAAGTCGCCATAGAACAGCGCCATGCCTTCACCCGTGTGGTCGAAAATCTCCCACACGCGAACATCCGGGTGATAAACCGGAATATCGAAACGCTCGACAAAACGAATACCGAACAGCTGCGTGGCGGTCCAGAATACGCCATCTTCAAGCACGGTATTGAGCGCGAAATAGGGTTTGATCTGCGACTCATCCAGCGCGTATTTCGCTGAGCGCACGCGTTCGGCATAAAACGCCCAGTCCCAGGCCTGCACCGTAAAACCGCCCTGCTCGTCGTCGATGACTTTCTGAATATCCGCCTGCTCCAGCGCAGCCCTGCCGCGCGCCGCAGGCACTATTCCGCGCATGAATTCGAGCGCGGCTTCCGGCGTTTTCGCCATTTGATCGGCAATGCTCCAGCTCGCATAGTTGTCAAAGCCGAGCAGCTGCGCCTGTCTTGCCCGTAACGCGGTAAGCCGACGGATCAACTCGCGCGTATCGTTTTCGTCGCCTTTCTGAGTGCGTTCCCAGCCCGCGCTGAACAACTTTTTACGGGTCTCGCGCAACGCCAGCGCCGCCAGCGCGGGCTGTTGCGTGGTATTCAAAAGCGGGATCAGCCAGCGCTCCTTCAGCCCTTTTTCTGCGGCAGCGTGAGCCGCGGCAGCCATCTCCTCCGCACTGAGCCCGTCAAGCTGGCGAACATCGTCCACCACCAGCCCTCCCGCCTTATTCGCCGCGAGCAGGCGCTGGTTGAACTGGCTGGTCAGGGTGGCGGCTTCGGTATTCAGAGATTTCAGCTCGGCTTTTTCATCGGCGTTCAGACGCGCGCCCGCAAGAACAAAGTGCTGATACGTCTCCTCCGTCAGTCGGCGGGATTCGGCATCCAGCGCCTCGCGATCCTGCCAGACGGCTTCCACGCGGGCGAAAAGCGTATCGTTTAGCCAGATATCGTTCGCCAGCCCGGCCAGTTCGGTGGAGAACTGCTCGTCCAGTGCCTGAAGATAATCGTTGGTGTGTGCGGACGTCATGGCGAAGAACACGCTGCTGACGCGCGACAGCATGGCCCCGCTCTTTTCCAGCGCCAGCACGGTGTTATCGAAGTCCGGCGCGGCGCGCTGCGCGATAATCGCGTCAATGTCTGCACGCTTCAGGCGCATTGCTTCATCAAACGCCGGGCGATAATGGCTGTCGTTGATCGCATCAAAACGTGGCGCCTGATAAGGCAACAGGCTAATTTCAAAAAAAGGATTGTTGACCGACATCGTTTACTCCTGTGCACGGTATTTCTCCCCAGAGTAGGCCAGCCTGCGCCAGCCTGCAATGGCGTCATACAAATGTTGCCTTAACGACGTGCCGGAGAGCGTGCTATGTTAGTACAACACAAAAAGCGTTGAGGAACAGTGAGATGATTATTTTAGTTACCGGGGCGACAGCGGGTTTTGGTGAAAGCATCACGCGTCGCTTCGTCGCCAACGGACACAAAGTGATTGCAACGGGGCGTCGTCAGGAGCGTTTGCAGGAGCTAAAAGACGAGCTGGGTGACAGCATTCTGACCGCACAGCTGGACGTCCGCAACCGCGCCGTCATTGAAGAGATGATTGCCAACCTGCCTGCCGAATGGCGTGAAATTGACGTGCTGGTCAATAACGCTGGCCTGGCGCTGGGTATGGAGCCTGCTCACAAAGCCAGCGTGGAAGACTGGGAGAACATGATCGACACCAACAACAAAGGCCTGGTGTACATGACCCGCGCCGTGCTGCCGGGCATGGTTGAACGTAACCGTGGTCATATCATTAACATCGGTTCCACCGCCGGAAGCTGGCCTTACGCGGGCGGCAACGTCTATGGCGCGACCAAAGCCTTTGTCCGCCAGTTCAGTCTGAACCTGCGCACCGACCTGCACGGAACCGCGATCCGCGTGACCGATGTTGAACCGGGTCTGGTAGGCGGAACCGAATTCTCCAACGTGCGTTTCAAAGGCGATGACGCGAAAGCGGATAAAACCTATGAAAACGCGAATGCGCTGACGCCGGAAGATATCACCGAAACCGTCTGGTGGGTCGCGAATTTGCCAAAGCATGTCAACATCAACACGGTTGAGATGATGCCCGTCAGCCAGACCTATGCCGGACTCAGCGTGCATCGCGGGTAATTCACCCTTCCCGGCCTGCGGGCCGGGTATGTGATGGCAGGGAAAAGAATGGTAGTATGTTCAGGTTAACTCTCTGAGAAATCACAACCCATGGCCGCTGAATCGCAACTTAATCCTACCCAGCCCGTTAATCAGCAAATATATCGCATCTTACGCCGTGATATTGTTCGCTGCCTGATCCCACCGGGAACGCCACTCTCAGAAAAAGAGGTTTCGGTACGTTTTGACGTTTCCCGTCAGCCCGTGCGCGAGGCGTTTATTAAACTCGCAGAAAACGGACTTATTCAGATCCGCCCACAGCGCGGCAGCTATGTAAATAAAATTTCGCTTTCGCAGGTACGGAATGGCTGTTTTGTTCGCCAGGCCATCGAGTGCGCCGTGGTGCGTCGCGCCGCGTCGCTCATCAACGATAACCAGTGCTACCTGCTGGAGCAAAACCTGCATCAGCAACGAATCGCCATCGACCGCAAACAGTTAAACGACTTTTTCCAGCTGGACGACGAGTTTCACCAGAAACTGGCGCAGATCGCCGAGTGCCAGCTCGCGTGGGATACCGTTGAAAACATCAAAGCGACCATCGACCGCGTGCGCTACATGAGCCTCGACCATGTTTCTCCGCCAGAGATGTTGCTGCGCCAGCATCATGATATTTTCAGCGCGCTGGAAAAACGCGACGTGGAAGCCGTTGATAAAGCGATGACGCTTCACCTTCAGGAAATTAGTGAGTCAGTTCAGTTAATTCGTCAGGAAAACCGCGAGTGGTTCAGCGAAGAATAAAACCTCGCCGCCCCCTTTCGGTTGCGGCGAAGTAATTAGCGGACCACTAATACCGGTATAGTGGCGTAGCGCAGGATAGTTTCAGCATTTGAACCCAGCAGATGGGTTGTCATGCTCGGGTTTCTTGATCCAATAACAATAACGTCATATTTCCCCTCTTTGCTGAGCTTGATGATTTCATCGCGTACGTTGCCGAAGCGAACTTCACAATCAATATTTTCCGGGGACATATCAAAGAGCCGTTTCAGCGCCTTCATCTTCTTATCAGACTCGGCGGTCATATACTCTTCGAACTTCTTAATATCGGCATTGAACCCCCGCAGTAACGAACGGCTGCTGTTAGGGAGAATGTTGACCAGGGTGATCGTCGCGCCTTCCGCCTTCGCGAGGTTGACCGCATGGCGTACCGCTTTATCGCTCAAATCCATTTCAAACACGTCAACAGGCATCAAAATTTTCTTATACATAAGCCTGACTCCTTTTCCGATGAAGGGTTATTTTCTGTCTCCAGAATGACATTGTGGATATAAACAAAGCCTAAACACTTGCATCCGGAAACTATCAATTAAGGAAAATAACTGTCCGCTTTGTAAAGTGGTGTCCTGAACCGTCAACGCCTGCATGAAATAAGAAAAAAGTGTGAGCTTGATCAAAAGCAAATAATTTCGTTAAAGAGAGGCGTATTAATAGTGCCCCGTGTACGGCAGCCGTCGAATTAGCGCCGTAGCGGATAAGTACGAGAGGAGAAAATACCATGATGACATACGACCGTAACCGAAATGCAATCACCACTGGCAGCCGCGTCATGATTAGCGGCACAGGTCAGTTCGGCGTGATTAAAGCGATCCACAGCGACGGCCTTAATGCCGAGCAGGTGCGTCGTGGTAAAACGGTTGAAGTGGAAGGATGCGAAGGTAAGTTCGAACCGATTGAGCTGATTCGCCTGGGGATGCACTAAGCTGCGCCCCGACATGCCGCCGCGGACGGCGGCATGTCATAGCGTTAAAGCCGGGTGGCGTACTCAGCAACCGTGGCCTTCGCGCCTTTTTGCAGCAACGTCTGATAAGCCTGCTTGACCGCCGCCACAAACACCGCGTCCTTCGGCAGCTCGTTACCGAAAATAGCCTCAATGCCCAACAGCGCATTAACGCGGCTTTCGCCTTCAGCGCTACCGTTTACCGCCGCCTGAATCACCGCCAGCTGCGGGTCGCTCACCTCAATCAGGTTACCCTGCTCATCCACACCGCCGACATAACGCATCCAGCCCGCCACACCGAGGGCCAGCAGCGGGAAGGGTTTCTGGTGGACCAGGTGCCAGCGCACGGAATCGAGCATCCGCTGCGGCAATTTCTGGCTACCGTCCATGGCGATTTGCCAGGTGCGGTGACGCAGGGCCGGATTGCTGTAGCGCGCGATCAACAGGTCAGCATAGTGAGCTAAATCCACCCCCTTCACTTTCAGAGTCGGCGCCTGCTCTTTCAGCATCAGCGCATGCGCGGCTGCGCGATAATGTTCATCTTCCATGCAGTCGTTAATGTGCTGATAACCGGCAAGGTAGCCGAGATAGGCCAGGAACGAGTGGCTGCCGTTAAGCATTCGCAGCTTCATCTCTTCAAACGGAATGACATCAGAAACCAGTTCCGCACCGGCCTTTTCCCACTTTGGACGTCCGGCGACGAAATTATCTTCCACCACCCACTGGCGGAACGGCTCGCAGGCGACACCTGCCGGATCGCGTACGCCGGTCAGCTGTTCGATTTTATCCAGCGTGTCAGCCGTGACGGCGGGCACAATACGGTCCACCATGGTTGACGGGAAGGTGACGTTCGCTTCAATCCAGTCGGCCAGTTCGCCGTCAACAGCGCGCGCGTAGGCGCAGGTGACATTGCGCATCACGTGGCCGTTCTCCGGCATGTTATCGCATGACATCACGCTGAATGCTGGCAGCCCCGCCGCCTTACGCCGCGCCAACGCTTCAACCACGACGCCCGGCGCAGATTTCGGCTGATGGGGGTTTTGCAGGTCGGCAACGATTAACGGATGATCGAACATCAGTTGTCCTGTTGCCGGGGAATGGCAATACCCTTTCTCGGTGATGGTCAGGGAAACAATGGCGACCTGTGGCTCGCACAGCGCCGCCAACACGGTTTCCAGCCCGTCGACCTGCGCATGCAGCGCGTTTTTGACGACGCCGACCACGCGCGCTGTCCACGCATCGGCAGACATCTCTGCTACGGTATAAAGGTTATCCTGTGCCTTCAGATCGGCGATCTGCTGTTCGCCGCCAATCAGGTTAACTTCGCAGTAACCCCAGTCGCTGCCCTGTTCTGCGGCGAGTATATCGGTGTACACCGCCTGGTGCGCGCGGTGGAACGCGCCAAACCCTAAATGAACAATGCGTGCCTTGAGGCTGTCGCGATCGTACTGAGGACGCGTTGCCTTCGCCTGTAATAACTGGTTTTCCATGATTGAGACTCGTTAATTAATGAACGCTGTGATCCGCTGCCGCTTCCTTTTCAGAGCGGCAGCGCCTGCTGACTACACCAACTAGAATGGCAGTCGGAGTCAAAAAACGCTGCCATTAACCATACTGATACGTCGTTTTCAGATCTTGATTTACATTAACTTTTCGCCATGTGGTGTGACATCAGTAAAAAGTTGTGTGACAGGTAACACAAGATGTAAACCACTAGCGGCGTGAAGAGAGCGCGCCGTAGGCTACCGCTTCTTTATGCGGCGCTTCGGCTGCATCTTCGGCTTCACTCAGATCGCGGTCGCGCACTTCCGGCATCAGCAAAGCGGAGACCAGCCCAATCAGCGAGTACGCCACCAGCATCGCCACAATTGGCCACCAGGACCCGGTCATATTGCAGAAGATCCCCGCCAGCACCGGACCAAAGCCTACGGCCACCAGCCCTCCCGCCTCTTTCGAGATTGCCATGCGGGTAAAGCGGTTCCGCGAACCAAACATCTCTGCCATGGTGATGTTTTCCAGCGCAAACAGCCCGAGGACCGCAAAGTTATGAATAACGATGATAGAGAGCATAATCACGCCCGGCGCGTAACTCTTATCAACAATAATCGACAGCATCGGGTAAGCCAGAATAATGGCTGAAATGTTAAGGATGATATACGGCAGACGGCGCCCCACTTTATCGGACAGCCAGCCCAGCAGCGGAATGGTGAGGAAGCCGAGAATCGAACTGATCATCAGCGCATCGGTTGGGATCGCCTTATCAAATAACAGCGTCTGCACCAGATACCCGGCAAGGAAGGTCTGGATAAGCCCAGAGTTACCGGCCTGCCCAAAGCGCAGCCCCGTCGCCAGCCAGAACGATTTGCTCTTAAACATCGCGCCTAATGAGGTATCCTGCGCCGCCGCTGGCGCAACGGTTTCGGCGTCGTTAACCTTCTCAAACACCGGGCTCTCTTTAAGGTTCATACGCAGCCAGATGGCGAAGATCATCACCACCACGCTGGCGAGGAATGGCACGCGCCAGCCCCAGGCAATAAGTTCTTCACGATCGAGGGCAAAGAACATCACGGCCCAGATCGCCGTGGCGCTCAGCGTTCCGCAGTTGGTGCCCATGGCCACCAGCGAGGAGATGATGCCGCGTTTACCCTTCGGCGCGTACTCCGCCAGCATGGTGCCCGCACCGGAGATTTCTGCCCCCGCGCCAAGCCCCTGAATAATACGCAGCGTCACCAGCAGCACCGGTGCGAAAATCCCGATCTGCGCGTAGGTCGGTAGCACGCCGATTAAGGTGGTACAGATCCCCATCATGGTGATGGTGATAAACAGCACTTTTTTACGGCCAATTCTGTCGCCCATTCTGCCGAAGATAAATGCCCCGACGATACGCGCGATGTAGCCTGCGCCGTAGGTGCCCATCGCCAGGATCAGCGCCATGGCCGCCGATTGCTCAGGGAAGAAAATTTCATGAAACACCAGCGCGGCGCCAAGGGAGTAGAGCTGGAAATCCATAAATTCCAGGGCGGTGCCCAGCCAGCCAGATACGGCGGCTTTCACCAAATCTGACGTACTTCTTTGAGGTTGTGCTTGAGTCATAATGGCTATCTCTGAAAGGTAAGATGCGTACCACTTAGAGCCTGTCTTCGCAGGCTCTTAACCGCGTGAATTATTATTGGTCGAACGTGAGCAAGACTTTGCAGCACTGCCGCTGGTCTTTTTCAAACAGTTCGATGGCGTCTGTAACGTGGTGATAGTCAAATGTATGGGTGACCAGTTTTTCAGGGTCGATCAGCCCTTTTTCCAGCCAGTCAATGACCACCGGGAATTTGTTGGCATTCAGGCGCGAAGAGAAGATCGACAGCTCTTTGCCGGTGATCCCCTGCTGCACGATCTGGCTCGGGTCGCTGGAAAATCCCATCAGCACGATGCGCGCCGCCGGAGACGCCAGCGTAATCGCTTCCTGCAAAATGGACGGATGACAGGCAGCATCGATGATTAATGTCGGCTTGATGCCTTTTTCATCCAGCGCAGTCTGTAACGACTGCTCGCCGTTGTTGAAGACCCAGTCTGCGCCGCTGCGTTGCGCCATCTCCAGCCGCTCATCAATGCGATCTACCACGATGACCTGCTTCACCTTGTAAACGCCCTTCAGCGCCTGCACGGTGACCAGCCCCATCGGGCCTGCGCCGTAGATCAGCGCCACGTCCTGTTCGGTGGGTTTCGCCTGCCCCGTCACGTTGGCGGCAATGGTGAATGGCTCAACCATCACCGCGTGTTTGTCAGGGATCGCATCCGGAATGTGCCAAGCATTTTTCGCCGGCACGACGGCGTATTCGCTGAAACCACCGTCGCGATGGACGCCCAGCACCACCAGCGAGGTGCAAACGTTCGGTTTACCAACGGAACAGGGGTAGCAGTGCCCGCAGCTGATCACCGGATCCACCGAAACGCGCTGACCCAGTCGGGTGCCCTCCACGCCTTCGCCAACCGCGTCTATTTCGCCAAAGAATTCGTGACCGATTACCCGCGGATATTTTGCAAACGGGTTATGCCCGCGATAGATATGGCTGTCTGAACCGCAGATACCGGCGAGCTTAATTTTGACGCGGACGTCGCCTGCCCCAGGCAACGGGAGAGGACGCTCCTCAATCTCCAGCGCATTCGGCTGTTGGATCACTACGCTTTTCATCATTCGCTCCTCGTTTACCAGTTCCAGAGAGTGCCGTCTTCCAGACGGGCCACCGGCAGATAAGCCGGATCGTACGGGTATTTCGCTGCCAGCTTCTCATCAAACTCAATGCCCAGCCCTGGCTTGTCGCCCGGGTGCATATAGCCGTTATCGAAGCGCCAGCTGTGCGGGAACACTTCCAGCATCTGCTCTGAATAACCCATATACTCCTGCACACCAAAGTTCGGTACCCACAGGTCAAAATGCAGCGCCGCGGCGTGGCAAATCGGCGACAGATCCGACGGGCCGTGTGAGCCGGTACGCACCTGGTAGAGTGAGGCAAAGTCCGCAATGCGACGCATCCCGGTGATGCCGCCCGCATGGGTTATGGTGGCGCGGATATAGTCAATGAGCTGCTCTTCAATCAGCTGCTTGCAGTCCCAGATGCTGTTGAACACTTCCCCCACCGCAATTGGCGTGACGGTGTGCTGGCGGATCAGGCGGAAACACTCCTGGTTTTCAGCGGGAGTCGGATCTTCCATCCAGAACAGGCGGTAATCTTCAATACTTTTGCCGAACCGCGCCGCTTCGATGGGCGTCAGACGGTGGTGCATGTCGTGAAGGAGATGTTCACTGAAACCGAACTGGCTGCGCACTGCGTCGAACAGTTTGGGCGTGAAGTCGAGGTATTTCTCGGTGGACCACAGCTGCTCTTCCGGCCAGGCGCCCTTGGTCGCAGGTTCATACGCCAGCCCTTTGCCTTTGGCCATGCCGTAGGTGGTTTTCATTCCCGGCACGCCGCACTGCACGCGAATTGCCTTGAAGCCCATCTCTTTATGACGGGCATAATCTTCCAGCACGTCGTCAATGGTGTGCCCGGTGGTGTGACAATAAACCATCACCCCTTCCCGGGAAGCCCCGCCCAGAAGCTGATAGAGCGGCATGTTCGCGGCTTTCGCCTTAATGTCCCATAGCGCCATATCCACGGCAGAAATCGCTGACATGGTGACCGGACCACGACGCCAGTAAGCGCCTTTATAGAAGAACTGCCAGATATCTTCGATGCGGTGCGCATCGCGGCCAATCAGCTGAGGGCACAGGTGATCTTTCAGGTAAGAGGCAACGGAAAGTTCGCGTCCGTTCAGCGTGGCATCACCCAAGCCGACAATGCCTTCATCGGTCGTAATTTTAAGGGTGACAAAGTTACGCCCCGGGCAGGTGACAAATACTTCAGCCCCGACAATCTTCATAATCCATTTCCTTACATCGCTCGTTGTGATGGAGGAAATTTACGCAACTACACTACTACCATACAAGTATAATGATCGTAAAATCAGCGGGCGATCACACTATAAGGACGCTTATGCGCGTCCCCAACCGGCCACGATGATCAACATGCCGCACAGGGCAATCAGCGCGCCTGCCCAGTCATACAGGCTTAGCCTGACGCCATCGACAACGCGCAGCCACAGCAGCGCGGTACAGACATACACTCCGCCGTAGGCCGCATATACCCGCCCGCTGGCGGCCGGATGCAGGGTGAGCAGCCAGACAAAAAGGGCCAGGGACACACCCGCCGGGATCAGCAGCAGCGCGGAAGCGCCCCGCTTTAGCCAGAGCCACGGCAAAAAGCATCCGATGATTTCGCACAGCGCGGTCGCGAAAAAAAGCAGCGTCGTTTTGAACATTTTTCTCGTTTCGTGAGGATTGATTTAGACATCATACGCGATAATGTTCACATCGTTCCCATACCTGCCGCGCGGGTATGACACCCTTTCGGATTGGTGTAGAATCCAACGGGGTAATCCGATTGTCTGCACCCGTTTAAAGGAAACGCTATGACTACATTAAGCAAACGCCTTTGTCTGACAGCCGCACTGGCACTGTCCTCGTTCGCCTTCGCCGCAACGGCATCAGCCGAAACCAGCAAACTCATCATTGAGTCTGGTGACAGCGCGCAAAGCCGCCAGAATGCTGCCATGGACAAAGAACAATGGAATGACACCCGCAGCCTGCGTCAGAAAGTGAATAAGCGCGTGGAGAAAGAGTGGGATAAAGAAGACGTCGCGTTTGATGCCCGCGACAAATGCCAGCAAAGTGCCAACGTCAACACTTACTGGGAGCCTAACACCCTGCGCTGTCTCGATCGTCGCACTGGCCGCACGGTAGCACCGTAATGTCGACGCCGTGTGACGTTAAGCTCCGTCCGCTGGAGCGCGAAGATTTACGCTTTGTTCACCAGCTCGACAACAATGCCAGCGTGATGCGCTACTGGTTTGAAGAGCCTTATGAGGCGTTTGTCGAGCTGTCCGATCTCTACGATAAGCATATCCACGATCAGAGTGAACGCCGGTTTGTGGTGGAGTGCGAAGGTGAAAAAGCCGGGCTGGTTGAACTGGTTGAGATCAACCACGTTCACCGTCGGGCGGAATTTCAGATCATTATTTCACCGGAGCACCAGGGGAAAGGTCTTGCGTCGCGAGCGGCAAAGCTGGCGATGGATTACGGGTTTAACGTCCTGAATCTCTACAAGCTTTACCTTATCGTCGACAAAGAGAACGAAAAAGCGATTCATATCTACCGTAAGCTGGGCTTTATGGTGGAAGGTGAACTGATCCATGAGTTCTTTATTAACGGCGAATACCGTAACACCATACGCATGTGCATTTTCCAGCATCAGCATCTGGCCGGGCATAAGTCCTCCTCCGCCAGCCTGCTTAAACCTACCGCGCAGTAACCTGCGCGGTTTTATTCTCAATAATATTCAATGCTGTTTTTGATGGTGTACTTGCGCTCAACGGCAGGTTTGACGCTGTCATCTGTGATCACCAGCTCACAGTTCACCGGGTTGTTGTGGCGATCGTAATCACAGCTCTGCTTTACATTGCCCATCGGTTTATCGTTCAACAGGCTTACCGCCGTATAATCCATGCGCTTGCGCAGATCTTTCGAAGGCACCGACTTGACCGATAAACGCTGGTCGCCGGAAACCGTAGTTTTACCCAGCGGATAGCCGTCGGCGTCATACTGGTACTTCACTTCCATCTCTTTACTGTGCGCTGCAACCACAAACCCGTTATCGTCGGTGTCCCACGTCAGGCCGGCAGACGGCAGTTCCGCCAGCTGGCATTTCCCCTGCAACTTTACCTTCTGCTGCTGGGTTTCCGCATCGACGTAGTAGTTAGCATCCAGCACCAGCGCAACGCCCGTATTCGCTTCGAGATCGTGCAGTTCAAGCGTATCGAAACACCCTTCCGTTGACATCGTGCCGGTCACACGTTTAGAGACTTCACCCTTATCGTTAAACAGCGTCTGGGTAAAATCCTTCACCGGCCCGCGCAGAGGATCAAAGTCAAACTCGTTCGAAAAGCTCGCCATCTCCGGCGTAAATGACAGCGGCGCGGAGTTGTTGTCGCATCCCACCAGTACCGTTGCCAGTAGCGTTATCGCTGCGTATTTGTTCACATCATTTACCGTTCAGAGAGAGATACAATCATATTAGCAAATACAGCAACTTACATAACAGCACTTCATTTGACTCTTCGCGCTTTATAAATCCGTCGTTTGCATTGACGAGACCTGCCAAAGTGGCTACTTTGGGCGCGGAAGATTCCACACTATTATAAAATTAGATTCTTAAATTTTCGGGTTAACATCATGATTTACGACTGTTTTTTATACTATGACGAAGATATGTTGCTCGACATCAGATTACATACTCTCGCTGATGTCGTTGACCGTTTTGTCATTGTAGAAGCAACACACTCTTTTACGGGCATACCGCGAGAATTGCATTTCGATATTACGAAGTTTGCCAAATTCAAAGACAAAATCATTTACGTGCCTTTTGACGCGCAGCCTATTTTAAACCGGGCGGATAATAACCAGGTTGATGCATGGGCAAATGAAGCAGCGCTTCGCAACTCCATTATGAACGGGTTAAAAGACGCGGCAGACGACGATCTGATTCTGGTGTCAGACGTTGACGAAATCTTCTCTCCCGACACGGTCAGGGCCATTAATCCGCGCGCGCTCTGCACGACTATTCATCAAAACGTATTCAACTATCAGTTTAATCTCCAGGTTCACAACACGGATGGTACGCCTAGAAAATGTACTTTGCCGCGCGCGACGTCCTATTACAACCTTAAGCATTTCTTCCACGGTGAGCCTGAATCTTTCCGAAACTGGAAGCGTGCGCGCAAAGATAAAAACTGGTCATGGTTTAAATGGAACTGGCTAAAAATCAATAATAAGATTGTGAAAGATGGCGGCTGGCATTTCTCCTGGGTAATGACCCCAGAAAGAATTTCTGAAAAAATGTCTACCATTTCTCATACCGAATACGATCTGCCGGAATTCAATAACCCGGAACATATTATGAAGGTTATCACCAACGCCGAAGATATCTGGGGACGAGACCGAAAACTGGTCAGGCAAGAGGTATCAAAACGCACCCTGCCTTCTTATCTGGTAGACAATCAGCACCATTATTCGCAATTTATTTTATGACGCAGGCAGGGCTCCAGGACAATTCAGAAAGACAGACCCAAAAACAAAAGCTTACCCTAGCCTGCTATGCTTACAGTCTACACAGTGAAAAGGAGCTACAGATGAAACGGTTACCCTGGATTACCGCCCTGCTGTTAATGAGTGCTTCACCCGCTCTTCTTGCGGCCCCGGATTCCTGCGAGCGCGTGAAAAGCGACATTCAGCAGAAGATTATCAACAACGGCGTACCGGAGTCTGGCTTTACCCTGAACATCGTCCCGAACGATCAGGCCGATCAGCCGGATGCGCAGGTCGTTGGGCATTGTGCCAACGATACTTTCAAAATTTTGTACACCCGCACCAGTAGCGGCAACTACCCGGTGAGCGGCGCAGGTACGCAGGAGAATGCGCCCGCTGAGCCGCAATGATTTTCCCACTCAATTCCCCTGATTTGACGAGGATTAATATTTAATACCTCTAAATAAGTAACACCCCCCCCATCATTAGCCCGGTTGTAGTCACGGGTGAAAATAATTATTAACAATGATGGGGTGAGTCATGTCCGAAGTTGAACATCACGGCGGGATAAGCCGTCGAACTCTGGTTAAATCTACTGCCATAGGATCTCTGGCGCTTGCCGCCGGTGGGATCGCATTACCTTTTGGTCTAAAAAGCGCCGCCGCCGCTGTGCAGTCCGCTATTCAGCCCGCAGATGACAAAGTCGTCTGGGGCGCCTGCTCGGTAAACTGCGGTAGCCGTTGTGCGCTGCGTCTGCACGTTCGCGATGACGAAGTCTATTGGGTTGAAACGGATAATACCGGCGAGGATGTTTACGGCAACCATCAGGTTCGCGCCTGCCTGCGAGGCCGTTCAATTCGCCGTCGCATCAATCACCCAGACCGTCTGAACTATCCGATGAAACGCGTGGGCAAACGCGGAGAAGGCAAGTTTGAGCGTATCACCTGGGAAGAAGCGCTGGACACCATCGCCACGAGTCTGAAAAGCGTGGTCGAAAAATACGGCAACGAAGCGGTCTACATTAACTACTCCTCCGGAATTGTAGGCGGCAACATCACCCGTTCCTCCCCTTACGCCTCGCTGGTCGCGCGCCTGATGAACTGCTACGGCGGCTTCCTCAGCCACTACGGCACCTACAGCACCGCGCAGATCGCCTGCGCAATGCCCTACACCTACGGCAGCAACGACGGCAACAGCACATCGGATATCGAAAACACCAAACTGGTGGTGATGTTCGGCAATAATCCGGCGGAAACGCGCATGAGCGGCGGCGGGATCACATACTTCCTTGAGCAGGCGCGCGAACGGTCAAACGCGCGGATGATCGTTATCGATCCGCGTTATACCGACACTGCCGCAGGGCGTGAAGACGAGTGGATCCCGATTCGTCCGGGCACCGATGCCGCGCTGGTGGCAGGTATTGCGTGGGTGCTGATTAATGAAAATCTTGTCGATCAACCTTTCCTCGATAAATACTGCGTGGGTTATGACGAAAAAACCCTGCCGGAAGGCGCACCAGCTAATGGTCATTACAAAGCCTATATTCTCGGCCAGGGTGATGACAAAACCGCGAAAACTCCGGATTGGGCGTCTCGCATAACGGGCATCCCTGCCGAACGCATCATTAAGCTGGCCCGTGAAATCGGTTCGGCGAAACCGGCCTACATTTGCCAGGGCTGGGGCCCGCAGCGTCAGGCAAACGGGGAGCAAACGTCCCGCGCCATCGCCATGCTGCCGATCCTGACCGGCAACGTCGGCATTAACGGCGGTAACAGCGGCGCACGCGAATCGACCTACACCATCACCATCGAACGCATGCCGCTGCCGGAAAATCCGGTGAAAACGCAAATCTCCTGCTTCAGCTGGACGGATGCCATCGTGCGTGGACCGGAGATGACCGCCCTGCGCGACGGCGTACGCGGCAAAGATAAGCTCGATGTGCCGATCAAGTTCATCTGGAACTACGCGGGTAATACCATCATCAACCAGCACTCCGATATCAACAAAACTCACGACATTTTGCAGGATGAGAGCAAGTGCGAAACGATCGTCGTCATTGATAACTTCATGACCTCGTCTGCGAAGTATGCCGATATTGTTCTGCCGGATCTGATGACCGTCGAGCAGGAAGATATCATCCCCAACGATTACGCCGGCAACATGGGATACCTGATTTTCCTCCAGCCGGTTACCGCCCCGAAGTTCGAGCGCAAGCCCATTTACTGGATCATGAGCGAAGTGGCGAAACGCCTCGGACCGGATATCCATCAGAAATTCACCGAAGGCCGTACGCAGGAGCAGTGGCTGCGCTACCTGTACGCCAAAATGGTCGCCAAAGATCCGCTGCTGCCGTCCTACGACGCGCTGAAAAAAATGGGTATTTATAAGCGCAAAGATCCAAATGGACATTTTGTGGCCTATAAAAAATTCCGTGACGATCCGGATGCCAATCCGCTGAAAACCCCGTCGGGCAAAATCGAGATCTACTCCAGCAAGCTGGCGGATATTGCGGCAACCTGGGAACTGCAAAAAGACGAAACCATCACCCCGCTGCCGGTCTATACCTCAACCTTTGAAGGCTGGGACGCGCCCGAGCGCAGCAAATTCCCGCTGCAACTGTTCGGTTTCCACTTTAAAGCCCGTACCCACTCCAGTTACGGCAACGTAGATGTGCTCCAGGCCGCCTGTCGCCAGGAGGTGTGGCTTAACCCTGTGGATGCAGAGCAACGAGGTATCAAAAATGGGGATATGGTGCGCGTCTTCAACGACCGCGGCGAAGTGCGCATTGCTGCGAAAGTCACCCCGCGCATCATGCCCGGCGTAAGCGCGATGGGCCAGGGCGCCTGGCATGACGCCAACATGAACGGCGATCGTGTCGATCACGGCTCCTGCATCAATACCCTGACCACGCACCGCCCGTCACCGCTGGCGAAAGGCAACCCGCAGCACACGAACCTGGTGCAGATCGAGAAGGCATAAGGATTAACCGATGACAACCCAGTATGGATTTTTTATTGATTCCAGCCGCTGCACCGGGTGCAAAACCTGCGAGCTGGCCTGCAAGGATTACAAAGACCTGACCCCGGACGTTAGCTTCCGTCGTATTTATGAATATGCGGGCGGCGACTGGCAGGAGGATAACGGCGTCTGGCATCAGAATGTCTTCGCCTATTACCTGTCGATTGCCTGCAACCACTGCGAAGATCCGGCCTGCACCAAGGT